>NZ_SJFN01000045.1 GCF_004328075.1 Siculibacillus lacustris | reverse complement strand
CGAACCGAGGTCGTCGGCATCTTCCCCAACGAAGATGCCATCGTCCGGTTGGTCGGGGCGATCCTGCTCGAACAGAACGACGAATGGGCCGTCCAACGCTCCCGCTACATGACGCTGGAAACGATCGCCGCCATCGACGATGATCCTGCCGTCCTCGGCCTGCCGAACATGGCGGCCTGAGGACGCCGCCCATATCGGCGCGCCCGCTGGCCACCGGTCAGCTACACCACCTCTCGGGACACGATCGCATCCCATCCTCGGAGTGCGGCTCGGGAAAGTCTGGACGGAATTCGCCCGCGGCCTCTCGGATCGACGGAAAGTTCGGCATCAGTGACGATTGCGCCGACCGCGTCATCGCCTTCCTGACGAGCCGCCACCCGATCAAGCCTGCCGAGGCGATCGAGGCCGAGACCGGCATCGCCGCTTCGACGGCCCGCAAGTGGCTGTCGGGATCGTCGCGCCCGTCCTTCGTCGCCTGTCTCGCCCTGATCCGGGTCTACGGCCCCGAGTTTCTGGCGGCGATCATGGACGGGCCGCCTGCCTGGATCTCGCGCGCCGCCAGTGCCGCCGACGCGGAACGGACGCGGGCCCAGATCGACGCCCTGCAGCGGCGTCTCGATCGGCATCTCGCAGAGGTGCGCTCATGACCAGTTGGCGCACGGCCGCTCTCCTCACCGTCGCCCACCTGTTGCGCGGGTTGGCGCGTTGTTCCGCCTTCGCCGGCACGCACCTCGTCGATATCGCCGATGCGTTGGAGGCCCGGGCATGACCGACCGAAGCTTCCGCGTCGTACCCGTCCGCCGCGCCGATTTCGGGCCCTCCCAATCGGGGGCGGAGATCGTCTGCGGTCGATGTCGCGAGCGTGATCAGGTGGTCAATTCGACCGCCCTCAGGAACCTGCCCCCGGCGATGGCCGCACAACGCTTCCGGGCTGCCGGATGGCGGGTCGGCTCGCGCGACCGCGACGATCGTTGCCCGAAGTGCGTCGAGCGCGAAACGCCGGCGCGAAAGGAGTTTCCCATGGTGGTTGTGAAGGACAAGCCGGCTGCGCCGAAGGCCTTGTCGGAAGACGCGATCCTCGGCCGCAAGGTCGTCTACGACGCGCTGTTCGCCAACCTCGACGTCAAGGAGAAGCGATATCTGCCCGGCTGGTCGGACGAGAAGGTCGCGACGGCCGCGGCGATGTCGGTCGCCTTCGTCAAGGCGTTTCGCGAGGCAAACTTCTTCGCGATCGCCGAGGATGTCCCGCCGGCGGCGATGACCAGTTTCCGTGCCGCCCTCGCCGGCGACCTCGACGCGCTGCAGAAGGCAGCGCAGCGGGTCGCGGCGGCGTCGAGCGCCCTCCAGGCGGCAGAGCGTGATCTCGTGGCGGTCGAGGGCATCTTCGCGGCGCGCGTCAAGGCATTCGACACGCTCATCGGCAAGGGGGCGTGAGGGATGCGCCGCCTCGTCTTCGACCGATGGATGACGATTCGCGCCCGCCGGGTCGCGGTGTGGCGGGTGGTGCGGACGACGCGGCGACGCCGCGTCGCGAACCTCTGGTCCGCCGCCGAGCGCGCAGCGATGGCAGCCGCGGGGAGGGTGGGATGATCCGTCCCGACCTCGCCTCGATCGACCGGGTCTACCGCGTGATCTATGCCGACCCACCGTGGTCCTTCCGGACCTGGGGTGAGGCCGGTCAGGACCGGGCTCCGGAGCAGCACTATCCCACGATGCCACTCGACGAGATCATGGCGCTGCCGGTCGGCGACATCGCGGCGAACGACGCGGCGCTGTTCTTGTGGGTCTACCAGCCGATGCTGCCGGAAGCGCTGCGGTTGATCGAGGCGTGGGGGTTTGAATTCAAGACGGTCGCGTTCGTCTGGGTCAAGACGTCCGGGCCGCACGGTCAGGGGCGCCTTTTCTGGGACGAGGCTGATTGCCGAAAGGGACTCGGTTACCACACGCGGGCCGGCACCGAGCAGGTATGGCTGGCTACCCGCGGGAAGGGTTACGACCGCATCGACAAGGGTGTCGGCCAGACCGTCTTCGCGGTGCCGCGCGAGCACTCGCGCAAGCCCGACGTCATCCCCCACCTGATCGATCGTCTCGTCGGTGATCTGCCGAAGCTCGAGATGTTCGGCCGCACCGAACGCCCCGGCTGGGACGTGTTCGGAAACGAGGTCGGCAAGTTCGGGGCGGTGGCATGAAGCACGGGTTCGTCGCCGATGCTGTTCGATCGGGGCCGTCAGCCCGCCACGCGCGCCCGAGCCGCTGCCGCGAGGAAGCCCGAGCGGGTCTCGCCGCGTGCCTGGGCGGCGCGGTCGATCTGATCGAGCAGGGTCTCGTCGATCGAGACGTTGACCCGCACGGCACGTGTCGGAAGGTCGACGGGGATCAGCACCAGAGTGGCGCCTTCCGCGTCGGCGACGAAGTCGGGATCGGCCCGCAGCCCGGCGTGGCTGCGCAAGAGCGGCATCGGGGCGCCGTCCTCGACCATGCCGGCGACATGGAAGGCGAGCGTGGCGCGGCCGCGGATCAACACGTCTTCGACGCTGTCGCCGCCGGCGACGCAGCCGGGGAAGTCCGGGAACGAGATGCCGAAGGCTCCGTCCGCCTCGTGGATCAATGCATAGGCCTGGGCCATGTCGGGCTCTCCTCTCACCAATTCCATCCGGCCTGCCGGAACACCGAGCGCAGCGTGCCGATCGGGATCTCGCGGACCCCCATGTCGATCGTCACCCGGCCAGTCTTCTCCGGGTGCTTCATCTGGACATGGTCGCCCGGGCCGGTGCGGGCGACGAACCAACCCTCGGCCTCGAGGCGCTTCTTGACGTCCTTCGGGGTCATCGTGAGGCGCTTCGGATTCATCGGGCGGGTGTCCTTCAATCGTGTGTATAGATACACAAGATTAAGAGGTTTTGTCAATCCTCGCGGTGTGTATGGCTACACAACTTCGGGGTGGCCGGCATGACCACGCGGGCGGAATGGGTCGAAGATGCCCGGTTGGCAGACATCGTCGAGGTGGCGGGCCGGCTCGGGGCGAAGCTTCGGCAGGCGGGGCGGGAACTGGTCGGGCCCTGCCCGCTGTGTGGGGGGCGAGGCGACAAGCTCCAGATCAACCCGGCGAAACGGATCTTCAACTGCGGCCACGATGGTGGGGCGGGTGGCGACGTCGTGGCGCTGGTCTGTCACGTCCGCGACTACGACCCGAAGCTCGGGTTTCTCGCTGCCTGTGAATGGATCAACGGCACGCCGCCGCCCGACGGTGAGGTGACCGAGACCCCGGCGGCGCGGCAAGAGCGCGAGCAGCGGGCGGAAGAGCGCCGCCGGGATGCCGAGCGGAAGGCCGAACGCGACGACGACGCGGTGCGGCGCTTCCGCGAAAAGGAACGCGAGCGCGCCTATGCGATCTGGAACGCCGGCGTGCCGCTCGCGGGGTCGCATGCCGCGGCCTATCTCGCGGCGCGTGGCATCCTGCACCAATCCGGCCTGCGACTGCGATTCGCGGCCTCGATGACCTATTGGGTGTGGTCGAAGGCGCAAAAATGCTTCGTCTCGGCCGGTGACTACCCGGTGATGTTGGCGGCGATCGTCGGCGCCGACGGGCGGTTTCTGGCCGTCCACCAGACGTTCCTCGATCCCGTCGCGCCGCGCAAGGCGCTGATCGCCGATCCGACGACCGGGGAGACCCGTGACACCGCCGGCCGCCCGCTCTATCCGCCGAAGAAGGTGCGGGGTCCGCGGGGCACCGGGATCATCCACCTGACCAAGCCGCCGGCGCCGATCGAGGTGACGGTCGGGGAGGGGATCGAGACTACGGCCTCGGTGCGCGACAGCGCGATCGACGCCGGCCGCAGGGTCGACGAGATCGCCTGGATCGTCGGGGTGTCGCTCGGCAACCTCGGCGGTGCAGCGGCGGAAGCCGTTCGGCATCCCGACGGGCTGAAGAAGCCCGATGCCCGCGGCCGGCTCCGCTTGGTGCGGATCCCGGGCCCGGAGCCCGATTGGACGAAGCCGGGGATCGTGCTGCCGCCGTCGGTGCGGCGCGCGCTGCTGCTCTGCGACGGCGACAGCGACCGCGCCACCGTCGACTACGCCACCCGCCGCGCCGCGAGGCGGTGGGCGCGCGCCGGAGTTTCAACCCGGCGCGCTTGGCCGACCGACGGCCTCGATTTCAACGACATGCGGCAAGCGGAAATGCTCGCGCGCCCAGGAGACCGCACATGACCGATTCCATCTTGCTGGCGCTCGACGCGGCCGAGGAAATCGGGATCGCCGAGGAGGATCGGAGCGCCGTCTCCGGGCGCTCGGCTCCACCCGCAACCCCGTCGGCTTCTCCGCCCGCATCGACCGACGCCGGCGACGACGAAGGCGAGCCGGGGTCGTCCGGGGCGACGCTCGAATGGGCGGCGCTGCCGCTCGACATGGCGGTCGTCGAGGGCTGCGCCAAGCTCGACCATTCCGACACCGACAACGGTGAGCGGCTGATCCGGCATTTCGGGCGCGACATCCTGGTGTTGGCGCAGGAGGAGGTCGCGACCGGTGTGTTCCTCGGCTGGGCCGGCACGCACTGGGACTATGCCGGCGGCCGGGCCCGGGTCGAGCGCATCGCGCAAGGGCTCGGCGACCGGATAGGCCTGGAAGCGGACTTCCTGCGCCACACGCCCGACGAGGAGCGGGCGATCGCCGCCGCCAAGGGCCTCGACGACTACGACGACATCGACGACGCGCCGAAGAAGCTTCAGGCGAAGCTCAAGGCCGCCGATGCCGCTCGCCTCAAACTCGCCGGCCGCCAGCGGGCGCGGAAAGCCTTCGGCGTCACCTCGAAGAACAAGGGCCGGGTCAACAACATGCTCGACATGGCCGGGCCACGGCTGCGCCGCGATCCCGAGGCCTTCAACGCCGACCCCTACAAGGTCGCCTGCGCAACCCACACGTTGCGTTTCGGCCGCGCGCTCGACGAGGAATGCCCCGACCCGGACGTCGTCAGGTGGGTAGCTTCGGTCGAGGCGATCGAGGGCCACGAGCGCGGCGATCTCATCACCTCGGTGATGCCGGTTGCCTGGGCCGGCCTCGACGCACCGGCACCGAAATGGCGGGCCTTTCTCGCCGAGATGCTGCCGGACGAGGACAAGCGGCGAACCGTCCAGGCGTTCTCCGGCACGTCGCTGCTCGGGGTCATCGCCCAGAACATCATGTTCCACTACGGCACCGGCGCCAACGGTAAGAGCGTCTTCCTCGAGACGCTGACCCGGGTGCTCGGTTCGCTCGCCGTCGGCCTGCCGCGCGAATCGATCGTCGGTACCGGCGACCGCGGGGTCGGCGCCGCCTCGCCCGACCTCGTCCGGCTCTATGGGCGGCGGATGGTCCGCATCCTCGAGGTGAAGGGCGACGTGCCGCTCCAGGAGGATCTGATCAAGAAACTGACCGGCGGCGAGAAGTTCCCGGTGCGCTCGCTGTTCAAGGGCTATTTCGAGTTCAAGTCGGTGGCCGCACCGCACATGAGCGGCAATGGGTTTCCGACGCTCGACGGGTCGGACTACGGCACCATGCGGCGCATCCTGGTCGTCCACTGGGACCAGACGGTGCCGGAAGACAATCGCCGCGACATGGAAGAGATGGTCGCCGGATTTGTCGCCGATGAGGGCCCTGGGATCCTGGCGTGGCTCGCGGAAGGGGCGGTCGACTTCCTCGCGCATGGGCTGTTCGTGGCGCCATCGGTGCGCAAGGCGACCGCAGACTATGGGGCCATCATGGACCCCGTGGGCGAGTTCCTGAGGACCTGTGTGCGAACCCAGATCGACACCAAGATCCAGGCGACCGTGATGTACGACGCCTATGTCGCGTGGTCTTTCGCCAACTCCAAGCGACCTCGATCGGTGACCAAGTTCGGTCGCGTTGCGGGCCAGAAGCTCCAACGAACTGAGGTGTCGGGCCGCAACTTCTACATGGACTGTGTGCTCCACGACGTGCCCGAGGCGTCCACGAACACCCGCAACCCGTCGGATTGACCTCGGCTCAAAGACTCGAACTGCCGCTGCGGCGGCGGTAGTCGGCGGAGGTTCGGCGGGGGTTTGGCGGGGGTTCGGGGGAGGGGAAAAGCCTCGACGGATCAAGAACATGAGATGGTTCGGCGGTAGTTGGCGGGGGTTTCCTATCCTATGAACTGTGAAGCATCGTTTGGTCTAAAGATCTTCATGGTTCTCTATAGAACTACCGCCAACTACCGCCATTTCTCTCTATCTGGTTGAATATAAAAGAAAAAATGTTGGCGGTAGTTGGATTTTAACTACCGACATAGTGCCGCCAACCATCTTCGGGACGGATCTCGGCCAAAAAGGCCTCAATCGAGAGAGGGTCAGGGAAATGGTGACGACGAACATCGAGGCGCTGCTGCGCTGGGCCTACGTGATGGAATTGCCGAAGTCGGCCGGAGGCGCCTGGGGGGCGTCTGCCATCGGCTCTTCCTGGGCGATCGTCGAACGGGTGGGCGCGCTCGGCACGATGGTCGACGTGTCCGCGTGGGGAACCGGCGATGACGCCACCGATCCTCACCCCGACGCGCTCACTGTCGCCGCGGCGGTCGAAGCTCTCGACGACGAAAGCGTCGCCGAGGGCGATGCTCACGATCTGCTGGCGGGTTGGCCGAACCTCGGCGTCGCGGGCGAGCGAGCGGTGGCGCGCGCCTGGGACATCGTCACTTATGCCGACGACGGTCATCGCTGGCTGCGGTCGCCGATTTCGGCCCTGGTGCGGCGGATCGCCATCCTCGGTCTGTGGCCGGCCTGGGATGTGGTCGAACCGGCCGTGATCCCGACCCTGCGGCGGGGAAAACCCCAATGGCGGCGCTCGGTGCGTCAGGCTGTCCAGTTCGACGCAGTGACGGGCATCCCGACGCGATGGGAGGACGTCGAACTCGACGGCTACGACGTGCGGCGCCAGCGCCCCCACGTCGGCGCCTATCCGTGTCTGACCCTGGAACCCGATCCCGCCGCCGGCTTGGCCCATCGGATCGAATGGGGGCTCACCCACGCCGCCCTGCGGCGGCTCGCCGTCACCTTGGATGGGCTCGGCGGCCGCGTCGTGCTGCCGCCCGCGGCGCCGGTGGTGCCGTGGGTCGAATGGGGGAGGTCGTCGGGCAGCGACGAAAATTCTCGGCAGACCGCTTGACGTGCGGCAGTCGCGTGATCTAGGTTTTGCTCACAGTGTAAAAGCTGATCAGGAACCCCGGCGCCGCAAGGTGGCCGGGGTTTTCGTTGTGCCCTCCGCGGGAGGCCGTCATGTGAGGGTTCGCCATGTGCCAGTGTGCCGAACGCCGGCAGAGGATCGTATCGGCCGCGACGTCGACGATCGCCGGTGATCTGTCCCAGATCGTGCCCGCCGCCTCGTTCGTCGTCTCCTCGATGGTCGAGGATGCGCGGTCGATCGGATCGACGGCGCTCGCCATGGCGCGCGCCCGACTGGGGGCGCGGCGATGAGCGACATGATCGCTCTCAGGCTCGACACCCGGGCCTGGGAGCGCCTCGCCACCAAGTTTGCCGCCATGCCGCCCAAGATCGCCCGTGTCCGTAAGGAAGCGGCGATCGAGGGGGGCGACAAGGTCCGCACCGACGTCCGGCGCGGGTTGAAGGTGGTGAGCGGCGTCAAGACCTATGCGTCGATCACGGCGCGCGTCTTCGCCCGTTCTCCGGCGCCGGGACGATATTGCATCATCGTCCATGGCCCGGGCCTACCACTGTCGGCCTTCCCTACGCGGTCGGCAGGAGGCGCGGTCTCCGCCGACGTGTGGGGCGTCGACCATCTCTTCAAGCGATCGTTCTTCTCGCCGAGTGGTCGCGGTCGTGCCCGTCTGACCCGTGAGCGGTTGCCGGTGCGCGCGCTGTTCGGTCCGAACTTGGCGAAGGAGATGTTGAAGGGCGGCATGGTCGACCTCTTCGAGGCATCGGTTCGACGCAACGTCGGCCCGGTGATCGAGAAGCGACTGGCTCGCGCCCTCGCCCTCCGCTGACCCTCCGATCGAAGGAGGGGGGTCGGGTCCTTCCCCACCCCGGCCGGCCCGCGAGTGCGGACGCAGCCCGGAGTTTCGGTAGTGGGCCGGCCCTGAAACCGATACACGCGAACGCACGGGGGCGATGCACGATGCACGGGACGGTGAGCCTGACCCGGGCGGCCGAGCTTCTGACCGAAGCCGGCGATCCGGTCACCCGATCGACGCTCTCGCGCTACGTCAAACAGCACGGCGACGCCCTCGCTCCGAGCACCGTCGGACGAGAGACCGTCGTCGACTACGAAGACCTGGCGGCGCACCGCGCCGAGAACATCCGGTTGGCGGCCAAGCCCGCACCGACCCAGAAGGCCGATTCCTCGCGTTCGGAAGAGGCGGCCGGCAATCTGCGGGCTCAGCGGCGGCTGCGCGAACTCGAACTCGGCGAGCGCGAAGGCCACCTGACCCTGCGCCGCGAGGTCGAGGAAGCCGCCGTCGTCGCCGTGTCGTCGCTTCGCAACGCCTTTTCGCTCGCCGTCGCCGACACGTCGGAGGCGATCGCGGCGACGGTCGGTGTCGAGGCTCGCCTGATCCGTCCGCACCTGCGGGCGTTCGAACGCAAAGGCCTCGAAGCCTTCATCCGCAACCTGATCGACCACGGTCTCCTCACCGAGGCGGAGGCTGCCGCAGCGGAGTGACGCCATGTTCGACGAGAGAGCCGCCGCTGCTCGTCTCGCCGAAATTCGCGGCGAATTTCCCGGGATCGTCCACGGCCGTACCGTCCTCTTCGACGCGTTGATCACGGCCGCCCGCCCCGAGGAAGAACTGACGGTCTCCGAGTGGGCCGACCGCTATCGCAAGATCTCGCCCGAATCCGGTTCTCCCTATCCGGGTGACTGGCGCACGGCCCGCGTGCCGTACCTGCGCCAGCCGCTCGACTGCCTCCACCCCGATCACCCGGCCCGCCGCGTCACGCTGAAGTTCTCCGCCCAGACCGGCAAGTCCGAGGTGGGTGTCTGCTGGTTCGGCTACATCGTCGACCGGTCGCCGGGACCGATGCTGACCGTGCTGCCGACCGGTGAGGAGGCGGCGAAGTACAATCGCGTCAAGCTGCAGCCGACGGTCGACGCCTCGCCCCGCATCCGCCATCGGGTCCGCCCCGAGAACAGTCGGGATGAAGGGGCTTCGACGACGGCGTTCAAGCGCTTCGCCGGCGGCTACAACCAGATCACTTCGGCGACGTCGTCGAAGGGCCTGCAGATGGTCTCCATCCGCTGGCTGATCCTCGACGAAGTCGCGGGCTACCCGAAGGACGCCGACGGTCGCGGTTCCCCGGTCGATCAGGCCCGCGCCCGCACGAAATCCTACGGCGATCGCGCCAAGGAGTTGGAGGTCTCGACCCCCGGCCTCGTCGGCGATTGCCGCATCAGCGAAGACTACGACGCCGGCGACCGCCGCCGCCTGTATATGCCGTGTCCGCAGTGCGGGGCCTTCCAGGTTTGGGGCTTCGACAAGATGCGTCCGCCGACGCCGGCGTCGAAGAATCGACCGCACTTCGCCTGTGAGGCGGAAGGCTGCATCGTCGACCAGGTCTCGCGCGACGTCATGTTGGCGGCTCACCGCTGGGTGCCGACATGGGTCGCCGAAGGCGAGCCGCCGGTTCCCACGGTGATCGCCGCGGCCGACATCGATCTCCATGCGATCGAGCCCTGTAGCGGTCGCGTGCGAGATCGCCAGCCCTCTTGGGCGAACTGGTCGGCGTGGTCGCCGTTCGAGCCGTGGTCGGACATCTGGGCGCGCAGCGAAGCCGCCCATGGCGATCCGGGCAAGGAAAAGGTCGTCACGCAGCAGGATCTCGGGGAGGCCTGGGAGCCGAAGAGCGACACCCCCGACTGGGAGAAGCTGCTCGAGGTGCGCCGCGCCTGGACCCGGGGCGTCGTCCCCTATCCGGCGGCGGTGCTCTACGGGTTCGTGGACGTCCAGGGGAACCGGTTCGAGTGGGGGCTGTGGGCCTTCGGGCCCGGCTTTCAGGCTTGGCTCGTCGACCGCGGCGTCATCGCCCACGAACACACCACGGCCGAGGCCTGGAATGCTCTCGATGCGCTCACGGCGCGGCAGTGGACGAGCGAGGGTGGTCGCGATCTCGACGTGATGGCGTGGGGCATCGACACCGGCGCCTTCACGCAGGCGCTCTACGACAAGGTGTCGAAGCGCCATGGCCTGCAGGCGACGAAGTCGGACAACCGACCGAGCGCCGCCCCCTACAAACTGACTCGCGCCGATCTGCGCGACGTCCACGGTCGGCCGATCGCCGGCCGCCGCATCGACCTCGGCCTGGTCGGGGCCTGGGGCCTGAAGGTGTCGGTCTACGAAGGCCTGCGCCATCTCGTCGCGGGGCCGCGCTCGGACGGCACTTGGCCGAACGCCACGATCCACCTTCCCGACTGGATCGGTGAAGACGAGTTGCGGCAGTTGACCGCAGAGGTGTTGGTCGACACCCGCGAAGAGGCGCGCGGCAACGCCCGCCGCCAGTCGCTGGTCAAGATCGGCGACGCCCGCGAGTGGCGCAAGCGGCACCACTGGCCGAACGAGGGCCTCGACATCGCCGTCGGGTGTCGAGCGCTCGCCTGGGGCGACGGCGCCGGACAGATCGACCGCAAGCGCTGGGACGAACTGGTCGCCGCCGCCCATGGGCCGCGGGCGCCGGAGACGCCCCAGGGCGAACTCTTCGCATCCACCCTGGTCGCCGCTCCGCCGCAACCTGCGTCGGAGCCCGACCCGGTTCTGCCTCCGCCACTCCCGCCGCGCCCGACGTTCGTCCCCCGTCGATCGGGGTGGTTGAAGAGGTGACCCATGGCCTGGACCCAAGCCGATCTCGACGCGCTCGACGCGGCCCTCGCGCTCGGTGCGCGTGAGGTCCGCTATGCCGACGGCCGCATGGTCGTCTATCGCTCGGTGCGCGAAATGATGGGCATCCGCGGAGGCATCGTCGCGACGCTCACCGGCACCGGTGTGCGCACCCTCGGCGACGACCGGGTCGCAACCGGCATGTCGACCGGCGTCATGCGCGGGGCGCCGTCCTACGGCTATCCCTATCCGGGGAGGCTGATCCCGTGACCTCTCCGTCTTTCCTCACCCGCCTCGGTCGCTCGTTGGCGCCGGAGTGGACCGCGCGGCGTCTCACGGCGCGGATTCGCGTCGATGCGCTCGCCGCCGAGATGGCGGCGACCGACCGTCGGCAGAAGATGCGCGGTCTCGTCGAGGCGGTCGCCGGCTACGACGGCGCCGCCCGCGGCCATCGCACCGCCGGTCGTCGCATCGCGTCGACCTCGGCCGACCGTGAATCCTGGACCTCGCTGACCCGTCTGCGCGACGTCCATCGCGAGCTCGTCCGCAACAACGCCTATGCGGCGCGCGCCGTGCAGGTGATCACGTCGAACGTCGTCGGCACCGGAATCACGGTGTCGATCGCCGACGCTTCGAAGAAGGTGAAGAGCCGTCTCGCCACGTTGGTGACCGACCACCTCGAGACGCCGGCGATCGACTTCGACGGGCGCCACAATCTCTATGGCCTCCAGGCCCTGGCGATGCGGACCGTGGTGGAGAGCGGCGAGGCGTTGATCGTGCGCTATCGCCGCACCTCGACCGCCGGACTGCCGTTGCCGTTCCAGGTTCGGGTTCTGGAGCCCGACTATCTGGTGCCGTGGATCGACGGATCGCGGGCGATCGGCAAGGTCGGCGCCGGCAACTTCGTCTCCCAGGGCATCGAATACGATCCCGAGGGGCGCCGCGTCGCCTACCACCTCTACAAGGAGCATCCCGGCAGTCTGTTCGCCGGTTTCAACCAGGACTGGATCCGGGTTCCGGTCGACGACGTCATCCACCTCTACCGGGTCGATCGGCCCGGCCAGTCCCGCGGCGTGCCGTGGGGCGCGCCGGTGATCATGACCATGTGGGACCTCTCCGATTATGAAGAGGCCGAACTGATGCGGCAGAAGATCGCCGCCTGTTTCGCGGTGTTCTGGATCGACAGCGAGGGACGGACCAAGCTCGGTTCCGATCCGAACGCCCCGCCGACCGACACCGGCCTGCCGGTCGACATGTTGGAGCCCGGGTTGCAGCAGCGCCTGCCGCCCGGCGTCGACGTCAAGTTCGCCACGCCGCCGGTGACGCAAGGGTTCGAGGCCTACACCCGGGCCAACATCCGCAAGCTGGCGATCGGCTACGGGGTGCCCTACGAGGCGCTCGCCGGCGACCTCAGTCAGGTCAACTTCTCGTCGGGCCGCATGGGCTGGCTCGAATTCCAACGCGGCATCGGCCAGTGGCAGTGGTCGATGCTGATCCCGCACATGTGCGCCGGCATCGGCCGATGGTTCCTCGATGCCGCCGAGTTTCGGGTTCCGGGGGCGACCCTGGCACGCCTGAAACACACCGAGCCGCGGCGCGAGATGATCGATCCGACCAAGGAGATCCCGGCGGCGCGCGATGCGATCCGGTCCGGGCTCTCGTCGCGGTCGGAAGAACTGCGGCGGATGGGCTACGACCCGGAAAAGGTCGACGCCGAGATCGCCGAAGAGAACGCGCGGGCCGATGGGCTGAAGCTGCTCTTCGACAGCGACGGCCGCCACCCGATGGGCGCGCCCATGACGGCGGTTTCGAAGGACACGATCCTTCCCGGCGATCCGAAAGGAAACGGAAATGCCTGACACCCTCCTCGTGGGCGGCATGGTGCTGCTCTACGGCGACGTCGGCGATCCCTGGGGTTGGGGGGATGGTTTCACCCCCGAACAGGTCGCCCAGGCGCTCGCCGAACACGGCCCCGGGCCGGTCACCGTCCGCCTCAACTCCGGCGGCGGCCGGGCCTTCGACGGTCTGGCGATCTATTCGCTGCTGATGAGCCATGACGGCGCGGTGACGATCCAGGTCGACGGCGTCGCCGCGTCGGCTGCGTCCCTGATCGCCATGGCCGGTACCCTGGAAATGCGCCAGGGCGCCATGCTGATGATCCATGACGCGGCGGCGGTCACCTTCGGCAACGCCGCCGAGCACGAGAAACAGGCGGACGTCCTCGACAAGCTCTCCGCCCAATACGCCGGCGTCTATGCGCGCAAGTGCGGCCGGCCGGTCGACCACTGTCGGTCGCTGATGCAGGCCGAGACCTGGCTCACCGCCGACGAGGCCATCGCCGAGGGGCTCGCCGATCGGTTGATGGAAGAGGTGGCCGAACCCACCGCGAAGTTCGACTGGGACGTCTACAGCCACACCCCCGACCGCCTGAAGGCGAGCCTGCGCAAGGCTCCCGCCCGCAAACCCGTCGCCTCTCTGGAGAAGCCTCCGATGCCGCAGCCCAATCTCAAGCCCGAAGACACCACCACCGATCCGGCCGCGGCCGGCGGCACCCAGCCGCAGGCCAAGGCCTGGGCGGTCGAGTTCTATGCCCTCGCGGGAACCAAGGGTCTGACGCTGGCGGAGACCAACGAGATCGTCGCGGCCGTGCCGAGCCTCGACACCGCCAAGGATCGCCTGATCGACGCCCTCGCGGCGCGCCAGGCGGGGAACGTGCCGCCGGCCAAGGGCGGTCACATCGAGATGGGCGCCGACGCTCGCGACAAGTTCGTCGCCGGCATCTCCAATGCCTTCCTCGCCCGCGAAGGCATCGAAACGGCCGATCCGAAGAACGAGTTCAACGGCCTGAAGCCGATGGACCTGATCCGCGAGATCTCCGCGCGCAACAACATCCGGGTCGGTCGCGATCCGATGCGGATGGTCGCCGCGGTCATCACCCACTCGTCCGGCGACTTCTCGCAGATCACCTCCAACATCGCCTACAAGGCGATGCTCAAGGGCTACGAGGAGGCGGCGGAGACGTTCGAGGTCTGGACGTCGACCGGTTCGCTGCCCGACTTCAAACAGGCCCGCCGCGTCGATCTCAACGCCCTGCCGTCGCTGCCGCAGATCACCGAGCAGAACGAGTACACCTATCTGTCGGGCGGCGACCGTGGCGAGGTCTATTCGATCTCGACCGCCGGCGGTCTGGTGTCGATCTCGCGCCAGGCGATCATCAACGACGATCTCGACGTCTTCGGGCGCTTGCCGCGCCGCCTCGGCCGCGCCGCCAAGCGCACCATCGGCAACGACGTCTACGGCATCCTGGCGTCCAACCCGACGATGGGCGACGGCCTGGCGCTGTTCCACGCCACCCACGCCAATCTGTTCTCCGGCGCGGGGACGGCGCTGTCGTCGACCTCGCTCCAGGCGGGCGACCTCGCCATGGGGCTCCAGAAGGACCGCACCCAGAGCAAGGTCGTGCTCGGCCTCGCGCCGAAGTACCTGATCGTGCCGCGGGCCCTGAAGTACACCGGCGCCCAGGTGGTGCGTTCGGCGTCGGCGCTCGGCCAGGCCAACCCGGCGGTGATCAACCCGGTCCAGAACATCGTCGAGGACATCGTCGCCGAGGCGCGCCTCGACGCGGTGTCGTCGACCGGCTGGTATCTCGCCGCCGACCAGGCACAGACCGACACCGTCGAGGTGCTCTACCTCAATGGTGTCAAGGAGCCGGTGATCGAGGAGTTCACCCAGCCCAACGTCGACGGCCTGGTGTGGAAGATCCGCATCGACTACGGCGTCAAGGCCTTCGCCTGGGAAGGTCTCCAGAAGCAGGTCGGCGCCTGATCGACGCCACCCGACGCGGGCCTCCCACGCCCGTCGGTCCGATGAGGGCCGGCGCGCGGGAGGTTCCGCACCGTCTCCCGCTCCCCCTTTCGGAGTTCTCTCCCCATGAAGACCTTCATTCAGGACGGCCAGGTCGTCCCCATGACTGCGCCGGCCGGTGGCGTCACCTCCGGTACCGCCTATCTCATCGGCGGCGTCGTCGTCGTCGCGATGCAGGACGCCGCCGTCGGCGCCAAGTTCCCGGCCATGGTCGACGGCTGCATGTGGCTGCCGAAACAGCCGGCGCTGGCCATCGCCGAAGGTTCCGTCCTCTACTGGGACAACACCAACAAGTACCTGACCACGACGACCGCTTCGAACACCAAGTGCGGCTTCGCCTACAACGGCGGTGCGCTGGCGGCCGACGCACAGATCCAGATCCGCCTCTACGCGCAGTCGCAGTGACGGGGGATCGACCATGACCGATCAGACCATCCCCGATGCCGCGCCCGCCCCCGCGGCGCCGGTCCTCACCTTCGTCCGGCGTCACCCGTCCTATGCGACGCTCGACGTCATCCTCGAGAACGGCACGCCGATGCCGGACGCCGGCGCCGAGATCGACCTGTCGCAGCCGGGCTGGGCCAGCCTGCTCGAGCGCGACATCCTGGTGACCGTGCCCGCGAAGTGACCCCGTCATGACCACGCTCTTCGCCCGTTTCGACGCCATCGCCGACCGGGCCCAGAGCGTGGTCTTCGGGGACGACTTCGAGCACCACCCGATGACGCTTCCGGTCAACGACCGAAACGCCCGGCGGATCATCGATCCGTCGCGGCCGGTGGCCACCTTCCGCGGCATCCTGGTGACGCGGCCGACGTCGCCGAACATTCCCGACAACTACGACCCGCGCTCCGATCGCCGCCCCGGCGTCTCGGCCCCCGCCGACCAGATCGAAATCCCGGCGGCGGCCGGTCTGACCCTCGAAGAGGGCGACATCCTGGTGCGACTCGGCGACGCGGCCCGTTGGCAAGTCGCCAACACCGCGCCCGACGACACCGGTCGCGTCAAGGCGACCGTCAACCGGCTCAAGTGAGGTCGCCATGCTCGCCTATCTGGCGCTGCGGCTCGCCGCGATCGAGGCCCTGACCGGGGCGACGATCGCCGGCGACCGCCTCTACGACAGCCGCCAGTTTCCGCTCGACGGGATCGATTCCCTCGACACCGGACCCTCGCTCTGCGTCTACACCGAAGAGGGGCGCGGCCGACCTTATGGCTCGGCCCGCACCGATCCGGCCGAGACCCATGTCTGGCTGGTGATCGAGGCGGTCGTTCTCGTCGCCGGCTCGCTCGACGTCACCGGTCCGGACGGTAATCCCCAGACCATCGACGGCGCGACCACGGCCATTCCCGACCGCGATCACGAGGCCATGGTCGATCTGCTCGTCTCCCAGGTCCGCCGCCGCCTGTCGATCGGCGGCGCCGTCGACTACGACGACGCGGCGACCCTGTTCCGCGCCGCGCGGGTCGGCATCGACGAGTCCGAGGACATGCCGCAGCGCACCACCGACAAGGCGGTGCGGCTCGCCGGACGGACCTTGCGGTTCCGGGCCAAGGTTCACTGCGATGCCTGGCCCGCGGCCGGCACGGTGCCGGCGTCGGCGCTGCCGGAGCCCCTGGCCTCGCTCGCCCCCCGGTTCGTGTTGCCGTCGTCACTCGACGTCCTGGCGACCGTGTCGGCCTCGGTGCACCCACCCGGCGCTCTGCCGGCGGCGCTCACCGGCATCGACATGACCATCGGCCTCGGTCGGCCCCCGCCGACACCGCCGGATCTCCACGCCCCCGTCCCCTGACCGCAGGAGTCCTCCATGCGCGCCGTCTTCGCCAAGCTCGCCGATCCCGCCCACATCCTGCCGATGCCGGGCACGGTCGGTCTCTTCTTCCCGGCCGGCGGCCGGCTCGTCGACGCCGACGATGCCTTCTGGCACGCGCTGCTCGGCGACGGCTCGCTGATCGCGGCCGAGGAGGTCGGGACGGCGTCCCCGGAGAGCCCCGACCACATCGTCTGATTTCGTCGCAGCAACGTTCCCCACGAAGCCCGCCCTGACCCGGCGGGCTTCGTCGTTTCGAGAGGCGCCGTTCCATGGCCGTTCTGTTCAATTCGATCCCCGGCAGCGGCCTCGTCGCGCCGCTCACCGCCTTCGAACTCAATTCCGCCGGCGCGTTCACCGGCAACTCGCGAGCCCTCGTGATCGGCCACACCACGACCGCCGGCACGCTCGCCGCCGACACGCCGACCTTCCTCGGCTCGCAGCAGGACGCCGACCGCCTCACGGGCTCGGGCTCGATGGCGCGCGAGATGTTCCGCCTGGTGCGTCAGAACGCGCCGGTGCAGGAGGTCTGGGGCACCGCGCCGGCCGAAACCGGTGCCGCCGCGACCTGGACGCTCACCGTCGCCGCCGCCGCCGTCGGCACCGCCGGTGCCGCCTATCTCGACATCATGGGGGAACGCATCTCCCTGTCGATCTCGGCCGTTGACACGACCACGACGATCGCCGCGGCGCTCGCGGCGGCGATCAACGCCTATTACAACCCCCTGACGGGCGCCTCGCTCCAGGTCACCGCGGCGGCGGCCGTCGCCGTCGTGACGGCGACCTTCCGCCACAAGGGCACCATCGGCAACGACACCGACTTCTTCATCCCGCCGATCAGCGGCAACATCTTCGCGCTGACCGGCGCTCTGACGGTCGCCGTCGGCGTGGCCGGGACGGGTGTGCCGACCCTGACCAACTCCCTCGCCGCCATGCTCGACAACCAGTACGACATGGTCGTCTGTCCCTGGTCGGACACCGCGAGCCTCGCCACCTGCATCGCCGCGATGAACGACACCTCCGGCCGCTGGAGCTATTCGCGCCAGAGCTACGGCCACGTCTTCACCGTGGCGGAGGGCACCACCTCGGCGTTGACCACGCTCGGTCTGACCTACAACGATCGCCACCTCACCGTGATCGGCCGCCCGGTGGTGGCGCCGCAGCCCGCCTATCTCTGGGCCGCCGGCTTCGTCGGGCGCGTCGCGCCGTGGCTGGGCGACTACACCAACGGCGGCGTCTCCCGCAACCAGTCGAACCTGATCGTCCAGGGTCTCCAGCCGCCGCGCGACCGCACCTCCTGGTACGGCTACGCGGTGCGCAACACCCTGGTGCAGTCGGGAATCTCGACCTGGACCGGCGACGACTTCGGCAATCTCTGCATCGACAAGCTGGTGACGACCAACCGTGTCGGGCCGTCGGCCGCCCCGGATCTGACCTTCCGCGATGTGCAGACCCTGTTCCAGTCGATGCATTCGCTGCGGCGCCTGCGCGCCGACGTCAATGCCGCCCACGGCAACAAGGGCCTCGTCCAGAAGAACCCGAGCGGCAATCCGGCGCTCGTCGCCCCGGCCGACATCTGGGGCACCATGGTCGGTTCGCTCTATGGCCTCTCCGACGCTGGCATCCTGAAGAACCCCGATCAGATGGCCGCGGCGTTGCGGGTCGAGATCGATGCGTCGACGCCGACCCGCGTCAACACCTTCCTGGCGCTGGACAACGTCCATCCGCTCGACGTCATCGCCGCGAATGCCACCCTCTACGCGCTGGGTGTGCCCAAGGCCGCCTGATCGTCCCGTCGCCCCCTTCGCGGACCCGCCGGTCCGCGCGGGCCTCCCCCCGACATCCTCCGAGAGGTAATCCGATGGCCCCGACCTTCGGCGGTACCATGCGCCTCAACGCCGCCGGCAAGGCGGTCACGATGCGTGGCACCTTCAAGCTCGACTCCACCAACGTCGAGATCAGCGACGGCACCAATCAGAACGGCACCGTCTATTTCAGCTTCAAGCCCAACGCCTACGGCGCCGAGGTCACGTTGCAGTCCGATCCCGGTCTGTCGGCCGACACGCTGGTTCGGATGCGGGGCACCTTCGTGATCGTCGAAGACGACACCGGGGTCGTCCACACGTTCTCCGACGCCGGCTGGTCGGGCAAGCTCTCCGACAATCGCGAAGACGGCGAGATCTCGGGTCTGACGATCCGCGCCTCGCGCTATGCACGGCAGGGGTGAGCGCCATGGGACAGATCACCATCGACCTCGAAACCCCGATCGCCATCGGCGAGGACAAGAAGATCGCCCGCGTCGTGCTGCGCGAGCCGCGGATGCGCGAACTGCTCGCCTTCGGGAAGCCCTTCCGCTGGGTGACGATGGCCGGCAAGCCCCAGTACGTCGAGGACGACGACGCCATCAAGGCCTACCTCGAGAAGCTCGTCGAAGAGCCGGACATCCCGACCCTGCTCGGCAATGTCTCGCTCGCCGACGGCCTGCGCATTCGCGAGGCCTTCCTCGGTTTTTTCGCGAAATCCGAGGCGACGGCAGCGATCGCGGCCGCAAAGCCGACGACGTCCTCGGACTGATCTGGGATGCGCTCGTCTTCGATCTGAAGCGGCTCTCGCCGGCCGAGGCCGACGAGGCCTTCCTCTCGGACTTCCTGCGCTGGTGGCGCCGCGCCCATCACTGGGTCGAACGGACGAAACGGAGATGACCCATGTCGGGCGAGCGTGTCCTTCAGGCGACCGCGATCATCGACATCGAAGATCGCGCCGGCGGCAAGATCGAGAAGCTCGCCAAGAAGCTCCAGTCGCTCGACCGCCTGACCAAGATGATGGGCAAGGCCGAAGGCTTCGCCGCCTTCGACCGCCAGGCGCAGGGAATCGAGCGGGCGGCGACGGCGATCGGGCATCTGGAGCGCCAGGTCGCCAACCTCACGCGCCTGAATACCGTCGCCGGTGACATCGACAAGATGGCTCGCGCCGTCGAACGTCTCGATCGAGCCCAGGATCGCGGCGCCGCCTCGGCGCACCGTCTGCACGAGAACCTGCGCTTCTCGGAGCGGCTCGGGCAACTCGGCATGGTCGCCGGCCCGGCGATCCTGGCGGGCACGCATCACGCCTGGAATGCCGCCGCCGAGTTGAAGCACAACGAAGTGCAGATGCGGCAGGCCGGCATGTCGGCGCCGGAAATCGTCCGCGCCCGCACGCTCGCCGGCTCACTCGCCGAAAAGCTGCCGACCCTCACGGTCGGCGAACTGATGGAACTCCACCGGGAGACCCGGTCCTCGGTCCGCCACCCGGAAGAGGCCTTCGAACTGCTGCCCGAACTCGCCAAGGCGAAGGCGGCGATGCGGGCGATGGGGATCAACGACACCGGTCTGGCGGAGATCGTCAAGGCCGGCGAGAGCCTCGGCATGATGTCGGACCCGGCCCGCTTCACGCGCTTCCTGGAGGGGCAGGTCAAGGCGATGGCCTGGTTCGGCAAGACCATCGACACCACCCAGATCTATGAGGCCTGGAAATATTCGAAGTCGGCGGGCGCGACGCTGTCCGACGAATTCATCAACAGCGCCATGCCGTCGATCATCCAGGAAATGCACGGCTCGTCGGCGGGCGACGCGTTGTCGATGCTGGTGAAGACCCTGCGCGGCGGGATGCAGAACAAGCATATCCCGGTCGAGCGCATGGCCGAGCTCGGGCTGCTCGCCGACCCCGATCAGATCGTCCGGTCGAAGACCGGATCCATCAAGGGCTATCGCGGCAAGGTCGTCGGCGACGACCTGCTCGCCGCGAACCCGTTCCAGTGGTTCGACACCGTCTTCCGCTCGGCGGCGGCCAAGAAGGGCATCACGGCGCTGCCCGATCTCGTGCGCCTGCTCAATCAGACGCTGCCGTCGACCGCCGCCAACCTCGGCCGCATCTTCCTGCAGCAGGCCGAGACGATCCGCGCCCACGCCCAGGGCATAAACGCCATCCCATCGCTCGACGCGATGAACGAGAACGCCATCGACGATCCGAAGGCGACCTTGAAGGAACTCGGGCACGCCATCGAGAACTTCGCCGGGGTGCTCGGCTCGCCGATCATGAGCACGGCCGCCCACATGATGGACGGCCTGGCCAAGACCGTCGGCGGGTGGCAGGAGCGGCTGTCGAAGTTTCAGGAGGAGAACCCGGAGGCCGCGAAATGGCTTGCCGGTGGCGCGTTGGCGACCGGCGCGACCGTCGGCGCCGCCGGGACTTATGGTCTGGTCAGCGGCCTGATGAACGGCTTCGGTCTCAAGGGATCGGCCCTTGCTCTCGACGCATCGGCGGCGGCGCTCGATGCGGCCGCGGTCAAACTCGCCGGCGGAAATTTGCTCGGTGGGTTGCCGGGGGCGCCTGGAGGAAAGAAGGCGGGCTTGGCGCAGAAGTTGGGAAAGCTGGGATCGTTCGGTTTGATGTTGTGGGGGGCGCTCGAACTGGGCGACGAGATTCCTCATCCCGAAAGCCTCGATCAGACGCCTGGGGAAGCCCTCGATAAGCTGAAGGCTCTATTATCTAAGCTGCCGGCTGTTCCAGTTGCTCCGAGCTATCTCGCAAACATGGAGGGGACGCCTCTTCCTTCCTCCTCGCTCGGCGTCGCGAACATGGGACTGCCACCCTACGTCACTGGTGGTGACTTTGGCGGGGATGCACCGGAGGTCGCAAAATTCTCGGGTTTCATGGCCTTCGTAAGTGGTCGCGGCGGGATCCGGAGCAATGGCGGACTGTCGGCGCATGACCTCGGCCTGAGCCCGCTGATACAGCCGCCGCCCTTCTATCCGATGCCGGAGCGGCGGCCCGATCGGCCCTGGGACGGCGGTGTGCCGCTTCCCAAACCCTCCGAGGCCGAGATGGCCGGGTTCACCGAGGGGTTGAAGAGCTTCTCCTCCGACCTCGAATCCGCTTTGCGGTCGGGCCTCACCGGGGGCGCAACGATCACGCTCGAGGTCAAGCCGGGGCCGGGGTTCGAGGCGCAGATCACCGGCATCGTCAAGAATGCGATGGGCAACATCTCGCTGACCGGCGCCGGTTCGACCGGCCGGTCCGACACCAACGTCGACCACCACCAGTGAGGCTGTCATGACGCGCGATTGGCTCTCGACGCTGTGGCCGGCGTCCTGGCAGGGCGTGCCCTTCTGGGTCGAGAAGGACACGCACGCCGGCAAGCGGCGCATCGCCAGTCACGAGTTCCCCGGGCGCGACGACCCTCTCCACGAGGATCTCGGGTCCGGCGTCGCGCGTTGGCAGGTGACCGCCTATTTCGCCTCCGATACCGCCGACGCCGACGCGGCGATCCTGCTCGCCGCGCTCGACCAGCCCGGCCCCGGCCTGTTGGTCCTGCCGATCGACGGGCCGGTCGCCGCCCGTGCCCACGAGTGGCATCGGGAGCGCGAGCGCGACAAGGCCGGTTATGTCGCGTGGCAGATCACGTTCCTGCGGGAAGGTGCAACGGCCATCCTGGCCACACAGGCGAGCCTCGGCCAGTCGGTCTTCGACGCGGTCGACGGTCTCTCCGCAGCCCTCGGGCTGCTCGCCACCGCCTATGATCTCATGGGCACGGTCGACTGGGTCACCGCGGCCGTCACCGACGGCTTGGTCGATCTCGTCGCCGGTCTCGACCTCGTCGCCGGCACCATCCTCGACGATGCGGTCGCGGCCCTTGCCGTCACCTCGACCCTGACCGCCGTCGTCGCGGCGATCGAGGACGGGACCGACTTCGCCCTCGCGTCCGACGTCGTCTCCGGCTTCGCCGGGCTCGGCCTCGACGCGCTTGCCACCGGTGTGGACGCCGGCGCCGTGATCCTGGCCCTGGCGCGCAAGATCGGCGACCTCGCCATCGAGGCCGACTCGGCGGCCGGACCGGATCGGGTCCGCGATGCCTTCGCGCCCTGGACCATCGCCGACCCCGACGCGGCGCCGGTCACCGCCGCCACCACCTGCCGCCTCGCCATGGCGCGCAACGGGGTTCGCCTCGACGTCGTCCAGCGCCTGGTCGGCCTCGCGGTCACCGCCGAGGCGATCGTTCGGGCAACCTATGCCTCCCGCCAGGAAGGCGTTGCGGCGCGTGCCGACTTCGTCGTCGCCACCGAACGGGCCCTGGTCGCGATGGACAGTCTCGGCGCGGCCGAGGCGGCCGAACCGAGCACCGCGCTGGTCGCGGTGCGGGATGCGGCGGTCGAGTGGCTGACGCGGGCCATCGCCGACCTCGCGCCGGTCCGAACCATCCGGACCTCGGCCGAATTGCCGGCGACGGTACTCGCCTGGGTGCTCTACCGGGATCCGAGCCGGGGGCCCGAACTGGTGTCGCGCAATCAGGTCACCCACCCCGGCTTCATGCCGCGCGTGTTCGAGGCACTGGTGTCATGACCGTGGAAACCGTGATCGTCCGGGCCGGCGGCCGAGACTTCGTCAACTGGGAGGTGGTTCACGTCTCCGCTTCGATCCGCGAGGCCGCACGGTCGTTCCAGGTCACCGCCGCGGCGGTCGGCGGGCTCGCCGCGCTGGCGACGCTGCTGCCGAACGGGACCGCCGTCGACATCCTCGCCGGATCCGATCTCCTCTGTCGGGGCTATGTCGACCGCCGTCGTCCGGTCCTCTCGCCCGATCGCGGCGAGGTGGTGATCCATGGCCGATCGCGCGCCCAGGACGTCGTCGACTGCTCGGCGATGCACGAGACCGGGCGTTTCGAGAACGTCACGGTGAAGGACGTGGCGACCGCCCTCGATCGGTTCGGCGTGGGCTTCGTCACCGACGAGACGCTCGGCAAGATCGGCAAGGTCCAGGTCCACCCGGGCGAGAGTGTCTTCGGCTGTCTGTCGCGTCTCTGCGCCAGTCAGGAATTGACGATGGCCGGCGAGGCCGACGGATCGATCCGCTTCTACCGGGCCGGCCGCGCCAAGAAACACGCCGGGGGCCTGATCGAAGGGCAGAACCTGCAGCACGGCGAAGCCGACCACGATTTCCGTCAGCGGCATTCGAAGCATCATGTCCGCGGGCAGCGTCCTCTCGGTATGGGGGTCGATGCGCTGGAGGTCGAGGCTGTCGCGTCGGATGCGACGGTGAAGCGGCACCGCCCGCTCATCACGGTGATTCAGGACGACATCGATCACGCCGGTGCCACCCGCCGCGCCCGCGGCCGGCGCGACCGTTCGGCAGGCCGCGGCCTCACCGCCTCGATCACCGTCGTCGGTTGGCGCGATCCGTCCGGCACCGTGTGGACGCCGGGATGGAAGGTCTGGGTGGAGAGCCCGTTCCTCGGACTCGCCCAGGACATGCTGATCGAAACCGCCTCCTTCTCCCAGTCCGGCGGGGAGGGGGCCGCGACCAAGACCGTGTTGCACCTCGTCGACCCGCGCGCCTACGGCGGCAAGAAGGGCAAGGGCAACAAGTCGAAACCCGCCTGGGACATGGACGAGAGCAATGTCGAATGATCCCGAGACCCGGGCGCAAGTGGCGGCGATGATCCGCCGCGTGCGCCTGGCGGACATCGACGCCTCCGGCCCCCAGCACATCATCCGCGGCACCGGCCTGAAGGGCGAGGAGGTCCTCGCGCCACGGGTCAAGGATTTCGGGTTCTCGTCGAGCCCACCGCCCGGATCGGTCGGACTGCTCGCAGCGCTGGGCGGCCGTTCGGATCGGGCGATGCTGTTCGGCCTCGACCATGCGGACTACGGCCCGCGGGATCTGGCCGTCGGTCACACCGCCATCTACGACGCCTTCGGCAACATCGTATCGCTGGTGCAATCCGAGATCCGCATCGTCTCCGCCACCAAGATCACGCTGCGGGCACCCGCCGTCACCATCGACAGTCCGGTCATCAAGCTCGGGTCCGACGGCGCCGCCATGCCCGCCGCGATGCAGGGCACGACCGACACCGGCGGCTTTGCCGACATCACCAACCTCTCGACCCGGGTGCTGATCGAATGATCGTCATCGACACGCGCAGCACCGAAGCCTGTTCGACCGCGTCCTGGCCGGGCTGGGATACCGTGCTCGACCCGGCGACCGGGGCGGCGGATTGGACACTCGCCGGCGCCGCGAGCGGCAATGCCGGCGGGCTCCGCGCCACCGCGCCTCTCGCCACCGCGGTGATTCTCTGCCTGTTCACCGATCGCCGCTGCCCGGCATCCCACCCCCTCGCAAAACTCGTCGAGGCGGGCGACCCGCGGGGATGGTGGGGAGACGCGGTCGATGTCCGCGCCGACCTCGGCGAGGACGAGATGGGCTCGCTCCTGTGGCTGCTCGAGCGCGCATCGATGTTGCCGGAGATCGAGCGTTGGGCGGAGGCGATGATCCGTGACGCGATGGCGCCGCTCCTCCAGGCGAAGGTCGCCATCCGTCTCGAGGTCGACGTCGAGCGCCGCAGTGACGACCACGGTCTGAACTGGGCTCTTCGGCTCTACGATCGCGACGGCTCGCTGATCCACGACGGCAAGTACGACTTCGCCTGGTCGTCCGTCTCCAGCTGAGAGGTTCCCATGTCGCTCGTGATTCCGTCTCTCGGCGAGCTCGTCGAGCGGACCCGCCGTGCCTTCGCCGCGGCTCTGCCGGGGCTCGACGCGTGGCTGTGGCCGAACAACATCGGCCCGACCGCCAAGGTGATCGGCGAGGGGCTCGCCCAACTCTATGGCCGCATGGCGATCGTCGAACGCCGTCGTTTCATCTGGTCCGCCGATTGGGACGGTCTCATCGAACACGGCCGCGACTATGCCCTGCCGCCCAAGTCCGCGGCCGTGGCGAACGGCACCGTCACCCTCGTCGCGCCCGGCGCCGTCACCGTGGCGGCCGGGGCGATCCTCACGCGCTCCGATGGGCAGACCTACGTGGTGCCGACCGCCGCTGCTCTGACGGCGGCCGGTTCCCTCTCACTCCCGGTGACCGCCGTCACGGCCGGCGCAGCGGGCAATTGTCTTTCCGGCCAAGCGCTGTCGGCGACGTCCGGAGTGACCGGCACCGCGACCTTCACCGTCGCCGTCGACGCCATCGTCGACGGGGTCGACGCGGAAGGCCGCGAGAGCTACCGAGCGCGGCTCCTGTTTCGCAAACAGAACCCGCCGGGGGCGGGGACGCCCGCCGACTTCGTTCGATGGGCCATGTCGGTTCCCGGCGTGGTGGCGGCCTACGTCGAACGCTGTTGGCCGGCGCCGGGTGGTCTGCGGGTCTTCGTCCTCGCCGATGGCTCGACCGGCAGCGCGGTCCCGTCGCCGGCCCTCGTCGGCGTCGCCACCCAGGTGATCGCTCTACAGGCGCCGGCAGGTTCCGTTCCGATGTTGGTCGCGCCGACCGCCCTGCCGATCGACGTGACGATTTCGGGGCTGCTGCCGGCCACTCGACCGGTCCAGGAGGCCGTGCTCGCCGAACTGCGGGACTTGTTCGGCGTCCGTCGTGCTCGGCCGTCCGGGGGCGACACGGCCGTCGCCGGCATGCCCTTTCTCGCGACGCCCGTCACGTTCTCGCGCTCGTGGATCTCGCAGGCGATCTCGGCCGCCAGCGGCGAGGATCGCCACACCCTGATCGCACCGGCGGTGGACCCGATCGTTCCCGCCGGATCGATCGCCACCCTCGGCAACGTCACCTTCCTCTGAGGTCTCCCGATGGATTGTTCGAGCGCTTCCGCGCTCGTCGACCGCTGCCCGAGCCTCGACGAGGTCCACGCCAGCCTGCTCGCCTCGCTCCCCCGCGGGCGGGCCTGGCCCCGCACGCCGGGGTCGGTTCTGTGGCGATTCTGGCGTGGGGTCGCCGACGTCTTCACCCAGGCCAACGACCGCCTGTGTTCGTGGCAGGCCGAATTCTTCTGCCGCACCGCCGACGAGAGCCTCGACGACTGGTGGATCGACTACGGCCTCCCGGACGGCTGCGACCCTTTTCCGGACCTCTGCTCGAAGGTGGTCGGATCGACCGGCGGTCGCTGCGTCGACCTGCAGGCGCTCGCGGCAAGGGCGGGCTGGTCGATCTCCTGCGTGCGGGATCAGACCGTCGGGGCCGGATGCTTCCAGGCCGGATGTTCGTCGGCCGGCAACGGCGTGCCGATGGCCACCATCGTCATCGCGATCTCGCTTTCGGCGTCGCCGGCCTATGGCGGCGCGATGCAGGTGCCGTTCCTCGCCGGCAATTCGGCCTGGGGCGCCGGTCAGCCGCTCGGCTGCGGGCCGGACGTCGGTCCTCTGATCTGTCTGCTCTCCCGTGTGATTCCGGCGCATGTCGCCACAGTCTATGAGGTCGTCTGATGAGCACCGATCTGGTCGGTCCCGGCTCCAACGCCGCCAACGTGTCGTCGAGCCGCCCCGGCGAAGACCGCGTCTTCGGGGCGCTCGATACCTACTTCCGGAGTTGTTCCTCGCTCACCGCCGGAGACGGCACGCGGGTGCTCGCCGGTTGGCTCAATCAGGTGACCGCACTCCTGCGGCAGGCGATCCGCCAGGGCGGCGTCGCCGAGGACAACACCGACGATCTGATGCTCTGGAAATCGATCGCTTCGCGGATCGGCCGCGGCGGAGACGCGATGGCCGGGCCCTTGTCCGCCCCGGCCGGGTTCGCGACGGCGGCTCGCCTCCTCGCCGCTGCGACGACCTTGACGGCTGGCGATGCCGGCAAACTCGTCGAGATCACGGCGGCGTCGACGGTGACGACGACGCTCCCGACGCCGGTCGGGAACGGCGGTGCACAGTTCGCCGTCTACAACGCCTCGGGCGTTTCACAGACGCTCGCCACCGTCGCCGGCGGCTTCGTCGGACCCGGCATCGCAACCGTCGTCACGACGCTCTCGCTCGCCACCAAGGGAACCGCAGTCGTCGAATCCGACGGGTCCAACTGGGTGTCGGTCGCCGGATCCGCCTACGTGGACACCAAGATCAACGACGTCCATCTGTTCGCGTCCAACGGTTACCAGAAGCTGCCGTCCGGCCTGATCCTCCAGTGGGCGACCGGCGCCGACGTGACCTCGTCGCACGCGGATTTGGCGATGCAGACGGTCACCTTCCCGATGACCTTCCCCACGGCTTGTCTGACCGTGATCACGTCGAAGATCAACACTTCGAACGGTGGCGGTAACGATTATTGGTTCGAACTCATCAGTAAGACCGCGGCGTCCTGCGTGATTGCACTGGAACTCTCGACCTATGCCGACGTGAGCAGCCCCGCGGCCGCTCCCATGATCTTCGCCATCGGCTATTGAGGCACATCATGTCCGATCAGATCTATTACGACCCGGCCTCCGGGGGGTTCTACTCGTCCGAGATCCACGGTTCGGCGATGCCGTCGACGGTCGTCGAGATCACCGGCGCCCAGCACGCCGAACTCCTCGCCGGCCTGAACGGCGGCAAGGCGGTGGCGATCATCGATGGCGTTCCTGAACTGGTCGAGAAGATCTTGCCGGTTCCCACGGCGGCCGAGATCGAGGCGGTGATGCAGTCCGCGGTCGGCCGCTTCGTCCAGTCGCAGGCGCGTGGTCGGGGGTATGACGGCGCCGAAAGCTGCGCCAGCTACGTCGCATCCACGAACGCGACCTGGTCGGCGGAAGCGAAGGCCTTCGTCGCCTGGCGTGACGCGGTGTGGGCTTCCGCGCTCGCCACCCTCGCCGCGGTGCGGAGCGGGGCCGAGGCCGTCCCCACCGTGGATGCGGTGCTCGCCGCGCTGCCGCCGCTCGTCTGGCCCGACTGAACGCGGCGGCTCGCGAGCCCCGGACCGACACGCCGCCAGTGGCGGGTTTTCTCTCTGAGGAGGGGCCATGGATATCTCGGCCTACAACACGGCGCATTTCCAATTGTCGCTGGACGTGACGCCGTGGGCGGCGGCCTACGGTCTCGATGCCGCCGCCTGGCGTCTCCAGGTCCGGCCCGATGCCGCCTCGGCGAATCTCGTTCTCGACATGAACACCGCCAACGGTCGCGCGACCTATTCCACCGGGGTCGTCGTGTTCTCGGCGCCGCAGAGCGTGATCAGTCCGCTCGTAGCCGGATCCTACGTCTGGGACTTCGGCTTCACCGCCTCGGGCGGCGACTTCATCCGCTGTGACGGCGGGATGCTCACTCTCAGACAAGGCGTGACGCGATGACCGCGGCCCCCGACACCGTAACCGTCACCTCGCCGGCGACGGTCCCGAACCCCGTTCCCGCGCCGGTGCCGATCGATCTCTCCACCGCCATCGCCGCCGCCTCGGGCTTCGCGGCGAGTGCCGGCACGAGCGCCGCTTCCGCCTCTGGGGCCGCCGCCGCTGCCGCGGCGGCGGCGACCACCGTCACCAGCGATCTCGCCATCTCGGCCGGTGCCGCGGCGATGGCTTCGGCGGCCGCCGGAACCGCCACATCCGCCTCGTCGTCGGCCTCCGGCAGTGCGATCGCCGCCGCCGCCTCGGCGACCGGAGCGTCGACCAGTGCGGCGGCAGCGGCCGTTTCCGCCACGACGGCTTCGACCCAGGCCGCGGCCGCGTCGACGAGCGCGGGCAATGCGGCGACGTCCGCGACCGGGGCCGCCAACTCGGCCACCGCAGCCGCCTCCAGCGCCGCCGCGGCCGCGCTCTTCGATCCGGCCGGCTATCTCTCGAAGGTAAACCCCGTTGCCACCGGGACGGTCACGGCACCCAACTTCTGGGCATCCAGCGCGGCATCCCCTGGGTTCGTCTGGAGCTACACCGCTGCTGCCGTAGACAGCAAGCTCTGGGACGCCTACGCCGATGCAACAGTGCTCCGGTTCCGGGCGCTCAACGACACATGGGCGTCCGCATCCACTTGGATGGCCATCGCGCGTAGCGGCTATACGATAACCGCCGTGAACTTCCCGAGTTCTAATGTCGGCGTAAACGGCACCAACGCTGGTGGCGCCCGAGAGCTTGGCGTCACGAACGCATCCGCCACCGCCAATACCACGGCTCGTATGTCCCTCACTACGGGTACTGCAGGTGGCTATACCTATCTGCAGACGGCAGAAGTTGGCTCTGGTGTTGTCAACTCCTACTGGTACGCCGGGAGTGCGATTTCCCGCAGCATCTGTGATACCGGCAATGCTTTTGGTGGCTACGAGTGGCGCATTCAGGGCGTCCTCAAGGCATATATCGACTATACCGGCCTGATCAACGCCAGCGTATTTCAGGTCGCCCCCAGCGCGTACTTCACCATGTCCGGATCAAATCCGGCGCTGGGCTGCGATGCGAACGACTACATGCTCTACGATCGGACTGGAAACAACTTTCAGTTCTTCATCGCAAGCACCTTGAAGGGCGGCTTCAACAGTACCGGCGTGTTCGGTGACGGATCGCAACTGACCAATATTCCGAGTGCCGCGAAGGCGTGGGCGGTCTGGTACTGGAACGGATCTGCGGTCGTCATCAATGCTTCGTCGAATACCGCATCGATCGTTCGAAACGGCGTCGGTGACTACACCATCACCTTCACGGCGGCGCTCGCCAGCGCGAACTACTGCGTCGAGGGAGCGCTGTCCGGCACCTACGGAGTTGCCGCCGCGGTCTACGCCTCCGGCGGCCCCGGGACCGCGCCCACGCTCAAGACCACCACCCAGTGCCGCGTGCTCTTCTCGGAGTCCGGCGTCGGCACGTTCGACCCGACCGCGGCCGGCGGCGGCCAAATCCAGTTCTTCGGAGGCTGACATGCGTCTGATCTCGTTTTCTGATCCCGTGTGGGGCGATGCGGCGCACGAGCATCTCTCGTGCAGCGTCGTGCTGGAGCTTCAGCCTGCGACGACCGTCGAGGTGCCGGACGAGCCGGTCCAGGATTCGCAGGGTGCCGTGACGTTCCGCGGGAAGACCTCATTGCCGGTCGCGGCCGTCGTCGGCGATCCGACGGCCTTCCAGGCCTCACGGGACGCCGACGGCCTCGCCGGTGAGGTCTTCGCCGCAATCGTCGGCAGTGGCCAGCCGATCGCCGAATATGTCGCACCGGCCGAACCGGTGCCGGCGGCGGTATCCGCCTTCCAGGCCAAGGCGGCCCTGCTCGCGGCCGGATTGCTGGACGAGGCGCAGGCGGCGGTCGCCGCGGCCGCGCCGATCGTTCAACTCGCGTGGTCGACGGCGCAGGTGTTCGAACGCTCGTCTCCCACGATCGCCACCCTCGCCGCCGCGCTCGTACCGCCGCTCACTGCGACCCAGGTCGACGATCTGTTCCGCGCCGCGGCGCGCATTTCGGCCTGAGGTCGGCGGCTCGGTCCCGGCACCGATCTCGGCGCCGACGCACCTTCCCTTCCCGTAGATTCCAGGGAGCACGTCATGCGTGCCATCGACCTCGTGCGGCGGCTCGCGCCGTCCGCGCGCCCGGAATACCTCGCCGCATTCGACGCGGGTGACGCCGTTCTCGCCCGCTTCGAGATCTCGTCGCCGCAACGCCTGATGCACTTCCTCGCTCAGGTGCTGCACGAGACGGACGACCTCACCATCCGCGTCGAGAGCCTCAACTACTCGGCCGAGCGGATGACCGAGGTCTGGCCCGGTCGCTTCCCGACCGCCGCTGCCGCCACGCCCTACGCCCATGCCCCGGAGAAGCTCGCCGAGAAGACCTATGGCGGGCGGATGGGCAACGTGAGCCCCGGTGACGGTTGGCGCTTCATCGGCCGAGGTCTGCTCCAGATCACCGGTCGCGAGGCCTACGAGACATATGGTCGCGTGCTCGGCATCGATCTCGCCGGCCATCCCGACCTCGCCTGTTCCGCCGAATGGGCCCTCGCCGTCGCGGCCGCCGAATGGGCGGCCTCGACCTACAAGGGGCGGGCCTGCAACGCGATGGCCGAAGCCGACGATATCGAAGGCGTGACCCGGGCAGTGAACGGCGGATTGATCGGCTACCGCGAGCGGTGCCGGCAACTCGCCCGGGTCCGGCGGACCATGTCCGACCTCGGCGCCCTGGAAATCGGTCACCAGACCGTCGGGCGCACGGTCGCCCAGGCGCCCGCCAAGGTCAAACGGACCGCCACCGCGGCGGCCGTGGCGGCCGTGGCGGCCGTGGCCGCCGTCCCCTTGGTCCAGTCCGCACCCGGGCACCCGCTCGCCGGCCTCCTCGTCGGCGGATTGGCGATCGGCGTCCTCGGCCTCGTCTGCTGGGGCCTGTGGCAGCACCACCGGGCCTGCACGTCGGCCGCCATCTCTTCCTGAAATTCCCGACCCGAAAGGATTTCTCATGACCTCCGTCATCATGGGCATCGTCGCCCTGTTCGCTCTCCTCTGGATCGTCGTCGATCTCGCCTCGGGCTGGCGCAAGGCCGAGGGCGGTATCGGCACGCGCGCCTGGTCCGCGGTTCGCGGCTCGGTGACCGTCGTGTGGACGCACGCGGTCGCGCTGTCCTCGTCGCTGATCGCCCTGGTCGCCTCCGCGGCCGATCTCCTCGGCGACCCGGGCGTCGCCGACGCCATCAAGTCGGCGATCAATCCGGCCTGGGTGCCGATGATCACGCTCGGGATCGCCGTCCTCGGCTATGCCGCCCGCCGCCGCACCCTGACCTCGTGAGGTGATGCCATGTGGTGGACCACGATCCTCGACTGGATTTCCGGCGGGCTCGCCGGGAAGGTTGTCGAGGCCTACAAGGCGCGCCTCGACGCGGGCAACACGACGGACCGGATCGCCGCCGATCTCGCGTCGCGAGACATCGCCGCCCGTCAGGCGATCGTCCAAGCGGAACTCGCATCGTGGTTCACGGCGCTGCCGCGGGTGACGATCGAAATGATCTTCGCGGTCTACATCGCAAAACTGGTGATCTGGGACAAGGTGCTCGCCCTCGGCAGTACCGATGCCCTGACCGGTGATCTCGGCTCATGGGCGTCGATCGTGATCGGCGGCATGTTCGGCCATGCGATCGCCGGCCGGATCGCCGGCATTTTCACAGGGCGATGAGGGGGGCACCTCTCGCGCACTTCCGACGGACCCTGCTCGGAACCATCCCATGAACATCACCCTGGAAATGGTGGGTGCCTTCGTTGCGATCTGCGGTGTGATCGCCGTGGTCGCCGGCATCTTCATCGCCCGCTTCGGCAAGGTCGACGACCGTTGCGCGTCGATCGAGAAGGATCTCGCTGCGAGCAAGCTCAAGGCGGCCGAGAGCTACGTCACGATCACGGCGCTCGCCTCGTTCGACGAGCGCCTCGCCCGGACCGAAGAGCGCGTCCTCGCCGAGACGCGTTCGCTGCGATCCGACCTGCAATCCGTACTGTCGCGCCCGATCCGCCGCTCGCGGGTCGCGCTTGCCGAAGGGGGCGACGACTGATGGCCGACGCCGCTCCGACTGTTTCCAGCCTCTTGCGCGAAGCCCACGCTGCGGCACTTGCCGCCGGCTATGAGGATCCACTGTGGGGAACCGCGGTGATCCTCGCCGTCGCCCTCGCGGAACTCTCTGATCGGATGCCGGAATTCCGACGCACAACGAGCCGCGATGCTCCGGAATGATGCCGCAGCTCGCACGTTCGCTTGGCTACCGCAGATAAGCACAGCGGCCAGAGCCAGCCTTGGGGGGGGATTCACGCCATCGGGACTTCAGGCCCCTGCACTTCAGGCATCTCGCCGAAGACTGCCCCCGAAGGGACAGGGTATATTCCTGGCGGCATTTGAATAACCTGCTGCTTGACCATAGCCCGGCCCAGCTGGTTCTCAATCACCTTAAATGCTGCAGTGTTACCAAGCGTGTGGGTGTAGCAGTGATGAATCGTTAGAATGAGATCTTGAAATTTTTGGTCACTTTCAAGCCTGTTTATTCGAAGGCCAACGCTCTCACATGTCTCAAGATTGATATGCGTATTGTGGGCGCGCCCCTCGTTATTCGCAAATATGTTTTTTATGCTAGCTATTCTGTTATTTTGTTCTTCTAGTTCCAGGTGTGACAGCATATTGTCACGCAGCGTCTTCTCAATAAATTCGTTAGAGTCCCTGATCGCCCAAGCACAGCGCTCAAGGAATGAAGGGGTAATCTTGCTAAGTATCGGATTCCAGAACATAGCGAGCGAAGGATTTGCGCTGATTTCAGCCTGTGCCCGCTTTACTTCAGCAATAAGGTTAGCTGCAGCGATAAACCCAAACTGTGGATCGACAGGCCCAAGGCTAGATTGCTTTCCCATAACGATCTCGAAGCATGAGCAGGCAATCATTGTGCCTGCTGACATGGCGAGCTGAGGCACAATTGCTCGGATGTTATTGCCAAACATACTTCGCAGATAGTCTACGAGGGAAATGCTCGCTTGGCTATCACCGCCCGGAGTGTGCAGGATTAGATCCAAACCTTTGCTGCGATCCAATTCATGGATGCAAAGCATGAGCCCGTTTTTGTCTTCGTCAGTTATCTGCACGCCATCGAGGCCAGGTTTGCTGAGAAATCCGGAATAATAGGCAATAACATTGCGACCCGTGTGCTGGGATAGCCGCTTTAAATATTTACGTCGCGTTTTATCAAACGCGTTTTCATTGGAAACGGCCTGAAGCAGCGAGATCTCTCTAAGAACGCTGGTCCAGTTTGGCATAACTAACAACCCCTGCTCGAATCGACGCGGCAGCGGTACCATAAGTCACGATTGAGGGGGAGTACATGTACTCCCCCGGCAGGCGCAGCGACTCCATTCTCTCAACGGGCGTAATGAACCCGTCGCGCACCATCTGATTGAACATGGTGACGACCGAATCTGCTTCGTTGGGCATGGCGGGCACTCCTCTGTCGGTTGTATGGGGCAGGTAGGTTAACAAATCAATAACGACTCTCACTCACGGCTCCGTGAGTGAGAGAGACGGTAAACGTCCCGAATTCAGTCTGTTCAGGCTTGAAGTGGCGGGGCATCGGGGCGCGTAACCGCCCTTCCGCCGCAGGTCCACCCGCCAAGACGGGCCTGCGAAACCCCAGTCGCGAGGTATCCCGCCGAGCGCTCGAGCGCGCCTCGACGGCTACCATGTTCGCGGAATGTTCTCAATGGAGATGGAACCCCAACGCCTCGTCCGTCCGGTCTCGCCGCCGGCAGCCTATATCGGCGGCAAACGCCAGCTCGCCGCCCGCCTCATCAACCTGATCGAAGCGATTCCTCACGAGACCTATGCCGAGCCCTTTGTCGGGATGGGAGGCGTGTTCCTGCGGCGCCGCCGTGTTCCGAGGGCCGAGGTGATCAACGACCTCTCCGGCGACGTTGCCACGCTCTTCCGTATCCTGCAGCGCCACTATGTGCCGTTCATGGATCTGCTGCGCTTCCAGTTCACCTCTCGCCGAGAGTTCGAGCGCCTGCTCGACACCGATCCGGCGACGCTCACCGATCTCGAGCGGGCGGCGCGCTTTCTCTACCTCCAGCGCTGTGCCTTCGGCGGCAAGGTCGCCGGCCGCAGCTTCGGCGTTTCACCGGGGATGCCGGGGCGCTTCGACGTGACCAAACTCGCGCCGATGCTCGCCGAACTCGCTGAACGGCTCGCCGGCGTGATCATCGAGAACCTCGGCTGGTCCGAGTTCGTCACCCGCTACGATGGGCCCGGCGTGCTGTTCTATCTCGATCCGCCCTATTGGGGATCGGAAGTGCGGGTTTCGGTAATGTCCGGACAGCGTTTTCGGTAATCTCCGGACAGCTCTTTCACTAATTCCCGGACAGCAATTCCGGTAATTCCCGGACAGTTTTGATGGCCGGTTCTCGGCTGCGCCGTTTGGCAGGTTGGGCTCTCACGAAGAAGAGAGGCCGACATGCCCAGACGGAAGCAAGCGAGACGAACGACCGTGAGAGATATCCGGACGATCCTGCGCCTGACCCATGAGCAGGGCCTATCA
>NZ_SJFN01000044.1 GCF_004328075.1 Siculibacillus lacustris | reverse complement strand
CGCCGTAGCCGACGCCCTTCAGCGACGAGATGATGCCGATCGACAGGCCGTCGTAGGGCGACAGCACCGCGTCGACCCGCTTGCCCTTGCCGGAGTAGAAGGCCGACAGGAGGTTGTCCATGCGGGCCTGGGCCACCGCGCCGTCCCAGCGCAGGGTCGAGACCTTGTCCATGCCGGTCTGGCCGGAGCCGATCACCAGCTTCTTGGAGTCGATGTAGGGCTGCAGCACCGACATCGCGCCGTTGTAGAAGAAGAAGGCGTTGTTGTCGTCGGGCGAGCCGCCGAACAGTTCGATGTTGAACGGCCCCTTGCCGGCCTTCAGATCGAGCGCGCTCTCGATGTAGGAGGCCTGGATCACGCCGACCTGGAAGTTGTCGAAGGTCGCATAGTAGTCGACGTCGGCCGAGCCGCGGATCAGCCGGTCATAGGCGATGATCTTGACGTTCTTCTCGTGCGCCTTGTGCAGCACGTCGGTCAGCGTGGTGCCGTCGATCGCCGCGATCACCAGGACGTTGACGCCCTTGGTCACCATGTTCTCGATCTGCGCCAGCTGGTTGGGGATGTCGTCGTCGGCGTACTGGAGATCGGCCTTGTAGCCCTTCTCTTCCAGATACTTGACCATGTTCGCCCCGTCCGCGATCCACCGCGCCGAAGACTTCGTCGGCATCGATACGCCGATCGAACCCTTCTCCGCGGCGGTCGCGTCACCGGCGACCACCGCCAGCGTCAACGCCGCCGTCGCCAAGGCGACCGTCTTCAGAGTCTTGACGAAATGCCACATGCGTTCACTCCCTCGTCGTCTCGCTGCGTGTTGCGAACCGGGTGCCCGCTTTCCTGCCCGCAGCCGCAGCAGGAGCGTTTCGGATGTTCCCGTTCATTCCGTTCCGAGGAGTCCCTCGAATGTCTCGAATTTCGGCGGCCGTGCGCCGGACGCCGGCGGGGCCGCGGCCATCGGCGCGCTCAGGGGCTCACGACGGGTGCGGAGCGTGATCGGCCGAAGACGGCGGAGCGAATCGCGGCACGCGCCGGTCGCCAGGACCCTGCCGCTCGCGGTCGCGGCGACGATCGGGACGGCGAAGGCGTGCGCGGCGCGCATCCGCGCCCTGTGCGAACCGAAACCTCCGGCCCTCCGATGACCGAGCACCGATCGACACATCCTCGTCCTCCCGGGCGATACCGGATTCCCGGCTGGCCTCTCGTTCGCATCACCGTATCACCGCGATCGCCGAACACAAGGAAAAACAAGTTTTCATAAGAAAGGCAAAGAATCGCCGCGCCGGCCGTCGCTCAGCGTTCGACCGGCACCACCAGAACCTCGAGACCGGCGCTGCGCAGCTCCTGGACGAGACGCGGATCGGCGCCGTCGTCGGTCACCAGGAGATCGGCGGCGGCGAGCGGCGCGACGAAGGCCGAGGCGATCTGGGCGAGCTTGGTGTGGTCGGCGAGCACCACCACGCGGGCCGCCGAGGCGATCATCGCCTGCTTGATCTCGGCTTCCGCGACGTTGGAATTGGTGAAGCCGCGCCGCGGATCGATGCCGTTGCAGCCGAGGAAGGCGACGTCGGCGTTGATCCGCTCGAGCAGCGTCGTCCCGAGCGGCGCGACCAGCGAATGCTGCAGCGGCCGCAGCGTCCCGCCGGTGACGATGATCGTCGAATTGCGCCGTTTTTCCAAGGTCAGGGCGATGTTCAGGCCGTTGGTGACGACGGTCAGGTCGAAGAACTCGCCGTCCAGCGATTCGGCCATCGCCGTGGTCGTCGAACCGACGTCGACGATGATCGTCTGGCCGTCGCGCACCAGCGCCGCCGCGGCCCGGCCGATCGCTCGTTTGGCCTCCGGCTCCGACCGCCGGGTCAATTCCAGCGGCTGTTCGAACCGCCGATCGCCGATGGCGATCGCGCCGCCACGGCTGCGCACCAGCTGGCCGGCCTCTTCGAGCTGGCGCAGATCCTCGCGGATCGTCACGTGCGAGACGCCGAGCATTTCGGACAGCTCGAGCACGGTCGCCTGCTCGCGCTCCCCGAGCGTCGCGAGGATGACCTGATGGCGTTTCGTCGCCTTCAATGAAGCCACGGGCCGCCTCGATTGGTTTCGGTTTTGTGACGGCGGCGAGCCTACTCGCTTTCGTTGTCTTTCGAAACTGCGATTCGCAGCGGGCCGACCCGTCCGCCGTCCGTCGCGACGCCGCACCGCCCCCGCCGGGGCCCCAAAAGAGCCGATCGGCGCCGCTCGCGCTGGACATCGCCGCGTCGCCGGGCCCAAATGCCCGGCCGGATCCGCCTCGAGCTGGAAGAGAGATCGCCATGCTGCTGTTGCTCGACACCGCCGACGTCCGGGCCATCGCCCGCGCCATCGACCTGTTTCCGATCGCCGGCGTCACCACCAACCCGACCCTGATCGCCCGCGAACGGCGCCCGCTCGGTCCCCTGCTCGACGAGATCCGGGCGATCCTCGGCGCCGGCGCGATGCTCCACGCCCAGGTCGTCGCTCCCGACGCCGAGACCATGGTCACCGAGGCCGAACGCCTGCGCGATCGGCTCGGCGCCGGCTTCCACCCCAAGGTGCCGGTCACGGCGCAGGGCCTCAAGGCGATCCGGCGGCTCGCCGACGCCGGTTTCGCCCCGACCGCCACCGCCGTGGTGACGCCGCTGCAGGCGCTGATCGCCGCCCGTGCCGGCGCCGCCTTCGTCGCGCCCTACGTCAACCGCGTCGACGCGATCGGCGGCGACGGCGTGCGGGTGGTCGCCGACATCGTCCGCCTGTTCGACACCCACCACCTGCCGACCCGCCTGCTCACCGCCTCGTTCAAGAGCGCCCAGCAGGTCCTCGGCGTGGCGCTGGCCGGCGCCCATACCGCGACGCTGGCGCCCGACCTGCTCGACACCCTCCTCGCCCACCCCCTGACCGACGCCGGCGTCGAGGGCTTCCTCGCCGATTGGGCCGGCGCCTACGGCCCCGCCACCACCGTGCTCGACCTGCTCCCGGGCGACTGAGCGGCGGCGGCATCGCCCGCGGTGCCCGCCGCGCGGCCCAGTCGGCGCTTCGCTTGGCGTCACGGAAGGTTGCGTATCTCAAGACGCCCGACGCAATTCGGACACGAATGGGAAATGAATCCCTGATTCGATCGTCGGAAAACGCCGGGAAAGAAAGAATTCATCTTATCTTGTTCTACTGATCCCCTGTCGAATCAGCGGATCGGGCATGACGACTCATTCCATCGACGCCAGTGGCGGATACGAAGGCAGCGGCCGATTTCTCGACGTCTATCCGACGTCCGGGACGCTGCTGACCGTAACGTTCGACATGTATTCGCTGCCGGACCACCTCGTCGTCCGTTACGGCGGCAAGATCATCGTCGACACCGGCCTGATGAAATATTCCCATGCCGCGACGGTCTACCTGCCGCCCGGCGGCGCGGACACCGTCGAGGTGATCCTCGCCAGCAACGACAGCGGCACCGCCTGGTCCTACCAGATCTCGGCCGCCCCGGCCGGCTGGGTCACCGGCCCGATCGCCCTGGCGACCGTCGCCACCTGGAGTTGGGACGCCGCGTCGGCCCGTTGGACCGGCACCGGCGGCCTGACCGTCGGCCGCAGCGACGGTATCGCCGCGCTGCTCGCCGTCGACGGCGGCGCCGGCTGGTACGGCGCCACCGCCTTCGGGGTCACCGACGGCGCCGTCGCGGTGACCCTCGGCGGCACCTCGCGCATCCTGTTCCACGGCGACTTCACCCTGGCCTATGCCGACGGATCGGTGGCCGCGGTCACCGATGTCGGCGGGGCCGACGAACTGCGCCTCGGCACCGAGGACCTGATCGTCGACACCCTCGCCGTCGATCGCCGCACGGTCCGCGCCGGCGTCCATTTCGCCCTGCCCTGGCCGCTCGGCGGCCAGTCGGTGGTCGCCACCCTGGTGATCCAGTATGGCGTCGTGGCCTTCGGCGACAGCGGTGTCCTCGCCCTCGACGATGCCGCCTTCCGCCTGTTCGACATCCTGGCGGTCACGGCCAGCGACCAGACCCTGATCGCCGGCACCGCCGACGGCAGCTTCGACTACCGCGCCCGCTTCACCGTCACCGGCCTGTCGAAACTGTTCGGCGAATCTGTCGACTTCGCCCTCCTCGGCGAGAACCGCGTCGCCGTCACCCCCGATGGCGCGACCCTGGTCGGCCGGCTGATCGCCACCGGCGACTCGGTCTGGGACGGTTGGCGCTTCCGCGATCTCGCGCTCAACCTCGCCCCGGCCACCGGCGAGGTCACCGGCACCACCACGGTGGTGGTCCCGGTCGGCGTCGGCGGCCTCGCCCTCGCCGCGAGCCTCGACTTCACCGAGGGCGACACCGTCCAGCTGTCGACGGTGACCTTCGCCGCCACCGGCCTCGCCCTCGATCTGCCGGCGCTGGCGACGGCGCGGCTGACCTCGGTCGCCGGTACCCTCGCCCATGTCGCCGAGGACGACGCCGCGCCGCCGGCGATCACCGGCACCTTCGGCATCGCCCTCGGCCGCGCCGCGATCGGCACGCTGACGGTCGCCGGCACCCTCGACGGCACGACCCTCACCGGCACCGCCACCCTCGATCTGGTGGCGAGCACTATTTTCCACGCCACCGGCGCCCTGACCCTCGGCTGGGCCGACGGCGCCCTCGCCTATGCCGCGACGGTGAGCCTGTTCTCCGGCTTCTTCACCTGGACCGGCACCCTCGCCGCTCGCTCGACCTTCGACTTCGGCTTCTCCGGCACCGCCACCGTGACCTTGCCCGACGGCGCGGCGCGCTTCCTCGGCACCACCGTCGCCGCCGTCACCCGCGTCGAATTCTCCGACGACGGCGATCTCTCGAACGATTGGGCCGCCGCCTGGACGACGGTGTCCCTGTCGGTCCTCGGCGCGACTTCCACCGCGGCGATCGGCATCCGCGAGCGCTTCGACGGCAAGAGCGAATTGATCGGTCTGGGCAGCGTCGCCTCGGGCGGCAGCGCGGCGATCGATCTCGCGACCGCGGCCGGCACCACCGGCGCGGTCACCGTCGCCGCCGCGGCCGGCGGCGCCAGCCCCCGTGTCTTCGTGATCTCCGCCGCCTGGACGGTCGCCCAGACCGGCGCGGTCGGTCTGCAGGTGATCCGTCCCGACGGCACCGTCGTGAGCGAGGCCGGTTTCGCCGCCGCCGGCATCGAACGGCTGGAGGAATTGTCGACCGCCACGTCGGTGGCCATCGCGCTGGTCGACCCGAGCGCCGGGACCTGGACGCTGGGTTTCGTCGATCCGACCCCGCTCGGCAGCGTCTCCTATGTCGCCGGGCTGGTCGAGACCGCCCCGACCCTGACGCTCGCGAGCCTCCCCGCGCCCGCCGGCGACGGCCGCGTCACCCTCGGTTACACCGCCGTCGATCCCGATTCCGTGGCCCGCCTGTCGCTGTGGTACGACACCGACGGCAGCGGCGCCTATGTGTGGGACACCACCGGCCTCGCCCCCGGCACCTATCACGTCTACGGCGTGCTCTCCGACGGCGTCGCCGCGCCGGTGGTGACCTATGCCGCCGGCACCGTGACCATCGGTGGCGCCGCCGATCTGGCGGTGAGCCTCGCCGGCCCCTCCGCCACCCTGGCGATCGGCGACTCCGCCACCTGGACCGTGAACGTCGCCGATCTCGGCACCCTCGCCGCGACCGCCGCCACCCTCACCTTCGTGCTGCCCGACGGCTTCGCCTTCACGTCCGCGTCACAGGCGGTGACCGCCGATGGCCGCACCCTGACCTTCGATCTCGGCACCGTCGCCGCCGGCGCGGCCTCGACGATCACCGTCTCGGCGGTCGCCACCGGGGTCGGCGCGGTGTTCGTACCCCCCGCCGGCGTCGCCAACGACACCTTCGCCACCGCCACCGTCCTCGACGGGCGCTTCGCGCGAATCTGGGACGCCGAGGTCGCCGGTTCGGCCACCACGCCGCACGTGTCGATCGACGCCACCGGCGACGGCTCGATCGACACCTATGCCTTCACCGTCGACGCCGCCGGCCGCACCGGGGTCTTCGACATCGATCGCAGCGTCGGATTCGATTCCTGGTTGGCGATCTACGACGCCAAGGGCGCCCGCCTCGCCTTCGCCGACGACGGCGGCCTCGATGCCGGTTCCTCGACCACCTCGGATTCCTGGCTCTCCTACACCTTCGCCGCCGCCGGCACCTATTACGTCCAGGTGTCGAGCTATCCCGGCGGCACCGGTCGCGGCATCGCCACCGGCGCCGCCTATCGCCTGAACCTCGCCCTCGACGGCGGCCTGACCGCGCCCCTGCTCGCCACCGCCACCGTCGCCACCCCGACCTACGACTCGGTCGCCACGAACGATTCCGTCACGTCGGCGGTCACCGTCACGGCGCCGGCCGCCACCACCGACCTGACCCTGACCGCGGTGGCGCCGGCCGCCACGGCGGTGGTCGGCGCGTCCTTCACCTATCGCCTGATCGTCACCAACAACGGCGGTGTCGCCGCCGCCGACGTGGTGATCCACGACTGGGCGGTCGGCGGGGTGATCACCGGCTGGTCGGGCAACGGTACCGGGTCGCTGCGCGACGACGGCATCGATCTGACCCTGACCTCGCTCGCCGCCGGCGCCTCGGCCGAATTCGTGCTGACCGGCACCTGGATCGCCATGGGCACCGGCGTGCTGACCGGCGCGGTGACCAGCGACACCACCCTGATCGGGCTCGCCGACGATTCCCGCAGCGACCAGGTGGTGGTCGGCGCCGCCGATCCCGAAGCCGCCGATCTGTCGCTGACGATCGACACCGCGACCCGCGACGCCTCCGGCGCCGCCCGGGCGGTGATCACCCTCGCCGACGCCGGGCCGGGGCTGGCCAGCGACGTGGTGGTGGCGATCGTCCTGCCGGTCGGCGTGAGCGTGGTCTCCGCCAGCTCCGATCAGGGCACGTGGGACGCCGCGACCGGCCTGTGGACGGTCGCGAGCCTGCTCGCCGGGACGCAACGCAGCCTGACCCTGGTGTTCTCGGGCGCCACCCCGCCGTTCGGCACGGTCTCCGCCTCGATCGTCGCCGCCGGCCAGTCCGATCCGGATTCGACCCCCGGCCGCATCGTCGCCGGCGACGACGACCAGGTCTCCGCCCTCCTCGCCTTCGGCACCTACACCAGCCTGACCGGCACCGCGGGGGTCGACACCCTCACCGGCACCGCGGGCGCGGACCTGATCCGCGGTCTCGCCGGGGCCGACGTGATCACCGGCGGCGCCGGCGCCGACGTGCTGGTCGGGGGCGCCGGCAACGACACCCTCATCGGCGGCGCCGGGCGTGACGTCGCCCTCTATGCCGTCGCCTCCACCGCCGCGACCTGGACCCGCAACAAGGCCGACGGCACCTGGACGGTCACCGCCGGCAGCGACGGCACCGACAAGCTGACCAGCATCGAGGCGCTGCGCTTCACCGACCGCGACGTGGTGTTCCTGTCGCCCGCCGCCCCCGCCGCGGATGTCAACGGCGACGGCCGTTCCGACCTCCTCTTCGCCAAATCGGACGGGACGCTGGCGACCTGGATGCTGGCCGATACGGCGATCGCCGTGGGCGGCACCATCGGCAATCCCGGGACCGCATGGCGGCGGGTCGCCACCGGCGACTTCGGCGGCGACGGCAAATCCGACGTGCTGTTCCGCAAGGCCGACGGCACGCTCGCCACCTGGACGCTCTCCGGCACCACCATCACCGGCGGCGGCACCCTCGGCAATCCCGGCCGCGCCTGGGCGCTCGCCGCCACCGGCGACTTCGACGGCGACGGCTCGACCGATCTCCTGTTCCGCAAGGCCGACGGCACGCTCGCCACCTGGCTGGTCGGCGCCTCCGGCCTCGTCGGCGGCGCCACCCTCGGCAATCCCGGCGCCGATTGGCAGGTGCTCGGCACCGGCGACTTCGACGGCGACGGCACCGCCGACCTCCTGCTGCGCAACGGCACCACCGGCGCCTACCGGACCTGGCTGGTCGCCGCCGACGCCCATGCCGGCGGTGCGAACCTCGGCAGCCTCGGCGCCGCCTGGGTGTTCCGGGCGATCGGCGACTTCAACGGCGACGGCACCTCGGACCTGCTGTTCCAGAACACCGCGACCGGCACCTACGCCACCTGGGACGTCGTCGGCGACGCGATCGTCGGCGGCGGCACGATCGGCAATCCCGGCGCCGCCTGGACGCTCGACGGCATCGGCGACTTCGACGGCGACGGCCGTTCGGACCTCCTGTTCCAGAAGACCGACGGGACGCTGGCGACCTGGCAGCTCGGCGACACCTCGATCGTCGGCGGCGGCACGCTGGGCAATCCCGGCGCCGCCTGGACCTTCAAGGGGATCGGCGACTTCGACGGCGACGGGCGCTCGGACATTCTGTTCCAGAAGACCGACGGGACCTTGGCGACCTGGGACATGGCGGGGACGACCCAGATCGGCGGCGGCACGATCGGCAATCCCGGCTCGGCCTGGGTGTTCCAGGGGATCCGCGACCTCGACGGCGACGGCCGTTCGGACATCGTGTTCAAGTCGGCGACCGACTCGACGCTGGCCGCGTGGCTGATCAACGACACGACGATCGTCGGCGGCGGCACGCTCGGCAATCCCGGCACCGCCTGGACCCTGATCGCCTGAGATCCACCAAGAGAGAGCCCCGAGGGGGCCGGCGGCAGACGCCGGCCCGTGCCGCGCTCAGGGGCGGCAGACGCGGACGCTGCGCCACTGCACCCGCGGGCGGTGATGGCTCATCACCGTGAACCGCTGCCGTTCGATCCGACAGTTTCCGCGGTGCTCGCGCGGACCGCGCTGATCGTAGCGATCGCGCTGCTCCTGCACGCCCGGCGGTCCGAATTGCGCCGCGGCCGGCGGAACGGTCGCGAACAGCAGGCTGCCGGCGAGGAGGGCGAGGGTGGCCGAGCGGAACATGGCGGGGTTTCCTTGGTCGAAGAGCGAGCGGTCGGCCCGGAGCGCGGCCCGAAGCTGCGCCGCGACCGCACGCTAACCCGCGCCGCCGCCACCACGGCAGGCTCGGAATCTACCCAACGCCGCGCGGACGATCGGCCGCGCGATCGTCGTCGCGGCCCACCCGGTCGTCCGAAGCGAGTCCGAGGCGGAAGTCCCGAGCCCGCGGGAGGCGCGCACTCGATCCGCCCCGCCGTCAGATCCCGCCGAACCAGTTGAAGCCGCGGTCTTCCCAATAGCCGCCGGGCTTGGTGTTGGTCACCTCGATGGCGGTGATCCACTTGGGGTTCTTGTAGCCGAGCTTGGTCGCGGTCCGCAGCCTCAGCGGGAAGCCGAAGGGATCGCCGATCGGATCGTCGCCGTAGCGCGTCGCCAGAATCGTCTGGGGATGCAGCGCCGTCGCCATGTCGATCGAGCCGGTGTAGTCGTCGGCGCATTTGAAGGCGAGGTAGCGCGCCTTGGTGTCGGCGCCGATGCGCTCCAGGAACAGCCGCAGGCTCACGCCCTTCCAGTGGCCGACGTAGTCCCAGCCCTCGACGCAGATGTGCTTGGCGATCAGCTCCGTCTCGGGGAGATCGTACATCTGGGCGACCGTCCACGGCGTCTTGTTGCCGATCCGCCCCGCCAGTTCGAGCTTCCAGGTCGAGGCCGCGACCGGCCGCACGTCGCCGATGCCGTAGAAGGCATTGTAGCGCGGCGGATGGGCGACCTGGTCGAGCGCATAGGTCGGGGCGAGGTGATCGGGGCGGAACAGCGCCGCCTGGACGGCGTCGTTGAATTCGCTGACGGCCCGCAGCGCCGATTGCACCGAGCCTTCGTGGCCGACGTCGCAGCCGGTGAGCATCACCAGACTGCCGAGCGACAGGGAGCCGCGCAGCAGCCCCCGCCGATCGATGCTCGCCACCAGTTTGCGATTGTCGTCGAACACGGCCTGCCCGATCGGGGTCGGTCGCCGGAAGATCGAGCCGAGGCGTTGGATGGTCATGACGGATCTCCGGTCAACGGGTCGCGGGAGGGGCGGAGGGGGCGAGTGCGCGGTCGGCCGGGTCCTCGAGCGGACCGCCGGTGACCATCGCCACGAGGGTCTTGGGCACCAGCAGCGCCAGCGCGACATGGACGACGAGGAAGCCGGCGATCGCCCCGAGGCCGGCGAAATGCAGGATGCGGGCGGTCTGGAACGAGCCGAACAGGGCGGCGAACTCCGAGAACTGCACCGGCTTCCAGATCGCCAGACCGGTCGCGACCTGGAGAACGACGATCGCGATGACGCCGAGATAGAGCAGCTTCTGGACGCCGTTGTAGTGGCGGATGTCGTCGTGGCCGAGATGGAGGCGCAGCGCGTCGCGGACGGTGGCCACCACCTCGCGCGGGTCGACCGGCAACAGCTTGCGGCGGAAACGCCCGGTCACCAGGCCGTAGGCGAGATAGACCAGCCCGTTGACCCCCAGGATCCACATCGCGAAGAAGTGCCACTGCAGCGCCGTCTCGGGATGGCCCCCGAGGGTGATCGCCTCGGCGAAATAGAGCCCGTTCAGGATCGGATAGTCGTCGTAGATCTTGAGGCCGCTGAACAGCAGCATCAGGATCGCCAGCGCGTTGATCCAGTGCATCACGCGCACCGCCACGGGGTGCAGGCGACGCGGTCGGCGGGGCGGCGGGCGGGTGGCGTCGGGCATGGCTGATCGTCTCCTCGAGAGCCGGTTCGGCGGCCGGCGGCGGGACCGCGCGGGGCACGGGCTCACGCCGCCCCTCTGACCCACCTTTCGCGCGAGGAGACGCAAACGTTACAGGCGCGCCGCCGCCGACCGGCGGTTCGGCGGTCTTTGCCTGCGGGACGCGGACACGCTTTCGTGATGGAGATTCCGACGGGGCCGGCGGCGCGTCACGCCGGCGCGTCGGCGCGATCTTTCGGCCACAGAAAGACGCAGGTCGCCTCGGCGAGGTGCGCCTTCACCCGCGGCGTCGCGAAGTCGAGGAAGGCGCGCAACTTCAACGGCAACAGGCGTTCGCCGGTGTGGACCAGATTGACCGGCAGCGGCGGCGGTTCGAGATCTTCGAGGAGGACCTGCAGCGTCCCGGCGCGGGCGGCGGCGGCGGCCTGATAGCAGAGCACCCGGGTGATCCCGACCCCGGCGACCGCTGCATCGATCGCCGCCTCGGCGGTGTCGACCACCAGACGAGTCCGCGGCGTGATCGAACCGGACGGGAACCGCCACTGGCCGGCGGTGGCCAGCCCCGAAAAGGTCACGCAGACGTGTCGGCCGAGATCGTCGAGATCGCGCGGCGTGCCGTATTCGGCGAGATAGGCGGGACTGGCGCAGACGATCTGGCGGATCGTGCCGATCCGGATGGCGACCAGTCCGCTGTCGGGCAGCGCGCCGATGCGCAGCGCCACGTCGACCTGATCCTCGAGCAGATCGACCATGCGATCGGCCAGGACCAGCCGGATGTCGATCTCCGGATAGGTGCGCAGAAAGTCGGTGACCACCGGCAACAGGTGCAGCCGCCCGAACACGATCGGCGCGGTGATGATCAGATCACCCTTGGGGGTGCGGAACTCGCCCGCAGCGATGCGCTCGGCTTCGTCGACCTCGTCGAGGATGCGCCGGCAGGCGGCGATATAGGCCACGCCGGCGTCGGTCGGGGTCAACTGGCGGCTGGCCCGATTGAAGATCCGCGTGCCGAGATGGGCCTCGAGCTCGGACACCTTGCGGCTGACGGTGGCCAACGGAACGCCGAGGCGACGCCCGGCCGCCGACAGGCTGCCGGCTTCGACCGCGGTCAACAGGATCGACATGGCTTCGAGGCGGTCCATGGATCTTCCGATTTTCGAGAGGGTAGCTTCCGATCTTGCCGTCTATTGGGGGAAATTGGAAGCCTCTAGGTTCCGGTCATCGGGTTGCCCCCGACACCCCGCCAACCGAAATCAGGAGCCCCCCAATGTCCCGTCTGCCGATCCCCGCCACCATCGCCGATGCGCCCGCCGCCTCCCGTCCGCTGCTCGAAGCCGTCAACAAGCAGCTCGGCGTCGTGCCGAACCTGTTCCGTCTGGTCGCCACCAGCCCCGCGGCGCTCGAAGGTTACCTCGGCCTCAGCGGCGCGCTGGGCAAGGGCACCCTGCCCGCCCAGACCCGCGAGCGCATCGCCCTCGCCGTCGCCGAGATCAACGGCTGCGACTACTGCCTGTCGGCCCACAGCTACCTCGCCAAGAACCTCGCCAAGCTCGATCCGGCCGAGATCACCGCCAACCGCATGGGCACGTCGAACGACCCCAAGGCCGACGCCGCGGTGCGCTTCGCCGCCAAGGTGGTCCGCGACCGCGGCCACGTCGGGGAAGACGCCCTGAAGACCCTGCGCAGTGCCGGCTACGACGACGCCCAGGTGATCGAGATCGTCCTCCACGTCGCCCTCAACACCTGGACCAACTACATCAATTCGGTCGCCGCGACCGACATCGACTTCCCCCTGGTCACCGCCGGCAAGGCGGCCTGATCGAAGACGCCGGACCCCGCCCGTCGGCGGGGTCGGCAGACCCCGGTCGCCCCCCGTGCCGCCGGCTCACCCCCACTCCGTTCATCCCCCGTCCCATCCCCCACGTCGGCCGACCATCGGCCGCGATCCCCAGAGGAGTCTCCCATGACCCGCATCACCTTCGCCGTCGCCGCTCTCGCTCTCGCCACGTCCTTCGGCCCGGCGCTCGCCGATTCCACCGCCGGCCGCAATCAGGTGGTCTCGGCCGAGCAGACCGCCCGCACCGTCGCTCCGGTGGTCGAAGGCCGCCAGTCGGCGCCGGTCGCCGAAGTCTCCGGCACCACCGCCGTCGAACAGGCGATCATCGACCGCAACCTGCCGAAGATCGGCAACGGCAACAACTGAGCCCCGCCCTCTGCCACTCCCTGCTCATCCCACTTCATCGAAAAGGAATTTCCCCATGACCCGCATCACCTTCGCCGTCGCCGCTCTCGCTCTCGCCACCTCGTTCGGCCCGGCGCTCGCCGATTCCACCGCCGGCCGCAACCAGGTGGTCTCGGTCGAGCAGACCGCCCGCACCGTCGCTCTCGTGGTCGAAGGCCGCCAGTCGGCGTCGATCGCCGAAGTCTCCGGCACCACCGGCGTCGAACAGGCGATCATCGACCGCAACCTGCCGAAGATCGGCAACGGCAACCACTGAACCCGAAACCCCGACCCGGGGCGGTTCGGCCGGCGACGGCCACCGCCCCGGGGGAGGCCCGAAGACCGACCCATCCACCGGAGGATCCCGCCATGAGCCGCCCGCCGCTTCCCCCCTTCTCGCTGGAGACCGCCGTCGAGAAGGTCCGACTGGCCGAAGACGCCTGGAATTCGCGCGATCCGGCGCGGGTGGCGCTGGCCTATACGCCCGACAGCCGCTGGCGCAACCGCACCGACTTTCTCCAGGGCCGCGCCGCGATCGAAGCCCTGCTCACCGCCAAATGGGCCCGCGAATTGGACTACCGCCTGATCAAGGAGATCTGGGGCTTCCGCGTCGACCGCATCGCGGTCCGCTTCGCCTACGAATGGCACGATGCCGAAGGCCAGTGGTTCCGCAGCTACGGCAACGAGAACTGGGAATTCGACGCCGACGGGCTGATGCGCCGCCGCATCGCCAGCATCAACGACGCCCCGATCGCCGCCGGCGATCGCCTGTTCCACTGGCCGCTCGGCCGTCGCCCCGACGATCATCCGTCGCTGAGCGACCTCGGGTTGTGAGGGTTCGACCATGGACGATTCCGCGTTCCCGGCGGCGAGCGACGTCGCCTTCTCGCCGTCGGTCAAGGCGGTCCAGACCCGCAAGGGATCGCGCCGCGCCTATGCCCGGGTCGAGGCGGGCGACGGTTGGCCGACCCGGGTCACGCCCGAGCTCGCCGCCTTCATCGGTACCCAGACCAGCCTGTTCCTGGCGACCGCCAACCGTGACGGCCAGCCCTATGTCCAGCATCGCGGCGGCCCGCCGGGCTTCCTGCGGGTGATCGACGAGGCCACGCTCGGCTTCGTCGACTTCACCGGCAACCGCCAGTTCATCACCCTCGGCAATCTCGCCGACAACCCCAAGGCGCTGTTGTTCCTGATCGACTACGCCACCCAGCGGCGCATCAAGATCTGGGGCACCGCCCGGGTGGTCGAGGACGACCCGGATCTGGTGGCGTCGCTGATGCCGGCGGATTATCGGGCGCGGCCGGCGCAGGTGATCCTGTTCACCGTCGCCGCCTGGGACGCCAATTGTCCCCAGCACATCCCGCAGCGTTTCGAAGCCGCCGACGTCGCCGCGGCACTCGCCGCGCGCGACGAACGGATCGCCACCCTCGAGGCGGAAGTCGCGGCACTCCGGGCGGCCGCCGCCGCGCGCGGCTGACCGGCGGGATGGCGTCGTCGGCGTGCCCCGCTCACCACACCAGCAGGCGCCGCCCGAGCAGCGCCCCGACCCCGGTCACCGCGGCCGAGGCGATCACGTACCAAGTGGCGAGGAACAGCGGGCTGTCGTCCGGGCAGTGCCAGGCGTAGAAGGCCGCGGCCATGCCTGCCGCCGCCAATCCGGCGACGGCACCGGCGCGGGTCGGGCTTTCCGGTGCCGCGCGCCGCATCGCCGTCAGGATCGCCGCCAGCGGCACCGCCGCGAACACCGGAATATAGACGAGGCACCAGCCGGGGTTACGGCCGACCAGACGCTCGCCCCAACTCGCCGCCGGGGTCATCGCCAACTCGAGGGCGACGGCGATCAGCACCGCCGCGAGCGGCAGCAGCAGCAGTCGTCCGGCGCCGACCACCGGCACGCCGGGACGCCCGATGCGGTCGAGCAGGACGATCGCCAGGACGGCGACCGCGGCGGTCACCCCGATCTTGAAGGCCACCCGCGGCTGCAGAATCGCCGTGAGCAGATCGTGGCGCAGGTGGACCTGGAAGACGAGCAGGACCGCACACACCGCCAGACCGACGCCGAGGGCGACGGCGATCGCCGGGCCGAGCGGTTCGCGGACTTGGGTATCGGCGGCGAGCAGCCGGATCAGGTCATCGGTCTTCACGTGGTCTCACTCCGGTAGAGGGCGGCGAGCGTCTTCAGCGCCCGATGCAGGGCGACGCGCACCGCGCCTTCGGTCATCTGCAGCCGCGCCGCGGTCTCCTTCACCCCGGCGCCGCCGAGCGAGATCGACCGCACGATGTCGCGGGCCGGATCCTTCAGGCGATCGATCAGCCGTTCCGCATCGGCGAGGTCGTCCGCCCCGTCGTCCGGTTCGACCCCGAGCGTCTCCAGCACGTCGTCGAGCGGCACCGCGATCCGACCGCCACCGCCGCGTCGCCGCTGCAGGTCGACCGCCCGGTTGCGGACGATCGTCGCCAGCCACGGCCCGATCGGCCGGCTCGGATCCCAGGTGCCGCGCTTCAGATGCACGGTCACCAGGACGTCCTGGACGACGTCTTCGGCATCGCTCAAGGGCATGCCCCAGGCACGACACCGCCGGCGGGCGATCGCCCGCAGATGCGGCGTCACCGACTGCAGGAACGTCCGGTAGGCGATTTCGTCGCCGCCGATCGCTCTGCGCATCCACTGCGACCACTCCTCGCTCTGCGCCACGGACATCCGGTCCCATTCCCCATACGCAGGCAACCGGCGAAACGTTACCGGAAATCGTCTTCGCGAGCGAAATCCACGAAGATCGCCGCCACGATACGACGCGCGGGCGCGGGGGAACAGTCCGAGGACGGAGCAGAATGGGCGCGCGGACGCCGCCGCGGCGGGGCCGGCGCGGCGGCGCAACCTTTCGTGGCCCGTCAGCCGACGGCGCGGCTCATCTCGACCATGCCGTCGTCGAAGGCGACCGCCGGCCGCCAGCCGAGCTCGGCGACCAGACGCGAGGAATCGGCGGTGATGTGGCGGACGTCGCCGAGGCGGAAGCGACCGGTGACCACCGGAACGGGACCGTCGACGGCGCGGGCCAGCGCCACCGCCATGTCGCCGACGGTGCGCGGCGTGCCCGAACCGACGTTGAAGGCGCGCACGCCCGTCGTGTGCCGCTCGCAGGCCAGGATGGTGGCGGCGGCGACGTCGCGCACATGGACGAAGTCGCGGCGCTGGCCACCGTCCTCGAACACGCTCGGCGCCTCGCCGCGCCTGAGCGCCGACAGGAAGATCGCCGCCACCCCGGCATAGGGCGTGTCCTTCGGCATGCCGGGGCCGTAGACGTTGTGGTAGCGCATCGCCGCCACCGAACCGCCGGTGACCCGCGCCCAATTGCTCGCATAGAACTCCTGCGCGACCTTGCTGGTGGCATAGGCGTTGCGCGGATCGAAGGCGGTCGTCTCGCCGACCAGGGTCGTCCCGAGGGTCCGGCCGCAGTGCGGGCAGGTCGGCTCGAAGGCGCCGGCGGCCATCGCTTCGGCCCGCCGCGGCGCCGGTCGCACCGCGCCGTGTTCGGGGCACTGCGCCTCGCCCTCGCCATAGACCACCATCGAACTGGCCAGCGTCAACCGGCCGACGCCCTTGCGCGCCATGGCGGCGAGCAGCTCGGCGGTGCCGAGGTCGTTGGTCGCGGCGTAGTCGGGCAGATCGCCGATGTCGACCCCGAGCCCGACCTTGGCGGCGAGATGGATCACCGCGTCGATGCCGTCCAGCGCCCGGTCGAGGACCGCGCGATCGCGGACGTCGCCGGAAAACACCTCCGCGCCGTCGATCGGACGCGCGCCCTGGTGGACGTCGGGGCGGAAGGAATCGAGCACGCGGACGGCGTGGTCGCGGGCGAACAGCCCGGCGACGACGTGACGGCCGATGAACCCGGCGCCGCCGGTGACCAGAATGTGCATGGGTCGATCCTCTCAGGAACGGGTTTCGCGGCGGGCGGCATCGATCGAACGCGTTCGGGGCGCGGGGGCGAGCTCGCGCCACAGGCGCAGGAAGGTGGTGGTGATCTTGAACGCGGCGCGCAGGCCCGCGATCGCATTGCCCGACACTTTCGAGACCCCGCCGCGCCGGCGACGATGATCGACCGGCGGCTCGGCGATCCGCAGCCCCGCCGCGGCGGCGCGCATCTGCATTTCGAGGTTCCAGCCGTAGGTCGCCTCGGTCATGCCGAGCGCGGCGAGCCGCTGCGGCCGCATCGCCCGGAACGGCGACATGTCGGTGAATGTCACGCCGTAGACCAGCCGGATTAGGACGCCGGCGATCCGCCCGGCGACCACTTGCTGCGGCGTCAGGCTGCCACTCTCGCGCCGGCCGGTCAGCCGCGACCCCATCACGAAATCCGCCCGCCCGCGGGCGATCGCCCCGACGATCTCGGGAATGAACGCCGGCACGTCGCTGCCGTCGCCGTCGAGGAAACAGACGATGCCGGTATCGGCCGGCAGCGCCGCGACGCCGGCGGCGCAGGCCCGGCCGTAGCCGCGCCGCGGCTCCGACACGACGCGGGCGCCGGCGGCCCGCGCCACTTCGGCGGTGCGGTCGGTCGAGCCGTTGTCGACGACGATCACCTCGTCGACCCCGACCGCCAGGATCTCCGCGACCAGGGGACCGATCGCCGCCTCTTCGTCGAGACAGGGCAGGACCACGCGAACGATTTCGTCGCCGGATGGAAAGCGCATGGGGATCTCCTCAGGACTCGCGGGGAAGGGAAGCGGACAGGGGACCAAGCGGGCCGGTCGCCGCGCTCGAATGGGCGGCGGCGCGGGCCTCGAGCACATGGCGGCCGCGTTCGATCAGCCAGGTGCCGACCAGCGCGGCGATCCAGGCGCCGTTCATCACCGTCTTCCAGATCAGGAAGCGGGTGACCTGATCGTCGGGAGTCGGCCACCACACGTGCAGCAGCGTCGCCGACAGGGTGGCGACCCACAGGATGCCGCCGTCGAGGAGCGACACGAAGGGCACCAGCGCCAAGTAGTACCAGGGGTAGTTCGGCGACAGGAAGAACAGGCCGACCAGCAGCAGCATCACCGCGTCGCGGACCTGCTCGCGCGGCGGGTAGAAGGCCGGCCGGCGCAGCACGTGGAGCGCGCCGAGGCCGAGGGAGATCACCGCGATCGCCAGATAGGCTTCGAGAATCCCCGGCCGATTGCCGAAGAGCGCCCGCGCCAGGGCCACCAGCCAGAACCCGCCGCCGTCGACGAAACCTTCCTGGTGAATGTACACGGGCACGAAGCCGAGCACGTCGGTGCCGACGCCGATGTAGGGCAGGTAGAGGATCGCCACCAGCGACAGGACGAGCAGCGGCGCGCGCAACTCCCACGGCCGCCAGAAGATCGGCAGCAGCACGATCGCATAGGGCTTGACCAACACCCCGCAGGCGACCACCAGCGCCCCGAGCACCCGCCGCCGCAGCACCAGCAGCAGCACGCCGGCGACCGCCAGCATCGCCATCAGCGCATCGGCATGGCCGGCATTGGCGATCTCCCAGATCGCCAGCGGATGCCAAGCATAGGCGACGATCAGCGACCGCGGCCGCTCGAGCCGCCGCAACAGCACCAGGAGTGCCGCGACGATGCCGATCTCACAGGCGACCAGCGCCAGCCGCATCGCGTCGAGCGTGTCGGCAAACCGCGTCGCCAGGAAGAAGAACATCTGCGCGACCGGCGGATAGGCGGTCCGGGCATAGTCGGCGCGGTTCATGTTCGGGAAGATCGCGGTGTCGCGCAGGGACGCGAGCGCCGGATCGGCCGGGATGTAGCGGAACGGATTGATCCCGGCGCCCTGGACACGGCCGTCCCAGACGTAGCGATAGACGTCGGAGGACAAGAGCGGCGGCTCGGCCATGGCCAGCACCCGCACCACCACCGCCACCGCGACGACGATCGCCAGCGCCGCGCCTTCCGGCGCGCCACGGATCACCAACGAGGCGACGAGTGCGACGATCCCGGTCGCCATCATCACCAGGACGAAGCCGGATTCGCGATGGACCTCGAAGGCCCAAGGGGCGGCCGCGGTGAGCGCGATCATCACCAGACCGAGCAGGGCGAGGAGGACGAGGCGGCTCATCGGGCGACCCGCCGCTCGGCGGGGGTGGCGACGAAGGCCGGGGCGAAGGCGGGCGTCGCGGAATCGTCGAGCCGGGCGAGCCAGGCGGCGGTGGTCGGTGCCGGCATCCGCGCGGCACCGTCGCAGGCGAACGGCAGCGGTTCGCCGGCGAGATCGGCGCGCAACACCGCCAGCGTCTCGCGATCGTCGACGTCGTACCACATCGGCACTTCGTGGACGGTGAGGCCGATCGCCCGCGCCCGTTCGACGGTCAGGCGATGGACGTCGGCGGTGCTCCACGGCATGTCGGCGAAGAGTTCGGGATGCGGCCGCGACAGGCCGATGAAGGTGTAGCCGCCGTCGAGCGCCGGACACAGCACCACGCAGTCCTCGGCCAGGAGCCGGTCGACGGCCGCCGCGAAAGAAGCGCGCGGCAAGGTCGGGCTGTCGGAGCTGACGATGATCGCCGCGCCGTGGCCGAGCGCCAGCAGATCGCGGATGCCGGCGTCGAGCCGGGCGCCGAGATCGCCGTCGCTCTGCAGCACCAGGCCGAACGGCGTCGGCAGCAGCCGCGACAGCCGCGCTTCGCTGCCCGCCGGGGTGTAGAGCGCATGGCCCACCACCCGTCCGTCGGCGGCGAGATCGGCGAGATTGGCCGCGAGATCGCGGATGAAACAGGCCGACAGCTCGGCGCATTGCGCCGGCGTCAACGGCGGCGACAGGCGGGTCTTCGACTTGCCCGCTTCCGGGGTCTTGCAGATGATCGCGACGGCGGCGGTGGTCATGGGGCAACTCCTCGTTCGGTCGGGGAAACGCGGATTGGATCGTCGGGCGCGTCGACGGCGCCGAGCCCGTGCAGGGCGCTGTCGAGGTCGGCCCACAGGTCGTCGGGATCTTCGATGCCGACCGACAGGCGCAGGAGATCGTCGGGGCAGAACGGCCCGGCCCCCTCCATCGAGGCGCGGTGTTCGATCAGGCTCTCGACGCCGCCGAGCGAGGTGGCGCAGCGCCACAGCCGCACCCGTCCGGCGACCGCCAGCGCCGCGTCGGCGTTGGCCAAGCGGATCGACAGCATGCCGCCGAACCCGCCGGTCATCTGGCGCAGCGCCACCGCGTGGTCGGGATGGTCGGGCAGGCCCGGATAGAGCACCTCGGCGACCGCCGGATGGGCGACGAGGCGCCGGGCGAGCGTCGCGGCGCTGGCCGCCTGGGCCTTCACCCGGATGGCCAACGTGCGCAGGCCGCGGGCGAGCAGCCAGGCGTCGAAGGCGCCGAGGCCGGTGCCCTGGTCGGCGCGCGCCTCGGCGATGCGGCTCCACAAGTCGCTCGGCCGCGCCGCGGCGAGCACCCCGGCGCTGACGTCGGAATGGCCGTTGAGATATTTGGTCGCCGAATGCATCACGAGGTCGGCGCCGTAGTCGATCGGCCGGGTGAACACCGGCGTCGCCACGGTGGAATCGACGCAGACCACCGCGCCGACCGCATGGGCCAGCCGCGCCACCGCGGCGATGTCGGTGATCCGCCACAGGGGATTGCTCGGCGTCTCGATCCACACCAGATCGGGCGGCCGCGCGTCGATGGAGGCCGCGAGAGCTGTGAGATCGGTGGTGTCGACGAAGGCGATGGTGTGGCCGAAGCGGCCGATGCCGGCGAGCCAGCGCTTGAGGCCATAGTACATCGACGCCGTGGCGATCACGTGCGACGGCCGGTCGAGCGCCATGATCACCGCGATCGCCGCCGACATGCCGGAGCCGAACAGCATCGCCGACCAAGCCCGCTCCATCGCCGCGACCGAGGCTTCGGTCTGGCGCAGGGTCGGGTTGTCGGCGCGGCCATAGACGTGATCGGAGGCGTAGGCGTAGCTCTCGTCCCGGGTGTAGGTGGTCGACAGGTGGATCGACCCGACCAGGCCGTTGCGGGGGGCATCGTGCCCCATCGGCATCTGCACCGCCTGCGTTCGCAGGCGCAGCTCCGCACCGGGTTTCGCGTCCATGGGGGCTCCTTCGCACACCACCCCATGGGCGGCGACGTGACGAGTTTCAGGCGATGGTCGGGCGTTGGGCACGTGTCCCCGATGCGATCGGGCCGGCATGCCCTGCCGTCATCGGGACTTTCGTTGCCGCACTGCGAAACGTTACAGGCGCCGCTGCGGCAACCGGGAATGCGCGATCACGAACGCGTGTCCGCGAACCTCGCGGAAGCGCCGCCGACCGACCGGCCGACGCCCGCACGCCTGTAACGTTTTCCCTAGGGGAAGCGAATGGACTGTCGAGGGTTGGCCGTGGGCGAGGTCGTCCAGGACCGCTCGTCGCGGGAGGATCCCGCCGGCGTTCGAAGGCTGCGAGCGGTTCGCCGCTCCGCTCGGTCGCTCGGACCGGGCTGAGGACAAGCTAGGCCGGATCGGGAGAGGGCGACAGCCGGCCCGCCCGGGAACCGCCCTCCCGAAATTCGGAAGGGGTCATCCGACCGGCACGACGGCGACCGGCCGCCGGACACGATCGAGATCGAAGGACGCAACGACCGACGACATTTGAAAAAGGGGATTGAATCGATGATCACGCTCTGCGGCTTCGGCGTCAGCAACTATTACAACAAGCTCAAGATCGTCCTGCTGGAGAAGAACATCGCCTTCGATGAAAAGACCATCTACCCCTGGGAGCGCGACGCGTTCAGGGATTCGTCGCCGCTCGGCCGCATCCCCTATGTCGAAACCGAGCACGGCAGTCTGTCGGAATCGCAGGTCATCCTCGACTACCTGGAGGACGCGCACCCCGAAACGCCGCTCTATCCGGCCGGCGCCTTCGCTCGTGCCAAATGCCGGGAACTGATCCAGCACCTGGAACTGAACGTCGAATGGGTCAACCGGCGCCTCTACAAACAGGCGTTCTTCGGCGGCGAAGTGTCGGAGGAGATCCGGCGCGAGGTACGCGACAAGCTGGCGGCCGGGTTGGAGGCGGTGGGGCGGTTGGCGAGCTTCTCACCGTTCGTCTTCGGCGCGACCTTCACCGCCGCCGACTGTGTCGCCTATGTCCATCTCGACTACGTGCGCAGCGCGACCCTCGAGGTCTATGGCGAGGATCTGCTCGCGCGCCATCTGCCGGCGGCGGCGGCCTATCTCGCCTTCGTCGCCGAACGTCCGCACGTGCGGCGGGCGGTGGCCGAGCGCGCGACCGCGCTCGCGACCTTCCGCGCCCTCGGCGTCGCCTACGATGGCTGATCCGGACGCCGGCTCGAGAGGACGGGCGGGATGCCGGACCGCACGCGGCCACGCCGAAACGCCCGTCGGGACGGGTTTACGCAATCGGCCGGATGTCGGAAGAAATGGCACTCCCGAAAAGAATCGAACCCCTGTTTTCGCCGTGAGAGGGTTGAGTGATCGAATTTCTTGACCACCGCGACACTCGAAAGCCCATATTTTTCAACAAAATCAGTACATGTTCGTCAACGTCGTCGGTGTGAGACGCTGTGTGAGACGGAATTTCGAGGCGAACCGAACGATGTCCCGGACACCGAGCACCACGATCGACACCCCCGCGAAACGCGCTGGGCTCGAGCCGAACCGCAACCCCTGTCGGGGGGCGGGCATCGCCGGTTCGCGTGGCGGCGTCACCCTCGGCGATCGTCGCAGGGCCGAGGGGCCCGGGGCCTGGGTCGCGAAGACGGCGTTGAACGGAACGAGGCTCGAAGAGCGTCTCGGTACGGCCGACGATGAAGGTTCCGGGCCGGACGCGTTCTCCGACTCTCAGGGTGTCACCCGGGCCCTCGCCCGGGCGCGCGAGCGGCCGTCGGCGATCGAAGCACAGCAGGCGGAAAGTCGTCCCGGAGACCCGACTGTCGCGACGGCGATCCTGAACCGGCGCAAGGGGCTCGGAATACGGGCCCCAGCTGCGGACACGGAGGACCCCACCGAGCGCCGGGGACGTCCGCCCACGGTCTCTCCAGCGCCCTCGACCATCGATCGCCTCCTGAACGACCTTCGCGCCGCACTCGACGCCGCGGTCGAGGTGCACCGGCGCCAGCTACCAGGGCACATTCCCATCGAGATCGAGATCGGAACTCGGGCTATCCCCGATGCAACCGATGCACGGCGCCAGATCCCGGCAGACGCGGACGTGCGCAGCATCGTCGAGGCGGCGTTCGGCGCAGATCGGCACGGCGACTTCGGGCGGCTCGTCCTGCTGCCGGCCGCGACCGGCGCTCGCTTTTCGCAGATCGCCAAGGCCACCGTCGCCGACGTGCAGGTTCAGGCCGGACGCATCATGGTCCCGCCGGCTCAGAAGGGGCGCACGACCCGCGCAAAGCCGAAGGTCGCCGTTCCGATGGGCGACGAGGTCCTCGAACGCCCGAGGCCGGCTCTGGTCGGGCGCAAGGGTCACGAGCCGCTTCTGGAGCGGTGGCGCCACGAGCAGGTCGGCCCGGCAGATCGGCGCCCGGTATCGCGCGGCGCCCGGACCGCCGCTGCCGAGATGACGCGACCGTGGAAGACCGCCGTCGCGACAGCCGGTGTCCCGGAGGACACCGGCCCCTATGCCCTTCGACACTCTTCGATCGCCTGGGCACTGCGTGCGAACGTCCCGGTTCGTATTGTCGCGGCGCGTCACGATACGAGCACGGCGATGATCGAGCGCCCCCATTCGGCCTACGTGCTCGACGCCACGGAAGACCTCGCCCGCCGAGCACTCGTACCGCTCGCGCCCTCGGCCCCCGCCAAGTTGAGGTCCGTTTCATGTTCCTGACGCTCCTCGACCTCGTCGGTTCCTTCGCGTTCGCGCTGAGCGGCGGCACCCGGGCGGTCGAGCGCCGCCTCGATCCCTTCGGCATCGTCTTCCTGGCCTTCGTCGCCTCGACCTCCGGCGGCATCGTCCGCGACCTGCTGATCGGCACGGTTCCGCCGATGGCGATCGCCACCTGGCACTACGCGGCCATTGCGTGTCTCGCCGGCGTAGCCTGTTCGCTGGCCTATCGGCCGATCGCCCGGCTCGCCGCCCCCGTCGCCGTGTTCGACGCGATCGGCCTCGGCTTCTATGCCGTGGTGGGCACCCGCAAGGCCCTCGACGCGGGGCTTTCGCCGCCGATAGCCGCCCTCCTCGGCATGATGTCGGCGATCGGCGGCGGCATCGGCCGCGACATCCTCACGGCGCAGACGCCGATGGTGCTGCGCAAGGAGATCTACGCCGTGGCGGCGCTCGCCGGCGCCTCCGTGGTGGCGATCGGCGACGCACTGGGGCTGCCCGACACGTTGACCGCGCCGATCGGTGCCCTCGCCGCGACCACTTTGCGGCTCGTCGCGATGAAGTACGACTGGAACCTGCCGCAGCCGCAGCCACGCCGCCCCGACGAGGGAATCGACCAGGACCCGCACGAGCGCTGACGGGACCGGTCGGTGCGCCCGTCGGCGCCGGGTCGAGCGGCGCCGATCGGCAATCGCGCCGCCGGCGCCGGTGCCGACACCGCCGGCCCTGTCGGGATCGCGGGAGGGGCCTGAACCCGGATCGCGAAGGGCTCGCCCCGGAAAGCCCGGCCACGAGATGTCGGCGACCCCGCGAGAGTGCGGCTTGCATTTCCGTCCATATATCGATTATCGTCGATACATGGAATCAACAAATGCCCTCCTCGCCTTCGCGGCGCTGTCCCAATCGACGCGGCTCGACGTCTTTCGGCTGCTGATGGGATTCGAGCCCGGCGGGCTGGCGGCCGGCGAGATCGCGCGTCGCCTCGCCGTACCGCAGAACACCCTGTCGACCCATCTGGCGGTGCTGACCCGCGCCGGATTGATCGAACCGGAACGGCGCAGCCGCTCGATCATCTACCGCGCCCGGGTCGGGAGCGTGCGCGCGCTCGCCGATTTCCTGACCAAGGACTGCTGCTGCGGCAACCCCGAGGTCTGCGCCGCCCTCACGCCCGACCGTTCGACCGATCCCCGCAACGCCGAGGAGCCCGCCATGCCCGACCGCATCTACAACGTCCTGTTCCTGTGCACCGGCAACACCGCGCGCTCGATCCTCGCCGAGAGCATCCTGCGCCACGACGGCGCCGGCCGCTTCGCCGCCTTCTCCGCGGGCAGCCGGCCCAAGGGGGTGATCAACCCCTTCGCCCTGAAAGTGCTCGCGCGGTCCGACTACCCGACCGACGGATTCCGCTCCAAGGGTTGGGAAGAGTTCGCCGTGCCGGGCGCGCCGGTGATGGATTTCGTCTTCACGGTCTGCGACAGCGCCGCCGGCGAGGCCTGCCCGGTGTGGCCGGGGCAGCCGATGACCGCCCATTGGGGGATCGAAGACCCGGCGGCGGTCGAGGGCACCGACATCGCCAAGGAAACCGCCTTCAACGCCGCCTTCCGCTACCTCAGGAACCGGATCTCGGCCTTCACCGCCCTGCCGATCGCCAGCATCGACCGGCTGGCGCTCGGCAACCGCCTGCGCGACATCGGCCGGCTCGCGGGCGCCACCTCGCGCGTCGACGTGACGTGAAGCCGGGCCCGACCTCGTCGTTCCGCTCCGTCCGAATCCGCACCACCCGAAGGTGAGTCTCGCGCGACGTCCCGGCGTCGATCCGCCCGCCCGGGCGCGCGCCGGGACCGCATCCCTGAAGCCCCCGCCGCCGCGATGACCGCCTTCGCCAAGGAAGACGGCGAATTGGTCATCGACACCGAGGGCCGACGCGTCGCGAACGGCTGAGGAGTTCCGTATTGTCCACCTTCGAACGGTGTCTGCCCCTGTGGGTCGCGCTGTGCATCGTCGTCGGCATCGCCTTCGGGCATTTCGTGCCGAGCGTCTTCCTGCTGATCGGCGCCGCCGAGGTGGCCAAGGTCAATCTGCCCATGGCCGTCCTGATCTGGGCGATGATCGTGCCGATGTTGATCAAGATCGACTTCGCGGCGCTCGGCCGGGTCAAGGAACATTGGCGCGGCATCGGCGTGACCCTGTTCGTCAATTGGGCGGTCAAGCCGTTCTCGATGGCGGCGCTGGCGTGGCTGTTCGTCGGTCACCTGTTCTGGCCGCTGTTGCCGGCGGCGCAGATCGACGGTTACATCGCCGGCCTGATCCTCCTCGCCGCCGCGCCCTGCACCGCGATGGTGTTCGTGTGGTCGAACCTGACCAAGGGCGAGCCGCATTTCACCCTGTCCCAGGTGGCGCTCAACGACGCCATCATGATCTTCGCCTTCGCGCCGATCGTCGCCTTCCTGCTCGGGCTGTCGGCGATCACCGTGCCGTGGGATACGCTGGTGCTGTCGGTGGTGCTCTACATCGTGGTGCCGGTGATCGCCGCGCAGATCCTGCGCCGCCATCTGATCGCCCAGGGCGGCGAAGCGCGCTTGGCGACGGTGCTCGCGCATCTGCAGCCGCTGTCGCTGGTGGCGCTGCTCGCCACACTGGCCCTGCTGTTCGGCTTCCAGGGCGGCGCGATCATCGCCCAGCCGACGGTGATCGGGCTCCTCGCGGTGCCGATCCTGATCCAGGTCTATTTCAATGCGGGGCTGGCCTATCTGCTCAACCGGGTGACCGGCGAAGCCCATTGCGTCGCCGGCCCGTCGGCGCTGATCGGCGCCTCGAATTTCTTCGAACTGGCGGTCGCCGCGGCGATCTCGCTGTTCGGTTTCCACTCGGGGGCGGCGCTGGCGACGGTGGTCGGCGTGCTGATCGAGGTGCCGGTGATGTTGTCGGTGGTGTGGATCGTCAACCGCTCCAAGGGTTGGTACGAAGGCGACACCGCAGTGCGCCGTGCGACGGAGGCCGTCGGATGATCGCCGGTGACCTGCCCAATATCGAGGACGACGGTCTCGAAGTCCCCGGCCTCGACAAGCTGCAGGTCGCGGCGCCGTCGTCGCATCCGCCGCGCATCCTGTTGCTCTTCGGCTCGCTGCGGGAGCGTTCCTACAGTCGCTTGCCGACGTTCGAGGCCGAACGGCTCCTGCGGCACTTCGGTGCGGAGACACGGGTCCATGACCTCACCGATCTGCCGCTGCCGGACGGCGCGACTGTCGACCACCCGACGGTCCGGGAACTCCGCGACGCGATGACGTGGTCGGAGGGACAGGTCTGGACCAGCCCGGAACGCCACGGCGCGATGAGCGCCGTACTCGAGGCGCAGATCGACTGGGTCCCGTTGGCGCTCGGCGCCCTTCGGCCGACGCAGGGGCGGGCGCCGGCCTCGATGCAGGTCTGCGGCGGGTCGCAGTCCTTCGATGCCGTCGATCAGATGCGCATTCTCGGCCGCTGGATGTGGATGGTGACCACTCCCAATCGGTCCTCGGTCGCCAAGGGCTTCGAGGATTTCGACGAGGCCGGCCGCATGCGCCCGTCCTCCGACTACGACCGCGTCGTCGACGTGATGGAGGAACGGGTCGAGTTCACGCGCTGGACCTGCGACCGGTCCGACGACCTCACCAGCCGCTACAGCGAACGCAAGGAAGCGGCGGAGACACTCGAGGCACGCCTGAAGCTCTCGAGCGTGAGGTGACGCCTCCCGCATCACCCGGGTCCGACGATGGTCGATTCGACCGGGGTCGACGAAACGTCGGCCCCGGTCTGCGTATCAAATGGATCGCTCCGCCGCGACGTCAGGCAGCGCCCGAGAGACCGCTCAGGCCGTCGATCCCGGTCGGCTCCGCGAGCTGGAGCGGCACGATCGCACGGCGCGCCACGCCGATCGCCGAGAGGCGACCGATCGCCGCGATCTCGTTGCGAGCCCGCCGCCGCAGGAGCGCCGAGGTCGGCACCGCCGCCGCCACGCAGTCGTTGACGATCCATGCCCACGGTTCGATGCCGGCGCGCCGCAGATCGGCCTGCAGCTCGGTCGCCTCGAGGATCGGGGTGGTTTCGGCGAGCGTGACCAGGATGACCTTGGTGCGCCGCCCGTCGCGCAGCCGCATCAGCGGCGTGAGCGCGGGGGCGAGGCTTCCCTTCGCCTGTCGCTGCGCTTCTCGGTGATAGGCGCCGGTGGCGTCGAGCAACAAAAGGGTGTGGCCGGTCGGCGCGGTGTCCATGACCACGAACTCGGCGTCCGCTCGCCCGATCACCCGCGAAAAAGCCTGGAACACCGCGATTTCTTCGGTACACGGCGAGCGTAGATCCTCCTCGAGCAGCGCCCGTCCTTGGGCGTCGAGGGCGCCCCCCCGGGTCTCCAGAACCTGTCGGCGATAGCGTTCGGATTCGACATGGGGGTCGATCCGGCCGACCGTGAGGTTCGCGAGGCTCCCGTCCAGGGTTTCCGCCAGATGGGCGGCGGGATCGGAGGTCGACAGGTGGACCGGATGGCCGCGCTCGGCCAGTGCCACGGCGATCGCTGCGGCCAGCGTGGTCTTGCCGACGCCGCCCTTGCCCATCAGCATCACCAACCCGGGACCGTCGGCGGCGATGGCATCGACGAGACTCGACAGCCGCGGCGCGGCGAAGGCGGCGAGGTCGCCGGTCGCCGGGAGATCGGCTGCGGGAATCGAAGGCGCAAACAGCGTCCGCAAGGCCTCCAGCCCGACCATGTCGAAGGGTTTGAGCGACACTTCGTCGATCGGCAGGTGGCGCAACACGTCGGGCCGGTCGCGAAGCGCCGCCTGCTCGCGTCGGCGGATGGCGCCGGCGACCGCGTCGCCTTCCGCCCCATCGGCCGGCATCACGCCGTTCACCACCAGATATTGGTCGCAGAGCCCGATCGCATCGAGTTCACCATGGGTGCGGGCCACTTCCCCCAGCGCCGAGTCCTGGGCGCGGGCGACCAGAACCAGTCGGGTCTGCGTCGGATCGGCCAGCGCCTCCACCGCTCGGCCATAGCGATCGCGCTGCTTGTCGAGGCCCGCCAGCGGCCCGAGGCACGACGCATCGCCCTTGCCCGCCTCGAGAAAGCCGGTCCAGGCGCCGGGGAGTTGCAGGAGACGAATGGTGTGACCGGTCGGCGCGGTATCGAAGACGACGTGATCGTGAGCGGTTCGGATCGCCCGGTCGGTGAGGAGAGCGGTGAACTCGTCGAAGGCCGCGATCTCGGTCGTGCAGGCGCCGGAGAGCTGTTCCTCGATGCCTCGGACGACGCTGTCCGGCAGCACGCCGCGCACCGGCCCGGCGATCTTCTCGCGATAGGCGGCCGCCGCCGCCTGCGGATCGATCTCGAGAGCGCAGAGACCGGGAACTCCGGCGATCTCGGTGATCCGGTTGCCGATCGTCTGGCCGAAGACCTGCCCGACGTTCGACGCCGGATCGGTGCTGACCAACAGAACCTTGCGACCGAGGCTCACCAGATGCAGCGCCGTGGCGCAGGCGATCGACGTCTTGCCGACACCGCCCTTGCCGGTGAAGAACAGGAAGGGCGGCGGTGAATCGAGGAATTGCATGAGGCCACCCACTCAACCACAGGACGTCCGACCGGAGCAGCAACCGCTCGCCGCCTTGACCGGCGCGGCGGCCTTCAGACCCAACCAACGGCCGAGTTCGTCGCGGCTCGGGTAGCGGCCGGCGAGCACGATCTGCCCGTCGAGCAGCAGGAGCGGCAATGCCGCTTCGCCCGACAGCTCCAGATACCGCTTCACCGTGGCGTTTTCCGCAAAAGCCATCGGCTGCTGGGCGAGGTTGAAGCGCTCGATGGCGCCGCCGCTCTGCTTCGCCCAGTCGACATCGGCACTGAAGGTGACCAGCGCCTGGTCGACCTCGGAGCCGCACACGCCGGTGCTGCAGCACAGCGCCGGATCGAAGACTTGAAGACTGGCCATTTCAATACTCCATGGATGATTGAAGTTTTGGACACGAGTCTGCGGCCGCGCCGCCGTCAGCCTCGGCCGGGCGGAGACGGACTTTCGCGCTCGGCGCAGGACACCCCACCGAGATCGCCGCACTGCGAGGGGTCGCCGCCGCAACATTCCTCGGTGAGGTAGCCGATCAGATCGGACATCAGCGCAATGTTGGCGCGGTAACGCTGGAACCGCCCCTCCTGGTCCGCCCGGATCAGGCCCGCCTGAGCGAGCGCCTTGAGGTGGAAGGAGAGGTTGGTCGCCGGAAGATCGAGGGTCTCGGCGATCTTGCCCGCGACCATGCCCGAGGATCCGGCCTGCACCAGCAGGCGGAACACCTTGAGGCGGACGCCGGACGACAGCGATTCGAACAGGCGGGTGGCGGTTTCGAGTTCCATGCTTCAACGCTACAACAATACTTGAACAATTGAAAGCACCTCGAGACCGGACACGCCGGCGAATGCCGCGGTCACGGCGCGGACAGGCGGCGGCGGTAGGGGCGCGACAACCAGCCCGCTCCCCAGAAGCCGAAGGCGAAGACCAGACTGCCGCCGATCGCCGCGACGAGTACGCCGTCGTAGGACCCGGTCGCCGACCAGATCAGCGCCGCGCCGAGCGGCGCGACGGCGCGGGCGATCGTCGCCGGCGCCGACAGGGCGCCGTTGATCGCGCCATAGGCGCGGCGCGTCAGCATCTCGGGCACCGCCAGGCCGCGGACGATGGTCATGATGCCGTTGGCCGCGCCATAGAGCGCGGCGACGAAGGCGACCACGGCGAAGCTCGGCGGCAGCGCTGCGAGCGCGACCAGCGCCAGCGGAAACCCCAGCACGACCACCGAGCCGATGGTGCTCACCGGCGCCGCCCGGGCCAGCACCCAGATGGCGATGCGACCGCCGACCTGCATCGGCCCGATGATCATCATCGCCGCGACCACGTCGGTGCTGGCGAAGCCGCGCTCCAACAGCAAGGGATAGAGGTGGTAGGTGAAGGCCGAGAAGGTCGCGGCGAAGGCCGTGAAGGCGATCGCCAGGGCCCAGAAGGTCGGCTCCCGCAGCAAGACGGCGAGGCCCGAATCGGACGGGCTGCGAGCGGCAGGGGTCGGCCCGGGAGGGGACGCAGACGGGGCCTCGTGCCGATCGATCACCGCGGCATTGAGCCCGGCGCAGACGATCAGATTGATCGCCCCGAGCACCAGGAGGGTGTCGCGCCAGCCGATCCGATCGAGCAGAAACTGCACCAGGGGCACGAACACCGTCGAGGCGAAGCCGCCCCACAGGCTCAGCGCGGTGATGCCGGCGCGCGCCCGAGTCGGCCCCATCCGCCGCGCGACGACGGCGAAGGCCGGATCGTAGAGGGTCGCCGCCTGCAGCGCCCCGAGGCCGGCGAGCAGGACGTAGAACGCTGCGAGGCCGGTGACCTGCGACCAGGCGACCATCGCCAGCCCGGCGGCGATCGATCCGAGCATCATCACCGCCCGACCGTGGCCGCGGTCGATCGCCGCGCCGACGGGCATGGCGGCGAGCCCGGCGAGGATCAATCCGAGCGTCGCCGCACCGTAGAGTTCCGTCTTCGACCAACCGAGATCGCGCGACATCGCCGCAGCGATCAGCGGAAAGGCGTAATAGAGCGAACCCCACGAGCAGATCTGGCCGATGCCGAGACCGGTGATGAAGAACCGACCCGGCCCGGGGGCGTCGGCGCCCTCGCGACCCGGGTTCACGACGAGGTCTCGCCGGGCCCGGCACCGATGCGAACCTTCGGGTGGAGGGGGCGCGATGCGCAGACGGTCATCGGTTGTCCTTCGGCGATCGGAGGGCTCTGAGCAAGCGCGCGGACGTCATGCGGTCGATACACCGTCCGGCGCGGTGCAGCCGACATCGGCGCAGCATTCGTCGACGAGATAGCCGATCAGCGCGTTCATGCTCGGGTAATGGGCGCGGCAGATCAGAGTCGTCGCCTGCCGTTCCTGGGTGACCAGGCCGGTTTCGACCAGCCGTTTGAGATGGTGCGACAGCGTCGAGGCGACGATGCCGATCTCGTCCTGCAGAAGGCCCACCGACAGCCCGCCCTCGCCCGCCCGAACCAGGGTCCGGTAGATGCGCAGACGGGTCGGATTGCCGAGCGCTTCCAATTGGCCGGCCGCTTGTTCGATCTTCATCGAAATACCCTCGCCGGTCGCCGCCGGCCCGTCAAGGGTCGGGTGGCGGCCTTCCCGAGAAATGGCCCGCCGGCGCCGACGTTTCGGCGCCGGCGGGGGGTGCCTTCATAAAGTGTATGAGGAGATGCACGGCCGTCTCCCGGTCTTCGACCCGAAGCGGACACTCGGTCGGCACACATCGCGACCCGAGGCGTGCGCTCCTCGGGGGCATCGACCCCACAGACTTCGAGAGGTCGGGGATATCGTCCGAATGCCGGCACGCGCTGAAAGCGGACCTTCTTCATCTGCCAAGCCCCTTGAAAGACGCATGCTTTCCCAAACGGGCCAGGCCTGGAGGCCGTGCGGTGGTGTGCCGCGGCAGCCTTGCGCAAGAAAAAACTCCCCAGGCCATGCGTAAAAGCCGGCAAACAAGAATATCAGGCGGCACAGCAGAATATTACGTAACGTAACATTGGCGGATCGCCACGCAAAGACCTTGCGTTAACCGAATATTAAGCTCGTTGACAGATTTTACACAGGGGAACTGGTGACTTACGGAGTCATCCAGCGAGTCGTCCAAATTCTATACACGACACGTATTTTGCGATACATGCCCGGTGGAGAGCACTATGTCGTACAAGAATTGGCCGATGATCTGGAAAGTCGTGAGCCTGCTGCTCGTATTGGCCTCCGCCGGCATGACGGGTATCACCTACACGACACACCAAATAACTGTGGTCGATGACCTCGATACCGCTATTATTGACGGATCAGCTGCAGCGAGCACCAGCCTCTCGCGAGCAAATCGAATGGTTGTCGCCATCCAACTGGGGATCTACAAGAACATTGTCGCCGACAATGATCAGGCCAATGCAGCTGCGGCACGCTTCACGCAGGACGCTGTGACCGGCTATGAAGCCGAGGTCGGTGCGGCGAAGAAGGCATATCCGGGGATATCATCCGACATAGACAGCGTCGTCAGCCAATTGCATGCTCTCATGAGCGGCGAGTGTGGTGGCGTGATCCGTGAGGCGAATGCATCGACGGACCCCGTTCAGAATGCCAAGGTGGCGACCCTGATGGAGGCCACCTGCAGCCCGAAGCTCACGGCACTCGTCGCTGCGGCCAGCGAACTCAACAAGCGTCTGATCGCAGCCAAGGACAAGCAGAACCAGGAAGTCACCGTCATCGCCGCTTGGACGTCGCGCGTGTCGTTGATCGGTTTCGCCGTCGTCACCTTCGGCATCCTCGCCATCGCCTTCCTGGCCGTTCGGACCGGCGTCGTCGCTCCGATCCGGGTGTCGATGGGCGTCATGGAGGCCCTCGGGCACGGAGACCTTCAGACGCAGGTCCCCGGGACGGATCGCGGTGACGAAATCGGCGCCATCGCCAAGTCGCTGGAGGTTTTGCGCGGCCAACTCCAGGTCGCCGAAAAGGCGCGCCAGGAGCAGGCGGCCCGAGAGGAAATCGAACGCCAGACGCTCGCCCGGCGGGAGAAACTCGCCAACGACTTCGTCGGCCGGATGCAGGCCCTCGCCGCGAGTTTCACCCAGTCGTCCGGCGAGGTCGCCGACTCCGCCAAGAACCTCTCCGCCACCGCCGAAGAGACCTCGCGGCAGGCTCAGGCGGTCGCGGCGGCGGCCGAGGAAGCCGCCACCAACGTTCAGACCGTCTCCGCCGCATCCGAAGAGCTGGCGGCCTCCGTGCGCGAGATCGGCTCCCAGGTCGGCCACTCGGCGCGGGTCGCCGACACCGCCTTCTCCGAGGCCGAGACGTCGAACGTCCGCATCGGGACGCTCGCCACCGCCGCTTCGGCGATCGGCGACGTCGTCAACCTGATCCGCGACATCGCCGGGCAGACCAACCTGCTGGCACTGAACGCCACGATCGAGGCGGCGCGTGCGGGTGAGGCCGGCAAGGGCTTCGCCGTCGTCGCCGCCGAGGTCAAACAACTCGCCGACCAGACGTCGAAGGCGACCGGTGACATCGGGGCGAAGGTTCAGGAGATTCAGAAGGCGACGGGCGAAAGTGTCGCATCGATGAGCGAGATCCTGCGGGTGGTCGGCGAGATCAAGCATGTCTCGTCGGCGATCGCCGGGGCCGTCGAAGAACAGGGCGCGGCGACCGCCGAGATCGCCCGCAACTGTCAGCAGGCGGCCACCGGAACCCAACAGGTGACACAGAACATCTCGGGCGTCGGTCGGGCAGCCGAAATGACGGGAGCGGCCTCGACCCAGTTGATGACGCTTTCGACCGGACTGTCTGGGCAGGCGGTCGATCTGCGCCGGGTGGTCGAGGGCTTCGTCAAGGAGTTCGCGGCCGCGTGATCCCATTCGGCGCTTTGAATTGGGGTGACGCCCCGAATCTCGGGCCGGCGGAGGGATCGGTCGATGCAGAGGTTGAGATCTTCCGCCCCACCTTGATCGGCTTGGTACCACATCGACTTGCAGGGGCGTTATGAAGTGAAGCGCATTGGTGTCAATCTGTACGAGTAACCGCTCCAGACAACAAAATCATTGAATGCAAGATCTTTGTAACGCCTCTGAACCAGGAGCGTTCGATGCCACGAGATTTCCGTTTAGTTCGACGCATCTCATTGAACACGGAAACGGGAGAACTCAACAGGACGCTTCGACCAATATCGGATGAATATTCGAATGAAACTGTTCTCATCCATGTCACGGTGCTCAGTGAGACTGGTTTCATGGATTCATCAGAAGGAACAACGCCTGCTGGACGGCGTTGTGTCGACACCGTCCGTAGCGATGAAACCTGGGCAAAGGTATTGGACATTTTGAGCGCAACGAGAGGGTAGCCTCTTCCGCTCATCGAAGATTTTTCAGAAAGAATCGGCTCTCGGAACAAGCCGATATGACTTAAATATTTATCCCGATATCTATTCAAGTCGGTACCACGGTCGACGGATCTCGCTCGTACTCCCACTATGTGTAGCTGGTGTCTGCGTAAACCGGATAGCCATGTGATTTACTAAGCTTTCTTGTAGCGGGGGCCGATCCACCCGGCGCCCCCGACCGGGAGACCCGGCGCCCACTTTGGGGGCCGGGCCATGATGGCGAGCATCTTCCGGAGGGTCGCGACGGCCGCAGCGATCGGCGCGGCGGCCAGCGCCTCGTCGTGGATCGTCAGAACCGTTTCGATGCCCTGATCTTCGAACTCCAGGAGGGCGTCGCCGAGGATGTCTCGGGCGACGGCCTGGGTGATGTTCTCGACGATCTTCCCGCCGTAGGTCCGGACGGGACCCCACTTCTTCGTGAGCTGGTTGACCCCGAGGTAAGTGATGTTGTCCCGACCGCCGTCCTCGTCCTCGACGAGTTCGATCCGGCGGTAGACGAGATCGCGGTCGGACTGACGTTGCCCCCAAGTTTTATCCAATTCGGAGTTCGCTCTGACGGTTGGGATTGTCCTTCGGGGCGGGGTGAGCGGCGGGAGACGGCGCGGAGCTGGTCGGGTTGCGCAGCGCCGTCTCACGACGCGGGAAGGTGCGGGCGAACTCGACCGGGGTCTGCCAGCCGAGCCGAGAATGCGGTCGGGCTTCGTTGTAGTCGGCACGCCAGCGACCGAGCAGCGCACGGACCTGGGCGAGCGTGGTGAAC
>NZ_SJFN01000043.1 GCF_004328075.1 Siculibacillus lacustris | reverse complement strand
TCTTCTCGCCCCATTCGGCACCGGTGTGGGCGCCGATCTCCAGCTCCATCAGGCGCTCCGCGGCGAAGCCGATCATCTCGCGCAAAACATCGGCGTCGGCGCTCTTCTCCACGAGCGTCCGTAGGCTCATCATCATGTCGGTCATCGGTGGCTCCTCGGTCGGGTTGGTTCTCGCAACTCCGACCATACCGCCGCACCGCCGATGACCACCGTTCTCGTCAGCTACACCACTTCATGGGACACGACCGCGCCGGCCGCTGCGGCTTCAGCGGGCGATCAGTCGGTCGAGGCAGGCGACGACTTCGGCGGAGGCGCGGTCCATCGCGGCATAGGCTTCGAGCGCGCCGCGGCGGTCGCCGGCGGCGATGCAGGTCGCGACCTGCTTGCCGCTCTCGTGCACCGATCGATGGGGCGCCATCAGTGCGGCGAAGGCCGGGTGGCCGGTCAGGCTCGCATCGGCGACCTTCTCGTACCATTTGCCGAGGCGGCAATCGTGGTGGTCGGTGAGGTCGCTCGGCTTCAGCACGACGATCCCGGCGATCACTTCGGACAGGCGCTTCTTCCAGATGAAGTGATCGGACTTGGCGCGGTGCAGGACGTAGTCCGGCATGCCGGCGCGTTCGATCTCGCCGAACTGCCGATCGATCATCGCCTCGCAGCCGGCGATCGACCGGTTGACGTCCTGGATGTGCTCGGCGGCGTCGTTGGCGTGGTCGGAGATCGCCTGGACGCCTTCGGCGACCTGATCGACGGCAGCGGCCTGTTCCTGCAGGGTCCCGGCGATCTCGGTCATGCGTCCGGCGCTCTCGGCGACCAGCCCGCGCACCTCTTCGATGGCGGCGCGGGCGGCGTCGCTGCGTTCGGCGCTGACGTCGACCAGGGAGCGGACGGCGGCGACGCTCTCGGCGAGTTCGCCGACGTGGCTGCCGAGACGGGCGATGCGGGCGCGGATGTCTTCGGTCGCCTTCTGGGTCTGGCCCGACAGGAGCTTCACTTCCGAGGCGACGACCGCGAAGCCGCGGCCCGCGTCGCCGGCCCGGGCGGCTTCGATGGTGGCGTTGAGGGCGAGGAGATTGGTCTGCTGCGCCAGAGCCTCGATGGTGCCGACGAAGGTGCCGATCTGGCCGGCGGCGGCAGAGAGTTCCTCGGCGGCGGTATTCATGCGGGCGAAGGAGGTGCCGATCGTCCGGCTGGAGTCCGCCGCCCCGGCGGCCGCTTCGACGCCGCCGGTCATGGCGCGGTTGGCGGTGTCCATGGCGCGGGCGACTTCGTCGCTGCCCGCGGTGATCTGGCGGATCGTCGCGGTCAGTTCCTCGGTGCCGGCGGCCATGGTCCCGGCGCGAGCCGCGGTCTCGCGGACTTCGCCGGTGATCCGGGCGGAGGCGGCCATCGCCTCGCTCGCCTTCATCGAATAGGCGACGGCGGCCTCGAGGCTCGAGCGGTCGCGCTCGCCGAGGGCGGCGTCGAGGGCGCGGATCGTTTCGGCGAACATCGGCGGCAGGCTGGAGAGATCGGGCAAGGGGCGGCGCGCGGCGACGGCGGCGAGGACCGTGACCACCTCGGTGGTCCGCAAGGTGTCCGCGCGGTCGAACGCGACCGGCTGCACGATCTCTTCACGCTTGCGAAACAACGACATTCGATTTCCTCCCGAGCTCCGCGGCGACCATCGACGATCTTGGTTGACGCGTCGTTAAGAACTCTGCGGAAGCCCCGGGAGACGGCTTTCCAACCGGCGGCAGTCTCGTACGCCCTTGCCGCGGCGGGCGGGAGCCCCGACAATCGGCCCCGCCGCCACGCAACGGAGCCGCCATGTTCATCACCTTCTTCACCGAACTGAAGTCGGCCGGGGTGCCGGTGTCGGTGCGCGAGTACCTCACTCTGATGGAGGCGCTGGAGGCGGATCTGGCGGAAAAGCAGGTCGACGACTTCTACCATCTCGCCCGGGTCTGCCTGGTCAAAGACGAAAGGCACCTCGATCGCTTCGATCAGGTGTTCGGCCGGGTGTTCAAGGGAATCGTCGGGCTCGGCGAGGCCGCGCCCACCGAATTGCCGGCGGAATGGCTGGCCAAGCTCGCCGAACGCTTCCTGTCGGAGGAGGAGAAGGCCAAGATCCAGGCGCTCGGCGGCTTCGAGAAGCTGATGGAGACGCTCAAGGAACGCCTCGCCGAGCAGAAGAAGCGCCATCAGGGCGGCAACAAGTGGATCGGTACGGCCGGCACCTCGCCCTTCGGCGCCTACGGCTACAACCCGGAAGGGGTGCGGATCGGCCAGGACCAGAGCCGCCACCGGCGGGCGGTCAAGGTCTGGGACAAGCGCGAATTCCGCGATCTCGACGGCTCGGCGGAGCTCGGAACACGCAACATCAAGGTCGCCCTGAAGCGCCTGCGCCGCTTCGCCCGCCAGGGCGCGGCCGACGAGCTCGACCTCGACGGCACCGTCAAGGCGACCGCGGCGCACGGCTTCCTCGACGTGCAGATGCGGCCCGAGCGGCGCAACGCGGTCAAGCTCCTGGTATTCTTCGACATCGGCGGTTCGATGGACGACCACGTGCGGGTCTGCGAGGAGCTGTTCGCGGCGGTGCGCGGCGAGTTCAAGACCATGGAGTGGTTCTATTTCCACAACTGTCTCTACGACCGGGTGTGGAAGCGCAACGACCGCCGCCACTCGGAGACGATCGAGACCTTCTCGCTGCTCCACAAATATCCGTCGGACTACAAGGTGATCTTCGTCGGCGATGCGACCATGAGCCCCTACGAGCTGACGATGCCCGGCGGGTCGGTCGAGCACTGGAACGAGGAGGCCGGCGCGGTGTGGCTCGACCGCATGACCACCGTCCACCCCAAGGCGGCGTGGCTCAACCCGGTGCCCGAGACCGCCTGGCGCTTCACCCCGTCGATCGAGATGGTGCGCCGGGCGATGGCCGGGCGGATGTATCCGCTGACGCTGGAAGGGCTCGACCGGGCGGCGCGCGAACTGGCGCGGTGAGCGGCCGCCCGCCGGTCACGCCGCGGGCGGGGCCGGATCGCGCATCACCAGCACCGAGCACGGGGCGTGGCGGACGATCTTGGCGGCGTTGGAGCCGAGCAGATAGGTCTTCATCGCCGGGCGATGGGAGGTGACGACGATGACGTCGGCGCCGGTCTCGACCGCTTCGTCGATGACCTCGTGGTAGACCGAGCCGGTGCGCAGCGACAGGGTGTAGCCGGTCGGGGCGAGGCCGGCCTTGGCGGCGACGGCATGGATGCGGGCGTCGGTCTCGCGGCCGAGCGCCACCGAGTAGTCGGCGGGCAGCAGCTCGGCGACATAGCCGTTGAGGGTCGGCATCACCGCGACGAGGCGGATCTCGGCGCCCGAGGGCCGGGCCAGTTCGGCGGCGGCGGCCAGCGCCGACTCGGCGAACTCGACCTCGTTGGGATCGACCGGCACGATGATCTTCTTGAACATGGCTCCCCCTCGCGCTCGCCCGGCCGGCGCGCCTCCCCGCGCGATCCCGGCCGTCGCGCCGCCCGGCGGGCGACGAACCCTCAGCCTCGCCGATCGGGAGCGCCGCGGCAAGAGCCTCGCGGGGCGACGAAGCGGCGCGTCGCTCAGGTCGGCGGCGCGGCGTCGGGGCGGGGGCCGAGCGGCGCGGTCGGGCGGGTGAGCTCGCCCATCATGTCGCCGAGCGAGGGGCGGGGCAGGGCGGTCCAGGGCATCGGCCGGACGAGGTCGAGGGCGGCGAGCCCGAGGCGGGCGGTCAAGAGGCCGTTGACCACGCCTTCGCCGAGGCGGGCCGAGAGGCGGGCGGCGAGGCCCTGGCCGACCAGTTGCTGGACCAGCGTGTCGCCGAGCGCCATGCCGCCGGTGACCCCGAGATGGGTGAAGATCCTGCCGACCAGCGACAGGAAGCCGAGGGTGCCGGGGCGGCCGCCGTAGAGCTCGGCGAGGCGGCGCATCAGGCGCAGGTTCTCCCAGGCGACATAGGCGATGTCGACGATCGCCCGCGGGGAAATCGCGGTGACCACCGAGACCCGCTTGCCGGCCTCCAACACCAGGATGCGGGCGGCGGCGTCGAGCGGGCTCATCAATTCGCGCTCGGCGAGCGCCAGGAGATCGCGGCCGTCGATCACCTCGGCGGCATGCCCGGCGAGGGCGGCGCGGGCCCGGGCGAGGTCGGGGCGGTCGGCGTAGAGGGCGGCGAGGTCGGCGATCAGCGGTGGGGCGGCGCGGCGATCATCCGAGAGGTGGGCGGCGGCGACGGCGAGGCGCAGGTGCTCGACCCGGGCGAGGCGCCGGAGGCCCCCGACCTCGCGCACGACGATGGCGAGGAGCGCGAGGAGGGCGAGGGCGAGGCAGGCGACGCCGACCCAGCCGAGCCATTCGGCGCGCGCCCAGGCCTCCGAAATCAGCCGGTCGACGGCGAGGCCGAGGGCCAGCGAGACGAGGCCGCCGACCCCGGCGGCGAGCACGCCGCGCCATGAGATCAGGCGGCGGCGGGTCGGTTCGGCGACCGCGGCGAGGGCGGCGCCGGCAGGATCGGGCTGCGGCTCGGCGGCCGGCCGGACGACGGTGCGGGCGCCGGGATGGGCATGGTCGGAGCCGGGTTCGGCGATCACCACGTCGGATCCGTCGATGCGGAAGGCGCGCGGCCGGCGCGGGCGCTCGGTCATGCCAGCTTGTCTCCGAGCAGGAACTGCAGGGTGCGGTCGAGGCGGATGTGGGGCAGCGACAGGGTCAGGCCCTCGGCGGTGCGCTCGAGATGGGGCGGGCGGAAGCGCACGAAGGCGAGATCGGGCGAGGCGGCGCCACGGGCGGCGCGGGCCTCGGCGCGGAGGTCGCGCGACGATTCCGAACCGCGCGCCGAAGTCGCTGATCGGGAATCGCTTTCGGCCTTCGCGGAGCGGGCGGCGGAAGCGTCTCGAGAGATCGATTCAAGCTCTTCACGCGGCGATTCAGGGTGAACTTCACCCGACGAATCCGGTCGCTCGAAGAGCGAGTCCGGATCTTCCGGCAAGTCGCCGGGAAACAACGCGAATTCGGCGTCGGGATCGAGCGCTTCGCCGTCCAGGCGTTCGCCGGGCAGGGGGCGGCCGAGGATCGCCGGCAGGCGCTCGCCGTCGTGCTCGACGATCGCCTCGCGGGTGGCGCGGACGGCGGCCATCGCCACCACGTCGATCTCGGCACCGGCGAAGGCGGCGCGCTCGATGGCGTCGCCGACCAGCCGGCGCAGGATGCTCTCCAGGCGGTCGTGGGACGAGCGGTGGAGGTGGTCGGCCTTGGTCGCGGCGAAGACGATGCGGTCGATGCGGCGGGTCAGGATCGAGGCGAGCCACGAGGTGCGGCCCGGGCGGAAGCAGGCGAGGATGCCGGTCAGCGCCTCGCGCAGATCGGCGACCGCGGCGGGTCCGGCGTTGAGCGCCGGCAGGGCGTCGACCAGCACGATCTGGCGATCGAGGCGGGCGAAGTGGTCGCGGAAGAACGGCCGCACCACCACGTCCTTGTAGGCCTCGTAGCGGCGCTCCATCATCGCCGCGAGCGAGCGCGGCGCCACCGGGCGGCCGCCGAGGTCGAGCGGCGCGAAGGTCAGGGCCGGCGATCCGGCGAGGTCGCCGGGCATCAGGAAGCGCCCGGGCGGCAGGGTCGACAGCGCGTGTTCGTCGGCGCGGGCGGCGGCGAGATGTTCGGTGAAGAGGGCGGCGAGGCGGCGGGCGACGGTCTCGTCCTCGGGCCCGTCCGGTGCGACCTCGGCGGTGGCGGCGCGCCAGGCGCGGGCGACCGCGGCGTGGGTAGTGCGGGCCAGCGTCTCGGCCGACCACTCGGCGTAGGACTTGCCGAGCAGCGGCAGGTCGAGCAGCCATTCGCCGGGATAGTCGACGATGTCGAGGTGGAGCCGGCCGCGGCCGAAGGCGCGGGCGAAGAACGAGGCGCTCTCGAACTCCAGGGTCAGGCGCAACTCCGACACGGCGCGGGTCGAGGCCGGCCACAGGCGATCGTCGACCAGGGTCGCGACATGGGCCTCGAGCTCGAAGCGCGGCACCGCATCGTCGGGCTGGGGCTCCAGCGTGGCGCGGGCGAGGCGGCCGCGGGCGACCGGCTCGAACAGCGGCAGGCGGCCGCCGTTGACCAGATTGTGGACCAGCGCGGTGATGAACACCGTCTTGCCGGCGCGCGACAGACCGGTGACGCCGAGGCGCAGGGTCGGGGTGGCCAGACCCATGGCGAAGTCGCCGAGATTGGCGAGGGTGGTGCGGGCCTGGTCGGTGAACGACTGCACCGGCGGGGACGGGGAGGTCATGAGCGGCGCCGGCGCCTCCTGGAGCGGGTTGGCTCCTCATGTAGGCGGTGCGGGCGGCGGCGCCAAGGCGTCGGCGTCATTCGTCGAGGATGTCGTAGGGCTCGCGGGCGAGATGGAGGGTGCGGGGGCGCAGGAAGGCGACCAGACGCCCGGACTTCGGCTCGATGTCGACCCACTTCACCGCCGGGAAGTCGATCACCGCCAGACCGGCGGTCGGGAACTTGGTCTCGAGGTCCTCGAGGAACAGCGGGCTCGCCGAGCCGGCCAGCGCCACCGCGGCCTCTTCGAGACCGGGATTGTGGGCGATCACCATCAGGGTGCGGGCCAGGGCGCCGTGGGCGCGGATCTGGTCGATGGTGCGATCCTCGTCGGCGAGGTAGAGCTCGCGGGTGACGCGGATGTCGAGGTCGTCGACGAAATGCGGCAGCAGGGCGTGCAGGGTCTCGCGACAGCGGCGCGCCGACGAACACAGGATCTTCTGCGGGGTCAGTCCGTGTTCGGCGAGATGGGCGCCGACCAGCGGCGCATCGGTCCGGCCGCGGGCGGCGAGGGGACGGTCGAAATCCTCGATTCCATCGTTCTTCCAGGCGGACTTGGCATGTCGGAGCAACAGGAGACGCGGCATCGAGGTCCTTCTCGCGGTCGTTTCGGGTCCGGAGCCGATATCATGTGCGCATACATATTACCATGACATGCATATGACAGTGACGTCATGTCGGCGGACCTGCCGGCGGCGGGGCGCGACCCGAGGACGCGGGATCTAGGCTTCGGGATCGACGACGGCGATCTGGTGCCGTTGGTCGGCGCCGAGAAGATCGCCGCCGAGACGCCGGTGTGCAAGGCGCCGTGAGGCCGGCGCTCCCGGGGGGCGCGCGCCTTCGCTCACCGCCCGTCGCGGCGCGACAGGAAGGCGAGGCGCTCGAACAGGTGGACGTCCTGCTCGTTCTTCAAGAGCGCGCCGGCGAGCGGCGGGATCACCTTGCGCGGGTCGGAGGTGGCCAGGATCGCCGGGTCGACGTCCTCGTTGAGCAGCAGCTTGATCCAGTCGAGCAGTTCGGAGGTCGAGGGCTTCTTCTTCAGGCCGGGCACGTCGCGGACGGTGAAGAAGATGCGCAGGGCTTCTTCGAGCAGGCGCTTCTTCAGGCCGGGGAAGTGGACCTCGACGATCGCCGCCATGGTGTCGGGGTCGGGGAAGCGGATGTAGTGGAAGAAACAGCGGCGCAGGAAGGCGTCGGGCAGTTCCTTCTCGTTGTTCGAGGTGATGATCACCACCGGGCGCCGGACGGCGCGGATGGTCTCGCCGGTCTCGTAGACGTGGAACTCCATGCGGTCGATCTCCAGGAGGAGATCGTTGGGGAATTCGATGTCGGCCTTGTCGATCTCGTCGATCAGCAGCACCGGCCGCTCGGGGGCGAGGAAGGCCTCCCACAGCTTGCCGCGCTTGATGTAGTTGCGGATGTCGCGGACCCGCTCGTCGCCGATCTGGCCGTCGCGCAGGCGCGACACGGCGTCGTATTCGTAGAGGCCCTGCTGCGCCTTGGTGGTCGACTTGACGTGCCACTCGATCAGCGGCGCGCCGAGGGCGCCGGCGATCTCGCGGGCCAGCACCGTCTTGCCGGTGCCGGGCTCGCCCTTGACCAGGAGCGGTCGCTCCAGGGTGATCGCGGCATTGACGGCGATCCGGAGATCGTCGGTGGCGACGTAGTCGGTGGTGCCTTCGAAACGCATCTCGCCTCGCGTGGCCGAGGGACGCACGGCGCCAACCGCCTCGGCTCGTCCCGGGTGGCGCGAGGGGGCAATATGATCGGCGGCGGCGGCGATGGGAAGGGCGGGACGCGCGACGCCGGCCGCGTCGGGCCCCGGCAGAAAATTCCCGGCGCGGGCGAAACTGCCCGGTCGAAGCGGCGGGCGGCCGGCCGATGTTTCAAAAATTCGAGTGATTTCAATGGTCAGTCACTGGCACGCGGCTTGCGGAGGGACTCCCGAAAGGGGTGTCGTGCCCCATCCATCCGTCTGTTCGGGAGTGTACCATGGGTGTCTTCGATGCAATGACCAATGCGGTGGGCGGTCTTCAGGCCCAGGCCTACGCACTTCAGAACATCTCGGGCAACATCGCCAACTCCGGGACCACCGGTTACAAGGTGGTCGACACCGCCTTCGAAGATCTGCTGACCAGCGCCGGCGCCAGTACGTCGATGCAGAACTCCGGCTCGACCCTGGCGCGCTCGGTGACCACCACCACCGCACAGGGCACGGTGTCGTCGACCTCGGTGTCGACCAACATGGCGATCAGCGGCGACGGCTACTTCCAGGTCCAGTCCAAGGCCGGCGAGTCGGACGGCAAGACGGTGCTGAAGGACGGCTACGCCTATACCCGTCAGGGTGATTTCACGATGAGTTCCGAGGGCTACCTCGTCAACTCCTCGGGCTACTACCTGTCGGGTCTGCCGATCGACGCGAGCACCGGCAACCCGGTCGGCTCGACCGCCTCGCCGATCAAGATCAGCACCGGCCTGATCGGTTCGAAGGCGACGTCGTCGATCGACTATGTCGGCAACCTGCCGTCCGACACCTCCGTGGCGACCATCGACGTGGCCAATCTGCCGGCCAGTTCGGGCTATCCGGCGACCATCGCCGCCAGCGACAACGACACCTTCCTGAAGGAGTCCTTGGAAGGCGGGTCGGTCACGACCTACGACCAGCAGGGCAACGAGGTCAACGTCCAGATGCGTTGGGCCAAGACCTCGGCCAACAACTGGAACCTCTATTACCAGTCGGACTCGACGGCGACCGGTGCCACCGCGAAATGGACCTCGACCGGCACCACCTTCACCTTCAGCAGCGCCGGTTCGCTGACCAGCATCACGGATTCGACGCCGACCACCACCACGCCGGCGCCGAGCAACATCACGATCCCCTCGCTGACCGTCGACGGCAACAATCTGGGCAACGTGCGGTTCAACTACGACACCAACCTCACCCAGTACAACAGCGGCACGACGGTCAGTCAGACCAACATCACCCAGAACGGCTATGCCAGCGGCAAGTTCACCAGCGCCGCGGTCAGCTCGGACGGCGTGGTGACCGCGACCTATTCGAACGGCAAGACGATCGATCTCTACAAGGTCGGGATCTATTCGTTCAACGGCGATGCCGAATTGTTGGCCGTTTCGGGCAACGCCTATGTGGCGACCAAGGCCTCGGGCAATCCGCTCCTCAACACCACCGGCGTGGTGATGGGTTCGTCGCTCGAAGCCTCGAACGTCGACATCACCGATCAGTTCTCCAAGATGATCGTCACCCAGAAGGCCTATTCGGCCAACAGCAAGGTGATGTCGACCGCCAATACGATGATGCAGGACGTGCTCGACATCATCCGCTGAGATCTGTGACGGCGCACCCGCTCCGTCCCGCGTAGTAGAGGATCTCTCCGATGGGTCTCACCTCGACGGTATCGCTGGCATCGAGTGGCCTCAAGGTCACCCAGGACGCCACGTCGCTGGTGGCCAACAACATCGCCAATGCCAGCACCGACGGCTATACCGCCAAGCGGCTGAACATCGCCGACATCTACGCCGACAGCGGCACCGTCGGTTTCAAGACGACGGTGTCGCGGGCTTTCGATCAGGAGGTCTACGACCAGTTGATCTCCTCGACCGCGTCGAATTCGTTCCTCGACGTGCAGGCGACCTATACCGGGCAGATCGACCAGCTGATGGGCTCGACATCGAGCGGCGCGACCATCCCGACGGCGATTGCCGCCCTCTCGTCGGATCTCCAGACGCTGGCCTCGCAGCCGAGCAATTCGGCCGCACAGATCGCGGTGGTCAATTCGGCGACCTCGGTGACCCAGTCGCTGAAGTCGATGTCCTCGGCGGTCACCGATCTGTCCAAGGCGGTCGACGGCGACATCAAGGACGCGGTCTCGGCAGTCAACGATCTCACCAAGCAGATCGGCAAGATCAACGCTCAGGTGGTGTCCTATCAGGCGCAGGGGCGCGACGTCACCGGGCTCCAGGACGAGCGCGACAAGGCGGTCCTCAAGCTCTCGACCTATATGGACGTCCAGGTCCACCAAGAGACCAACGGCTCGATGCGGGTGTCGACCACCTCGGCGCTGACGCTGGTCGACGGCACCCGCGCGACCCAGTTCGCCCAGGACACCAAGGGCACGCTGATCGTCGCCAACGACGGCAACGGCACGTCCGACGTGCTGGGGCTCGGGCTGTTGTCGTCGGGGTCGCTGCTGGCGCTCTACCAGATCAAGACCGATACCCTGCCGCAGGTGCAGAACCAGCTCGACCAGGTCGCGGCGACGCTCGCCAAGGCGATGTCGACCACGACCACGACCGGCACCGCCGCGTCCGGGGGTGGGCTCAACGGTTACGAGGTCGATCTCTCGTCGTTGCAGTCGGGCGACACGGCGCGGCTGACCTACACCGACACGGCGACCGGCGCGACCAAGACGGTCGATTTCGTCAAGGTCACCGATCCCAGTGTCCTGCCGCTGACCGGCACGGCTTCGGGCGGCGACCACTCGGTGGTCGGTATCGACTTCTCGGCGGGGGCGGCATCGGTCGCGACCCAGGTCCAGACCGCACTCGGCTCGGCCTTCACCGTGTCGAACCCCAGCGGCAACGTGCTGCAGGTGCTCGGCGACGGCACTTCGGTCAAGGTCACCGGGGTGTCGGCGGCGTCGACCGCCACCACCACGCAGTCGGGAACGGCGGCGCTGCCGTTGTTCACCGACAACACCTCGGCCTACACCGGCTCGTGGGACACCGGCTCGCAGCTCACCGGGCTGGCGTCGCGGCTCACCGTCAACGCGGCGGTGAAGACCGATCCGTCGTTGCTGGTCAAATATTCGGGGACCACCGAGGCCAGCGACACCACCCGACCCAACCAGCTCCTGTCGGCGATCAAGACCACCAGCGACTATATGACCCTCGGCAACGGTACCGCCGGCACCAGCCAGACGCTGACCGGCTTCGCCGATTCGATGGTGTCCTATTGGGGGTCGAAGAAGACCAACGCCGACACCGATCTCGCCAATCAGGCGGTGGTGCAGAAGAACCTCCAGTCGGCGATGAGTTCTGTGTCCTCCGTCTCGACGGACACCGAACTGGCCAAACTGATTCAGCTCCAGGCCGTCTATTCGGCCAATGCCCAGGTCCTGTCGACTCTGAAGGACATGTTGAACACCTTGCTCACGAGTGTCTGAGCCTTCGACCCGTAGGACGCGATCATGGACGTCACCTATGCCTATACCGGCCTGAACAGCTCGCTCGGCAGCCACCTGGTCTCCCAGCGCCAGCTGATGACCGACCTGACGCTGCAGGAGACGACCAAGCTCAAGTCGCAGACCTATGCCGGCATTTCCGATCGGTCGCTGACGCTGGCCTTCCAGAGCAAGATCTCCGAGAACGACGCCTATCAGACGACCATCGACGGCATCGACACGCGGCTGAAGCTGGTGACCAACTCGATCGAGGGGATGAGCAAGCTGTCGAGCAATCTCGCCGGCTCGCTCGACGGCAACTCGTTCAACCTGACCTCGAACGGCAAGACCTCGGCCCAGGTGATGGCCCAGAACTCGCTCGACGGCTACATTTCGGCGCTCAACACCGAATATGGCGGCCTCTACGTGTTCGGCGGCAAGAAGACCGATTCGGCGCCGGTCGAACCGAGCAAGACCATCCTCGACGGCGACACCACCCGCGCGGGCTACGTCACGGTGGCGGCCCAGCGGCTCGCCGCCGACACCGGCACCTCCGGCCTCGGGCGACTGACCGATGGCGTCAGCGGTACCAAGGTCGATCTCGCCGAGGACGGCGCTCATCCCTTCGGCGTGAAGCTCGCCGGGGTGACCTCGACCCTGTCCAACGCCACGGTCACCGATGCCACCGCGGCGAGCGGCGGCGCGGCGCCCCATTCCCTGTCGGTCGACTTCACCGGCCAGCCGACTGCCGGCGAGGCGGTCACCCTGACCCTGACCCAGCCCGACGGCAGCACCACCTCGATCAAGCTCACCGCCGGCACCGCGAGCAGCACCGACGGCAAGACCTTCGCGATCGGCGCGACACCGGCCGACACTGCGACCAACCTCCAGGCTGCGCTCGACACCCAGTTGAAGACCGTGGTCGCCACCGACACCACGGCGGCCTCGGCGGTGCAGGCGGCCAACGAGTTCTTCGACACCACCTCCGGGGCGACGCCGATGCGGGTTTCCGGCCCGCCCTACGACACCGCCACGGCGCTGGTCGCGGGCACGCCGACCGACACGGTGTTCTGGTACACCGGCACCAACGACTCGACCAATCCGCGCAGCGATGCTTCGGCGCTGGTCGACACCAATCTCACCGTCGATTACGGCACCCGCGCCAACGAGACGGCCTTCGTCGATCAGATCAAGCAGATGGCGGTGTTGTCGACACTCGACGTGTCGAGCGGCAGCGACACCGCCAAGGCACTCTACCAATCGGCGGTGACGCGCACCCAGCCGGTGCTGATGAACACCACCGGGGCCAAGACGCTGCAGTCGCTGGAGACCGAGATCGCCGGGTCGCAGAAGGCGGCGTCGCTGGCCAGCACCCGCCTGTCGATCGCCACCAACACCTATCAGACGTCGGTCGACAGCTCGATGCAGGTCGACGACACGCAGGTGGCGGTGCAGATCACCACCCTGCAGACCCAGATCGAGGCGAGCTACAAGGCGGCATCGATCCTCTACAAACTGTCGCTGACCAACTATCTCTGACGCGGCGGCGTCGACGGGACGCCGGCGATTCGTTCGAGGTCGGCGGCCCAAGGCCGGTGCCCCGGACGAGAACCGAGGAGTTGCGACGTGAAGGTCATGATCGCGGTGCCGACCTACGGCGAGATGATCAACAGCGGCTGCCACGAATCGATCGTCGAGACGATCCAATTCTTCCACAAGGAATTTCCGCACATCGAGTTCACCGTCCAGGTGCAGTCGATGTCGTTTCCGCCGACGGCGCGCAACTTCTTCATCAGCCAGTTCATCGAGGACGAGAGCCTCACCCACATCTTCTACGTCGATTCCGACATGGCCTTCCGGCCGGGTCTGGTGGCGAAGATGCTGGCGTTCAGTCAGCCGGTGGTGGGGGTGATCTGCCCGCAGAAGGCGATCGACTTCGAGGCCTTCCGACGGGCGGTCGAAGGCCAGCCCGCGGCGGGTCAGGCGCGGATTGCCGCGGTCGGCTACGAACACGGCGACGAGGCCCTGGTGTGGCGGGCCGGCGCCGACGGCAAGCCGGAGATCGAGGTGGTCGACGGCTTCGTGCGGGTCAATCGGCTCGGCACCGCGCTGTTGATGATCTCCCGCGCCGCGACCGAGCGGATGATCGCGGCGATGCCCGAGTTGTGGATCGCCGATCCGGCCGAGTGGGTGCGGGCGGGCGGTGTCAAATCGGGCGGCCTGCTGCAGTGTTTCAACACCATCGCCAGCAGCGACGGGGCGCAGATCGGCTCCGACGTCGCCTTTTCGCGGCGCTGGATCGAGGCTTGCGGCGGCGAATTGTGGGCCAACGTCGACGAGGTGGTGATCCGCACCGGCACCGACAACTATTGCGGCCACTACCTGACCAAGCTCTCGGCGATCGGCAATGCCCGGGTGAAGATCGTGTCGTCGTCGGACGAGGCCGAGGCCTGAGCGCGCCGGCGGAGACGCGGGACGTGCGGGCGAGGGAGGGACGGCGATGATGAAGGTGCTGATCGCGACACCGGCCTATGGCGGCAAGGTGTTTCGCGGCTTCCACGAATCGGTGACCCAGACGGTGCTGGCGTTCGGCCGGCAGTTTCCCTTCGTCGCCTTCGAACATCGGCTGATCGACGTGCCGGTGCTGGCGACGGCGCGCAACATCCTGGCGAGTCTGGTGCTCGCCGACGAGAGTTTCACGCATCTCCTGTTCGTCGATGCCGACATGGCGTTCTCGCCGAAGCTGATCGCCCGCATGCTGGCCTTCCGCAAGCCGGTGGTGGGGTCGATCTATCCGGAGAAGAAGATCGACTTCGACGTGCTGCGGGTGGCGATGAAGCAGACCCAGCGGACGTCTCTGCAGGCGCTGCTGACTTCCGCGCCCTATGTCTGCGGCGCCGAGGTGGTGTGGGGCGAGGCCGCCGACGGCGTGACCGAACTCGAAGTCCGTGACGGCTTCGTGCGGACGCGACTGTCGGGGACCGGCGTGATGCTGATCGAGCGGGAGGTGCTGGTGCGCATCCGCGACGCCATGCCCGATCTGTGGATCGCCGAGCCGGCGGCGCAGATCCGCGCCTGGGGCCTCGCCGAGGGCGGCCTGCTCCAATGTTTCGATTCGGTGGTCAATTCGGTCGGCTACTTCGTCAGCGAGGACATCGCCTTCTGCCTGCGCTGGGGCGAACTCGGCGGGGAGATCTGGGCGGCGGTCGACGAGGCGATCGTCCATTCCGGATCGGCGCGCTACTACGGCCGCTTCGACGTGCGGCTCAAGGCCTCGAACAATCTGGTGATCAAGGAGCGCTCGCGCCACGGTGGCGGAGCGGACTGGTTCCGCGCGCGTCTGAAGGCCGGCGGCGCGGCCTGATCGGCCGGTCGCGGTGGCGATCGGCGCGCGGCGTTTCCGCGGAACGAACGAAAGGCGGCGGAGCCTGGGCCCCGCCGCCTTTTTTCGTTCGATGATCGTCGGACTGTCGGCTCAGAACAGGCTGAGCACGCTCTGGTCGGCCTGGTTGGCCAGCGACAGCGCCTTGGTGGACAGCTGTTGACGGGTCTGCAGGGCGAGCAGGTTGGCCGATTCCGCGTTGGTGTCGGCGGAGACGAGGTTGTCCGAGCCGGTCTGCAACGTGGTGATCATGTTGTTGGTGAAGTCCTGGCGGGCCTGGACGACCGAGAGGTTCGAACCGAAGTTCGACGCCTGGGTGCGCAGGGTCGTCAGAGCCGAGGTCAGCTTGTCGAGGACCTTGTTGACCTGCTTGTTGGTCTGGAAGCCGCCGGTCTCGACCTTGTCCAGGGCGAGACCCTGGCTGTCGAAGGTCACGCCGCTGATGTTCATGTAGTTCTGATTGGTGCCGGTCTTCTCGTTGAAGACCGTCTTCAGATCATTGCCCATCAACAGGTTGATGCCGTTGTAACCCGAGTCCTTGGCCATCTGGTCGATCTGGTCGAGGATGCCGTTGAACTGGGTCGCATAGGACTGACGCGAGGAGCTGGTGGTGGCCGCCTTGGTCGCGGTCGTGAAGCCGAGGCCGGTGGCGCCGGTGAGCGCGGTGGCGGTGGCGGCGTCGGAGGTGATCGCCACGTCTTCGCCGGCGGTGTCTTCGATCTGCAACTGACCCGAAGTGTTGATCGTCGCGTTGAGACCGAGGTTGGAGCCGTTCAGCGAGGTCATCAGATCGCCGACGGTCGAACCGGCGGTGAGCGTCAGGGTGATCGCGGCGGTGCCGGTGGTGGAGTTGCCGGTGGTGACCGTGATCTTTTCGCCGGAGGCGAAGCCGAGGCCGGTGAGCGAGGTCGAGCGCGTGTAGCTCGAGGTGTTGGCGCCGGTCAGGATGGCGTCGGAGGCCGCATCGGCGGTCTGCAGCGCCTGCTTGGCGGCCGACTGGGCGTTCTTCACCAGGCTGGTGATCGAGGTGATGCCGGCATTCGCGGCCTGCAGGGTCTGCACCGAATTGGAGATGCCGTCGAGCAGGTTCGAAAGGTCACCGGCGCGATCGGAGAGGCCGGCCGAGGTGAAGTAGTTCACCGGATTGTCGAGCGCCGAGTTGACACGCTTGCCGGTGGCGAGCTTGCCCTGGGCGACGGTTTCGTTCGCCTTGATCCCCTGGAGAGCCTGGAGGTTCTGACGGACGCCGGTGGAGAGAATGGTGCTCATGGTACTCGTCCCTTCTGGGAGTTACTGAAACGCGTCCTCTTCCTGAGGACAGATGCATTCAAGCAGCAACCCGTTTCGTCCGAGTTAATCCGATCGCCGAAACTTTCCGCGGGTCGGTCGTGTCCGGGCAATGATGAACGAAACCTTACCGCGGCGCGGCGTCGAAGGGCCGGGGCAACGGCGACGGCCGCGCCGGCGGTACCGGCGCGGGAAGGTCGAGGCGACAGGCCCGGAGGGTGTCAGGCGGTGCGGCCGGCGTTGGGATCGATCGCCGGCACATCGCTCTTGACGAGGTTCTGCATGGCGTTGGCGAGCCGCAGATAGGCCTCGGTCGGATACTGCGACACCAGGGCGCCGTTCGATTCGTCGAAGGTCATGACCACGGTGAGGCCGCTCTTGTCGACTTCGAATTCCTGATGGCGCTGCGGGACCGGCTGCGGCGAATCGACTCGGGCGGGCTGGGCGGTCGGCGCCGGGTCGGCAGACGGACGCACAGCCACCGCCGACGTCGCGGCGGCGAACGCTGCTGTCGAATTCGGTGTGAGAAGGCTGATCGGGTTCGTCATCGCTCTCGGACCATCGTTGCTGACGGTAGTTCTGACGAAGGTTGCCCGAGAGTCATTGCGACTCTGTTACGAAGTCGACGGCGGTTAGACTCGATCGAACCGCCGAGGACTCGCAGATTGCTTAAGATTTGCAGCGATCGGGTCGGCGGAACGTTCGCGCTACGTCACGGAAGGCGGCGGCGACCTGCGACCAACAAATTGAAAATACGAGAAAAAATGTCCACCGTCGCGGCGGCGGCGGCGCGGCGCACAGGATCCCGGGAAACCTTTGACCGGCGCGCGGCATTAAGCCGACGTTAACCCTAATGCGTATTAATAACCTCAATCGCCGTCCTGAACGACCAAGGCACCCGGAGTCAGCGCATGTCCAACACGATCCTCTCAACCGGCGTCCGCCAGAATCTCATGGCGCTGCAGTCGATCAAGTCGAACGAGACCGTCGCCCAGAGCAAGCTGGCGACCGGCAAGCGGGTGAACTCGGCGCTCGACAATCCGGTGAACTATTTCACCTCGGCGGCGCTGTCGGACCGGGCGGGCGACCTCTCGTCGCTCCTCGACGGCATCTCCAACTCGGTGCAGACCCTGCAGGGGGCGACGGCCGGCATCACCTCGATCACGAGCCTGGTCAAGACCGCCCAGTCGGCGGCCAAGCAGGCGCTGCAGACCGCCGACGCGGCGGCCGACGCGATCCTGACCGGCGCCAATACCGGCGTCTACACGCGCTCGACCAGCCTCACCGGCATGGGCTTCGCCGCCGGCGAAAAGATCACGGTCACCACCGGCAACGCCACCACCGGTACCGCCGCGATCACCCTGACGCTGACCGCCGGGTCGACCATCGGCGAGTTGATGACCACGCTGAACGGCTCGAACATCGGCCTGAATGCCACGTTGAACAGCTCCGGCCAGTTGACGATCGAGGACACCGCCGGCGAAGACGTGGCGATCACCTCCGACACCGCCACCGCCACGGCACTCTCCGGCACCTCCGGCCTCGGCTTCGCCACCGCCTCGCAGACGGCGTCGACCAGCGCCTCGCGCCAGTCCTATGCGACGCAGTTCAACGGCATCCTCGACCAGATCGACCAGATGGCCAAGGACGCCGGCTACAACGGCATCAACCTGTTGATGGGGAACAATCTGAAGACCGTCTTCAACGAGAAGACGAGCAAGGATCAGTCCTACATGGACATCAACGGCGTCACCTTCGACAGTCAGGGCCTCGGCCTCGACAAGGTGGCGACCGGCGGTTTCCAGACCAACAAGCAGGTCAATTCGGTCCTCGACAAGCTGACCACGGCGCTCGCCTCGCTGCGCACCCAGGCCTCGAACTTCGGCTCGAACCTGTCGATCGTCCAGTCGCGCCAGGACTTCACCAACAACATGGTGACGACCCTGCAGACCGGCTCCGACAACCTCGTCGCCGCCGACACCAACGCGGAATCGGCCAACCTGCTCGCCCTGCAGACCCGTCAGCAGCTGTCCACCAAGGCGCTGTCGCTGGCCAACCAGGCCGACCAGAGCGTGCTCAGCCTGTTCCAGTGATCGCGCGCCGGCGTGCGGCGGAACATCGGGGCCTCGGTCGGTCGGATCACACCGATCGTCCGGGGCCTCTTTCGTCCGGGCGCGCCGCGGGGCGCAGGTTCCGGCGTCAGGGTCGAAGGAAAGGCAGCGCCATGGCACTCAAGGTCGAGATCAAACCCGGCGAACGGATCATCATCGGCGAGAGCCTGATCACCAATGCCGGTCCGCGCGCCAAACTGTTCATCGAAGGTGACGCACCGATCCTGCGCGAAAAGGACGTGCTGCCGCCGCGCGCCGCCGACACGCCCGCCAAGCGGATCTATCTGGCGGTCCAACTGCTCTATCTGAAGAACGGCGACGCCGCGGTCGTCGAGGAGTATCGCTCGCTGGCCGCCGATTTTTCGGAGGCTGCACCGGGCGCTCGAGACATTCTCGCCGATATCGATAACTGCATTTTAATCGGTGATTTCTATAAAGGAATCAAACAGTCCAAGCGGCTTGTCGAGTACGAGGAGCTTCGTATCCACCATGTATAGCACCCATGCGGCTCGGGCCTACCAGCAGACCAGTCGGGCGGTGGTCACCGGCCGCGAACTCGAGGCTCTGCTGCTCCTCAAGTCGGCCGCCCAGCTCCAGGCGGTGCGCGACTCCTGGGAGACCCGGCGTCCCGACCTCCTCAAGGCGCTGACCTACAATCGCAAGCTCTGGATCGTGCTGATCGATCTGATCCTCAAGCCCGACAATCCGCTCGACGACGAGATCAAGAACAACCTGTTCAATCTGTCGCTGTTCATCTTCCGCCACACGCTGGAGATCGAATGCGATCCGGCGCCGGAGAAGCTCGGCGCCCTGATCGACGTCAATCGTGCGATCGCCGAGGGCCTGCGGGCCTGAGGTTCGAAGGACGACCAGAAACGAAGACGGCGGCCCGAGAGGCCGCCGTCTTCGTTTGGAGGAGTGGTCGGGCGAGCAGGTCGAACGCCCGCCGGTGGCCGCCCCAGAGCTCAGGTGAGGCCCTTGAAGAAGCGGGCGGCGGGGTTGCCGACGAAGTCGAACGAGCCGGTGTGCGACAGGCTGCCGAGCGCATCGAGCCATATCTTGCCGCCGAGCTTGCGCCAGCGCCGGCAGAAGCCGAAGTCCTCGCTCAGATACTCGCCGGTCTCGGGGTCGATCATGCATTCGAACAGGGCGTGGTACTTCACGCCCTCGGCGGCGTTCTGGACGTAGACGTGATCGCTGCGATAGGCGGTCTCGGGATAGGCGGCGACCATCCGCTCGATCACCGCGCGCTTCATCAGCATGAAGCCGGTGCCGCAATATTCGCCGGTGACGAAGCCGTCGCGGACCTCGAGCTGGTCGCCGGCGCAGAACTGGCCGACGTAGTGGAGCATCGCCGTCTCCGGCGGTTCTCCGGCGACGACATGGGCCGGCTGGTTCCAGTTCATCGCCTTCAGGGGATACATGCCGGCGACCACGTCTTCGTCGAAGTCGAGCATCCGTTGGACCTGTTCGGCCTCGAAACCGATGTCGGCGTCGACGAACATGAAGTGGGTGGCTTCCGGCACGGTCAGGAAATTGGCCACCAGGGTGTTGCGGCTGCGGGTGATCAGCGAATCCTTGCCGAGCAGATTGAGCGTCGTGGAATAGCCGTTCTGCAGTCCGTGGGCGGTGAGCTGCATGATCGAGAGCATGTAGCGGGTGGTCACCAGGCCGCCGTAGGCCGGCGTCGCCAGATAGATCATGCGCATCGGGGGAGACTCCGGAAACGACGGGGAGGGGGTCAGAGGCGACGGTCGAGGGCGATGCCCCGGGCGGCGGCGGCGCGGATCGGCGGCATGCCGGCGTTGCGGCCGTAGGTGCGCGGCGCGGCCTGGCGGCCGAGGGTCGAGGAGACGTTGCGCACGATGCCTTCGGCGACTTCGCGGGCGATGGCGAGGGCGGCGAGATTGGCGCGCACCAGTTCCATGTTGGCGAGATGGCGTTGGCGCAAGGGCTCGAGCGCGTCGGGCACCAGCCGGGTCAGCGACGCGAACTGGCTCTTCAGCCGGATCCGGCCCTTCATGTAACGGCCGAGCAAATCGTTCTTGCGGGCGGTGAGGTCGGTGGCGGCGAACAGGCGACCGTCGCGTACCAGCCCGGTCTCGGTCTCGATCAGCTCCATCAGCTCGCTCATCACCGCTTCGAAGTCGGCGAGCAGGGCGCGGGCCTCGGCCTCGGTGCGGATCGGCGCTTCGGCCTCCGGCTGCACGTAGATGGACTGCGGCATCATGGGCGGGCGCCTTCCTGAGCCTGGAGCAACTGACGATAGACGGCGTCGGCGATGCCGATGCCGCCGGAACGGGCCATGGTGTCGGCGTAGCGGTCGACCAGCATGCCGCGCCAGGTCTCCTCGGCCTGACCACCGCCGAACGGGCCGGTGGTCGAGAGGCCGGAGAACATCTGGTTGAGCATGGTCGACAGGAACACCTGTTCGAATTCGCGCGCCTGGGTGCGGGCCTTGGTCTCGGGCGAGGCGTTGGCCGGCGGGCGCTCGGAGACGACGTGCAGGGCGGGGGTCGGAGTGGTCAGCGAGACCGAGGCGTCGAAGGCCATCACAGCACCTCGATTTCGGCCTGGAGGGCGCCCGCCGCCTTGATCGCCTGGAGGATGGTGATCATGTCGCGGGGGCCGACGCCGAGGGCGTTGAGGCCGTCGACCAGCTCGCGCAGGGAGACGGTCTGCCGCATGATCGTCATCTTCTTCTTGGCGCCGTCGTCGACGTTGATCTGGGTGCGCGGCACGGTGACCGTGGTGCCCTGGGACAGCGGATCGGGCTGGCTGACCTCGGGCTGTTCGGTGACGGTGACGGTGAGGTTGCCCTGGGCCACCGCGACGGTCGAGACCCGCACGTCCTGGCCCATCACCACGATGCCGGTGGCCTCGTCGATCACCACCTTGGCCGGTAGATCGGGTTCGACCGCGAGCTGTTCGATGTCGGTGATCAGGTCGACGATGTTGCCGTTGAACTTGGGCGGCAGGGTCAGGCGGACGGTCGAGGGATCGATCGGTTCGGCCGAGGGCACGCCGATCAGGTCGTTGATCGCCATGGCGATGCGGCGGGCGGTGGTGAAGTCGGGGTTGCGCAGCGCCAGACGCACGGTGCTCATGGTGCCGAGCTTGAACTCGACCTCGCGTTCGACCATCGCCCCGTTGGCGATGCGGGCGGAGGTCGGCACGCCACGGGTGATCGAGGCGGCGTCGCCCTTGGCGGAGAAGCCGCCGACGGTCAGCGGGCCCTGGGCGATGGCATAGGCCTCGCCGTCGGCGCCCATCAGCGGGGTGACCAGCAGCGTACCGCCCTGAAGGCTCTTGGAATCGCCGAGGGCGGAGATGTTGACGTCGATGCGCGTGCCCTGGGTGGCGAAGGCGTGGAGATTGGCGGTCACCATCACCGCGGCGACGTTGGCGGTGCGCATGTTGGCGCCGCGGGTGTTGACACCCATGCGTTCCAACATCGCCTGCAGCGACTGCTTGGTGAAGGGTGCATTGTTGAGGCTGTCGCCGGTGCCGTTGAGGCCGACCACGATGCCGTAGCCGACCAACTGGTTCTCACGCACGCCTTCGATCGAGGCGAGGTCCTTGATCCGCGAGGCGGCGGCCTCGGCGGGATGGGTGGCGCCGCACAAGGCGACGACGGCGACGAGAGCTCCTGCGAGCGATGCTGACCACTTCGGCATGTTCCGAGATCTCCCCAAATCTCGTCCTCTCCTCTGCCAGTCCCGTGCCAGCCGGGAGAAACCGCCTGCGATGGCGCAATCGCGCGGTTTTCGCGGGGTGGAGCCGGCGCGGCGCGCGGCGGGCGAGGCAAAAGGTGCCGCGTCGTGGTAGAAGAATCGCAACGCGCGGCAACATCTGCCGGGGGTGGGCGAGGCGAGAACGACGTGGCGATCAGGATCGACGGACCCGGACGGACGCCGGGCGTACAGCCGAACCAGCCGATCCGGCGCGGCGGGGAAGCCGGCGCGGCGTTCAGTCTGCCGAATGCCGACGGCGGGCCGGCGCGGCCGGCGACGATCGCCGGCGCCCTCGGCGTCCAGGATCTGGCGAGCCTCCTGGCCCTGCAGCAGATCCCGTCCGAGGATCCGCGCGAGCGGCGACGGCGGGCGGTCAAGCGCGGCTTCGACCTGCTCGACGTGCTCGAGGGGGTCAAGATCGACCTGTTGTCGGGCGGCGTGCCGATCGACCGGCTGGAGCGGCTGGTCCATCTGCTCGGCCAGAAGCGCCCCGCCGAGGACGCCGAACTCGATGCGCTGGTCGCCGAGATCGAGCTGCGGGCGCGGGTCGAGCTCGCCAAATACGGCCGGTTTCCCGAGTGACGAGGAGCCGAGCGGCCCGTGGGTCGCCCGCACGTCGCCGGCAAGCCCTTGTGCCGAGATGGCATTCCGGCCGAGCGGGGGCGCGCTCCGCCGCGGTGGCGCCGATTTCCCACAGATCGCTCGCTTTCATCGTGACGTCATCACGGTGGCGTTGTAACTGACCGGCACGATGGCTATATTCCGCCCGCCTCGGCGCAGGCCATCACTTGGACCGGAAGGGAAGATCGATGTTGGCCGATATCTCTGATGACTATCGCCCGTCGGAAGACGAACCGTTCATGAGCGATCGTCAGCGCGAGTACTTCCGCAAGAAGTTGCTCGCGTGGAAGGAAGACATCCTCAAAGAGTCACGTGAGACATTGCAGCATCTCGCTGACGAAAGCCAGAATCATCCCGACCTGGCCGACAGAGCTTCGTCGGAAACCGACCGTGCGATCGAACTCAGGGCCCGCGACCGCCAGCGCAAGTTGATCTCCAAGATCGACGCGGCGCTGAAGCGCCTCGACGACGGCAGCTACGGCTATTGCGAGGAGACCGGCGAGCCGATCTCCCTGAAGCGACTCGACGCCCGCCCGATCGCCACCCTGTCGATCGAAGCCCAGGAACGCCACGAGCGCCGCGAACGCGTCTACCGCGACGACTGAGATCGGCGCCGCGGCGTCCGTTTGCAGAGCCTGCGAGAATCGAAAGAGGCGCGGCCCCTGGGGAGTGGGCCGCGCCTTTTTCGTCACGTCTGCTCGCGGTTCGATCCGACTGGGGAGAGCGGAGGCGGGGCGAGCGACGAGAGCACCGGGGTGGGAGACGGAGGACGCCGGGGAGCCGTCGGCCGTCTCGGGGAGTCCACCCCGGCGAAGGGGATCAGAAGGGCATGATCACGTCGAGGAACTGGGTGCCGTAACGGGCCTGCTGGACGTCGGTGAGCTGACCGCGGCCGCCGTAGGAGATGCGGGCCTCGGCGATCTTGGCGCTGTCGATGGTGTTGTCGGAGCCGATGTCCTCGGGGCGCACCACGCCGGCGACGATCATCTCGCGAATTTCGAAGTTGACCCGGATCTCCTGACGCCCCTCGATCACCATGTTGCCGTTGGGCAGGATCTGGGTGACCAGGGCGGCGACGTTGGTCTGCAGGGTCTCCGAACGGTTGACCGTGCCGATGCCTTCGGCGGAGGTGTTGGTGGTGTTGTTGACTAGGTTGGACGCGGTGGCGCCGGTGTGTTGGATCAGCTTGTTGACCGCGGCGCCGGGCAGGCCGCCGATGCCGGTGGCGTCGGTCTCGGCGCGGGTGCGCTTGGTGTCGTTGGCGATCTGCGCCTTGTCGGTGATCACCACCTGGACGGTCAGGATGTCGCCGATGCGGTGGGCGCGCTGGTCCTTGAAGAAGGCGCGCGAGCCGCGCGACCACAGCGAGTTCGGCGCATAGGCCGGCGGCTCGGGGGCGGGCATCGGCATCGACACCGGCTTGTAGCCCGGGTTGGTGGTGGGATCGTCGATCGAGGCGAGCTTCGGCGCCTTGCCGATCTCCGACAGGCGGTCGAGGCTGTTGCCGCAGGCGGCGAGCGGCAGCGCGAGGACGAGCAGGAGGCCCGAGCGGAGAACGGCGGAAGAGCGACGCGACATCACGGATTGACCTTTGCGAGGGCCGCCACGGCCGCGGCGGGGGCGCCGACGCTGACGCGTCCCGGGCCGGTGACGGTGGCATGGATCGAACGTTTGGACTGCGGATTGATCACGGTGACGAGGTCGCCGACCGCGCCGGCGTCCTGGGATTGGCCGCGGCTGGTGACGATCAGCGCCTGGGTTTCGTAGACGATGGTCACCATGTCGCCGCGGGTGACGACGTTGGGGCGGACGAAGTCGGCGGCGGCGACCGGCTGGCCGGGGCGCAACTGGCGACGTGCCGCCATGCCGACGATCTCGGACGGGTCCATCGAGCGGCGGACGCCGGTGGTGCGGCGCGGCAGGCGTTCGATCTGGACGTCGTCGCGGCCGACCGTCTCGCCGCGGTTGATCGGCCGGGTCAGGGTCACCACCGCGGCGGTCTCGACGACCTCGCCGCGCAGGTGCAGCCGTTCGACCTGATCGCCCTTGTCGATCAGCACCAGGGCGTCGAAGCGGCCGGTCTGGGGATTGGTCGAGAGGCTGGCGACCCGCACCGGCACGGCCGAGCGCAGATCGGCCTGGCGGGGATCGACGGTACCGTCGAAGACCACGCGCAGATCGTCGACGGCGAGGTCGTCGGCGGTGCGGCCGGGCTGATGCAGGACGGCGGCGGCGACGACGCGGGCGAGTTCGTCGGCTTCGACCGGCCGGGCGAGGCGCGACACCGTCACTTCGGCGAGGCCGCCGGTCTCGGCTTCGGTGAAGCCGGCGGCACGGGCGAGTTCGACCACGCGGCGGGCCGGCACGGTGCCGGTGGTGCCGAGATCGGGGGCGCGGAACAGGGCGGTGGTGGCCTGGGCGCCGGCGTCCTCGAAGAAGTCGCCGATGGTCACCACGTCGGAGCGCACCGCCACCACCGAGCGCAGAGACGGCGCGGCGGGCATCTCGCCGCCCCAGGCGACGTCGGTGGCGAGGCCGGAGAACAGCAGCCCGGCGCCCAGCGCAAGGACCGCGGCGGCGCCGAGGCAGCGCATCAGGCGATGACCCGCCTCGGTCGAGCAGTCGAACAGTCGGTTCGGCCGCGGGTCGGTGATGGAGATCCTCATCGGGACGTACTCCTCACTTCGGGGTGACCGAGGCCGACATCATCTCGTCGGCGGCGCGGATGACGCGAGAGTTCATCTCGTAGGCGCGCTGGGCGGCGATCAGGTCGGAGATCTCGGAGACGGAATTGACGTTGCCCTGCTCGAGCTGGTTCTGCAGGAGGGTGCCGTAACCCTCGTCGCCGGGGCTCGCCACCTGGGGTGCGCCGGAGGAGGCGGTCTCCAGGAACAGGTTGTTGCCGATCGGTTCGAGGCCCGACTTGTTGATGAAGCGGGCGAGCTGGATCTGGCCGAGGGTGGTCGGCGACGAGGCGTTGCCGACGGTCGCCTGGACCACACCCTGGGCGTTGATGGTCAGGCCGGTCGAATTGGACGGCACGGTGATCGCCGGCTCGACGGTCCAGCCGTCGGCGGTGACCAGGGTGCCCTTGGCGTCGAGCTCGAACGAGCCGTCGCGGGAATAGGCGGTGCGGCCGTCGGGCATCAGCACGCGGAAGAAGCCCTCGCCGCGGACCGCCACGTCGGTCTCCTTCTCGGTCGACGACAGCGTGCCCTGGGACATGATGCGCGGGGTGGCGGCGGTGCGCACGCCGGAACCGATCTGCACGCCGGTCGGCAGGATGTTGCCGGATTCGGAGGTCGAGGTGCCGACCCGACGCAGGTCCTGGTAGAGCAGATCCTGGAAGTCGGCGCGCTGGCGCTTGAAGCCGGTGGTGCGCATGTTGGCGATGTTGTTGGAGATCAGTTCGACGTTCAGTTCCTGGGCCATCATCCCGGAAGCGGCGATGTGCAGTGCCTTCATGATCCGCGTCCTTTCTTCAGGCGACCTGCGCCAGTTTCTCGATGGCGTTGCGACGGAGATCGTCGACGTTGCTCATCCAGTTGGCGACGTTCTGATAGGTGCGGCCGACCTCGATCAGCTTCGAGATCTCGACCACGGCGCGGACGTTGGACTTTTCGATCTGGCCCTGGACCAGGCGCGGCAAGGTCGCGGCCTGGGGGTTCTTACCCTCGAACAGGGTCTCGCCGATCTTCTTGAGATCGCCGGCGGCGGCGAAATCGACCAGCTTCAGCTTGCCGCGCACGCCCTGGTTGGTGGAGATGGTGCCGTCGGCGGCGATCGACAGGGCGGTCTCGTTGGGCTGCACGGTCAGGGGGCCGGCGTCGGTGAGCACCGCGTGGCCGTCGCGGGTCTGGAGCAGCCCGTCGGGGCCGATGGCGAAGGAGCCGTTGCGGGTGTAGCGCTCGCCGGCATTGGTCTGCACCGCGAACCACCCCTTGCCGTCGACGGCGACGTCGAGGTCGTTGTTGGTGGTGACCATCTGGCCGGGCTGCAGGTCGTAGAGGTTGCCGTCGTCGAGGACGAAGCTGATCGGCCGATCGGCGCGCTGAAATTCGTTGGCGGCGGCCGGGGCCAGCTTCTGCTCCTTGACGAGCATGGTCTGGGCCTTGAAGCCGGACGTGTCGACGTTGGCGACGTTGTTGGCGATCATGTCGAGTTGGCGTTGCAGCGTGAGCTGACGCGACAGCCCGACGAGCTGTGCATTTTCCATGGCGGCGGTCCCCAGTGACCACGACGAACTCCCCAGCTCTCGTGGTCGGAACCTCCCTTGCAGTCGCCGTGCCATATGGTTAATTCAAGCGATATCAATGACTTGATGAAATCGTGAGGGATCGCGGACCCGGCAGGAGTTGCCGCCCGGCAGGGGGAGAGGGAACTGTTTACCGAGGTTGCGAGAACGTTAACATTTACGAGTCGTTAACCATTCTCTCTTTAGATCACTGGTGATCAGGGACTCGCGCCCGAAGGGATTCCACACATGGCCAAGAAACCGGCCAAGGACACCGAAAAAGAACCGTCCGGCGCCGAAGACGGCGAGGGCGAAGGCGGTTCCTCGAAGAAGAAACTCTTCATCATGATCGGGGCGGGGGTCGGTGCACTCGTGGTGCTCGGTGGCGCCGGCGCGTTCTTCATGGGAGCCTTCTCCTCGAAGCCGGCCGTCGCCGACGCTCATCACGCGGAGGTGGTCAAGACCACCATGTACGTCGATCTGCCCGACATCACCGTCAATCTGTCGAGCACCGACCAGCGCGCCGCCTTCCTCAAGGTCAAGGTGTCGCTGGAAGTGTCCGACAAGGCGACGGTGGAGAAGATCACGCCGGCCCTGCCGCGGGTGCTCGACGCCTTCCAGATCTACCTGCGCGAACTCAGGGTCAGCGATCTCGACGGGTCTGCCGGGCTCTACCGCGTCAAGGAGGAACTGCAGCGGCGCATCAACACCGCCATCCATCCGGCGCGAGTCGACGCCGTCCTCTTCAAAGAAATTCTGGTGCAGTGAGGGGCGGCGATGGCGGCGGGCGACGAGGAACTCGAAGATCTCGACGCGGCCTGGGGCGCGGCTCTGGCCGAGCAGAAGCCCGAGGATGACGACGACGACCTCTCCGCCGACTGGGGCGCGGCGCTCGCCGAGCAGGGCGTCGAAGGGGCGGACGAGTTGGCGGCCGGTCTCGCCGGCTTCGACGACGGCGAGTTCGACCTCGATCAGGCGACCCGCGGCGGCGACCGTATCCTCAACCAGGAGGAGATCGACAACCTCCTCGGCTTCGATCTCGACGAGCAGATCGCCGCGGAGCAGTCGGGCATCCGGGCACTGATCAACTCGGCCATGGTCTCCTACGAGCGTCTGCCGATGCTCGAGATCGTGTTCGACCGTCTCGTCCGCCTGACCACCACGTCCTTGCGCAACTTCACCTCCGACAACGTCGAAGTGTCGCTCGACTCGATCTCGTCGGTGCGCTTCGGCGACTACCTCAATTCGATCCCGCTGCCGGCGATCCTCGGCGTGTTCAAGGCCGAGGAATGGGACAACTTCGGTCTGGTGACCGTCGATTCCAGTCTGATCTATTCGATCATCGACGTGCTGCTCGGCGGCGGACGCGGCACCACGCCGATCCGCGTCGAAGGCCGGCCCTATACGACGATCGAGACCAATCTGGTGCGCCGGATGATCGAGGTGGTGCTCGCCGACGCCGAGCTCGCCTTCGCGCCCCTGTCGCCGGTGCACTTCAATCTGGAGCGGCTCGAGACCAACCCGCGCTTCGCGGCGGTGTCGCGGCCGGCCAATGCGGCGATCCTGGCCGAGTTCCGGATCGACATGGAGGACCGCGGCGGCAAGATCGAGCTGCTGATCCCCTATGCGACGCTCGAGCCGATCCGCGACATGCTCCTGCAGATGTTCATGGGCGAGAAGTTCGGCCGTGATCCGATCTGGGAAGGGCATCTGGCGACCGAGATCAACGCCGCCGAGATCTCCGTCGACGCGGTGCTGTTCGAGCGCGAGATGTCGCTCGGCCAGGTGCTGCAGATGGAGATCGGGCAGACCCTGGTGTTCGACGTCGGCCCGCGCGATCCGGTGACCATCAAGTGCGGCGGCGTCGCCCTGACCGAGGGACGGATGGGGCGCAGCGGCGAGAACATCTCGGTGCGTGTCGACCGGCACCTGCGCCGACCCAAGATGACCTTGGCCGCCTTCGAGAAGGCAGCCACCAAGAAGGAGATGCAGACGTCATGACGATTCCGTGGATCGACGTCGCCGTCGAGGGCCTGGTCGCCGTCCTTCTGGTGCTGACCATCGGCTACTGCATCCTGCTCGACGGGCGGCTGAAGCGGCTGCGCGCCGACGAAGCCAACCTGCGCGCCACGATCTCCGAGCTCCTGACCGCCACCGAGATCGCCGAACGGGCGATCAACAGCCTGAAGATCACCGCCCAGGACTGCGACCGCACCCTCGGGCAGCGGCTGCGCGAAGCGGAGTTCTTCAGCCACGAGATCGAGAAGGAGATCGGCGAGGGCGAGAAGCTGCTCAACCGGATCATCCGCATCACCCAGGCCGCGCGCGGCGAGGCGGTGGCGGTGTCCGCTCCCGCTCCGACCGTCGAAGCCCCGGCGGCGCGCGCGCCGTCGCGGCTCGCCGACCTGCGCAGCCGGGTGTCCGAAGCGACCGATCGCATCGGCCAGATCAAGCGCGGGGCGGCGGCGTGATCCAGATCCGTCTCCTGCCGATCGTCGTCATGGCGGCCGTGGTGCTCCTGGGCCTGAAGGTCGTGGAGTTCGGCCATCGCGCGCGGCCGGCGGAGAGCGTGGTGGTCGACGCGGTGACGGGACAGGAGATCGACATGATCGCCACCGGCTCGTCGGCCGGGGGTGGCCACGGCGGCGCCGAGGAGAAGCCCAAGGAAGACGCCCACGGTGCCGCACCACCGGCGGCCGGCGGCGTGCAGCCCTCCAAGGTCGACACCAAGGTGACCGGCGACAAGCCGCCCGAGGCGCGGCCGGTCCAGGGCCAGGAACTGATCGGCGAGATCGAGATCCTGCAGAAGCTCGCCGAACGGCGCAAGAAGCTCGAGGAGCTGGAGCGGCAGGTCAACATGCGCGAGGATCTGCTGAAGGCCAGCGAGGACCGCATCGGCCGGCGCGTCGACGAGTTGAAGACCCTCGAGGACAAGATCGGCGGCGCCACCAAGGCCAAGGAAGACGCCAAGAAGCAGGAATTGTCCGATCTGGTGAAGATGTACGAGGGCATGAAGGCCAAGGATGCCGCCCGGGTGTTCGACAAGTTGGAGATCGGCCTGCTCGGCGAGATCGCCCGCCAGATGAACCCCAAGAAGCTCGGCGACGTGGTCTCCAAGATGTCCTCGGACCAGGCCGAGAAGCTGACCGTCGAACTCGCCAATCGCCGCACCCCCGGGGTCTCGCCGCAGATCGATCGCGAACTGCCGAAGATCCAGGGAAAGAGCGGCTGAGACGAAGGTTCGTACGCTATTTAACGCGCCGTTCACCGCACATGACTAGCGTCGAGATCGGATCTTCCGTCTCGGGACACGCTCCGTGCCGCATTCTCGCCGCTCCGCTCTCCTCGGCCCGACCTCGCCCCGTGCCGCCCGCCGCGGTGGAGCGGCGGCGTTCCTGCGCGCGGCCGTGGTCGGGCTGTGTCTGGCGCTCGCGGCGCTGGTCGTGGCCCCCGCCGGGGCGCATGCCGAGGTGCTCAAGGCGGAGGCCGAGGCGAGCCTCGAGCCGGGCTTCGGCCGACTGGTCATCGCCTTCAAGAACCGCCAACTCCTGCCCCAGTACACCAGCCGCCAGACCAGCGGCGTGCTGGTGATCGACTTCGGCGACGTCGTCGAGGTCGACATCGAACGGGCGGTGCAGAAGCTCGGCGCCTACGTGACCGTGGCGCGCCGCGATCCGGAAGGCCACGGGGTGCGCATCGCGCTCGCCCGTCAGGTCAAGATCAACATCATGGAGGCGGCAGAGAAGCTGTTCGTCGACTTCATGCCGGCGAAATGGGCCGGCCCGCCGCCGGTGTTGCCGCCGGAAGTGATCATGGAACTCGCCAAGCGGGCCGAGGTGGCGATCCGTGCCGCCCGCGAAGCCGAGATGGCCAAGATGGGCAATCGCATTCCGCCCAAGCTCGACTTCAAGGTCGGGCGGCTGCCGACCCTGACCCGCTTCTCCTTCGGTTGGAACGTGCCCTTCGACACGCGCATGTCGCGCGAGGACGGACGGGTCACGGTGATGTTCAACCGCGCCGCGCCGCTCGATCTCTCCGCCCTCGACGTCGACCCGATCCCGGGCCTCGAGAGCGTCTTCGCCGACGTGGTCGACGACAAGCTCAAGGTGGTGCTCTCCGTGGCGCCCGACGCCGACGTGCGGGCCTTCCGGGAAGACAACACCTATGTGATCGATCTGGTGCGCGCCGGTGCGCCGGCCAATGCCGGTGAAGCGGCGGTGCGCAAGGCGCTGGGCGGCGACGCCACCGCCGGGCGCAACCGGATCGTCGCCCCCGGCGTGGCCACTGCCGTGCCGCCCAAGGCTCCCGAGGCCGTGCAAGAGGCGGCCCCCGTCGTCGCACCGCCGGCCCCGGCCGTCGCACCGGCCGCCACCGCTGCGCGGGCGCCGGCTCCGACCGCGCCCAAGCCGGCCGCTGCGCCGGCTCCCGCACCCGCGCCCGCCGCCGTGGCGGTGCCGCCGCCCGCACCACCGCCGGCTCCGGTCGCGGCCAAGCCGGTCGCCGCGCCGCCGACGGCGGAGGTCCACAGCACCCAGAGCGAGCTGCCGACCGGGGCCGCGCCCGTCGCCGAACCGATGGCCGCCGCCGAGCCGCGGCTCGGGGGGGAAACGCCGTCGGGCGAGTTGCCGCCGGCGATGGTGCCGAAGCGCACCGTCACCGACGCCCTGCCGCTGCGGGTCGAGACCAAGCGCATCGGCAACGTCGTGCGCATGACCTTCCCCTTCGCCAAGAAGGTGGCGAGCGCCGCCTTCAAGCGCGACGACGTGCTGTGGATCGTGTTCGACACCGCCGACGAGCTCGACCTCGGCTCGATCGCCCCCAATCTCGGGACGCTGGCCCGCGGCGTCGAACGCATGCCCGCCGCCGGTTGGCAGGCCCTGAAGATCGGGCTGACCGAGCCGATGCTGACCACGCTTGGCATCGACGGCAATTCCTGGGTGCTGTCGATCGGCGAGATGGTGCTGGAGCCGTCGCGCCCCCTGCCGATCCGCCGCTACGTGCGCGGCGACGGCAAAGCCAGCCTCAAGATCGACCTCGCCGACGGCGGCGCGGTGCACGAGCTCACCGATCCGGCGGTCGGCGACCGGCTGGTGGTGGTCACTGCCCATCCGCCGGCCCGCGGCCTGCTCAAGGCGCAGAGTTTCGTCGACGTCGAGACCCTGCCGTCGGCGCACGGCGTGGCCCTGCTGCCGCGCGGCGAGGACGTCCAGGTGACGCTGGAGAACAGTCAGGTGACGATCGGCCGCGAGCGGGGCCTGAGCCTGTCGACCGGCTCGATCGAGCAGCCCGACGTGCCGGTGCCGCGGACCTCGGCGACGATCCACCGGGTGCCGGTCGACCCGGCGACCTTCGGCGAGAGCAACCACGGCGGTTTCGAGAAACGGGTGCGCGAGCTGATCGAAGCGGTGCTGGAGACCAAGGGGCCGCAGCGCCGGCAGGCACGCATCGACCTCGCCGAATATTACATCGGCCACCGCTTCGCCCCCGAAGCGCTGGCGCAACTGCGCATCCTCAGCGAGGAGGAGCCGGCGATCACCCACGATCCCGGCTTCGAGATTCTCTACGGCGCGGGGCAGGTGCTGGCGGGGCGGGCCAAGGAGGCGAAGATGGCGCTGAGCCGCTCCGAGGTCGCCGAGAGCTCCGATGCGGCGCTGTGGCGGACGATCGCCACCAACGAGCTCGCCAAGCCCGACGAGGCGCGCGAGAACGCCCTGCGCGCCACCACGGTGCTCGGCGCCTACCCCAAGGCGGTGCAGGCGCAGTTCAATCTGGCGGCGGCGGAATCGGCGCTCGAACTCAACGACTTCGGCTTTGCGGAAACCCGCCTCGCCGAGATCGAACCGGAGGAGTTGGCCAACGACCAACTCGGCCGCTTCGAGGTGCTCAGGGCGCGGCTCGCCGACGTCGCCGGGCGCCCGGAGGACGCGCTCGCCCGCTACGATCGGGCCAAGGCGACCGGCGATCGCCGCGCCGCGGCCGAGGCCGAATATCGCGCGGTGCGGATGCTGCTGCGCGACGGCAAGATCGACAAGGAAGCGGCGATCGACCGGATGAAGTCGCTGGCCTTCGGTTGGCGCGGCGACGAGATCGAACTCAGGACCCTGCGATTCCTCGCCGGCCTCCAGGCCGACACCGGGCGCTACCGCGAGGCGTTCCAGTCGATGCGCTCGACCTTGCAGGTGGCGCCCGATGCGGTCACCACGCGTACCCTGCAGGACGAGATGGGCCAGCGCTTCCTGGCGCTCTATCTCGACGACGCCGACAAGTCGCTGCCGCCGATCGAGGCGCTGACGCTCTATTACGATTTCCGCGAGCTGGTGCCGATCGGGCGGCGCGGCGACGAGGTGGTGCGCAAGCTCGCCGATCGGCTGGTCGCCGTCGACCTCCTGCCGCAGGCTGCCGAGTTGCTGTCCTATCAGGTCGACAACCGCCTCAAGGGGGCGGCGCGGGCCCAGATCGCCGCCGATCTGGCGGTCGTCCACCTGCTCGACCGCAAGCCCGACAAGGCGCTGGCGGTGCTCAACAAGACCCGCCAGTCGCAACTGCCCCTGTCGCTCGAGCGGCAGCGCCGGTTGGTCGAGGCGCGGGCGCTATCGGATTCCGGCCGCACCGACGTGGCGCTGGAACTGTTGTCGACGCTCACCGGCAGCGACGCGATCCGGCTCAAGGCCGACGTGCTGTGGAAGGCCAAGCGCTGGCGCGAAGCCGGCGAACGGTTGGAGGCGATGCTCGGCGGGCGCTGGAGCGACACCACCGCGCTCGACGACCAGGAACGCCAGGACGTGTTGCGCACCGCGATCGGTTATGCGCTGGCCAACGACCAGCTGGCGCTCGACCGCCTGCGCGGCAAGTACGGGACCAAGATGGCCGACAGTCCCAACGCCCACACCTTCGACGTGGTGACCCGGCCGATCCAGAGCCAGGGCACTGAATTCCGGACGGTCGCCAAGGAGATCGCCTCGCTCGACACGATGCGGCAGTTCCTCCAGGAATATCGGGCGCTCTATCTCGACCCCAAGGCGCGCAGCGTGGTGCCCGAGGCACCGGCGCCGGCCAAGCCCGAGGCCAAGGCCGCCGAACCGCCCAAGCCGACCACCGTCGCGGCCGCCGATCCCGCACCCGCCGGCGAGGACAAGAAGCCGGCGGCGCACTGAGGCCGCGGGCTCGTCCGCGCGCCGTCAGCCGAAGCTGCGCACCAGACTTCCGGCGATCATGTTCCAACCGTCGACCAGAACGAAGAAGATCAGCTTGAACGGCAGCGAGATGGTCGCCGGCGGCAGCATCATCATGCCCATCGACATCAGGATCGAAGCGACCACCAGATCGATGACCATGAACGGCAGGTAGAGCAGGAAGCCGATCTCGAAGGCGCGGCGCAGTTCGGAGATCATGAAGGCCGGGATCAGCACGCGGAAGCTCAGGTCTTCCGGGGTGTTCGGCCGCGGCGCCTTGGCGAGGTCGAGGAACAGGTCGAGGTCCTTCTCGCGGACGTGGGTGCGCATGAACTCGTGGAACGGCGGGCCGCCGCGTTCGATTGCCTGCTCGATGTCGATGGAACCGTCGGTCAGCGGCTTGATCGCCTCGTCATAGGCGCGGGTGAAGGTCGGGGCCATCACGAAGGCGGTGAGGAACACCGCGAGCGAGACCATCACCGAGTTGGGCGGCGCGGTCTGCAGGCCGATCGCCGAGCGCAGCAGCGACAGCACCACGACGATGCGGGTGAAGCTGGTCACCATCACCACGATCGACGGGGCGATCGACAGCAGGGTGATCAGCGCCACCAGCTGGATGGCGCGCTCCGACACGCTGGTCGATTCGCCGAAGTTGATGGCGATGTCCTGGGCCGCGGCCATGCCGACGCCGGCGACCATCAGGCCGAGCGCCGCCGTCGCCACCACCGCGGCGGTGCGACCGGTGAAGGCGCGCGGCAGGCCGAAGCGCCGGGTGCGACGATCGGTCATCGGCGCGGCGGGCCGGAGAGTTCCGACAGGAGTCGCGCCATCTCCTCCTCCAGTTCGTCGACCGGTGCCCGCGGCGCCTCGGCCGGCGGGGCGACGGGCGCCGGGACCGGGTTCGGCGCCGCCGCCGGCGGAGGGACCGGCGCGGCGATCGACGGCAGATCGGCGACCACCGGCGGGGCCTCGCTCGGGGCGGGCGCGAAGCGCGGCTCGATCCGGCTCGGCAGCGGTGCCGGGGCCGGTTCGGGCGCGGCGGTGACCGGCGGGGCCGGGGCGTGAATCGGCGCCGGAGCGGCGGCGTGGATCGTCGCGAACGGCGGTTCGTGCGTGGGCGCGACAGATTCGCGCGAGAGCCCGGCGATGGTCACGTCGAGCTCGGCCATCAGATCCTTCTCGGAGATCTCGCGGCGCGGCGGATGGACGTCGGCGTCGCGACCGAAGTCGCCGAGGCCGCGTTCGATCTCGCCGGCGATCTCGGCCCGGTCGGCGGCGACGTCGGGGGCGGGCGTCGGCAAGGGCGGCGGCACGGGCAGCGGCCGCACCGGGGGCGGCGGCGGGAGAATCGTCGGGGCGACGGCCGGTGTGGGGCGCGGCACGACGGGCGCGGGCGGGGCCGCGACGGGCGCAGGCGGGATCGGGGCCGGAGCACTCGGCGGCGAGTTGCTCGGGGCCGGAGCGCTGGGCGCGGGCGGGATCGCCACGGGCTCGGGCTCCACGGCGCGCGGCGCGGGTTCCGGGGGCGGCGCGACCGGAGCCTCGACCTTCGGAGCGCCGGGCGTGACGACGGGCGACGGCGGCGCGCTGCGGGTGCCGAAGGTCGTCTCGGACGACGGCGGGCGCGGCGCGGGGGCGCTCGGGCGGCCGAGTGGCGCGTCGAACAGATCGCCGAGGGCGGCCGGCGCTTCCGGCGCGGCCGGCGGTTC
>NZ_SJFN01000042.1 GCF_004328075.1 Siculibacillus lacustris | reverse complement strand
AACCGAGGCTCGACGCTGTCGGACCGCAGGTACTTGCGGACCGTGTTCCTCGAAAGCCCGGTGCGCCGGGAAATCTCTCGGATCGAGAAATGATCCCGATAGTGCCAGCGCCGGATGACGCTCAATAACTCCATGTCGATCACTCCGCTGTCCCCCGCACCAGTGGCGAGGGAGGAGGTTCAAACATGGGTCAATTCTCGATGGAAAAATCCCTGCCGCCTGGGTCAGTTCTCCGCGGAAATCAACACTACATCGACAACGAGGACTCTGAACAGGCTATCCGCGCGACCTGGACACGCGAGAAGCCCCAGCGGACCGCGGCGCGGCTCACCGAAGCACAGGTCGCCGAGATGCTGGCTGCAATGAAGCGGCGCTTCGATGAGATCAAGGCCGGCGCCAACCTCTTGCTGGCGGGCGAGTGACATGAGCCGCGCAACCCTCGTCCTTACCAGCGACGTCATCCGCGCCCGTGCGCTCGCCTGGGTGAGCAAGGCCCCGCCGGAGACACGCATCGAGTTCAAGGCGCCGAAGCGGACGATCCCGCAGAACGCGCGCCTTTGGGCGATGCTGACGGACATCGCCAGTCAGTTGACGTGGCACGGCGTGCGGCTCACCGCCGACGACTGGAAGCTCGTGTTTCTCGACGCGTTGAAAGCCGAGCTCCGCCTCGTGCCGAACATCCACGGAACCGGCTTCGTGAATTTGGGGCGGTCATCGTCGGATCTGTCGAAGGCCGAGTTTGGCGACCTGATGGAGATCATCGAGGCGTTCGGCGCTGAGCATGGCGTCGTGTTCCACAGTTCCGCGCTCGAGCAAGAGGGGATGCGCGCATGACCGGGCGCACCGTGCCGGAATGGTCCGGTGCCTCGCCAGACACGGCGATTCCCGCAAGGGTCCGGGTCCGTCTGTTCGAAGCCGCAAAAGGTCTTTGCCAGTCGTGCGGCGTGCGGATCAGGCCCGGCAATGGCCCCGAGTACGATCACCGTCTGGCGCTGATCCTCGGTGGCGAGAACCGCGAAGGCAATATCGATGTTCTGTGCCGCGCGTGCCACTCGGAAAAATCAAAGGCTGACGTTGCCGCCAAGTCGAAGACGGCCCGCATCAGGGCGAAGCACCTCGGCGTCAAGACGTCGTCGCGACCGATGCCGGGGTCGAAGGCTTCGGGTTTCCGCAAGCGCATGGATGGGCGCGTAGAGCGCCGGGAGGAACGGACATGACCATGAAAACCTACGATCCCGCAGCTACCTGTCCGAAGTGCGGCGGCACGGATGTGAGTGCCCTCTGGCAAGATCGCGACGTCGCCCGTGGCTACCAATGGGACCCCATGCCGGTCGAAGAGCATTTGCGTCGGCGTTGCCAGCGATGCGCCTACGAGTGGCCCGAAGCACCTCTGGATGCGACGGAGGCCGCGCAATGACCCACGACCCTACCGCAGTGCTCACCGCCGTCCGTTCCGTGCTCGGGCCGATGGCGAGCCCTCAGACCGCCGAGGCGCTGTACGCGGCTCTGAGGCCGATCGCAGGAGAGGAGGCGGCCTGCGAGGCGGACCACAAGGCCATGATTCACGAGGAAAACGGCCTACGGAAGGCAAAAAGTCGGACGGGCCGGGACAAGGCGCGCGCGTCCATGAGAGCCGCATCGGATATCGCCACCACAATCCGCACTGCCATGTGCCAGGAGGCCCCGTCCAATGGCTGAGATCGACCTCGACAAGCTGGAAGCCGTGGCGAAGGCGGCAACGCCGTGTGAGTGGCGAAGGTTGGGATTCTCTGTCCGGTCCAGTTATTTTGACGGAGAGCATGAGGTCGCCCGTATCGATTGTCAGTGGGGACCGAATGCAGATGGGGCCAATGTCGAACACATCTCCACGTTCGACCCTCCGACCGTTCTCGCCCTCATCTCCCGCCTGCGCAAGGCGGAAGCGGATGCCGCAGAACTTCGCGCGACGCTTTCGCGCGCCGACGCAGACCACGCCGCCGATGTTCAAGCGCTCCGCGATCAGCGCGACGAAGCCCGCGCGGCCCTCGCCGCCGCCCGCAACGACGCGCTCGAAGAGGCATCAGAAGCGGCCAATGGCATCGACCCGAAGATCCTCGAAGGACGGACCCAAGGGTTTGTCAGCATCTATTGCGCTTCTCGCGTATCCGCTGCCGATGCGATCCGCGCCCTCAAGGAACTGATGCCATGACCGAGACCGACCAAGAACGCGCCGCGCTGGCGGAATGGCGGGACCTCTCCAACAAGCTCCCTTCCTCCGGAAACATCGCATGGAAGACGCTTGTCGCGGCCGTCGGCGCGGCGCGGGGGTCGCCTTGGACGCCCGACCCGGCGTTCTATGTCGGACATCAGGTTCCGAACATCAACATGAACTCCCTCGACCGGATCGCGACCTATTTCCGAGACGAAGCCCTCGCTAGTCCGGCGCCGATCGGCTTCGTCATCGCGAACAGCGCCGGAGACCGATTCCGCGCCTGGGGCGACTTTGGGCCGGAATGGACCGAGGACAAGGCGAAGGCCCTCAAGTTCGCCGATCGGGAGAGCGCCGAGGCGTTCGGCCGAGAAGATGAGGACGCATGGTTCATCCTGCCGATCGGGGATCCGGAGCCGGCGACCGAGACCAGCGTCTCCCCCGAGGCGATGGCCGCCGCCGCGGCTATGGTGCCGGAGATCATGGCGCAGTCGGCGAGCGGCGTCCGCCTGCCGTACGACGGTCTGCGGCGCCCGGCCGCTCCGCTCCCCGCCGAGGCGCGGGAGATCGTGGCGCGGGCGATCAAGACACACATCAAGGTCGACGCCACCGGCCTTGCGCCGGCTGTGGCGAGTGCATTTGTCGTCGGCATCAATGATGCTGCCGACGCCGCTACCGCCGCCCTTTCCTCTGCCGGCCTCCTGCGGGAGCCGGTACGAGCCGGGCAAGATCTCGGCGGCGGGCTCGTCGCGGCGCCTGCGGATTTGGTTGCCGCCTTGGCCTATATCGCAGGATCGGCTTCAAGTCTGGTGCTGTGGATGTCGCCTAAAGGTGAGTGCCGCACCAGAGACGACCTTGTTGCCGCCGCCGGGGAACTGCTCGCCGCTGCCGAGAAGGAGGGCACGAAGTGACCGACATCCCCGAGGACGTGATGCGGGCGGCACGTGCCGTGGCGAAGGGCATGTTCGACCCGATCGACGTCGAAGAGATCGCCCGGGCCATCCTCGCCGAGCGCGAGCGGTGCGCCAAGATCGCCGAAGGATGGGAAGCTACCATGAGGCGCGGCCAATACATCGACGATGCCCTCAAAAGCGTTGCCGCCGCGATCCGTGCCCCGCGCGAGGAGGGCTGACCGTGCCCGACATCTCAATGTGCAGCCTTTCGACGTGCCATCTAGCCGAACGATGCCGGCGCTCTCCGGAGTTCGGGACCAAGCCCGGGCCGTGGCAGTCATATGCTTCGTTCGGCCATCCGTCGTCTGAGGACTGCTCCGGCTGGTGGCCGTGGCCGAAGGTCGAGACGCGTGAGGAGGTGGAACCGTGAGAGTGCTCGTCACCGGAGGCCGAGACTACCAGGATTTCAACCGGGTCGGAGCCGTGCTCGGGAAGCTGAAGGCCGAGCACGGCATCGAATGCGTCATCACCGGATGCGCCGATGGCGCCGATCGGTGGGCGAGGAATTGGGCGCGCCTACACCAGACCGACCTCGCCATGTTCGCGGCACGATGGTTGGTTGACGGTCGGAAGGCTGGTCCGCTTCTCAATCAACGCATGATCGACGAGGGCAAACCTGATCTCGTCGTCGCTTTTCCAGGAGGCCGCGGAACGGCCGATATGGTCCGGCGCGCGAAGGCGGCCAGCATCGAGGTCATGGAGGTCACCGGCTGATGCGCGACGACACCCCCATGACCCTCGACGAGGCCTGCCGCGATCTCTTGCGCGGCCTTGTGAAGGCGAGCACCTTGCGTGCCGCGATCTCCTCCGGAACGCTCTCGCACGAGCGTCAGGGCCGGCGGATCATCGTAACGAAGCGCGACATCGAAGAGTGGAGAGCAGCGTGCCGCGTCGAAGCTCGAAAGGCCCCCGTCTCTGGCTGCAACCGGAGCGACGATCTGCCAACGGATCGATCGAGCGGGCGGTCTGGTGCATCCTCGACGACCGAGGAATCAAGCGCCGCACTGGCTGCGCTGAGGGCGAACGTCGAGAAGCTGAAGACAAGCTCGCCGCCTACATCCACTCGAAGAGGACGTCGGAGCGAGCCCGCGACCGTGCTGCCTCTGAGGTGCTGATCGCCGACGTCCTGTCAATCTACTCGGTCGACGTCGCGCCGCGGCAATCCAGACCGAAGGAGGCCGGGGCCAGGATCACCCGCCTTTCGGATTGGTGGGGCGTCAAGCGCCTTTCCGACGTGACGGGCCGCTCCTGCCGCGCCTACGCCGAGCACCGGGGATCGCCAGCCGCCGCGCGCCGCGAGCTCGAAGACCTCAGAGCCGCGATCAACCATCACCGCGCCGAAGGGCTATGTCGCGAGGTCGTCGAAGTCGTGTTGCCCGACAAGGGCGAGCCCCGGACACGATGGCTCACGAACCGCGAAGTCGCCAAGCTGATCTGGACGGCATGGCACTATCGCGAGATGCAGGACGGACGCCCGACGAAGCGCAGGCCATGGCGCCATGTCGCCCGCTTCATCCTCCTGGCCGTCTACACCGGCACCCGCGCCGGCACCGTCTGCGCCTCCTCCTTCGCTCAAGAGGAGGGCTTCGGCTGGATCGATCTCGAACGAGGTGTCTGGTACCGCCGGCCCGAAGGCATCGCCGAGACGAAAAAGCGCCGGCCGCCGGTGCCATTGCCGGATCGGTTGCAGGCGCACCTGCGGCGCTGGTCGAAGCGACAGCGCTACCCGGTCGAGTTCAACCGGAACCCGGTCGGCGACGTCGACAAGGCTTTCCGTCTGGTCGTCGAGGCATCGGGTCTGGGCGAGGACGTGACGCCGCACACGCTGCGGCACACCGCCGCGACGTGGTTGATGCAGAGGGGGGTGGAGCTCTGGGAGGCTGCCGGCTACCTCGGCATGACCGTGGAGACGCTTGAGCGCGTCTATGGCCACCACTCGCCGGACCACCTGAAAAACGCCGTGGCGGCGATGGACGGAAAGAAAACGGAAAAGAACGTTCGGACAGATGCAGAACGTTCCGAGTCTGCGATTGTTTCAATAGCGAAAAAACGGCGGAAATCCGCCAATTGATCGGGATGCCCCCGCGTTCGGGACGAGGGGGTCGCAGGTTCAAATCCTGCCACTCCGACCACCGCCCAGCTCTTTCCCGAAGAGCAAGACGGAAAGCAGAACGGAAAACGACGTCGTCCCGGAGCTTGCCTCACGGGCGCTTTTCGCGTTCAGCCCCACGAGAAGCAGCCGCAGACCGTCGCACCGCACAGGGCCGCCTTCCGAGGCGTCGACCGGTACCGACATGGCCCGGTGGCGCGGCTCTTCGGCCTCGTCCGGGGTCAGCGCGCTGCGGTCGCGCGCCGAATAGATGCAGTCACTGACGGCCTCGGATCCCAAACTGTCTGCGGGCGTCGATCACATCGGCCATCCAGCGCTCGCGCTCGGAGAGGCGGCCGAGTGCGGCGCGATCGATCATCGCGACCGTGGCGTCGGCGTGGACGATCGGCACCGCATCCTTGAGGACGGCCGCCGAGCGGCATGAATTCCCCCGGACCGGTTGGCGGGAGGAGTTGACCGTTTCGCCCACAACCGTCGACGGCGGTGCAGACTTCGTCGAGGGTCGGTCTCTTCGAATTGACCATCGCCCGGCGCTTCGCGCCCTCAGCCGACCGGCTTGGCCGAGGGCGGGTAGATCTCGTCGTGGACCGGGTCGAGCAGGCTGTCTTCGACCGCCCGCGGCCGCACGAAGCGGCTCTCCACCGCGTCCGCGGTGAAACGATGCTCGATCACCCCGACCGACCGCGCGCCGCCGAGTTCTTCCTGGATGGCGCCGCAGACGAAGGCCGCCGAGGGGCCCCAGACATGGGCGACGCCGTCGACCGCGCGGATCCGCGAGACATGGAGATGACCCGAAGCGACCAGCCCGAGGTCGGCGCCCTGCAGCGCCGCGAGGAGCCGCGCCCGCGGCTCGGGCTTGACCGTCCAATAGCCGCGCGCGCCTTCCGACACCTCGTCGATGAACAGCGGCTTGTGCAGGAACAGGGCGATCTTGGCGGTCGTCTCGGTGGCTTCGTCGAACCAGCGATACTGCGCCTCCTCTTCCGGGTCGCCCGAGCCGAACAGCATCGCGTCGAGCCCGATCAACCGCCAACCGTCGATGTCGAGGCTCCAACGGTCGTCGCCGATCGCCGCGCGATAGGCCGCCAGCCGCGCCGCGCCGATCGGTTGGTCGGCGCGGATCGACAGCAGATCGCCGACGTCGTGATTGCCGGGCACTGCCCGCCAGTCGATGCCGAGATCGCGGTGCCAGTCGGCGGCGAGCGCCAGATCGGCAGGGTCGCCGGCGCCGTTCATGGTCAGATCGCCGGTGTTGATCACCAGATCCGCCCCGGACGCCGCAATGTGACGGCCGACCGCCGCGACATTCTCGGCGAACTGCCGATGCACCGTCGACAGATGGGTGTCGCTGACCTGAATCACTCGGAACGCCATGACGAATCTCCTTCGCGAAGGCGCCAATCTCCGGAGCCGCCGTGACGCGACGATGACGCCCGTCACGATCCGCGGCGCCCGGCGCCCGCGGCGATCCTCACCGGCGCGGACGACCCCTCCGTTTTTCGCAGAGATCGGCTGCGAATTCACCGAGATTGCGCGCGGGGGCTATGCGCCGGACGCAGGATGGGTCAAACAGATGCGACCTTCGTAGGATGAAGGGGCTCCGCGACGGCGATCCGCCACGCGCCGGCCCGACGACACTCTGGAGACGTTCCATGGCCGCGAACGACGCGACGCAGAAGACGGGCCTGCTCGGCCTCGACGCCTATTCCCCGGCGGAGATTCAGGACAAGGTCGAGAAACTCGGCGTCAAGAAGGTGCGTCTGCCCTTCGTCGCGAGTTTCATGCTGTCGGTGGTGGCCGGCGGTTCGATCGGGCTCGGCGGCATGTTCTTCGTGATCATCCTCGCCGATCCGACCCTCGGCTTCGCCTTCCAGCGCCTGCTCGGCGGCATCGTCTTCTCGCTCGGTCTCGCCCTGGTGGTGATCGGCGGCGCCGAGTTGTTCACCGGCAACTGCCTGATCGTCATGGCCTGGGCCAACCGCCAGATCAGCACCCGCGAAGTGCTCGGCAACTGGACCACGGTGTGGCTCGGCAATCTCGTCGGGGCGCTGGGGCTGGTGGCGATGATCTTCCTCGCCCACCACACCGACATGAACAACGGTCTGGTCGGCGCCGCGGTGCTCAAGCTGGCGCTGAGCAAGATCGCCCCCGACATGGTCACCATCTTCTTCAAGGGCGTACTCTGCAACATCCTGGTCTGTCTCGGCGTGTGGCTGGCCTATGCCGGCCGCTCGGTCGCCGACAAGATGGCCGGGTTGATCCTGCCGGTCGCCGCCTTCGTCGCCGCCGGCTTCGAGCACTGCGTCGCCAACATGTATTTCCTGCCGCTCGCCTGGCTGCTCGCCGCGACCGGCCATGTCCCCGCCGACCTCGACGTCTCCGCGATCACGCTGACCGGCATCCTCCACAATCTGATCCCCGCGACGCTCGGCAACATCGTCGGCGGCGCCGGCTGCGTGGGCTTCGTCTATTGGGCGATCTATCGTCGCGCCCTCGGCGGCCTGACGCCACTCGACACCGCCGCGCCGGCCGCGGCCGACGGCGATCCGGCCCGCCGCCGCGCTTCCTGACGGCCGCCCGTCGAACCAACGTCGCAGGCCCCGCCCCCCGCGCGGGGCCTTGACGGGCCGTCGCCGCGGGCGTCTCCTGGCGCCCCGCTCGCGCCGCGCCCCGCCGTTTCGGGCCGTTTCGCCCCCCGAGCCGGCGCGGGCCACGAAGAGCCGTACGCCGGCCCCAGGGCGCCGACTTCGCGGCCGCGGCAAGGACGGATCGCATGCGGTGCTTTCTCGGTCTCGACATCGGCACGTCGGCGGTCAAGGCGATCCTCGTCGACGAGACCGGCGGCGCCCGCGCCGAGGCGTCGAGCCCGCTCGCCCTGTCGCGCCCGCGCCCCGGCTGGTCGGAGCAGCATCCCGACGCCTGGTGGCAGGCGGTGGAGGCCACCCTCGACGCCCTCGCCGCCGCCGCGCCCGCGGATCTTTCCGCCGTCGCGGCGATCGGCCTGTCCGGCCAGATGCACGGCGCGGTGCTGCTCGGCGCCGACGATCGCCCGTTGCGCGCCGCCATCCTGTGGAACGACGGCCGCGCCACCCGCGAGGCCCGCACGCTCGCCGCCCGCGGCGACGAGCTCGCCGGCCGCCTCGGGGTGCGCGCCATGCCCGGCCTGACCGCACCGAAGCTGCTGTGGCTCGCCGTCCACGAGCCCGAGGTCTTCGCGGCGCTGCGCACCCTGTTGCTGCCCAAGGACTGGATCCGCCTGAAGCTGACCGGCGAACGGGTCACCGACACCTCGGATGCCGCCGGCACCTGGCTGCTCGACGAGGCCCGCCGCGACTGGGACCCCGAGGCCCTCGACGCGGTCGGTCTGGCGCGCGACCGTCTGCCGCGCCTCGTCGAAGGCACCGACGTCTCCGGGCGCCTGCGCGCCGAGGTCGCCGCCCGCTGGGGGATGCGGCCGGGCATTCCGGTGGCCGGGGGCGCCGGCGACAGTCCGGCCGGAGCGATCGGCCTCGGCGTGGTCGACGAGGGCACGGCGCTGCTCAATCTCGGCACCTCGGCGCTGCTGCTCGCCCCGACCGGGGCCTATCGCCCCAACGCCGCCCACCTCGTCCATGCCTTCTGCCACGGCCTGCCCGGCCGCTGGTATCAGATGGCGGCGATGCTCAACGGCGCCTCGGCACTGGCCTGGGCCGCCGGCCTCGTCGGCCGCGAAGTCGGCGATCTGGTCGCCGAGATCGAGGCCCGCGACGCGCCTCCCGCCGATCTCCTGTTCCTGCCCTACCTCAGCGGCGAGCGCACCCCTCACGACGACCCCTGGGCGCGCGGCGTGTTGTTCGGCCTCGATCCGACCACGTCGCCGGCCGACGTCGGCCGCGCCGTGATGGAGGGCGTCGCCTTCACCTTCGCCGATGCGGTCGCGGCGCTGGCCGCCGCCGGGACGGACATCCGCCGGGTCGATGCGATCGGCGGCGGCACCCGCAGCCGCCTGTGGGCGCGCATCCTCGCGGCGGTGATGAACGTGCCGGTGGTCCGCCGCAAGGGCGGCGACAAAGGCCCGGCCTTCGGCGCCGCCCGGCTCGCCCGCCTGTGCCTCGGCGAAGACCGCATCGCCGACGTCTGCGTCTCGCCACCGGTCGATGCCGTCGCCGAACCCGAGCCCGATCTGGTCGCCGCCTACGGCGAACGCGTCGAGCGCTTCCGTCGCCTCTACGGCGCGGTGAAGGGCGAATTCTCGCCCCGTCGCAACTGATCGGCGCGATCGAAACGCGGGCCGCGACCCATCTTCGCAGCCCCGCGTGCAACCCCCGCGACCCCTCCCGCCCCCCTCGCGAAGCCTATTGACAGCCGTCCCGCATTTCATCATCATGAATTAATAAATGCGCCGACGAGCTCCGCGAACGGTCTCACGAGACCCTCGCGACCCGTTCCGGATCCCTCTGAGGAGCCGGTTCGAGGAAGGCCGCGGACATCACGGGGAGGTGGTCGTGGCCAGCACGACGAACAGCGCGACGGCGTCGGGGCCGGGGCACGGAGCCAATTCCGTGTTCGTCCGCCAGTTCAACGAACGCGTCATCCTCGCGGCTCTGCGCCGCATGGAACGCGCTTCGAAGGCCGAGCTCGCCCGTGTCGCCTCCCTCACCAACAATGCCACCGGCGTCATCGTCCAGGCCCTCGAGCGCGCCGGACTGGTTCAGCAACTCGGCAAGAAGCGCGACGGCGGCCGCGGCCAACCGGCGACGGTCCTGGCGCTCGATCCCGACGGCGCCTATGCCATCGGCATCCGCCTCGATCGCGGCTCGCTGGAGACCGTGCTGGTCGATTTCGCCGGCAAGCCGCTGGCCCGCCGCACCCACACCCTCGATCTGCCGCCGCCCGAACGCACGCTGGAGATCGTGGTGCGCGACGTCGCCCAGATCGCCGCCATGCTCGCCCCCGACAAGCTCGACCGTCTGGTCGGCATCGGCGTCGCCGCGCCCTACGATCTCGGCGCCTGGCTCGACAAACTGTCGCTGCCCGCCGACTTCGGCCGCTGGAACGGTTTCGACGTCGCCGGCGCGCTGAGCGCCGCGACCGGGCTCGACGTGGTGATGGAGAACGACGGCACCGCCGCCACCGTCGCCGAACTGTTCTACGGCCAGGGCCGCCACCTCGACGATTTCCTCTATCTCTTCCTCGGCTCGGCGATCGGCGGCGGCGTGGTGGTCGGCGGCCAATATCTGCGCGGCCCGCGCGGCAATGCCGGCGACGTCGGCATGATGCCGGTGCCGGCCTCGCGGCTCGCCTCGGCACCGAAGGTCGAGCGCAGCTGGGACATCCTCCTGTCGCGCGCCTCGATCAATGCGCTGATCCGCCACCTGCGCTTCCGCGGCATTCCCGTCCAAGGCCTCGGCGACGTCGCCGCCGCCGCGGCCTCCGCCCCGGCCGCCCTCGAAGAATGGCTCGCCGACTGCACCGAGGCGCTGGTCGGGCCGGTGCTCGCCGCCGCCGCGGTGCTCGATCTGCCGGTGGTGGTGCTCGACGGCGATCTCGACCCGAGCCTGCTCGGGCCGCTCGCCGAGCGCCTGGCGCTGCGCCTCGCGGCGGAAGTGCCGGAGGCCCGCACCGCCCCACGCATCCTGCTCGGCACCTTCGGCGAGGACGCCGGCGCGGTCGGCGCGGCGAGCCTGCCGTTCCATCTCAACTTCAGCCCCCACGCCGCGATCCTCACCGGCCGCCACGCCGACGTCTGGGACGACCGCAGCCGGAGCGACGGCGACCGCCGAGACGACACCCGGGGAGATCCGACATGACAGAGACCGCCGAGCGCACGCCGATCCTGGAGATGCGCGAGATCCGCAAGACCTTCATCGGCGTCAAGGCGCTGGCCGGCGTCGACCTCAACGCCTGGGAAGGCGAGATCCACGCCCTGATGGGCGAGAACGGCGCCGGCAAGTCGACCCTGATGAAGATCCTGGCCGGCGCCTACCGCGCCGATCCCGGCGGTGAGATCCGCATCGACGGCCATCCGGTGGTGATCGACGGGCCGCTCGCCGCCAAGCGCCTCGGCGTCGCGGTGATCTACCAGGAACTCAGCCTGTCGCCGAACCTGACCGTCGCCGAGAACATCTATCTCGGCCGCGAGCCGACCGCCTCCGGCATGATCGACCGCGCCGCCATGGAGAAGGGCGCCGCCCCCGTGCTCGAGCGGCTGGGTGCCGACTTCACCCCGCGCACCCTGGTCGGCGACCTGTCGATCGCCGAGCGCCAACTGGTCGAGATCGCCCGCGCCGTCCATGCCCACGCCCGCATCCTGGTGATGGACGAGCCGACCACCGCGCTGTCGTCGCGCGAGACCGATCGGCTGTTCGACCTGATCCGCCAATTGCGCGGCGAAGGTCTGGCGATCATCTACATCAGCCACCGCATGAACGAGATCTACGAGCTCGCCGACCGCGTCTCGGTGCTGCGCGACGGCGCCTATGTCGGCACCCTGACCCGCGCCGAACTCTCCGCCGACCGTCTGGTCAAGATGATGGTCGGCCGCGACATTTCCGGCTTCTACACCAAGGGCGTCGGCAATCCCCACCGCTACGGGCCGGTCGCCCTCGACGTCCGCGACTTCTCCGACGGGCGCCGCGTCAAGAAGGCCTCGCTCACCGTCCGCCACGGCGAAGTGGTGGCGCTCGCCGGTCTGGTCGGCTCGGGCCGCACCGAGCTCGCCCGCCTGATCTTCGGCGCCGAACGCCGCCTCAGCGGCACGATGACCCTCGAGGGCCGGCCCGTCGAGATCCATTCACCCGGCGCCGCCATCGCCACCGGCCTCGCCTATCTCACCGAGGACCGCAAGGCCCAGGGCCTGTTCCTCGACATGAGCGTCCACGACAACGTCAATCTCGCGGTGTTCGGCCGCGACTCCTCGATGGGCGGGGTGCTCGACCTCGCCCGCGCCGGTGAGCGCGTCAAGGCGGCGATCGCCGCCCTGAAGATCCGCGTCGCCGGCCCCGGCGTCGAGGTCGGAACGCTGTCGGGCGGCAACCAGCAGAAGGTCCTGCTGTCGCGCCTGCTCGAGACCCAACCCGAGGTGCTGTTGCTCGACGAGCCGACCCGCGGCGTCGACATCGGCGCCAAGTCGGAGATCTACCGGCTGATCGACGAACTGGCGGCGCGCGGCGTCGCGGTCCTGGTGATCTCGTCGGAACTGCCCGAGGTGGTCGGCATCGCCGACCGCGTGGTGGTGATGCGCGACGGCATCGTCGCCGGCGAACTCGACGGCTCCGAGGCCCACCCGATCACCCAGGAAACCATCATGGAACTCGCCACCGGCGCGAAGACCCACGCCGCCGCCTGAACCCTGCCGGACGCCCCCCCGCCCGGGACGGAGCGACCACGGAACGAGAGCATGGAGACCTCGACATGAGCGAGAAAGTCGAAACCGCGCCGGCCGCCTCCCCCGCCAAGGCGAGCGAGCACCGCGCCAAGATCCAGAGCTTCGTCAGGACCGTCGGCATGGCGCCGATCCTGATCCTGCTCGGCATCATCTTCCAGACGCTCAGCGACCGCTTCATCTCGGTTCAGAACCTGTCGATCGTCGCCCAGCAGGCGTCGGTCAACATGGTGCTCGCCGCCGGCATGACCTTCGTCATTCTGACCGGCGGCATCGACCTGTCGGTCGGTTCGATCCTCGCCGCCGCCGCGATGGTGGCGCTGATCATGTCGAACGTGCCGGACCTCGCCTTCCTGGCGATCCCGCTCGGCATCGGCGCCGGCCTGTTCTTCGGCGTGCTCAACGGCGCGATGATCGCCTTCCTGCGCCTGCCGCCGTTCATCGTCACCCTCGGCGCCCTGACCGCGGTGCGCGGCGTCGCCCGCCTGCTCGGCGCCGACAAGACGGTGTTCAATGCCAAACTGCCCTTCGCGGTGATCGGCAACGGCTCGATCTTCGGGGTGCCGTGGCTGGTGGTGATCGCCTTCGCGGTGATCCTCGTGTCGTGGTTCATCCTGCGCCGCACCGTGCTCGGTGTGCACATCTACGCGGTCGGCGGCAATGCCGACGCGGCCCGCCTGTCCGGCATCAAGGTGCCGCTGGTGCTGCTGTTCGTCTACGGCATCTCCGGCGCCTTCTCCGGCCTCGGCGCGATCATGCAGGCCGCGCGCCTCTACGCCGCCAACGGGCTCCAGCTCGGCCAGTCCTACGAGCTCGACGCCATTGCCGCGGTGATCCTCGGCGGTACCTCCTTCGTCGGCGGCATCGGTTCGATCTGGGGCACCCTGGTCGGCGCCCTGATCATCGCCGTGCTGTCCAACGGCCTGGTGCTGATCGGCATCTCCGACATCTGGCAGTTCATCATCAAGGGTCTGGTGATCATCGGCGCCGTGGCGCTCGACCGCTACCGCCTGTCGAGCTCGGCGCGCTGATCCCCCCGCGGGGTGCGAGCGATCGCCCCCGACCGACACCACCGGCGCCCCCGCGCCGCGTCGTGAACAGCCGGTTCCCGTCGACGGGATCGGTGAGAGAAGACCGGACGAAGCGCGGTCGCGCGTCCGGTCGCAAAACCAAGCGACCGTTGGAGGAAGTCGAAATGATGAAGAAGATCCTTCTCGCCGGTGTCGCGGCCCTGGTCTCCGCGGGCCTGAGCGTCGGCGTCGCCGAAGCCAAGGACCTCAAGAAGATCGGCATCTCGCTCGGGTCGATGGGCAATCCGTTCTTCGTCGCGCTCGCCAAGGGCGCCGAAGTCAAGGCCAAGGAGATCAATCCCAAGGTCGAAGTCCAGGCCATGGGCTTCGAATACGACCTCGGCAAGCAGGTCACCCAGATCGACAACTTCATCGCCGCCGGCGTCGACCTGATCATGCTCAACGCCGCCGACAAGCAGGCCCTCGCCCCGGCCGTCAAGAAGGCCCAGGCCGCCGGCATCGTCGTGGTGGCGGTGGACGTCGGCTCCGACGGCGTCGACGCGACGGTCATGACCGACAACGTCCAGGCCGGCCAGATCGCCTGCCAGTACATCGTCGACAAGCTCGGCGGCAAGGGCGACGTGATCATCCAGAACGGCCCGCAGGTGACCGCCGTCGTCGACCGCGTCACCGGCTGCAAGCAGGTCTTCGCCAAGAACCCCGGCATCAAGGTCCTCTCCGACGACCAGGACGCCAAGGGCTCGCGTGAAGGCGGCCTCGCCGTCATGCAGGGTCACCTGACCCGCTTCCCGAAGATCGACGCGGTGTTCGCGATCAACGACCCGCAGGCGATCGGCACCGACCTCGCCGCCAAGCAGCTGAAGCGCTCGGGGATCATCATCACCGCCGTCGACGGCGCCCCGGACATCGAAGACGCCCTCAAGGGCGACACCATGGTCCAGGCTTCGTCGAGCCAGGATCCGTTCAAGATGGCCCAGATCGCCGTCGAAATCGGCTATGGCATCATGAACGGCAAGAAGCCCGAGAAGACCGAGATCCTGATGCCCTCGAAGCTGATCACCCGCGACAACGTCAAGGACTACGCGGGCTGGTCGTCGCACTGATCCCAGGGCCGGGCCGCGGACGGAAATCGTTCGCGGCCCCTCCCCGACCCCGCGCCGCCGCCCGAAGGCGCGGCGCGGGGGACCGCTCCCGAGCAGAACGGTCCGGCACGCGCCTCCCCCGTTCGCCCGCACCTGAACCCGCGGGGACCTGCCCCGGTCCTCGCGGGTCTCTTTCCCGAAGTGCCGCGGGCCGTCCGCCCGCCCCGACGAAACGCCCGACGTGGCCGACCGAGGTTCTGCAGCCCATGATCCTCTCGACCGGCGAAGCCCTCTTCGACATGATCTCCGTCGACGTCGACGGACGCCGCCTGTTCGAACCGGTGATCGGCGGCTCGCCGCTCAACGTCGCCCTCGGCCTGTCGCGCCTCGGCCGCGACACCGCCTATCTGACCAGCCTGTCGACCGACATGTTCGGGGATCGCTTGTGGGAGTTCCTCGGGCGGGAAGGCATCGACCGCCGCTTCGTGGTCCGCGCCGCGCGCCCGACCACCATGGCCTTCGTCGCCATCGACGCCGCCGGCCAGCCCAACTACGCCTTCTATGCCGATGCCGCCGCCGATCGCTCGTTGACCGAGGCCGATCTGCCGACGGTGCTGCCCGACGAGCTCGCCTGCGTCCACTTCGGCTCGGTGTCGCTGGTTCTGGAGCCGACCGCCTCGACCCTGCACGGCTTCCTGAAGCGGGTCGGCGAGACCCGGGTGATCTCGCTCGATCCCAACATCCGCGCCTCGCTGATCGGCGACCGGCCGGCCTATCTCGCCCGCTTCGCCGATGTTCTCGCCCGCGCCGATCTGGTCAAGGCGAGCATCGAGGACGTCGAATGGCTCTATGGCGAGACCGATGCCGCCGCGGTCGCCGAACGCTGGTCGCTGGCCGGCCCGCGCCTCGCGGTGGTCACCGACGGTGGACGCGGCGCCACCGTGGCGGTGGCCGGCCGCTCGCGCTTCGTGCCCGCCGTGCCGGTCACGGTGATCGACACGGTCGGCGCCGGCGACACCTTCCAGGCGGCGCTGATCGATCGGCTCGCCGATCGCGACCTCCTGTCCAAGGCGAAACTGGCGACCGTCGATCTCGACACGCTGGAGCCGGTGATCCGCTTCGCCGCCGCCGCCGCCGCGCTGACCTGTTCGCGCCGCGGCGCCGACCTTCCGCGCCTCGCCGAAGTCCGCGCCTTCATGGCCGAGCGCGGTCTGTGAGGCTCGGAACGACCGACCTCACACGCCGTGGGCGTAGAGCGCGAAGCGGGCGGCGACCACGCCGACGGTGAGGGCCGCGAAGGCGCCGACCGGCACGGCGGCAGCGAGACCGCCGACGATGCGGGCGGAGGTGGATTCGGTCACGGGGCTGGACGGATGGGTCATGGTTCTCTCCTGAGGTCGGGCGAGGGTCTGCGACAAACCGTCGCATTCATCCCCGCTTCGGAGATAAAGGGCCGCGGACCGCGCCTTTCAAGAGGTCGTATTAGACGAAAGTATGACATGTTCGTGTGTGGTTCCCCCGTGTCGCCGGGAGGGACCGGGTCGCGCCGCACGCCACGAACGAAAAAAGGGCGGATCCGGCCCTCGGCCGAACCCGCCCAACGAGGCGTATCCCCTGAATGCGCCCCGATCACTTCACGCCGAGCAGCGCCAGCATGATGCCGCCCGAGATCGCCGTGCCGAACACGCCGGCGAGGTTCGGTCCCATCGCGTGATAGATCAGATAGTTTTCCTTGTCTTCCTTGAGCGCCACGATGTGGCTGACCCGGGCGGCGATCGGCACCGAGGCGATGCCGGCCGAGCCGAGCAACGGGTTGATCTTCTCGGTCAGGAACAGGTTCATGACCTTGGCCCCGACCACGCCCGAACCGGTGCCGAACACGAAGGCGACGAGGCCGAGCGCCACGATCTCCAGCGTGTCGATGGTCAGGAAGGTGTCGGCCGACATGGTCGACCCGATCGCCACCGTCAGGCAGATGATGATCACGTTCATCAGATCGTTGGCCGCGGTCTTGGCCAGACGGTCGACCACCAGGACCTCGCGGAACAGGTTGCCGAGCATCAGCATGGTGATCAGCGGTGCCACCGGCGGGAAGAACAGGTTGACGATCACCCCGATCACCACCGGGAAGGCGACCTTCTCCAGCCGCGTGACGTGGCGCGACTGCTTCATCCGGATCAGCCGCTCCTCGCGCGAGGTCAGGAGCTTCATCACCGGCGGCTGGATCAGCGGCATCAGCGCCATGTAGGAATAGGCGGCGACCGAAATCTGCGGCAGGAGATGCGGCGCCAGCTTGACCGTCACGAAGATCGCCATCGGTCCGTCGGCGCCGCCGATGATGCCGATCGCGCCGGCTTCGGCGAGGCTGAAGCCGAGCACCTTGGCCCCGATCAGCGCCACGAAGATGCCGAGATGGGCGGCGGCCCCGAGGATCACCAGCTTGGGATTGGCGATCATCGGCGCGAAATCGGTCATCGCACCGACGCCGAAGAAGATCAGCGGCGGGATGATCAGCAGCGCCACGCCCTGATAGGCATAGTGGAACAGGCCGTTCGCCTGGACCAGCTCCGACCCCAACGCCGACGCCGGAACATTGGAGATGATGCAGGAGAAGCCGATGCCGACCAGCAGCAGCGGCTCATACTTCTTCACCATGGCCAGATAGATCATCGTCGCCCCGATGGCGATCATGATCAGGTTGCCCCAGGAGAAGTAGGCCAGGCCCGTCTGGGCGTACATGGCTTCGAGGAAGACGATCAATTGGTCCTGCAACGCAGTCTCCTTTGACTCGAGGAGCGGAAGGGGGGCTTCAGTGCCCGCCCTTGCGCAGCTCCTTTTCGTCGATCTTGCCGAGCCGGTTGAGCAGCGGGAACAGCGCGAGGACGATGCCGATTCCGGCGATCATCACGAAGGAAAGACCGAAGTCGATCACCGACAGCAGGACGGCGCCGTAGAGGGTGTCCGGAACGATCGTCATCGGAGTTTCCTTCAGGCCAGGGTGAGCAGCACGCCGCCGCTGTCGACCGGATCGCCCGGCTTGACCGCGATCGACGCGACCGTACCGGCGCCCTTGGCGAACACCTCGGTCTTCATCTTCATCGCCTCGATGGTGGCGATCTTGGCACCGGCCGCGACCGTCTGGCCGACCACCACGTCGACCGACTCGACGACGCCGGCGAGCGGTGCGATTTCGGCGCCGGCACCGGCGACCGGCTTCTCGGCGGCGGGGGCGGCCGCCGGAGCGGGAGCGGCGACGGCCGCAGCACCGGCCACCGCGGTGGCGGCGGTCTGCTGGAAGGTGCCCGAGGCCGTGAACTCACTCGCCACTTCTTCGACGACGACGTCGTAGGCGTGACCGTCGACGCTGATCTTGAACTTCTTCTGCATGGGGGGATGCTCCTCGGTCGATCCGTCTTGCGTCAATGCGTGCGATGGGACGTCTGGTGCATCCAGCGGCCTTCGCTGGCCCAGGCGTGGCCGATGTTGCTGTCTTCGATGAACACCACCTTGTGGCCTTCGGCGATCACCGCCACCGCCGCGGCGATCGCCGCGACATGGGCCGCGGGGATGCCGAAGGTCGGCGCCGCCACCGGCTTGCGGGCGGCCGCGGCCGGCCGTGCCGGCGGCACCGGCGCGGCGGCGCTCTCGGCGGCCTGACGGGCGATCTCCGACCGTTCGATCCAGCCGAGCGCGCTCCCGATCGCACGGATCGCCCAATAGAGGCAGGTGCCCGCACCGATCACCGCGAGCCCGTCCGTCACCAATTCGAGGTTCATCGTCTGCCCTCCTCCGAATGCCTCGTCGACTGCGTCACAGCGGGATGTTGCCGTGCTTCTTCGGCGGCCGCAGTTCGCGCTTGGTCAGCGCCTTGCGCAGCGACAGGGCGATCGTCGAACGGGTGATCGCCGGATCGATGACGTCGGTGATGTAGCCGTTGCCGGCCGACATGTAGGGCGAGGCGAACTCGGCGCGATAGGCCGCGGCCAGTTCGCGGACCTTGGCCTTGGGATCTTCGGCCGCCTTGAGTTCCTTGCTGTAGAGCACCTTGATCGCGCCCTCGGCGCCCATCACCGCGATCTCCGCGGTCGGCCAGGCGAACACGAAGTCGGCGCCCATCTCCTGGCTGCACATCGCCAGATAGGAGCCGCCGTAGGCCTTGCGCAGGATCACCGTGACCTTGGGCACGGTGCACGAGGCATAGGCGAACAGCAGCTTGGCGCCGTGGCGGATGATGCCGCCGCGTTCCTGTTCGACGCCGGGCAGGAAGCCGGGCACGTCGACCAGGGTCACCAGGGGGATGTTGAAGGCGTTGCAGAAGCGGATGAAGCGGGCGCCCTTGTCGGCGGCGTCCATGTCGAGGGCGCCGGCGCGCACCGCCGGCTGGTTGGCGACCAGGCCGACCACCATGCCCTCGATGCGGGCGAAGCCGACGATCAGGTTCTCGGCGAAGGACCGGTGCACCTCGAAGAACTCGCCCGGATCGACGATGTGCTCGATCACCCCGCGCACGTCCATCGGCTTCTGCGAATCGTCGGGGATCAGGGCGCGCATGCCGTCGTCTTCGGCCAGCGAAATCGCCGGCGACGGGTGATGCGGCGGATCCTCGGAATTGTTCGACGGCAGGTAGGACAGGAGCTTGTGGACGATGCGCACCGCGTCGGTGTCGTCCTCGGCGAGGAAGTGGACGTTGCCGGAGACCGAGGCGTGCATGTCGGCGCTGCCGACCTCGTCCATGGTCACCGCCTTGCCGGTCACCGCCTTGATGACCTCCGGCCCGGTGATGAACATGTAGGCGTTCTTCCGGGTCATGATGATGAAGTCCATCAGCGCCGGCGAATAGGCCGCGCCACCGGCGCAGGGGCCGCACACCACGGCGATCTGGGGGACGACACCCGACAGATAGACGTTCTGGTAGAACACGTCGCCGTAGCCGGACAGCGCGTCGACGCCCTCCTGGATGCGGGCGCCGGCGGAATCCTTGAAGGCGACGATCGGCGAGCCGAGCTTGGCCGCCGCCTGCATCAGCATCACGATCTTCTTGGCGTGCATCTTGCCGAGCGAGCCGCCGACCACCGTGAAGTCCTGGCTGAAGGCCGAGACCAGACGCCCACCGACGTAGCCGGTGCCGACCACCACGCCGTCGGCCGGCAGGACCTTCTTCTCCATGCCGAAGTAGCGGGCGGAGTGTTGGACGTGGGTGCCCATCTCCTGGAAGGTCGCTTCCTGGAACAGCGCGGCGAGTCGATCGCGCGCCGTCATCAGCCCCTTTTCGTGACGCTGGGCGAGCTTGTCGGCGCCGCCACCCGCCAGGATCTCCTCCCGACGACGGTTCATGTCGTCGAGCAGTTCTACGGAAAGCGTCATCCCATCACCCGTTGCGTCTGAATTGCGGCACTACTCGCGTCACGACGGATCCGCCGGACCACTCCCGTGAGTCCGAGACGAACCCGCACATGCCCCATTCGGCGACCGAGCCGAAACCGCGTGGTTGTTTCGCCGCTTCGATCGCGCTGGAATAATACGTTGGTTTGCGACGGGTTTCTCTCCGGGTAAGCCCTGATCGGGATCGTCACATCGACGTCACCCCGACGAGGGACCGAATCCGTCCGCCGCTCGCCGTCCCGCCGCGCGACCGGGCCCTCGTCCGCCCGGCCGGTCGGCGTCGTTCAACCCGAAACCACCGTCAGTCGTTGTTCGCCGAGCCCTTCGACTCCGAGGCGTACCACGTTGCCCGGCACCAGGAACACCGGCGGCTTCAGGCCCATGCCGACGCCCGGCGGTGTGCCGGTCGAGATGATGTCGCCCGGCTGCAGGCTCATGAAGCGCGACAGGTAGGAGATCAGGAAGGCGACGCCGTAGACCATGGTCCGGGTCGAGCCGTTCTGGCGCCGCACCCCGTCGACCTCGAGCCACAGCCCGAGCGCCTGCGGATCGGCGACCTCGTCGCGGGTCACCAGCCACGGCCCGATCGGCCCGAAGGTGTCGGCCGACTTGCCCTTGGTCCACTGGCCGTGATGTTCGATCTGGAAGGCCCGCTCCGAGACGTCGTTGACCACGCAATAGCCGGCGACGTGGTCGAAGGCCTCCTCGACCGAGACGTAGCGGGCGGTCTTGCCGATCACCACCCCGAGCTCGACCTCCCAGTCGGTCTTGACCGAGCCGCGCGGGATCTCGATCCGGTCGTTCGGCCCGGTGATCGCCGAGGTCGCCTTGAGGAAGACGATCGGTTCGGGCGGCACGGTGGCCCCGGTCTCGGCGGCATGGTCGGAATAGTTGAGGCCGATGCACACGAACTTGCCGACCCCGGCGACGCAGGGTCCGAGCCGCGGCGTGCCGGCGACCACGGGCAGGCTCGTCGGATCGAGCCCGGCGAGCCGCGCCAAGTTCTCCGGAGAGAGCGCCGCGCCGGCGAGATCGTCGATCACCCCGGAGAGATCGCGGATCCGTCCGTCCGCATCGAGAAGGCCCGGCCGTTCCTGGCCGGGTTCGCCGTACCGCAGCAGCTTCATCTGTCGACCTCGTCGCATCGGCCCGAACCGGGCCTTCGCTCCCTTCGATCGCACGGATCGGGCCGGCCGTCCACGGCGCGTCCGGTCGCGCCCCGTCGCAGCCGTCGCGGGGCGGTCACCGAGGGTTTACGGGATGGTAACGGGGTGGTCGCCGGGCGGTCACGCGGCAGATATTCAGTGTCACTGAAAAGCGAACGACCATTCCGTTGCGCTGAAGGCCCGCCGGATCTATGGTCCGGCCATGCGCCTCGACCATTGGCTCGCCCGTCACAAGGAAACCCGCAGCGCCTTCGCGCGCCGTGCCGGCCTCTCGCCGGCGGCGGTGACCGCGCTGTGCAACGATCCCGAGGTCTGGATCTCGCGTGAGACCGCCCGACGCATCAGCCTCGCCACCGGCGAGGCCGTCACCCCCAACGATTTTCTCGGCCTGTCGCCGCGCGACGCCGTCGTCCAGGAGATGTCCATGAGCCAGACCCGCGTCGCCGAAGCGATCCGCGCCTTCGAACAGGGGGAGATCGTCGTCGTCACCGACGATGCCGATCGCGAGAACGAGGGCGATCTGATCCTCGCCGCCGAACACGCCACCACCGAGAAGCTCGCCTTCTTCATCCGCCACACCTCGGGCATCGTCTGCGCGCCGATCACCCGCGACCTCGCCCATCGCCTGCGGCTCGACCCGATGGTCGCCGCCAACGACGCGCCGCTCGCCACCGCCTTCACGGTATCGATCGACCACCGCCACGGCATGACCACCGGCATCTCCGCCGAGGAGCGCTGCAACACCATCCGCGCGCTGACCAATCCCAACGTCGGCGCCGTCGACTTCGTCCGTCCCGGCCACGTCTTCCCGCTGATCGCCCGCGACGGTGGCGTGCTGATCCGCTCCGGCCACACCGAAGCGGCGATCGATCTGTGCCGGCTGGCCGGCCTGTCGCCGGTCGGCGTGCTGTCCGAACTGGTCAACGACGACGGCACCGTCAAGCGCGGCACCCAGGTCGCCGACTTCGCCGCCGCCCATGGCCTCAAGATCGTCTCGGTCGCCGAGCTGATCGCCTATCGCCAGCGCAACGACCGCCTGGTCGAGCGCATCGCCGAACTGTCGATCGAGACGCCGGCCGGCCGCGCCCGCGCCGTCACCTACGCCACCGCCTTCGATCCGATGCACCACCTCGCGGTGGTGTGGGGCGACATCCGTGACGGCCGCGACGTGCCGGTCCGTCTGCACCTGGAATCGGTGGTCGACGACGTCTTCGGCAAGACCCGCGGCCTCGACCGGCTGATGGCCCGGATGGGTGCCCAGGGCCGCGGCATCATCGTCTATCTGCGCGAAGGTTCGGTCGGGGTCACCCGCGCCGCCGATCGCCGTCCCGCCCCGGTCGCCGCGCCGGTCGATCCCGAGAGCCTCGCCCGCGCCGAACTCGAAGGCCACGGCTCCGCCGCCGCCCGCGTCGAGGACTGGCGCGAGATCGGCCTCGGCGCCCAGATCCTGCGCGACCTCGGCGTCACCTCGATCCGTCTGTTCTCGTCGCGGCCGCGACGCTACGTCGGCCTCGAGGGATTCGGCATCGAGATCGCCTCAACCGAACCGGTCTCCGACTGAGCGGTTGCGACCCGTCGCCGCGGCTCAAACAGAAATAGCTTTCGCGATGCGGATTGTTTGCGCTTCCTGTTGATCTCCGATCGCGATGGGATCATGGTCCGGCGGTCGCCGAGAGCTCGTCCGCGAGCTCATCGACGCCCCCCCGCAGCCCCGTGCGGCGGCCGTTCCGAAGCAGCGTTCGACGCCCACGATCGAACCGCCGGATCCGGGTCGCCACCGACCTGGAAAGGCACGAACATGGCGGAATCCAAACTCGATCGGTTGCGCAGCATGACCACCGTGGTCGCCGACACCGGCGACTTCGAGGCGGTCCGCCGTCTCCGCCCGATCGACTGCACCACCAACCCGACCCTGGTGCTGAAGGCGGTCGAACTGCCGCACTTCGCCGACCGCGTCGCCGATGCGGTCGCCTGGGGGCGCACCCAGTCCGGCGATCGCGCCGCCGTCGTCTCCGCCGTCGCCGACCGGCTCGGCGTCTCGGTCGGCGCCGCGCTGACCGAACTGGTCCCCGGCCGCGTCTCGACCGAGGTCGACGCCGACCTGTCCTTCGACACCGCCGCCTCGATCGCCAAGGCCCGGGCGATCATCGCCGCCTATCAGGCGCGCGGCATCGGCCGCGAGCGCATCCTGGTCAAGCTCGCCTCGACCTGGGAAGGCATCCGCGCCGCGGAAGTGCTCCAGCGCGAAGGCATCGACTGCAACCTGACCCTGCTGTTCTCGCCCGCCCAGGCGATGGCCTGCGCCGACGCCGGCGCCTTCCTGATCTCGCCCTTCGTCGGCCGCATCCTCGACTGGTACAAGAAGTCGACCGGCAAGACCTACGGCGCCGAAGACGATCCGGGCGTGGTCTCGGTGCGCTCGATCTACGCCGCCTACAAGGCGCGCGGCGTCGCCACCGTGGTGATGGGCGCCTCGTTCCGCAACGTCGGTGAGATCGAAGCGCTCGCCGGTTGCGACCGCCTGACCATCTCGCCGGCGCTGCTCGACGAGCTGGCCGCCGACACCGGCGATCTGCCCCGCCGCCTCGGCGTCGATGCCATCCCCGCCCCGGCCTGGGTCACCCACGACGAGGCGTCGTTCCGCTGGGCCCTCAACGAGGACGCCATGGCGACCGAGAAGCTCGCCGAAGGCATCCGCGCCTTCGCCGCCGATCTCGCCAAGTTGAAGGCCCTGATCGCCGCCCGCCTCGACGCCTGAGCGTCGACGGGAGGCTGGCTAGCCCTCGAGGCGGCCGATTCGACCCGGATCGGCCGCTCTCCCGCCCCGCGGGCGCCGCCCGCATCGACGCCGCCGCCCGCGCGTTCTAGGAATCGGGGCGAGGGGTGGCGCCGGCGATTCGCGCGTCCCACCCGATTCGGGAGGCGGGGCTGCGATGCGGCGGGTGATCATCCATTGGGGCATCTCCAGTTTCTTCGGCTGGGGGGTCTACGGCCTCAACCTCGCCCTGCACTGGGCCGCCGATCCCGATCTCCAGGCCTTCTGTTCGTTCCCGATCGGCGAGGACCAGATCGCCGTCGACAAGCTGCGCCGCCGCGCCCTCGATCCCTTCGTGATCCGTTCCGGCCAGTTGGTCGCCGACCTCGGCACTCGCGCCGGCCGCACCATCACCGTCGATTCGCCGCTGCTCGCCGCCCTCGGCAACGACTTCCGCACCACCCCCGGCGCCCACGGCGTGCGCCTGTCGGGCAGCCCCGACGTCGGCGTGGTGTTCTTCGAAGTGCCGCAGATGGACGCCGAGACCCTCGCCCGGGCCAAGGCCTTCAAACTGATCGTCGCCGGCTCGACCTGGAACGAAAAGATCCTGCGCGAATACGGGCTCGACAACGTCACCACGGTGATCCAGGGCATCGATCCGACCCTGTTCCACCCCGCCCCGCGCCTCGGCACCCAGGCCGATCGCTTCCTGGTGTTCTCCGGCGGCAAGCTCGAACTGCGCAAGGGCCAGGATCTGGTGGTCGCCGCCTTCGCCCGCTTCGCCCGCCGCCACCCGGAAGCCCTGCTGGTCACCGCTTGGCACAGCCCGTGGCCGCAGTTCGCCCGCACCCTCGACCAGTCCGGCCGGGCCGCGCCGATTCCCTTCGACGCGAACGGCAAGGCGGTCGACACCGCCGCCTGGGCGCGGGCTAACGGCATCGCCGACGATCAGTTCCTCGACCTCGGCGCGGTGCCCAATGCCTTCATGCCGCCGATCCTGCGCGAGATGGACGTCGCCCTGTTCCCCAATCGCTCCGAGGGCGGCACCAATCTGGTCGCCATGGAATGCATGGCCTGCGGCGTGCCGACCATCCTCTCCGCCAACACCGGCCATCTCGACCTGATCGACGACGACGCCTGCTTCCCGCTGCGGCGTCAGACCGCGGTGGCCGGCGCCGGCGCCGCGGTCGGCGGCACCGCCGGCTGGGGTGAGAGCTCGGTCGACGACATCGTCGAGGCCCTCGAACAGGCCCACGCCGACCGCGCCGAGGCCCGCCGCCGCGGCGCCGGCGGCGCCGAAATGCTCGCCGACCTCACCTGGAGCCGCACCGCCGCCGCGATGAAGCGGATCGTCCTGTCGCTCGCCTGACGGAGATGCCCATGTCGACCCCTGCCAAGCCGACCGGCCGCCGCAAGACCGCCGCGCCCGACACCGCCGCCCCGGCGGCGATTCCCGCCCCGGCCGCCCGCCTCGCCGCCTTCCTGGCGCGCCTGCGCGGCGACGTCTACCCGGAAGAACCGTCGCCGGCCCACGACGAGGTCACCGCCAAGGTCTACGCGCGCTTCAAGGCGGCCCATCCGCTGCCGGCCGGCGCCACGGTGCTCGACGTCGGCTGTGGCCAGGGTCTGGCGCTGCGGCTGTTCGCGAGGGACGGTCTGGTGGCGACCGGCATCGCGCTGGGCGAAGATGTCGCGGTCTGTCGCGCCGCCGGCCACGACGTGCGCGAGATGGATCTCCACTATCTCGACTTCCCCGACGCGTCCTTCGACATGGTGTGGTGCCGCCACGCCATCGAGCATTCGATCATGCCGTTCTTCACCCTGTCGGAGATCTTCCGGGTCATGAAGCCCGGCGGCGTCGGCTATGTCGAGGTGCCCTCGCCCGACACCGCCTCGGGTCACGAGAACAACCCCAACCACTACAGCGTGCTCGGCCACCGCATGTGGCTGCGGCTGATGCAGCGCAGCGGCTTCGATCAGGTGGTGCATTTCGACGTCGACTTCGAGCTGGCGATCGGCCCCGACCGCTACTGGGGCTTCATGCTCCGCCGCGCCGCGGCCTGAGCCCGGCGAGCCGCACCGCGGCCTGGGCGATCGGCCCGGTGAAGTCGCCGGCGATCGTCTGGCGGTGCAGCTCCAGCGTCGGATAGTGCGGGCTGTCGCTGCGGCCCTCCAGCCAGCGCCAGTCGGCCACCGACTTGAGGAGCAGCGAGGTCGGCCGCGCCAGCGCCCCGGCGAGATGGGCGAGCGCGGTGTCGACCACCACCACCCGGTCGACCAAGGTCATCACCGCGGCGCTGTCGAGGAAGGCATCGCGTCCGGCATCGAAGTCCGGCCCGGGATGTTCGATCTCGATCCCCCCCGTCGCCACCCGCCAGCCGCTCGGGGTCGCCGCCGGTTCGAGCGCCTCGCGGTCGAGTTTCTGCAGCGCGATCAACCGCCGTCCCTCGGCGGCGAGCGACGCCAGTTGCGCCGGATCGGCGAGGCTGCGGCCGCGATCGGCGGGCGACGCCGGATTGCCGCGCCAGCCGACCCCGACGAGGAGGCGTCCGTCGGGCGCCAACCGCTCGCGCCAGCGCGCCACGCGGTCCGGATCGGCGGAAAGATACGGCACCGTCGCCGGCATCGATCCGAGCGTCAGGCCGAGCCGATGGGGCAGCCCGAGCAGCGGCGCCTGGGCATCGAACAGGCCGGCCTCGACCCGATCGGTCACCTCCTCGGCGCCGGCGACGCCCTGGAGCAGCGCCACCAGCACGCTCGGCGCCTCGAGCGTCACCTGCGCCCCGAGCGAGGCGGCGAGCGGCAGCAGGCGCACGAATTGGATCGTGTCGCCGAGCCCCTGTTCGGCATGAATCAGCAGGCGCTTGCCGGCCATCGGCCGGCCGTCCCAGTCGGGCCGATCGGCATGGCGCACCGGCGAGGAGAAGTCGGCGGTGCGCCAGCGCCATTCGTATTCGGAAAAACCGGTGGTGAGATCGCCGCGTCGCAAGAGCAGCAGCGACAGGTCGTAGTGCCCTTCGGCGAGATCGGGATGGTCGCGCACCACGCGGCGGGCCAACTCGATCGCCGCCTCGGTCGCCCCCTGGTCGCCGACCAGATTGGCGAGGTTGAGCCCGGCGATGCGGTGGCCGGGATCGATCGCCAGGGCTCGGCGATAGGCCGCCTCCGCCGCCCGCCCGTCGCCGCGGCGCATCGAGACGATGCCGAGATTGGCCGCCGCGTCGGCATGGTCGGAGGCGAGGTCGAGGGCCCGCGCGAAGGCCGCGCCCGCCTCGTCGAGGGCACCGGCGGCGCTGAGCGCATTGCCGAGATTGTAATGGACGTCGGCGCGCTGCGGCGCCGCCGCCGCCGCCCGCCGGGCGAGCCCCAGGGCGCCGGCGAGATCGCCGCTCGAGCGCAGCGCCGAGGCCGCCAGATTGAGCGCGTCGGGATGGGTCGGATGGGCCGCCAGCACCCGGCCGTAGTCGGCCAGGGCCTCGCGCCACGCCCCCGCCCGGTGGCGTGCCAGCGCGCCTTCGAGGATCCGTGCGACCTCCACCTCGATCATCGCCGTCTCCCGTCGCGCGCCGCGACCTCCTCGGCCACCACCTCGGCGACCCGCGCCGCCACCGCCCCCCAGTCGCCCGGCCGCGACTGGCGCACCAGCGTCAGGCTCGGGTACCACGGTGAATCCTCGCGCCCCTTGAGCCAGCGCCAGTCGGCCGAGCGCTTGAGCATCAAGAGCGCCGGCCGCCCGAGCGCGCCGGCGAGATGGGCCGCCGCGGTGTCCGAGGCGACCACCAGATCGAGCGCCTTCATCGCCGCCGCGGTATCGAGGAAGGCATCGGGTCCGGCGTCGAAGTCGGCCGCCGGCCGCTCCAGCCGATCGGCGAAGCCGACCCCGGCCAGCTGATCGAGCCCGTGTTCCTTCTGCAGCACGATCAGCCGCACCCCGTCGAGGGCGGCGAGCGGCGCCAGCGCGGCGAGCGGCGGCGAGCGCCCGCGATCGGCCTTGGCCGAAGGATTGCCCTGCCAGATCAGCCCGACCTTGAGCCGGCGGTCGTCGGCAAAGCGCGCCCGCCACGCCGCCACCCGCGCCGGATCGGCGGCGAGATAGGGCACTTTGCCCGGCAGGTCGGCGAGATCGGTGCCGAGCACTTCCGGCAGGCCGAGCAGCGGGATCTGCAGATCGTGCGCCGGCACCGCGCCGCCTTCCGCGGCGAATTCGATCACGCATCCGGCCGGCACCGGCAGCGTGCGGGCCAGCGCGATCAACTGCCGCCTGAGCCCGACCACCACCCGGCCGCCGCGCTGGGCGGCGCCGATCACGAAACGCAGGAACTGGATCTGATCGCCGAGCCCCTGCTCGCCGTGCACGAACAGGGTGCGGCCGCGCAGCCGCGTCCCGTCCCATTGCGGGGCGGTGTAGGGATGGGGCCGCAACTCGGCGCTCTTCCAGCGCCAGGCATATTCGGCGAAGCCCTCCTTCAGGCGCCCGGCCTGGAGCAGCGCATGGGCCCGATCGAGCCGCAACTCGGCGTCGGCCCCGTCGAGCTTGACCGCCCGGTCGAAGACCTTCAAGGCGAGGGTCACCTCCTGGTCGTCGCGCAGGGCATTGCCGAGGCCGCGCAGCGCCTTGACCGATTTCGGCGCCAGCCGCACCGCGGTCTTCATTGCCTCGACCGCGGCTTCGGCCCGGTCCTGATCGCGCAGCACGTTGCCGAGCGCCAGCGCCGCTTCCGTGGTCGGCGTCTCGGCGAGCACCCGCCGCAGCATCACCTCCGCCTCGCCGAGGCGGCCGAGGTGGCGCAGCGCCACCGCGGTGTTGGTGGCGAGTTCCCCGGTCGAAAGCCCCGCCGCCCGGGCGCAGGCGAAGAAGAACGCCGCGCGGGCATGCCTGCCCTCTTGCAGCGCCAGGGCCCCGGTCATGTGCAGCGCTTCACCGTGGGCGCCGTCCTCGGCCAGGAGATCGGCATAGCCGCGCCGCGCCTCGTCGTGGCGACCGGCACGATGGGCGGCGAGCGCCGCGGCGAAGCGGGCGGCGATCGTCCGGGGCTTCGGCGACGGGCGGGCCGGCGGCGGCGTGACGTCGTGGAGGCGCGAGCGGTCGCCGGCCACGAGGCGGGCCAGTTCCGCCGCCAGATGGGCGACCACCGGCGTCCAGCGCGCCTCGCCCGGCGGATCGGCGATGCTCTGACGGAACAGTCGCGCAGTCGGATACCACGGCGAATCGCCGCGCCCGTCGAGCCAGCGCCATTCCGGCCGCGCCTTGAGCAGGAGCCACACCGGTCGCCCGAGGGCGCCGGCGAGATGCGGCACGGCGGTATCGGTGGCGATCACCAGATCGAGATTGGCGATCACCGCCGCGGTGTCGGCGAAGGCGTCGGGCCCGGCGTCGAAGTCCTCGCCGAGGCTCTCCACCGTCATGCGCTCGGCGACCGCGGTGATCTGCTCGCTGCCCGGTCCCTTCTGCAGGGCGATCAGCCGCACGCCGGGAATCGCCGCGAGCGGCGCCAGCGCGGCGAGCGCGATCGAGCGGCCGCGATCGACCTGCGGATCGGGATTGCCCTGCCACACCAGTCCGACCCGGAAGCCGGTCCGGGCCGCCAGTCGCGCCGCCCAGGCGGTGGTGCGCTCGGGATCCGGCCGGATGTAGGGCACCGGCGCCGGGATGGTCTCGACCCGGGTGCCGGTCAGATGCGGCAGGCTCATCAGATGGGCGTGGAAATCGACCGGCGGCAGCGAATCGCCCTCGCCGATCACTCCGTCGACGCCGGTCGCCCCGGCCAGCAGGCGTTTCAGGCGGCTGCGCGCGCCGACCCACACCGCCGCCGCCCCGGCCGCCTTGAGCACCGCGGCATAGCGCACGAACTGCACCGCGTCGCCGAACCCCTGTTCCGCGACGATCAGGAAGCGCCGGCCGCGCGGGTCTTGCCCCCCCCACGGCGGGATCCGCGCGGGCCGGTTGTCGAGGCCGAGACGGGTGCTTTTCAGCCGCCATTCGTATTCCGGCAGGCCCTCGGCATAGCGCCCTTCCGCGAGCAGCGACATGCCGTAGGCCATGCGCGCGTCGGCGTGGCTCGGCCGCAGCGCGATCGCCCGGGCGAAGGCCTCGCGCGCCTCGTCGGGCCGCTCGCGTTCGCCCGCGGCGATGCCGAGATTGCTCCAGGCGTCGGCATGGGCCGGATCGGCCTCGACCGCCCGCCGCGCCAGCCACAGCGACAACCCGGTCTCGCCGTGGCTGCGTTCGTGGACGCCGAGATTGGAGAGCGCATCGGCGTCCTTCGGGGCGATCGCCAGGGCCTCTTCCCAGGCCCGCGCCGCGCCGTCGCTGTCCCCCGCCGCGGAACGCATCCGTCCCAGCGCCACGCGGTGGCGGGCGTCCTTCGGCGCCAACCGAACCGCCCGGGTCGCCGCGGCGATCGCCTCGTCGTTCCGCCCCGCGGCGCGCAGCGCCTCGGCCGCGGTGGCCTGGACGCCGGCGTCGGTCGGGTGGCGCCGCGCCACCTCGAGCGCCCGCGCCGAGGCCGCGGCGCCGTCGCCGCGCGCCGTCTCGACGTTGATCAGATTGGCTCCGGCCGCCTTGTGCGCCGGATCGACGCGCAGCGCATGGAGCAGGGCGAAGCGCGCGTCGTCGAGATCGCCACGCCGCTTCAGGAGCACCGCCAGATTGGCGAACAGGCCCGGATCGTCCGGCGACAGCGCCACCGAATGGGCGACGATCGGCAGCGCCGCACCGAGCACCGCGCGGGCATTGCCGCCGGCCTCGATCATCGCCATGCCGAGGAAGTTCAGCACCTGCGCCGAGCGCGGCGCGACGCGCGCGACCTTGGCGAAGGCCGCCACGGCTTCCGCCCAGCGCCCGGCGCCATGGGCCTGCGCGCCGGCTTCGAACAGTTGGTTAGCCGACTCACCTTCGCCCGGACCGGCTCCGTGCCGCAGCCCGACCAGCACCGCCAGATCGGCCGCCGCCGCGGCCATCGGCCCCGACCAGTCGTCGGCGACGCTCTGGCGGAAGATCCGCAGCGTCGGATACCATGGGCTCGCGCCGCCCGTCGTGCCCCAACGCCATTCCGGCACCCGCTTGGCGATCAGCCACACCGGCCGCCCCAGGGCGCCGGCGACATGGGCGACCGAGGTGTCCGAGGTGATCACCAGATCGAGCGAGGCGATCACCGCCGCGGTGTCGAGGAAGGCACCACCGCCCTCGTCGAAGGCCGGCCCGAGGTCGCCGAGCTCCATTCCCGGCGGCGGGGTCTGCTCCCGGCCGGGCCCCTTCTGGAGAGCGTGGAAGGCGACGCCCTCGACCGCCGCCAGCGGCGCGAAGGCCGCGAGCGGGATCGACCGCCCCTTCTCGACCGGCGCCTTGGGATTGCCCTGCCACACCAGCCCGACCCGGAACGGCGTCGGCCGTCCGGCTTCGACCGACGCGAAGTGGCGCGCCCAGGCGGCGACGCGCTCCGGCTGGGCCGCCAGATAGGGCACCCGCGACGGCACGTTCGCCCGATCGAGATCGACGAGGCCGGGCAGCGACAGGAGCGGCGACCACACCGCATGGTCGGGGATCGTCTCGCCCTCGACCACCAGCGTCGCCGCACCGGTGACGAAGGGCGCCGCATCGGCGAGCAGCGCCGCGAGCGCCGGCTGGCACACGAACACTACCCGCCCGACCCGCCCGGCGATCTCCGTCAGGAAGCGCACGAACTGGATGGTGTCGCCGAGCCCCTGCTCGTGATGGACCATCAGGGTTTCGCCCGGCAGCGGCCGGCCGTCCCAGCGCGGCGCGGTGGTCGCCGGCGGCCGCACGAAGGGCCGCGTCGCGGTCAGCCGATGCTCGTAGCCGCGCCACGCCGCCCGCCAGTCGCCGGCGAGGAGATGGGCACAGGCGATGTCGTAGGCGAGTTCCGGCCAGCTCTCCGGATCGATGGTGAAGCCGCGCCACACCGCCAGCGCCTCGCCGACCCGCCCGACCGCCCGCAGCGCCACCCCGAGGTTGAGCCGGGCACCGCGATGATCGGGATCGAGCGCCAGCGCCCGGCGATAGCTCTCCGCCGCCTCGTCGTCGCGCAGCATCGTCTGCAACGCCACGCCGCGGTTGTAGAGCGCCTCGACATGGGTCGGCGCCACGGCGATCGCCTGGGCGAACAGCTGCTCGGCCGCCTCCGGCGCGGCGCCGATCAGGCGGATGTGGCCGAGTTGGCACAGCGGGATCGGATCGCGCGGATCGATCGCCATCGCCGCCCGAATCACCGTCTCGGCCTCGCCCAAGCGTTCGGCGCGGATCAGCGCCCGCGCCAGATTGACCCGCGCGCCGATCTTGTCGGGGGCGAGATCGACCGCCCGTCGGCCACAGGCCACCGCCTCTTCGACGCGATCGAGTTCGAGCAGCGGCAGCACCAGATTCTGCCAGGCCGGCACGTAGTCGGGCCGCCGTTCGAGCACGCCGCGGATCGTCGCCACCGCCCCGGCATGGTCGCCGCGCTGATGCGCCGCCACCCCGAGCAGATGCAGGGCCTCGTGATCGTCGGGGTCGTCGTCGAGGATCGCCCGATAGAAGCTCTCCGCCTCGGCCGCCGCGCCGGCGGCCTGCAGATCGCGACCGCGGGCGATCAGCATATCGCGCGACTTCGGCTGAGCCATCGCTTGGGAGCTCCTCGTCGCCCGTGCGACGTCGGCCGCCGGTCCGGCGCCCGGACCCTGCGGATCAATAGGGCTGGTAGGACTTTTCTTCGTGGATCGCCGAACCCAGCGCGACGTTGATCGCCCGCTTGAGGTCCATGCGGCGATCGTTGGTGCGGTAGACCGCGCGCGCCAGTTCGATGAAGCGCGCCCCGAAGGTGCCGGCGCGCTCCTGGTCGCGGATCTCGTCCTCGATGTCCCAGAGCTCCTCGTTGACCCGCTTCAGGGCCGCCGTGGTCGCCCGCACTGCGTCGTCGAGCCGCACCCCGGCGAGGCGGCCGCGCAGCAGCTCGAGCTCGGTCGCGACGTTGGCGCGCTTGTCCGCATCGGTGATGCGCTCGTTCTTGATTTCCAGAATGGTGATCTTGTCGACCAGTTCACCCCAGGATACCGGCACTTCGATCATCGTCAGGTCCCGCCTCGGCCGTCCCGCTCGCGATTCGCCCCGCGCCTCCCCGGAATCGCGAACGGGGCCACGCCTGCGCGCCGCCCCGTTCGGTCCGGTCCGAAGACCGATTCGGACGATCGTTCGAGGACGATGCCAGAAAGCCGCGAGGCCTGTCCAGCACCGTCGCCGACCCGTCAGCTCCAGGAGAAGTTCGACAGCGACAGATCCGCCGCGGTCTTGCCCGTGAGCTTGATTTCCATGTCCGCCGTCCCGTCGCCGTCGGTATCCACCGACAGGGTGTGCGAGGCGTCGTCGAACGAGGCCTGACTGTGGCCCGTGGCGGTCAGCGTCGCGCTGCCCTCGTAGGAGAAGGTCCCGGTGAGCAGCGAGTTGTCGAACACCAGCGTGTCGGATCCCGGCACGAAGTCGGTGATCGTATCCGCCGAGCCGGTCGCGGACTGGCCGATGGCCGTGAAGACGAACTGGTCCGCCCCCGCCCCGCCGGTCAGAGTGTCGACCCCGAGGCCCGAGACCACCCGGTCGTTGCCCGCCCCCAGCGACACCGTCGCCGCGGTCGACCCGGAGATGACGATCAGATCGATCCCCGAGCTGCCGGTGATCGTCTCGGCACCCGCCACCGTGGCGGTGATGCCGGAGGTCAGCGTCAGCTGATCGGTCCCGGTTCCGAGATCGATGTTCATGCCGCCGCTCGCCGCCGACACGGTCACCGCGTCGTCGCCGGTTCCGCCGGTGATCGTCTCGGCATTGGCCGCCGTCACCGTCGACCCCGCGGCATTCAGGGTCAGCGTGTCGTTGCCCGCGCCGAGGTCGAGGAAGCCACCGGCTCCCGCGCCGCCCAGCGTCACCGTGTCGGACACCGCACCACCGGTCAGGGTCTCGACGTTGGAGACCGTCACCGTGTTGGCGAAGTTCGCCAGCGTCAGACGATCGGTCCCGTCGGAGAGATCGATGGTCGCACCCGTAGCCTGGCCGGCGAAGGTGACGGTGTCGGCCGAGGCCCCACCGGTCAGGGACTCGAGGTTGGAGACCGTCACGGTGTTGACGAAGGCGCCGAGCGTCAGGCTGTCGGTTCCGGCACCGAAGTCGAAGGTGCCGCGCTGGACCTGCGCCGACAGGGTCACCAGATCGGCCGAGGCGCCACCGGTGATCGTCTCGACGTTGCCGACGGTCAGCGTGTTGTCGAAGGTGCCGAGCGTCAGACTGTCGGAGCCGACCCCGAGGTCGATCATGGCGCCGGTGATCTGAGCCGAGACCGTGACCAGGTCGGAGGACGCGCCGCCGGTCAGGGTTTCGACATTGGCCACCGTCACGGTGTTGATGAAGGTCGCCAGCGTCAGCGTATCGGTGCCGCCGCCGAGGTCGATGGTCGAGCCGGTCGCCTGGGACGTCAGGGTCACCAGATCGGCGGAGCCGACACCGGTGATGGTTTCGACGTTGGCCACCGTCACGGTGTTGTCGTAGGCCCCGAGCGTCAGGGCGTCGGCCCCCAGCCCGAGGTCGATGGCGATGCCGGCGGCCACGCCACCCAGCGTCACCGTATCGGCCGACAGGCCGCCGGTGATCGTCTCGACGTTGCTGACCGTCACCGTGTTGGTGAAGCCACCGAGGATCAGTCGGTCGGACCCGTCGCCGAGATCGACCGTCGAGCCGGTCGCCTGAGCGGCGAAGCTCACCGTGTCGGAGGAGGCGGCGCCGGTGATCGTCTCGACGTTGGCGACCGTCACCGTGTTGTCGAAGGTGCCGAGCGTCAGCTTGTCACCACCGGCCCCGAGGTCGATGAGGCCGCGGGTGGTCTGCGACGCCAGCACCACGGTGTCGACCGAGCCGCCACCGATGATGGTCTCGGTGTTCGACACCGTGACCGTGTTGGTGAAGGTGCCGAGCGTCAGCTTGTCGGCCCCACCGCCGAGATCGATGGTGTCGCCGGTGAAGGCCCCGGACAGGGTCACCGTGTCGACGAGGTTGCCACCGATGATCGTCTCGACGTTCGCCAGGGTGACGGTGTTGACGAAGGCCCCGAGCACCAGCTTGTCGCCGCCGGCGCCGAGATCGGCCGTCAGGTCGGTCACCGCCGCCGAGAAGGTGACGAGATCGTCGCCGGCGAGGCCGGTCACGGTCTCGACATTGGCGAGGGTCACGGTCGCGCCGGTCGCGTCGAAGCTCAGGCTGTCGCTGCCGGCGCCGAGGTCGACGGTGCCGCCGGTGAAGGCCGCGCCGAAGGTCACGGTGTCGCCGGAGATGCCGCCGGTCACCGTCTCGACGTTGGTCACCGTCACCGTATTGGTGAAGGCCCCGAGGATCAGCCGGTCGTTGCCGTCGGCCAGATCATAGGTCGACCCGGTCGACTGGGCGTTGAGGGTCACGAGATCGGCGACCGCCGAACCCGTCACTGTCTCGATGTTGGCGACCGTCACCGTCGCACCCGCCGCCGCGAAGGTCAGCTGGTCGATGCCGCCGCCGAGGTCGAGGATCACACCGGTGGTCGCCGCCGCGAGGGTCACCACGTCGGCCGAACCGACGCCGATCACCGTTTCGATGCCGGCGACCGTCACCGTGTTGTCGAACAGGCCGAGGGTCAGCTTGTCGCTGCCGGCGCCCAGATCGAGGGTGCCGCCGGTGAACTGGGTGGCCAGCGTCACCGTGTCGGACGAAGCCGCGCCGACCACCGTCTCGATGTTCGACACCGTGACCGTGTTGACGAAGGCGCCGAGCACCAGCTTGTCGTTGCCGCCGGCGAGGTCGAAGGAGCTGCCGGTGGC
>NZ_SJFN01000041.1 GCF_004328075.1 Siculibacillus lacustris | reverse complement strand
CCGAACCGAGGTCGTCGGCATCTTCCCCAACGAAGATGCCATCGTCCGGTTGGTCGGGGCGATCCTGCTCGAACAGAACGACGAATGGGCCGTCCAACGCTCCCGCTACATGACGCTGGAAACGATCGCCGCCATCGACGATGATCCTGCCGTCCTCGGCCTGCCGAACATGGCGGCCTGAGGACGCCGCCCATATCGGCGCGCCCGCTGGCCACCGGTCAGCTACACCACCTCTCGGGACACGATCGGTCGGGTGACGTAACGCCGTCTAAATATGGTGTCGCACCATGTGGAAAACGGGGACGGATCGGACGCCCCGGCGATCCCGCGGGAATCGCACGCAGAATCGAGTCGAATTCGACGCAATTTGGCTCGCCCGTCGGAACCCGACCTTCAGTCCGACATGCGAGGATCGCGTCCTCAGAAGAGCGGGCCGGCGCGGACGGCGGGGTCGGCGAGGCCGAATGTCGCGGCTCATGCGAAGGGGGACGGGCAGATGCGCAAGAATCGCGCGCAGGGGATCGCCCTGACGGATCTCGACGTCGTGGTGGTCGACGACTCCAAACCGATCCAGGCGATCGTGCGGACCATGTTGAACGCGGCGCGTGTGGCCAGGGTCCGAGTCTTCGACGGTGCGGCGGCTGCGTATGATTCGATGATGGTGGAGACCCCCCATCTGCTGATCACCGACTGGAACATGCCGGGCACCGACGGGTTGTCGTTGGTGCGGCGGATGCGCGATGCGCGCACCGGGGCGCTGGCGACGGTGCCGGCGATCCTGATCACCGGCCATGCGACCCGCGATCTGGTCGAAACCTCGATCGCCGCCGGGGTGCATTTCGTGCTGGTCAAGCCGTTGTCGCCGGCCAACGTGTTGAAGCGGATCGAGGCGGTGATCACCGATCCCCGCCAGTTCGTGATCGACGAGCGGACCGGCCTGTTCGTGCTCGACGATCGCGACCTGCGGCTGAGCGGCTCCAAACAGCGCCATGCCTGGACCGATCGGGCCGGCCCGGCCTTGCGCGAACGCCTGCGGGTGGCGCCGGCGCGGGTGCGGCGCGAGGCCACGACCGAGGCGGTGCCGGACGCGCCGGCGCGTCCCCGGTCGACGATGGGGCTCAGCGCGCCGATCCGTGGCGGATCCGCCCAATCGGCGACTGGACAGCCGCCGCCCCGCACGGCATAACGACCTCCTCAAGCGAAGAGGCGACGCCGATGAAACAACTCGTGCTGATGCTGCTCACCTGGTGGAAGGGAATCACCTTCGGCACGTGGGTCCACACCCGTCTCTACGGGGAGTTCGTCGGCGAAGACGAGTTCGGCAACCGCTACTACCGGACCAAGGGCGGCGCCATCGACGTCGGGCTGGGGTTCCAGCGGCGCTGGGTGATCTACAAGCAGGACCAGGACGGATCGGCGATCCCGCCCGGCTGGCACGGCTGGATGCATCATCGCGTCGACACCCTGCCGACCGACGAGACCTATGTGCCGCGCGCCTGGGAAAAGCCCCATCTGCCGAACCTGACCGGCACCGCCGCGGCCCACCGGCCGCTCGGCTCGCTGCTCGGCAGCGGTCGCCGCGCCGCCACCACCGACGACTATCAGGCCTGGAAGCCGGAGTGATCGTCGGGAGATGCCGGGGCGCCGCCTCGGCTTCGCCACGAGTCGGTGCCAGAGCTTCGCCGGGATGACGCGCCGCCGGTCGTTCGCGATCGAAGCGGCGTGTTTCGTCGCCGTCGCCCGCCCCATCCCGCCGCTCGTTGCCCCCGGATCCCGATGACGAAGTCTCCGTCCGCCGCCTCTTTCGTCCTCGCCCCGCGCCGGACGCCGTCGCTCGTCGCCGCCGCCCTCGGGGCGGCCCTGGCAGCGGCCTCGATCGGCGTCGCCGTGGCGGCACCGGCGGCCAAGCCGGCAACCCCGACGCTGCCGGTCGCCGCCGACGACGGCAACAAGATCGCCGATCCCTTCGCGACCTTCTCCGGCCTCGACAAGATCACCGGGCGGATCATCTCCTTCGACGTGGCGATCAACGAGACGGTGCAGTTCGGGGCGCTGCAGGTGACGCCGCGGGTGTGCTACTCGCGGCCGCCGACGGTGGCGCCGCTGACCACCTCCTTCGTCGAGGTCGACGAGATCACCCTCGACAACAAGATCCGCCGTATCTTCTCCGGCTGGATGTTCGCCGACAGCCCGGGTCTGCACGCGGTCGAGCACGCCGTCTACGACGTGTGGCTGACCGACTGCAAGGCGGCGACCACCGACGCCGCGACTCCGGCGAAGTCGCCCACGCCCAACGCTCCGGCGACCCCGGCCCCGCCCGCGCCGCCGGCCGCCGCCCCCGCCGCGCCGACCGGCCAGGGTGGACGCTCGGTGATGCCGGTTCCGGCCCGCTGAGCGGTCTGGGCCGGCGGTTAGACGTCTCCAATCCGACAGATCGTGAAGTCTGCGCGCACCACCGCGCGTCCGTCAGGCCCTCGCTGGCCCGAGCGCGGCGAGCGCCGTGGCGCCGTCGACGCCGCTGCCGGCCGGCGACAGGCGGTGAAAGTCGGCGCCGACCGCGAGCGCTGCACGCAGCCGCGCCCGATAGGTCCGCCGCGGGATCTCGAAGGCGCCGAAGCGGCCGAGATGGCTGGTCAGAAACTGGGTGTCGAGCAGGGTGAAGCCGCCGGCGACGAGGCGGGCGACGAGATGGACCAGCGCCACCTTGGAGGCGTCGGTCTCGCGCGAGAACATGCTCTCGCCGAAGAAGGCGCCGCCCAGCCGCACGCCGTAGAGCCCGCCGACCAGACGGCCGTCGCGGCGGCACTCGACGGTGTGGACGTGGCCGCGGGCGAAGAGCTCGCCGTAGAGGCGGCGGATCTCGGCGTTGATCCAGGTGCCTTCGCGGCCCGGTGCGGGGGCGGCGCAGCCGTCGACCACCGCGTCGAAGTCGCGGTCGCACACCACCTCGAAGCGGTCGGAGCGGACGGTGCGGGCGAGGCGGCGGCCGAGGTGGAAGCCGTCGAGCGGCAGAATGCCACGCATCTCCGGCTCGACCCAGAACAGCACCGGATCGTCGGCCGATTCGGCCATCGGGAAGATGCCGGAGGCATAGGCGTCGAGGAGGAGATCGGCGGTGATCTTCTGGACGAGCCCGGCCAAGGCGGTGTCTCCGGCGGGAGGCGACGGCGCCGCCGGGCGGCAGGTCGCGCGGCGATGAGCGGGGAGGGGCGCCGGCCGGCGGTCAGGCCCCGGTCGGCTCGGCTTCCAGGAAGCGCTCCAGCCAATGGATGTCGTAGACGCCGTTGGCGATGTCCTGATTGTCGATCAGGCGGCGGAACAGCGGGATGGTGGTCTCGATGCCGCCGACCACGAATTCGTCGAGGCAGCGGCGCAGGCGCATCAGGCACTCGACGCGGTCGCGGCCGTGGACGATCAGCTTGCCGATCAGGCTGTCGTAATAGGGCGGGATCTTGTAGCCCTGGTAGACGCCGCTGTCGACGCGCACGCCGAGGCCGCCCGGCGGGTGGTAGTAGGTGATCTTGCCGGGGGAGGGCACGAAGGTCGCCGGGTTCTCGGCGTTGATCCGACACTCGATGGCGTGGCCCTTGAACTCGATGTCGCCCTGACCGACCGACAGGCCCGAGCCGTAGGCGACGCGGATCTGCTCGTTGACGATGTCGATGTCGGTGATCGCCTCGGTGATCGGGTGTTCGACCTGGAGACGGGTGTTCATCTCGATGAAGAAGAACTCGCCGTTCTCGTAGAGGAACTCGATGGTGCCGGCGCCGGCGTAGCCGAGCCCGGCCACCGCCTTGGCGCAGATCGCGCCGATACGGTCGCGGTCGCCGGCGTTGAGGGCCGGCGAGCCGGCCTCTTCCCAGATCTTCTGATGGCGGCGCTGCAGCGAACAGTCGCGCTCGCCGAGATGGATCGCCCCGCCCTTGCCGTCGCCGAGCACCTGGATCTCGATGTGGCGCGGGGTGAGCAGCAGCTTCTCCATGTAGACCGCGTCGTCGCCGAAGGCCGCCTTGGACTCGCCGCGGGCGGTGGCATAGGCCTCGGGCAGATCTTCGGCCGAGCGGGCGATCTTCATGCCGCGGCCGCCGCCGCCGGCGGAGGCCTTGATCAGCACCGGATAGCCGATCTCGGAGGCGAACTTCAGGGCCGCCGCTTCGGTCTCGACGGCGCCGTCGGAGCCGGGCACCACCGGGATGCCGAGGCGCTGCGCGGTGCGCTTGGCCTCGATCTTGTCGCCCATGATGCGGATGTGTTCGGCCGACGGGCCGATGAAGCGGATGCCGTGGGCCTCGACGATCTCGGCGAAGCGGGCGTTCTCCGACAGGAAGCCGTAGCCGGGATGGACGGCTTCCGCGCCGGTGATCTCACAGGCGGCGACCAGCTGCGGGATGTTCAGATAGCTGTCGCGGGCCGGCGGCGGGCCGATGCACACGCTCTCGTCGGCGAGGCGGACGTGCATCGCGTCGGCGTCGGCGGTGGAATGGACCGCCACGGTGCGGATGCCCAGTTCCTTGCAGGCGCGCAGGACCCGGAGAGCGATCTCGCCGCGGTTGGCGATCAGAATCTTGTTGAACATGGGGCTCCCCGTCACGCGATGACGACGAGCGGTTCGTCGTATTCCACCGGGCTGGCGTCGTCGAACAGGATGGCGACGACGACCCCCGAACTCGGCGCGGGGATCTGGTTCATCGTCTTCATGGCTTCGATGATCAGCAGCGTCTGGCCTTCGCGGACCTTGTCGCCGATCTCCACGAAGGTGGCCGAGCCGGGCGAGGGCGAGCGATAGGCGGTGCCGACCATCGGCGACTTGACCAGACCGGGATGGGCGCTCCAGTCGCCCTCGGCGGGCACCGGCGGAGCGACGGCGACCGGGGCGGCGGCGATCGCCTGCGGCGCGGCGATGGTCACCGGCGCCATCACCTGGACGTTGCGGGCGACGCGGATGCGCAGATCGCCCTGCGCGACCTCGATCTCGCTGAGGTCGGTCTCGGCGATCAACAGCGCCAGTTCGCGGATGAAGTCGCTGTCGAAGGGCTTTTTGGGGGCGGGCATCGTGTCTCTTCTCGTTTCCTGTCGGTCGCCGGTGTCGCCGCAGGCCGGGCGCTCGCGCAGAGACGTCGAGATCCGGCATCCGTGGATCCGGGGGCGCACCCGGGGGTCGAGGTTCGCAGCGCGTCCCCGTCTGCTCGCCGCCGGGGAGCGTCGATCGTCCCCTTCGGCATCGGCGGGGGCCGTGCACGTCGGCGCTTTATAGGCGGGCGACCGGTCGCGAACAAGTGGCCCCGGCGCGCCGGGGCGGCGGCGGGGGCGCGCCTCGGCGTCTCAGCACTTGCGGGTGACGGCGCAGCGGGCGCGGCCGACCGCCTCTTCGAGACGGGCGATGCCGACCGCGCCGGGGACGATCTGGTCGCCGATGACATAGGACGGCGTGCCGCTGAGGCCGAGACCGGTCGCCAGCCCATAGACCTCTTCGAGGGTGGCGGGCACTTCGCGGTCGGCCATCGCCCGGTCCAGCGCCGTGGAATCGACGCCGGCGCCATTGGCCGCCTCGAGGGCGCGGGCCCGATTGGCCTCGCCGCGGCCGCCGAGCAGACGCTTGTGGAAGTCGAGGTACTTCTCCGGGGCGACCTGTTCGACGGCGACCGCGACCTTGGCCGCTTCGACCGAGCCGGGTCCGAGCACCGGGAATTCCTTGAGCACGATCCGCAGATTGCGATCGCGATCGATCAGGCCGAGCATGTCGGGCAGCGCCCGCTTGCAGTAGCCGCAGTTGTAGTCGAAGAACTCGACCAGGGTGACGTCGCCCTTGGGGTTGCCGAGCACCACCTGGCGCTTGCTGTCGAACAGCACCGCGGCCTTCTCGGCCAGCACCTTGGCCTGACCCTCGGCGGCAGCGGCGGCCTGCTTCTTCTCCAGCGCCGCCATCGCCTCCTCGATCACTTCGGGATGTTCGACGAGGTAGTCGTGGACGATCTTCTCGATCGCCGCCTTGTCCGGCGCGTCCTTGGCGGCGGTCGGCGCGACCACCGCGAAGGCGAGGCCGGCGGCCAGAATCAGCGAAGTGACGAGACGCGACGGCATGGGGCGCTCCGGACGGGAGGGATCGGACGAACGACGCACGAGACTCCGGCTTATAGGCCACGAAAGTGTCGGCACACAGCGGTCGTCGCGCCGGGGCCGTCACATTGTCTCGAGGGCGGGCCGGCGTCCACCGGCGCGGGGGCTGCCGCGACGAGAACGACCTTGCATCGGCCGGCGCATCCGACGATCCTCCCGGCTCGATCGGCGGGGACTCTCGGGAGACGGAATCATGACGGGGACGCGCAAAATCGTGGTGCAGGCCGGATCGATGGGCCCCGATTTCGACGGCCGCCTCGCCGCCGCCTACGACGTGATCGCGCTGTGGCGCACGCCCGAGGGGCCGGCGCGGATGGCGGCCGAGGCCGAGTCGATCGAGATGGTGGTGACCTCGGCCTTCAAGGGCTGCGACGACGCGTTGATGGCGCGGCTGCCGCGCCTGAAGGCGGTGTGCTCCTTCGGCGTCGGCACCGATTCGATCGATCTCGCCGCCGCCGCCCGGCGCGGCGTGGTGGTCTCCAACACCCCCGAAGTCCTCGACGACTGCGTCGCCGATCTCGGCTTCGCGCTGGTCCTCGACGTGGCGCGGCGGATCAGCGAGAGCGACCGCTATCTGCGCGCCGGCGGATGGGAGAAGACACCGTTTCCGCTCGCCGCCCGGGTTTCGGGCAAGAAGCTCGGCATCGTCGGGCTGGGGCGGATCGGCAAGGTGGTGGCGCGCCGCGCCTCCGGCTTCGACATGACGATCGGCTATCACAACCGCAAACCCGACCCGGCGGTGGGCTACGCCTATCTGCCGAGCGTGGTGGATCTGGCGCGCTGGGCCGACATCCTGATCCTGACCTGTCCCGGCGGGGCGGCGACGCGCAACCTGATCTCGACCGCCGAACTCCAGGCGCTGGGGCCGCAGGGCTTCCTGGTCAACGTCTCGCGCGGCAGTGTGGTCGACGAGCCGGCGCTGATCTCGGCCCTCGAAAAGGGGCTGATCGCCGGGGCCGGGCTCGACGTGTTCGCCGACGAACCGCATGTGCCCGACGCCTTGAAGGCGCTGGACAACGTCGTGTTGACCCCGCACGTCGCCTCGGCCACCCGCGAGACGCGGCGCGCCATGCACGATCTGACGCTGGCCAACGTCGCGGCGTTCTTCGCGAGCGGACGTCTGGTGACCCCGGTCGGCTGAAACCTTCGGCGGTTTCCGATCCGCTTTCATCCTCGGCGGGCGCGTCGCGCGCTCCGCTCCCCGGAGATCTTCCGTCGATGTCCCGTTTCCAGCCTTCGGCGCGCAGCCGCGTCGCTCCGTTCATCGCCATGGAAGTGCTCGGCGAGGCGGTGGCGCGCGAGCGCGCCGGCCACCGGGTGATCCACATGGAGGTCGGTCAGCCCGGCGCGCCGGCCCCGAGCCCGGTGATCGCCGCGGCGCACCAGGCGCTCGGCGGGCCGCTCGGCTACACCGAATCGCTCGGCATCCGGCCGCTGCGCGAGGCGATCGCCGCGCATTACCGCCGCACCTACGGCGTCGATCTGGCGCCCGACCGCGTCGCGATCACCGCCGGATCGTCGGGGGCCTTCACCCTGGCCTTTCTCGCGGCCTTCGCGCCCGGCGCTCGGGTGGCGCTGCCGACCCCGGGCTATCCGGCCTATCGCAACCTGCTCGGCGCCCTCGGGCTCGAGGCGGTGGAGATCGAATGCGGCGCCGACACCCGCTGGGCGCTGACCCCGGAGATGATCGCCCGCGCCCACGCCGAGCGGCCGCTCGACGGCATCCTGGTGGCGAGCCCGGCCAATCCGACCGGCACGATGTACACGCCCGCCGCCCTCGACGCCCTGGTGCGGGCGGCCGACGATCTCGGCATCTGGTTCATCTCCGACGAGATCTACCACGGCCTCGTCCACAACGGCGTGCAGGCGACGGCGCTCGCCTCGTCGGACCGCGCCATCGTGGTCAACTCCTTCTCCAAGTACTACTGCATGACCGGCTGGCGGATCGGCTGGATGGTGATGCCCGAGGTGCTGGCCAAGCCGATCGACCGGCTCGCCCAGAACCTGACGCTGTCGAACAACGAGATCTCGCAGCGCGCCGCGCTCGCCGCCTTCGATGCCGCCTCGACCGTCGAACTCGAAGCGGTCAGGGCGGGCTATGCCGAGAACCGGGCGCTACTGATCGAGGCGCTGCCGCGGCTCGGCTTCACCGATCTGCTGCCGATCGACGGGGCGTTCTACGCCTATGCCAGCTGTGCACGCTTCTCCAACGACAGTCTCGACTTCGTCCGGCGGATGCTGGTGGAGGCCGGCGTCGCGGCGACCCCGGGCGCCGATTTCGACGCGGCCCGCGGCAACGCCTATGTCCGCTTCTCTTTCGCCGGCACCCGCGCCGACTGCGCCGAGGCGATCGAGCGGATCGGACAGTGGCTGAGGTGACGAATCCGGAATTGACGCCAACGCATTGAAACGACATCGTTCTGTTGCCGTTCCCTGACGTCGTTTCCCTGAGTCATGTCGCTGAGTCATGTCGCAGAGTCATGGTGCGGCGCAGCGTGGGGCGGCGGAGCGGGACACGGACGGGGCGCCACGGTGGCGTGGCGAGACCGGGGAGTGGTCGATATGAGAAGCTTCGCAGCCCTCTACGAGATCGCCGCGGCCCGCAAGGGCGGGGCCGACGCGCTCGAACGCCGCCTCGCCGAGACCGCGCCGCTGCCGCGCGCGGCGATCGCCGCGACCCCGGACGACCGGATCCTGGCGGCGATGACCCAGCGGATCTTTTCGGCCGGCTTTTCGTGGAAAGTGATCGAGGCCAAGTGGCCGGGCTTCGAGGCGGCCTTCTTCGGCTTCGAGCCGCATGCCTGCGCGTTTCTCGCCGGCGAACAGTTCGAGGCCCTGCTGCACAATGCCGACATCGTCCGCAACGGCGCCAAGATCCGCTCGGTCCAGGTCAACGCCCGCTTCCTCCTCGATCTCGCCGCCGAGCACGGAACCGCCGCGCGGTTCTTCGCCGATTGGCCGGACGACGATCTGGTCGGGTTGCTCGAGGTGTTGAAGGCGCGCGGCTCGCATCTCGGCGGTGATGCCGCGCCGCGGACCCTGCGGGCGATCGGCAAGCCGGCCTGGGTGGCGACCCCCGACGTCGTCGCGGCGCTGATCCGCGAAGGGGTGATCGACCGGCCGCCGACCTCCAAGCGCGATCGTACGGCGATCCAGGCGGCGTTCAACGCCTGGGCGGCCGAGTCCGGGCGCGACGCCACCACCATCGGCCGGACGCTGGCGATGACCGTCGAGAGCCCGAGCCCCGCATCCCACGGCCGCCACGCCTGAACGGGGCGAGGGCGCCCCGCCCGGACCGCGAGGCCCGAGCGAGACGCCCTCGGATCCGTCACTGCGCCGCGGCGCGGTGCGGCAGTTTCCAGTTCGGGCGGACGAAGTGGCAGGTGTAGCCGTTGGGGATGCGCTCCAGATAGTCCTGGTGCTCCGGTTCGGCCTCCCAGAAGTCGCCGGCCGGGGTCACTTCGGTGACCACTTTTCCCGGCCACAGACCGGAGGCGTCGACGTCGGCGATGGTGTCGAGGGCGACGCGCTTCTGCTCCTCGCCGATATAGAAGATCGCCGAGCGGTAGCTGGCGCCGCGGTCGTTGCCCTGGCGATCGACGGTGCTCGGGTCGTGGATCTGGAAGAAGAACTCCAGCAGATCGCGATAGGAGATGCGCGCCGGATCGAACACGATCTCCACCGCCTCGGCGTGACGGCCGTGGTTGCGGTAGGTGGCGTTGGGGACTTCGCCGCCGGAATAGCCGACGCGGGTCGAGATCACGCCGTCGCGGCGTCGCAGCAGCGCCTGGACGCCCCAGAAGCAGCCGCCGGCGAGTAGGGCACGTTCGGTCGTCATGCGGGATCCTCCACCTGGTCGAGATAGGCGCCGTAGCCCTGGGCTTCCATCTCGGCCTTGGGCACGAAGCGCAGCGAGGCCGAGTTGATGCAGTAGCGCAGGCCGCCGCGGTCGCGCGGCCCGTCGGGGAAGACATGGCCGAGATGGCTGTCGCCGTGGGCCGAGCGCACTTCGATGCGGACCATGCCGTGGGAGACGTCGCGCAACTCGCGCACGCCCGCCGGTTCGATCGGCTTGGTGAAGCTCGGCCAGCCGCAGCCGGATTCGAACTTGTCGGCGGAGGCGAACAGCGGCTCGCCGGAGACGATGTCGACGTAGAGGCCGGGCGCGAAGGTCGCGACGTATTCGCCGGTGCCGGGCCGCTCTGTGCCGTTCTGCTGGGTGACCCGGAACTGCTCGGGGGTCAGGCGCGCCAACGCCTCGGGATCCTTTCGGTACATGGAGTTCTCCTGGGTTCGAGTGGGCGGTCTCTCGACCGGCGCGGGGGCGTCGGATCGGCGGGACCGTCGCGGATCGGCCGTTCGGATCGCGACCGCCGCTGCGACGCCCCGTTCGGAGTGCGTCGCAGGAAGCGGCCTCGGCTCCTCCCCTATGTAGGGTGGCGCGTGCCCGAGACGATGGGGGGCGCGCGATCGGCGGGGCGATCGTCGGGCTCGAAGGGCTCTACGCTCGGGCGAGGGGGTTCGTTACAGGGGCGGGGGATTTCGGKGGGGGCAGGGAGAGGGAGGGCGGCGTCGGCAGAGGGGCAGGTGGGGCGCGCGCAGCGCGGGAGGCGGCGTCGAGCGGGCGCGGGGCCGCTGGCTCGGCGCGCACAGCAGAAAGCGGCGGTGTCGCTTCAGTTCGTGGAGCCGTGCCACCTCGTTCCCTCCCCCCTCGAGGGGGAGGGACAGGGAGGGGGGGACGGGAGGTGCCCCGGTCGAGGTTGTGCGGGAAGGAGGGGCCGAGCCCCCCTCTCTGTCTCTCCCCCTCGAGGGGGGAGAGGACGCCTACACGGGCACCCGACGCGGTGCGATCGGACACACGGGTGCGACGGGGATCGCCGGTCAGACGGGCAGCGCCGGTGCGGCGGGGACCGCCCCGCCGACAGCCGGCCCCGGAGCCCCGAGACGGCGCGCGCCGCGCCGCTCCTCCGCGCCACGCCCCGCCTCACCATACCCTCCGGCTCATTTCTGCGGGAGGCGGGGAAATTCGGCGTCGGCGTCCTTCGAACGCCCCCCAGACGACACCCCGAAACGCGACGAGGGCCGATCGCTCGGCCCTCGTGCAGTTCAATGAGTCCCGGAGACTTCGCATCTTCATCGAAGAAACGCTCGCATCACACTGATATCGAACGCCTCTCCGTCGAAGTCTCGCTCACAGGAAGCCCTTCTTCGACCACCAGCCGGACTTGCGCGGCTGGTCGGGCGGCAGCTCGGTCGAGACGACTTCGGGCTTGGCCGGCGCCGGCGGTTCCGGTTCCGGCGCGGGTTCGACCGCGACCACCGGGGCCGGTTCGACCACCGGCTCGGCGACGACCGCGACCGGCTCGGGCGCACTCTCGGCGACCGGGGCGGCCTCGACGGTCGCCTCGGCCGGGACCGCGTCGGTCACCGTCTCGGCGGCGGCCGCAGCCGCAGCCGCGGCGGCCTCTTCGGCGGCCTTGGTCTTGGCCGTCTTGCGGGGGGCACGGACGCGCTTGGGCTTGACGGCCGCGGCGGCGGCCGCTTCCTCCAGGACCTTCACTTCCGCTTCGAGGGTCTCGCGATCGAGCACCACCACCTCGGGCGCCTCGCCGGTCGGCGGCGCGTCGGCATCGATCACGCCGACTTCGACGGTGATCTCCGGCGCGTCGTCGTCGCCTTCGTCGCCGGAGGCGGTGTCGTCACCGCCCTCGTCGTCCCAGCCGCCGTCCTCGCCGGTGGAACCCGAGGTCTCCTCGGTGCCGTCGGCGCGGTTGCGGCGTCCGCCGCGACGGCCGCGACGGCGGCGCTTGCGCGGCGCTTCGCCGGTGCCGACTTCGCCTTCGAAGGCTTCGCCGACGGCCGTGGTCTCGAGCTCGCCCGAGGTCTCGTCGCCGGAGCGATCGCCCTCGTCGTCACCGTCGTCGTCCCTCTGGTCGTCGTCACGGCTGTCGTCGTCGGCGGCATAGGCTTCGCCGCCGGGGCCTTCGCTGCCCGGTTCACCGTTGCGGCCGCGACCGCGCCGGCGCCGACGCCGACGCCGACGGCCTTCGCCTTCGGCCCGGGTCTCGCCGGGCCGATCGGCCGAGCGTTCCGCGGCGCGTTCGCCGCGCGGGGCGACGGTCTCGTCGGTGGTCTCGACCTCGTCGGCCTCGAACACCTCCTCCTCCTCCTCGGGCTCCTCCGGCAGAGCCGGCGGCGGCGGGGCGAGTTCCGGACGATCGGCACGCGGCACCACCGCGTCGCCCTTCTCGACCAGATAGAGGTGGCCGGCCTGAGAGGCGTGCTCGTCGGCCAGGATCGTCACGTCGAGGCCGAAGCGGCGCTCGAGGTCGGCGAGATGGCCGCGCTTGTTGTTGAGGATGTAGAGCGCCACCGCGGTGCGGGTGCGCACGATCAGGTCGTGGGTGACGCCCTTCAGCAGCGATTCCTCGAGGCTGCGCAGCACGTGCAGCGCGACCGACTCGGTCGAACGGACCATGCCGGTGCCGCCGCAATGCGGGCAGACCACCATCGAGCTCTCGAGCACGCCGGTGCGGATGCGCTGGCGCGACATTTCCATCAGGCCGAAATGCGAGATCCGGCCGACCTGGATGCGCGCCCGGTCGTTCTTCAGGCAGTCCTTGAGCTTGCGCTCGACCGCCCTGTTGTTGCGGTTCTCCTCCATGTCGATGAAGTCGATGACCACCAGACCGGCGAGATCGCGCAGGCGCAGCTGGCGGGAGACTTCCTCGGCCGCTTCGAGGTTGGTGGCGAGCGCCGTGTCCTCGATGTTGTGTTCGCGGGTCGACTTGCCGGAGTTGACGTCGATCGAGACCAGCGCCTCGGTCTGGTTGATGACGATGTAGCCGCCCGAGCGCAGGGTGACCTGCGGGCTGAACATCGCGTCCAACTGGCTCTCGACGCCGAAGCGGGTGAACACCGGGGTCGGCTCGCGGTAGTTCTGGACGTTCTTGGCATGGCTCGGCATGAGCATGCGCATGAAGTCCTTGGCCTCGCGATAACCGTCGTCGCCGGCGACCAGGATTTCGTCGATGTCCTTGTTGTAGAGGTCGCGGATCGAGCGCTTGATCAGGCTGCCCTCTTCGTAGACGAGCATCGGCGCCGACGACTTCAGCGTCAGTTCGCGGACGTTCTCCCACAGACGCAGCAGATATTCGAAGTCGCGCTTGATCTCGGCCTTGGTCCGCGCCGCGCCGGCGGTGCGCACGATGACGCCCATGCCTTCCGGAACCTCGAGCTCCTGGGCGATGGTCTTCAGGCGCTTGCGATCGGTCGGCTGGGTGATCTTGCGAGAGATGCCGCCACCGCGCGCGGTGTTGGGCATCAGCACCGAGTAGCGGCCGGCCAGCGACAGGTAGGTGGTGAGAGCCGCGCCCTTGTTGCCGCGCTCCTCCTTGACCACCTGGACCAGCAGCACCTGACGGCGCTTGATGACTTCCTGGATCTTGTACTGGCGGCGCAAGCGCGGCTGCGAGCGGCGCTCGGGCAGCTCTTCGAGCGCGTCCTCGGAGCCGACGTTCTCGACCTGATCCTCTTCGGCGACGCCGTCTTCGTCACCGTCGGCGTCGGCGTCCGCGGCGGCGCTCTTGGCGCGACGCGGGCGATTTTCTTCGCGATCGGCTTCGGAATGGATCCGCGCCTCCTCCTCCAGCAGGGCCTGCCGGTCGGCGGTGGGGATCTGGTAGTAGTCCGGGTGGATCTCGGAGAAGGCGAGGAACCCGTGGCGATTGCCGCCGTAGTCGACGAACGCCGCCTGGAGGGAGGGTTCGACGCGGGTCACCTTGGCGAGATAGATGTTACCCCGCAGCTGCTTCTTGGTGGCGGCTTCGAAGTCGAATTCCTCGACTCGGCTGCCGCGCACCACCACGACCCGGGTCTCTTCCGGGTGGGTGGCGTCGATGAGCATCTTGTTGGCCATCAGGCATGAACTCCACGGCCCTCTGTCCGGGCGTCGTCCCGAGGAGGACGACGGCGCGCCGAGGGGCCGTTCGTGTGGGATGGGTCGATGAAAGGGACGGGGCGGCGAACGTCTCCGGAGCCGCGACGAACGAACCCGACGATCCCGGACGGCGGTGGGCCGGTCCTGGGGTCTGGCGGGCTGCGGTCGTCGTGTACGGCATGTAGGTTCCGTTCGATCCCGTGGGTTCGAGAGATCGGGCGTCGCGGCCCGATCGGTCTCAGTCGGATCCCCCGCCCATCACATCGCCGAAAGCGACCGTCCAGGCGCGGTGCCCGCGGGGAAATTCCCCGTTGGAGAACATCGTACTCGTCGTCAGACCTCGTGGCGGCGACGTACGCTGTCCAGGAGCTTCACCTTCTTTCCTCCGACGTCGGCGAAGGACCCTGCGGCGAACCGGCAACTCTCGCGATCGATCGACGGCGAAACGCACCGTCGGGGTCGACCCTCCCTCCGCATCGTCCCCGAAGGGCGGTCGTCCACTCGAAAACGGCGAGCCGGACGGCGTCGGGCGAGAGTATTCCTGCCGGATCGATCACCGGTCCGATCGTCGACGGGCGCGTGAGCGTCCCGGACCAGATTCGGAAGGAGAACGAATTCCTTGAGCCCATACTTACGGTCGGCGATACATCAATGCAAGCCGCATCCGTCGGCAGCTCGGTGCGCAGGTCTCGCGCGCGGAGCCGAGCCGACGGGGCGAACGCGGGCTCGGGGCCTGCGGAATCGGCGCGCGACGACGGGAACATCATGATCGGGCATCGCATGACCTCATCGAACCGTCGGCCGAACCGTCTCGTGCGAGCCATCGGGTGCATCGCAGCGCGACTGGTGTTGGCGCTCCTGGTGTTCACGTTCGCGCGATCCGAGGCACTCGCGGCACCGCCGCCGATCGTCCATGCGGTGGCGATCGTCGCGGAGGGGGCGGCGACGGTGGTCACCGTCGATCTGTCGGCGCCGCTGCCGATCGCCGTGTTCACGATTGCCGACCCGAGTCGCCTGGTGGTCGAAGTGCCGTCGGCGCGGTTCGACCTCGCCAAGGACGCCGGCCGCGGCGGCGGCGGTCAGATCGTCGGTTGGCGCTGGGGCGATTTCGCGCCGGGCCGGGCGCGGCTGGTGTTCGACGCCCGCCGCCCGCTGAAGATCGCTCGCGCCGATCTGGTCGACGGGCCGATCGCCGGCCGGGCGCGGCTGGTGATCGAACTGGTGGCGGCGACCCGCGAGGAGACGGTCGACGCGCCGACTCTGCACCTCGGACCGGCGGGCCTCGCCGCGGCGGCGGCGCCGCTCGCGGCCGACCGCCCGCCGACGCCGGGTCCGGGCGCGGCCAAACCGGTGGTGGTGATCGACCCCGGCCACGGTGGTCTCGACGCCGGCACCGTGAGTCCTGCGACCGGCACCCCGGAGAAGACCGTGGTGTTGGAGATGGCGCGGGTGCTGGCCGAGCGGCTGCGCGCCGAAGGGCGCTACGAGGTGGTGATGACCCGTACCACTGACGTCTTCATCGGGCTCTCCGAGCGGACCCGGATCGCCCGGGCGCATCACGCCGATCTCTTTCTGTCGATCCACGCCGACGCCGAATACGACCACTCGGTGCGCGGGGCGACCGTCTATACGTTGGCCGAGAAGGCCTCGGACGAGCAGGCGGCGGCGCTGGCCTTCAAGGAGAACCAGTCGGACGCGATGGCCGGGCTGGGGCTCGACGAGGCCCACGACGAGGTCGCCGACATCCTCGCCGATCTGACCTTGCGCGAGACCCGGCATTTCTCGCAGCGCTTCGCCCGCGATCTGATCGAGGCGTTCCGGGTCGGCGGCCGGCTGGTCAAGACCATGCCCCATCGCCAGGCCGGCCTCCGGGTGCTGCGCGCCCACGATGTGCCCTCGGCGCTGATCGAGATCGGCTTCCTGTCCAACAAGGAAGACGAGGCGCTGATGACCGCGGCCGAGTGGCGCGAGCGCACGGCGCGGGGGCTGGTGGCGGCGATCGACCACTATTTCGTCGAGCGCGGGCGGATCGAGGCGCCGGCCGGTGTGGCGGGTTTGCGTCACCCGGCGGCCGCGGGGCCGGGCGGAGCGCCGCCGCGCCCCGGCGCCGCAGCTTCGCCATAAACTTGAAAAAGAAAGGCGGGGCGCCTAATCCTCGCGGGCGCCGCGTCGCGTCTCCGAAATCCGGAACGGCGCGGCGGGCGCGGTCGGTTGCTCCTCGGATGACCGGGACGCCGCCGCAAGGGCGTTCGGGAGTCCCCCGAGCGATCGGCAGACGAGCCGCGAGGCTGAGGAACGGACGGGGCTTTGGCCGCCGTCGCGTCCGGGGCGCCGGGCTTCCGTCTCCGGGAGGGGCGGGGCGGCCGTCGCCCGGACGGAACACTCTTGGGGAAGTTCGGGCGGCATGTTCCTGTTGCGGTTCATCGGCTATCTGTTCGGCATCGGCACCGTCGTGGCCCTCCTGATGGCGGGCGGGGCGTGGCTGGCCTACAGCCACGTGGTCGCCGACCTGCCCGACTACACGGCGCTCAAGAACTACGAGCCGCCGGTGATGAGCCGGGTCCACGCCGGCGACGGCGCGCTGGTCGCCGAATATGCCAACGAGCGGCGGCTGTTCCTGCCCAGCCAGGCGATTCCCCAACTGCTCAAGAACGCCTTCCTGTCGGCCGAGGACAAGAATTTCTACGAGCACGTCGGCCTCGACCCGGAAGGGATCGTGCGGGCGGCGATCGTCTATGTGCAGAACAAGATCTCGGGACGGCGGCCGCAGGGCGCCTCGACGATCACCCAGCAGGTCGCCAAGAATTTCCTCCTGACCAACGAGCAGAGCTTCGAGCGCAAGATCAAGGAGGCCGTGTTGGCCGTGCGCATCGAGTCGGCCTATTCGAAGGAGGAGATCCTCGAACTCTACATGAACCAGATCTATCTGGGCATCGGCGCCTATGGTGTGGCGGCGGCCTCGCTGCTCTATTTCGACAAGTCGGTGCACGAACTGACCGTCTCGGAGGCCGCCTATCTCGCGGCGTTGCCCAAGGGCCCCAACAACTACCATCCGTTCCGTCACACCGACCGCGCCATCGAACGGCGCAACTGGGTGATCGGGCAGATGCAGTCGAACAACTTCATCACCGCCGACGAAGCCGAGAAGGCCAAGGCCGAGCCGCTCAAGGTGGTGCAGCGCCCGACCGGGCCGCACATCTTCGGCGCCGACTATTTCGCGGAGGAAGTGCGCCGCGAGTTGATCGAGCGCTACGGCGAGAAGGGCCTCTATCAGGGCGGCCTGTCGGTGCGCACCTCGCTCGATCCGCGCCTGCAGTTGATCGCCCGCAAGTCGCTGATGAAGGGGCTGATGAACTACGACATGGACGCCGGTTGGCGCGGTCCGGTCGGACGCATCGCCGCGACCGGCGACTGGGGGCCGCCGCTGGCCGAGATCAAGGCGCTCGGCGACGTGCCGGAATGGCGGCTCGCCGTGGTGTTGTCGGTCGCCGACCAGGAGGCCCAGATCGGCCTCCACCCGGGCAAACTGGTGACCGGCGAGATCTCGACCGAGCGCGAACGCGGCGTCATTCCGCTCGACCAGATGAAATGGGCGAGCCGTTGGGCGGAGGGTGCCAAGCGCACGGCGATCGGCCGCGGCGCCGCCGGCATCCTGATGCCGGGCGACGTGGTCTACGTCGAGAAGGTCGCGGGCGGCTCGACCGATCGCCGGCTGTGGCGTCTGCGGCAGGTGCCGGAGATCGCCGGGGCGATCGCGGTGATGGATCCGCACACCGGCCGCGTGTTGGCGGTGACCGGCGGCTTCTCCTTCGCCGAGAGCGAGTTCAACCGCGCGACCCAGGCCTGGCGTCAGCCCGGCTCGTCGTTCAAGCCCTTCGTCTATTCCGCGGCGCTGGACAACGGCTACACGCCGTCGTCGCTGGTGCTCGACGGGCCGATCGAGATCCAGCCGGGACCGGGGCAGCCGGTGTGGCGGCCGGAGAACTACACCCAGAAGTTCTACGGGCCCTCGACGCTGCGGGTCGGCATCGAGCAGTCGCGCAACACCATGACGGTGCGGCTGGCCAAGGACATGGGCATGCCGCTGGTGGTCGAATACGCCAAGCGTTTCGGCATCTACGAGGACCTGCAGCCCTATCTGCCGATGTCGCTGGGGGCCGGCGAGACCACCGTGCTGCGGCTGACCTCGGCCTATGCGACGATCGCCAACGGCGGCCGCAAGGTCACCGCGAGCTTCATCGACCGCATTCAGGACCGCTGGGGCAAGACGGTGTTCAAGCACGACGGCCGGGTCTGCGAGAGCTGCGACGCGGCGAAATGGGAGAACCAGGAAGAACCGGTGCTGATCGACGAGCGCGAACAGGTGCTCGATCCTATGACCGCCTATCAGATCACTTCGATCATGGAAGGCGTCATCCAGCGCGGCACCGGGACCGTGCTGAAGGACATCGGGCGTCCGGTGGCGGGCAAGAGCGGCACCACCAACGACGAAAAGGACGCCTGGTTCATGAGCTTCACCCCGGACATGGTGGTCGGGCTCTATCTCGGCTACGACAAGCCGCGTCCGATGGGCCGGATCGGATCGGGCGGCCATCTCGCGGCGCCGGTGGCGCGCGATTTCTATCTCGAGGCGCTGAAGGACGTGCCGCCCGTGCCGTTCCGGGTGCCGGCCGGGATTCGGCTGATCGCGGTCAACAAGCATTCCGGCATGAAGGCCGGCCCGGGCGATCCGGATACGATCATGGAAGCCTTCAAGCCGGGCACCGCGCCGCCCGACACCTATTCGGTGATCGGCTACGACACCGAAGAATTCGGCAAGGCCCGCAAGGTCACCCCCGAACAGGAACGCGGCCTGCAGCAGGGCGGGCTCTACTGAGCCGCGCGGGCGCGGCCGGCCGAGCTGTCGGGCCCGCCGTGCCGTCGCGCGGCCGGCGTCGGCATGCGTGGGGCGTGAGGCCGGGTCGATCGGTCCGGCGATCGGCGGTCGTCCCGGATGAGCCGGTGTGTTCGCGCCGCACCCGGCGGCTCACGCCGGCCCGAGGGCGACCTTGATGCGGCGGTTGCGGCGCCCCTTGTTGTCGACCTTGACGATGCGCGCCGGCGGTGCGGCGCCGGTCGAGGCGAGATGGGTGCCGCCGCAGGCCTGCCGGTCGAGGCCGACGATCTCGACGATCCGCACCATTCCGTCGTCGCCCGGCGGCGGCGCCACCGCTGCGCTGCGGAACAGGCCCGGGATCGCCGCCGCTTCGTCATAGGGCATGAAGAAGCTGCGGATCGGCAGATCGGCGCGGATCACCTCGTCGAGCGGGTCCTGCAGCGCCCGTAGCGCATCGGGGTCGACGCCCGGCACGTCGAAGTCGAGGCGGAAGGTGCGATCGGCCCCGAGCTGGGCGCCGGTCAACAGCGCGCCGTCGAAACGGGCGTGGACCAGGGCGTTGAGCACATGGGCGAGGGTGTGGAGCTCGCACATCGTGCGGCGGAACTCCGGATCGATCGCCGCGCGCAGCGTGCCGTCGGGCGCGAGATCCTCGTCGCCGTCGTAGAGATGCCAAGGCCCGCGCGGATCGGGCACCATTCCGGTGACCGCGACGGTGCCGCCGGCCCAGGTGAGCGAACCGCGATCGGCGAGCTGGCCGCCGCCGCCCGGAAAGAACGGCGAGCGGTCGAGCCGCACCGCGCCGGGACGGCGCTCGACGACGTGCGCATCGAGGGCGAAGGGCGCGGGATCGTCGAAATAGGGCGGGCGGATCATCGGGTCGGGTCTCTCGGCGACGGCTCTCGGAGGCTTTCGGTGACGGGTCGCGGCGCGCGTCCCGCCGCTCACACGGCGGCGGCGACGCGGCCGTCGAGGAGGGGCGCGGCGACATCGTCGGCACCGGGCGGCGCGACGTCGGTCGCTCCGGACGGGGCGGGATCGGCCGCGGGCGGCGCGAGCAGCGCCGGTTCGATCGGTTCGTCGCCGAGGACGGCGGCGGGAATGGTCTTGGCGGTGCGGGCGCCGAGGGTCTTCAGCTGTTCGACCTGACGGACGAGATTGCCGGAGCCGACCGACAGTTTCGACATGGCGCCGTCCCAGGAGCGGCGGGCGTCGTCGATGCGGCCGCCGACCTTCTGGAGATCGTCGACGAAACCGACGAACTTCTCGTAGAGCAGGCCGGCGCGCTTGGCGATCTCCTCGGCGTTGCGGTTGCGGCGGTCGACCTGCCAAACGTTGGCGATGGTCCGGAGCGCCACCATCAGGGTGGTGGGGGTCAGGACCGCGACGTTCTTTTCGGCGGCGAAGCCGGTCAGCGCCGGATCTTCCGAGAGCGCCGCGGCGAGCGCTCCCTCGATCGGCACGAACATCACCACATAGTCGAGGCCCGAGCCGGTGGCGTGCTGGTAGGATTTTTCGCCCAGCGTCCGGATGTGGGTGCGCAGCGAGGCGAGGTGACGGCCGAGCGCGGCCACGCGGGTCGGCTCGTCCTCGCCGTTGACGTATTCCTCGAAGGCGGTCAGCGAGACCTTGGAATCGACGACGATGCGCCGGCCCTCGGGCAGGATGACCATCACGTCGGGGCGCAGGCGGCTGCCGTCCTCGCCGGTGTGGCTCTCCTGCGTGACGTATTCCTCGCCCTCGCGCAGACCGGATTGCTCGAGGATCCGCGCCAGCACCATCTCGCCCCAGGCCCCTTGGGTCTGGGCCTTGCCCTTGAGGGCGCGGGTCAGATTGTGGGTCTCCGAGCTCATCTTGAAGCTCTGCTCGCTCAAGAGCCGGATCTGTTCGGTCAGCGTGGCGCGTTCCTTGGTCGTCTCGGTCTGGGCGGTGACCAGCCCCTGTTGGAATTCGGCCAGCTTGTCGCGCAAGGGCGCGAGGATGCCGTCGACCTGTTCCTTGTTCTGCTTGGTGAAGCTCTCGCCGTGGCGGGTCATCACCTCCTCGGCGAGGACCTGGAACTGGGTCTTCATCTGGTCGCGGGCTTCCTGGAGGAGGGCGAGCTTCTCCTCGTTCTGGCCGCGCTCCTGGTCGAGGGTCTCGCGCAGGCGGGCGAGTTCGGCGGCGAGATCGGCGCGGGTGCGGGCGAGCGCGCCGCGTTCAGCCTCGGTGGTCTCGAGGCGCCCGGCGAGCTCGACGACGCGCTCTTCGAGACGGCGGACGTCGGTGGTGCGGGCGGCCAGCGCCTCGTCGCCGGCGGCCTTGGCGCCGCGCAAGGCCTCGTGGCGCGCGCCGGCGTCGCGCAGCAGATCTTCGGCGGCCGCGAGTCGTCGTTCGAGGTCGGCGGTGCGTTCGGCGAGGCGGCCGAGGTCGGCGGTACGGGCGGCCAGCGTCTCGTCGGCGACGGCCTTGGCGGCGCGCAGCGTCTCGAAGCGAGCGCTCGCCGCGCGCAACAACTCGTCGGCGGCCTGGAGGCGGGTGCGGAGATCGGCGTTGCCCTGCTCGACCTGGGCGAGGCGTTCGGCCGCGGTGGCGAGCTGGCGCTCGACCGTGCCCTTGTCCTGGCGCAGGCGGTCGAGCTCGGCGGCGCGCTCGGCGAGGTCGCGCTCGAGGTCGGGGACGCGAGCGGCGGTGGTCGATTCGGCGGCAAGGCGACGCTCGGCCTCGGCCCGGGCGTCGCGGCTCTCGTCGAGCGCATCTTCGAGGGCCGCGATCGCGACGGCATGGGCTTCGGCGGCGCGGCGGGCCTGGAGCAGCAGGATCAGCACCGCGACGATCAGCGCCGCGCCGACCAGGGTCAGCGTCGGGTGCTCGCCGATCCACAGACGGGCGGCGGCGACGGACTCGGCGAGCGCCGTGGCGAGATCATTGTTCACGGTTTGATCCTCTCGACGAACTTCGACATAGCACGGGCCGAGGGCCGCCGCAATCGTTGCGGGAGGGTGCGGGCCGCGTTCGCGGGCGTGCGGATCGTCGCGCCCGAGGGTGGGGGATTCGCCGCGCCGGGACAAGCGGTGCGGGGCGAGTGCGCCGACGAAGGCCGTGCTTGTGGGGCGGCCGGCGGCGACTAGACTGCCGCGGCGACGGTTCGCCGTCCGTGCGTGCGTCGTCACGACGCCGTCGTCGGATGCGTGCGATTCGGTGTCGTTCGCAGATCCGGAGATCGCCCCCCATGACCGCCCTGCTGCTGCCGTTCACGCCGCGCTTCATCGCCCTGACGGTCGCCGCGGTGGGCACCGTGGCGCTCGGCTTCCTCGCCGTCGCCCGGCCGGAGTCGGCCTGGGTGATCGCCGTGCCCTTGGCGATCTTCGGCGGGCTGACCCTGCTCGGGGTGCGCGATCTCCTCCAGACCCGCCACGCGGTGCTGCGCAACTATCCGATCAGCGCCCATCTGCGCTTCCTGCTCGAAGAGATGCGGCCGGAGATGCGGCAGTATTTCTTCGAGGACGAGAAGCACGGCATGCCGTTCTCGCGCGACAAGCGGGCGTTGGTCTATCAGCGCGCCAAGCACGTCCTCGACAAGCGGCCGTTCGGCACCCAGTACGACGTCTATGCCGACGGCTACGAGTGGATCCGCCATTCGTTGGCGCCGACCGATCCGCTGCCGGAGAGCCTGCGGGTGACGATCGGCGGGCCGGATTGTGCGCGGCCCTATTCGGCCTCGGTGTTCAACATCTCGGCGATGAGCTTCGGCGCGCTGTCGGCCAACGCGATCCGGGCGCTCAACGGCGGTGCCGCCAAGGGGCGGTTCTGCCACGACACCGGCGAGGGCGGCTTCTCGGCGCATCACCGGGCGATGGGCGGCGACATCGTGTGGGAGATCGGTTCGGGCTATTTCGGCGCGCGCGACCCGCACGGGCGCTTCTCGCCGGAGCGCTTCGCTGCGACCGCCGCCGCCGATCCGATCAAGATGATCGAGGTCAAGCTCAGCCAGGGCGCCAAGCCCGGCCACGGCGGGGTGCTGCCGGGGGCCAAGGTCTCGGCCGAGATCGCCGCGGCGCGCGGCGTGGCGATCGGCGAGGACTGCGTCTCGCCGGCCAGCCATTCGGCCTTCTCGACGCCGATCGGGCTGCTCGAATTCGTCGCCGGCCTGCGCGACGCCTCCGGCGGCAAGCCGACCGGGATCAAGCTCTGCGTCGGCCACCCGTGGGAATTCCTGGCGCTGTGCAAAGCGATGGTCGCGACCGGGATCACCCCCGACTTCATCGTCGTCGACGGCAAGGAGGGCGGCACCGGGGCGGCACCGCTGGAATTCATGGACCATCTCGGCATGCCGCTGCGCGACGGGCTGAGCTTCGTCCACAATGCGCTGGTCGGGGTGAACTTGCGCGACCGCATCCGGATCGGCGCCTCGGGCAAGATCGTCTCGGGCTTCGACATCGCCCGGGCCATGGCGCTCGGCGCCGACTGGTGCAATGCGGCGCGCGGCTTCATGTTCGCGGTCGGCTGCATCCAGTCGCAGAGCTGCCACACCGACCGCTGCCCGGTCGGCGTCGCCACCCAGGACCCGAGTCGGGCGCGCGCTCTGGTGGTCGACGACAAGCTGGAGCGGGTCTACAATTTCCACCGCTCGACGATCATCGCGCTCGCCGAACTGACCGGAGCGGCCGGCCTCGCCCATCCCGGCGAGTTCTCGCTCCTCCACTTCACCCGCCGGGTCTCGGCGCACGAGGCGGTGAGTTTCCACACCCTCTATCCGCCGCTCGCCGTCGGCGAATTGCTCGCCGGCACCGACGACCCGCGCTACCGCGATTTCTGGCGGATGGCGGATGCGGAGAGCTTTCGGCCGGTGATGTGAGGGGGCCGATCGGGCGAGGGGCGGGCTCGGCGGGCGTCGCCCGCGGCCCGCGTCGTCCCCGGGCGGCCGTGGCCCGCGGGCGCGTCAACGGTTCGTCAACCATCGCCGGTGCGAAGCCGGGCTTCCGCCCGGGTGATTAACGAGTCCTTGAGCCGGGGCAGCGAAATTCGTCGCCTCGGGTCCGTCGCGTTTCCCGGCGCCCGACCACGAAGGAGAGTGTCTTGTCTCGATCGTCCGTCGTCCGCCGTCTCGTCGCCGTCGCCGTCGGGGTGGCCGCGGGGCTCGGCCTCGCCGCCTGCTCGAGCGGTTCCTATCAGTCCGACTACGTCTCGCCGATCGCCGTGACCGCGGCGCCGCCGCCGGTGGTGCCGGTGGCCAACGCGCCGGCGGGGGCGGCCCAGCGACGCCTGCCGCTGCTGCCGCCGGTCCCCGAGGACCAGTCGATGAACGGCCTGCCGCCGGTCAGCGTGGCGTCGCTGCTGCCGCCCCCCATGCGTTGATGCTCGCCTTCCGACGGATTTGCGCGCGCCTCCGCTTCGTGAGACGAGGAGCAGGTCGACGAAGGAGGCCACGGCGATGGACACCGGCGAGATCAGCGGACGGGTGCGGGACGGCGTCGTCCTCGGGGTGACCCGGGGGCGCGCGGCGGTACGGCAGGTCGCGGCGCGGCGGGTGCGGCCGCGGCGGCTCGGGCCGGCGCGCGAGAACGCGAGTTTCGTCGGCGCGGTCGGGCTCGTCGCGGCGCTGGCCGCGGTGGCGCTGCTCGATCCGGGCGCGCGCGATCTGGTCGGCGGCGCCGGAGGCGGGTGGCGACGGTTCGTGTCCATCCTCACCTCGTTCGGCCAGGGCGTCGAGATCCTGGTCGTCTCCGGCGTGCTGCTGATCGCCTGCCTCGCCCTGTCGCCCGACGGGCTGTCGCGGCAGGTTCGCGCCGGGATCGTCCGGCTCGGCTGGACCGCGGCCTTCGTCTTCGTCGCGGTGGCCGGCAGCGGGCTCCTCGCCTCGCTCGCCAAGAACGCCTTCGGCCGGGCGCGGCCCGATCATCTCGCGGGCGGCGGGATCTTCGAGATCCATCCGCTGGCCTTCCGCGCCGACTGGGCGGCCTTCCCGTCGGGCCACGCCACCACCGCCGGGGCGACGGCCGTGGTGTTGGCGCTGCTCGCGCCGCGCTGGCGGCGGCCGATTCTCGCCGCCGGCGTGGTGGTGGCGATCACCCGCATCCTGCTCGACGCGCATTTCCCGTCCGACGTGATCGCCGGCGTGACGCTGGGCGCATCGGTGACCCTGGCGCTCGCCCACGCACTGGGTGCGCGGGGGCTGGTGTTCGCGCACGACGCCGCCGGGCGACTCGTTCGCCGGGCGACGCCGAAGGGCAGCGGTTGGACCGACGTGCTCGCCGCGCTGATCGCGCGGGCGCGCCGGGGGTGAGCCTCACGACGCGGCGGTGAAGCGATCGAGGCCGGCCGCGAGGTCGGCGATCAGGTCGTCGGGGTCCTCGAGACCGATCTGCAGGCGGATCAACTGGCCCGGCTCGGTCCAGGGCACGGCGGTGCGGACCTTGCGAGGGTTGGGCGCGGTGGCGAGGCTCTCGAAGCCGCCCCAGGAGAAGCCGAGACCGAACAGCTCGAGATCGTCGAGGAAGACTTCGGTGGCGCGCGCCGGCGCCGGCCGCAGAATGAATCCGAACAGGCCGGAGGCGCCCTTGAAATCGCGCTTCCATACGGCGTGGCCGGGATCGGAGGGCAGGGCGGGATAGAGCACGCGCTCGACCTCGGGCCGGCCGGCCAGCCATTCGGCGATTCGCAGCGTGCTCGCCTGGTGATGGGCGAGGCGCACCGCCATGGTGCGCAGGCCCCGGAGCGCCAGATACATGTCGTCGGGACCGGTGAACTGGCCGAAGTCGCCGTGCGTCGACTTGACGCGCGTCCAGGCCCGCGGCCCGGCCGAGATGGTGCCGACCATCGCGTCGGAATGGCCGACGACGTATTTGGTGGCGGCGAGGATCGACACGTCGACGCCGTGGTCGAGGGGCCGGAAGAACAGCGGCGTCGCCCAGGTGTTGTCGATCAGGGTGAGGATGTCGTGGGCGCGCGCGACGGCCGTGATCGCCGGCACGTCGGGCATCTCGAAGGTCAGCGACCCCGGCGATTCGAGAAAGATCGCCCTCGTGTTGGGGCGGATCAGCGCGGCGATGCCGGCGCCGATCAGCGGATCGAAGAAGGTGGTCTCGACGCCGAACCGGGCGAGCACGCCGTTGCAGAAATTGCGGGTCGGGCCATAGACGGTGTCGATCATCAGGAGATGGTCGCCGGCCGCCAGCACCGCCATCAGGGCCAGCGCGCAGGCCGAGGCACCGGACGGGGTGATCACCGTGCCCTCGGCGCCCTCCAGCTCGGCGATCGCCGATTCCAGGGCTTGCGAGGTCGGGGTTCCGCGCCGGCCGTAGGTCCATTTCGCCGGTTTGGCGGCGCGGCCTTCGATCTGGGCGACGCTGTCGAACAGGACCGTCGAGGCGTGGATCACCGGGGGGTTGACGAAGGGGCTGCCGGCTTCGCCGCGACCGAGATGGGCGAGGCGGGTGGCGACGGCGTGTTTGGCGGGTGTTTGCGACTTGACAGACATACGTGATCCGATCTTTCCCCGAAACGGCACCCTCCCGGAAGAAAGATGCTGCATACAGGAATTACTGGAAAGCTTCCCTCTTGACCGTCGAATGGCTTTGCCTTGTGATGGGGCGCCGATCGGTCGAAGGTCGGGGGGCATCCTAGAGCAGCGCGCAACGGGTCGCGAGTGGGGAACTCGCGGGTCGGGCCGGATCGGTCGGCGCGGACTTTCGGCATGGCCTTCGTCGTCGACGGCAACCGGCATCGGACAACGGGCCCTCGCATTCACCGACGAGGGGCCTCGAACAAAGGCGCGATCATGACGACCAAGATTCTCGCGGCGGCCTTCGGCGCCGTCCTGGCGACTGCGACCGGCGCATATGCCGGTACGCTCGACGACGTGAAGACCAAGGGTTTCCTCCAGTGCGGCGTCAACACCGGCCTCGCCGGGTTCTCGATCTCCGACGCCAGCGGCGAATGGAAGGGCCTCGACGTCGACTTCTGCCGGGCCGTCGCCGCGGCGATCTTCAATGATCCCAAGAAGGTCAAGTTCACGCCGCTCTCCGCCAAGGAGCGCTTCACCGCGCTGCAGTCCGGCGAGATCGACGTGCTGTCGCGCAACACCACCTGGACCATGTCGCGCGACACCAAGCAGGGCCTGTTCGCCGGCGTCACCTATTATGACGGCCAGGGCTTCATGGTCCGCAAGTCGCTCGGCGTGAAGACCGCCAAGGAACTCGGCGGCGCCACCGTCTGCACCCAGACCGGCACCACCACCGAGCTCAACCTCGCCGACTGGTTCCGCGCCAACAAGCTCGAATACAAGCTCGTGTCCTTCGAGAAGGACGCCGAGGTCGTGAAGACCTACGACACCGGCGGCTGCGACGTGCTGACCACCGACGCGTCCGGCCTCTATGCCGAGCGCATGAAGCTGGTGAAGCCCGACGAGCACATGGTGCTGCCCGAGATCATCTCCAAGGAGCCGCTCGGCCCGATGGTGCGGCTCGGCGACGACGCCTGGTTCAACGTCGTCAAGTGGACATACTACGCGCTGCTGACCGCCGAAGAGCTCGGCGTCGACTCCAAGAACGTCGAAGATCTGGCCGCCAAGTCCGACAATCCGGAAATCAAGCGTCTGCTCGGCAAGGACGGCTCGTTCGGCGCCGACATCGGCCTGAACAACGCCTGGGTGGTGCAGATCGTCAAGGCGGTCGGCAACTACGGCGAAGTGTTCGAACGCAACGTCGGCGTCAACACTCCGCTGAAGATCGCCCGCGGCATCAATGCGCTGTGGACCAAGGGCGGCCTGCAGTACGCCCCGCCGATCCGCTGATCGACCGGTTCGGCGCGCCGCTCGCCCATCGCGGGCGGCGGCGCGCCGGCCCCGGACTTCCCGAGGCGTCGGGCGCGCGGCGAACCGCGACCCGGCGCGAGGTACGAGGCAAGAGGATCGAGCATGGCCGTCACCGATGCGAGGCGCCACCCGAATTCCGACGATCGGCCCCCGAGCATCGTCTGGTACAACGACCCCAAGTGGCGCAGCCTGGTCTTTCAGGGTCTCACCCTGGCCCTCGTTCTGGCGATCGTGTGGAGCGTGATCCACAACACCGCGGTCAATCTCGAGCGCCGGCACATCGCGCAAGGGTTCTCGTTCCTGTCGACCACCGCGGGTTTCGACATCAACCAGACGCCGATCGACTATCCCAAGGACGCCACCTACGGGCGGGCGATCCTGGTCGGCGTGGCCAATACGGCGATCGTCGCGGTGATCGGCATCTTCTTCGCCACGATCATCGGCTTCGTGGTCGGCATCGGCCGCCTGTCGCACAACGCGGTGTTCTCGTCGATCTGCACGGCCTACGTCGAGACGCTGCGCAACATCCCGGTGCTGCTGCAGATCTTCTTCTGGTATTTTGCAGTGCTCGGCGTCATGCCGTCGCCGCGGGCGTCGCTGCAACCGATCCCGGGTTGGGTGTTCCTCAACAACCGCGGCATCTATCTGCCGGAATTCCGCTTCGGCGGCTTTGCCGGATCGGGCATCGCCATCGGTCTGGCGGTCGGCGTGGTGCTGGCCTGGGGCATCGCCCGCTGGGCGAAGCAGCGCCAACTGGCGACCGGCCAGCAGTTTCCGTCGGGCAAGGTGGCGCTGGCGCTGATCTTCGGCCTGCCGGCGATCGCCTTCGCCGCTTCCGGCTTCGACCTGACGCTGATCGCGCCGAAGAAGTCGACCTTCAATCTGACCGGCGGCATCGAGGTGATCCCGTCGCTGATCGCCCTGACGCTGGCACTCGCCACCTACACCGCGAGCTTCATCGCCGAAGTGGTCCGCGCCGGCATCCTGGCGGTGTCGCACGGCCAGACCGAGGCGGCGCGCTCGCTCGGGCTGACCCACGGCCACACGCTGCGGCTGGTGGTGATCCCCCAGGCGATGCGGGTGATCGTGCCGCCCTTGACCAACCAGTATCTCAACCTGACCAAGAACTCCTCGCTGGCGGTGGCGATCGGCTATCCCGATCTCGTCTCGACCGGTGGCATCGTGCTCAACCAGTCGGGACAGTCGATCGAGGTGATCGCCATCTGGATGGCGATCTATCTCGGGACCTCGGTGCTGACCGCGCTGATCATGAACGGCTACAACCGCCGCATGGCGATCGTCGAAAGGTGAGGGCGATGAGTTCCACGGACATCCCGCCGACGAAGACGATCTTCGTGCGCAAGGAAATGATCGGCGCCAGCGCGGCCCCGATTTCGACCCGCGGCTTCTTCGGATGGGTCCGGACCCGGCTGTTCGGCAGCCTGTTCGATGCGATCCTGACCGTGATCGGACTGAGCATCGCCGGCTCGATCATCTGGTCGGTCGTGGATTTCGCGATCGTGCGGGCGGTGTGGACGGGCGCGAACGGCGAGGTCTGCCGGGCCGAAGGCAGCGGCGCCTGCTGGCCCTATGTCACGGCCTATTGGCAGCAGTTCCTCTACGGGCGCTATCCGGCGGAGGAACGCTGGCGGGCGATCGCGGTGTTCTTCGCCTTCTTCGGCCTCCTGGTGCCGCTGGCGATGCCCAAGGTGCCGTTCAAGTTCGCCAATACCCTGGCCTTCCTGGTCGGGCTGCCGATCTTCGCCTACGTGATGCTGTGCGGCGGTTGGTTCGGGCTGGTCCCGGTCGAGACCATGCGCTGGGGCGGGCTGCTCGTCACCATGGTGGTGGCAGTGACCGGCATCGTGACGTCGCTGCCGATCGGCATCCTGTTCGCCCTCGGTCGGCGCTCGCAGATGCCGATCGTGCGGATGCTGTCGGTGGTGTTCATCGAGTTCTGGCGCGGCGTGCCGATGATCACCGTGCTGTTCATGGCGGCCAACATGCTGCCGCTGTTCATGCCGGACGGCGTCGACGTCGACAAGCTGCTGCGGGCCCTGATCGGCGTGTCGATCTTCACCGCGGCCTATCTCGCCGAGACCATCCGCGGCGGGTTGCAGGCGATCCCCAAGGGCCAGTACGAGGGCGCGATGGCGCTGGGCCTCGGCTATTGGAAGATGATGGGCCTGATCGTCATGCCCCAGGCCCTCAAGATGGTGATCCCGGGCATCGTCAACTCGTTCATCTCGCTGTTCAAGGACACGACCCTGGTGCTGATCGTGTCGATCTTCGACCTGCTCGGCATGATCCAGTCGTCGCGCTCCGATCCCGAATGGGCGGCACCGTCGACCAGCACCACCGGCTATCTGGTCGCGGCGGCGATCTTCTGGATCTTCTGTTTCGGCATGAGCCGATATTCCCAATGGATGGAGCGCCGGCTCGCCACCGGCCACAAGCGTTGACGCGCGAGGACCCCGACATGACCGACACCTCCCTCGCCCCGACCGGGCGTACGACCCCCGCCGCCGCGCGCGACCTCGCCGTCGAGATGATCGACGTCAACAAATGGTACGGCGACTTCCACGTCCTGAAGGCGATCGACCTCGAAGTGAAGAAGGGCGAGAAGATCGTCATCTGCGGGCCTTCGGGCTCGGGCAAGTCGACGATGATCCGCTGCATCAACCGGCTCGAAGAGCATCAGGCCGGACGCATCATCGTCGACGGCATCGAGCTGACCGAGGATCTGAAGCGCATCGACGAGATCCGCCGCGACGTCGGCATGGTGTTCCAGCACTTCAACCTGTTCCCGCATCTGACCATCCTCGAGAACTGCACGCTGGCGCCGATCTGGGTCAAGAAGCTGCCGAAGCGCGAGGCCGACGAGATCGCCATGCACTATCTCAGGCGAGTGCGGATCCCCGAGCAGGCGAACAAATATCCCGGTCAGCTGTCGGGCGGCCAGCAGCAGCGCGTGGCGATCGCCCGCTCGCTGTGCATGTCGCCGAAGATCATGCTGTTCGACGAGCCGACCTCGGCGCTCGACCCGGAAATGGTCAAGGAGGTGCTCGACACCATGGTGGGACTGGCCAACGAGGGCATGACCATGTTGGTGGTGACCCACGAGATGGGCTTCGCCCGTCAGGTGGCCGACCGGGTGATCTTCATGGACGCCGGGCAGATCATCGAATCGAACGAGCCCAACGCCTTCTTCGCCAACCCGCAGCACGAGCGGACCAAGCTGTTCCTGAGCCAGATTCTGCATTGAGGAGCGTGGGGAGCGGCGAGGCTCACGGTGCAACTCGCCGACGCTCGATGCACCCTGAACCTCCGACGGCCGGGGGGGACTTTCGGCTCTCTGCCGGCAGGAAAGGACTTTAGCGATGATGTTCGCGGGATTGTGGCGTCGCGTCGGGGCCTTCGTGGTCGTCGGGGCGACAGGGCTCCCCTTGCCGTCGGTGGCGGCGGACCGGCTCGAATGGTCGCCGTCCCATCGGCGGCCGGATTGTGAGACGGTGGTTGCCGGGCAAGTCACGGTCTACATCGAGGTCCCGCGCCCCGGTGCCTCGGTCAACATCTTGGGAAATTGCCGGCAGAATCCCCCTGTCTACGACGCCAAGATCGATCCGGACGGCCAGGGTGTCACCCTGACCTATGTTCGAGAACCGCGTAGTAGCGGACAGAAGGGTCCCCGGATCTGCCACTATCGTCGATCGGATCTGTTGACGACAGACGGGGTGGTCAGCACCGCGCGGTCTACGTGCCGGTCATGATCGGGCGGTGCTCGTTCACTCACTCGCCCGTCACCACCGGCGTCCCTTCCGCTGCGCCCCATTCGCTCCACGAGCCGTCGTAGAGGGCGAGGCGGTCGCGCGGCACGCCGAGGGTTTCGAGCGCCAGCCACAGGATCGCCGCGGTCACGCCGGAGCCGCAGGAAGTGACGAGCGGGCGATCGGTGTCGACGCCCGCGAAGGCGGCGCGCAACGCCCGTTCGTCGGCGAGACGGCCGTCGGCGACGACGCTCGCGGCGGGCACGCTGCGGGCGCCCGGCATGTGACCGGCGCGCACCCCGGGGCGCGGCTCGGCCGCTTCACCGCGGAAGCGCTCGCCCGGTCGGGCGTCGACCACCGTCGCGGAGCCGTCGGCGAGGATCGCTGCGACGCTCGCCAGATCGACCACGCGGGGCGCGTCGAAGGCGGGGCGGAAGAGCCGCGGCGCCGGGGCCGCCGGTGGCACGGTGTCGAGCGGCCGGCCCTCCGCCTTCCACTTCGGCAGACCGCCGTCGAGGATGCGCACGTCGGTCGCGCCGAACAGGCGGAAGGTCCACCAGACCCGGGGCGCCGAGAATAATCCGGCGCCGTCGTAGACGACGATGCGCGAGGTCTCGGTGATCCCCAGCGCGCCGACCGCGGCGGCGAAGGCCTCGGGGCTCGGCAGCATGTGCGGCAGGGTCGTCGCATGATCGGCGATCGCGTCGAGGTCGAAGCGCACCGCGCCGGGGATGCGGGCGGCGGCGTACTCGGCGGCGGCGTCGCGCTTCATCGCCGGCAGGTACCAGGAGGCGTCGACGACCACGAGATCGGGCGCGCCGAGGGCGGCGGCGAGGTCTTCGGTCGAGACGAAGAAGGCGGAACGATCGGTCATGGCGGGGATCCCGGGCGGAGGTTCAGTCGACGAAACGGATGCGGACGCGGCGGTTGATCTTGCCCTTCTTCTCGATCTTGACGATCTCGACGCGGCCGATCTCGCCGGTCGCCGCGACATGGGTGCCACCGCAGGGCTGCAGGTCGATCGAAGCTTCGGGCGTGCCGATGCGCAGCAGCCGGATGCGGCCGGAGCCGCGCGGCGGGGCGACCGACATGGTCTTGACCAGTTCGGGCGCCGCGTCGAGTTCGGCGTCGGTGATCCATTCGGTCGAGACCGGATGGTTCGCGGCGACGAGCTCGGCGAGGCGGGCGTTGAGCGCGTCGCGATCGAAGTCGGCCTCGGGGATGTCGAAGTCGAGGCGGCCCTCGTCCTCGCCGATCGAACCGCCGGTGACCGGATAGGGCAGCACCACCGACAGGAGGTGCAGCGCGGTGTGCATGCGCATCAGGCGGTGGCGGCGCGGCCAGTCGAGATCGAGGCGGACGGGGGTGCCGATCGCCGGCACGGCCATGTCCTCGATCGCCACATGGGCGATCACCGTCTTCTCGGCGTCCTCCCACACGGTGGTGGCGATGCCGGTTGCGGCGCCGTCGGCGGCGGTCAGCACGCCGCGGTCGCCGGGCTGGCCGCCGCCGGTCGGATAGAAGATCGTGCGGTCGAGAATCAGTCCGCCGCGCTCGCCAATGCCGATGACGGTGGCCTCGATCGAGGTCCGGTAGGGCTCGTCGCGAAAGGCGGGAAGGGTCGCGGCAACGGTCATGGGGTGATCCGGCGTGGGGGGAGGGACCCCCATCCGATCACGAGACGGCGGCGAAGGGAACCGCGATTTCGTCGCGGCGCTCGAGCCAGGCCGGCACCGGCAGGCCCTTCTCGCGGAGGAAGGCCGGGTTGTAGAGTTTCGAGGCGTAGCGACTGCCGTGGTCGCAGAGGATGGTGACGATGGTGTGGCCCGGGCCGAGGTCGCGGGCGAGCCGGATGGCGCCGGCGACGTTGATGCCGGTCGAGCCGCCCATCACCAGGCCCTCGTACTCGGCGAGGTCGAACACCACCCGGACCGCCTCGTCGTCGGAGATGCGGTAGGCGCGATCGATCGGCGCGCCTTCGAGGTTGGCGGTGATGCGGCCCTGGCCGATGCCTTCGGTGATCGACGAGCCCTCGGCCTTCAGCTCCCCGTGGGTGTACCACGACCACAGGGCGGCGCCGTGGGGGTCGGCGAGCGCGATGGTGACCTCCGGATCGTGGCGCTTCAGGCCGATGCCGACGCCGGCCAGCGTGCCGCCGGAGCCGACCGCCGCGACGAAGCCGTCGATGCGACCGCCGGTCTGGGCCCAGATCTCTTCGGCGGTGCCCTCGATGTGGGCGCGGCGGTTGGCGACGTTGTCGAACTGGTTGGCCCACACCGCGCCGCCCGGTTCGGTCGCCGCCAAGCTCTCGGCAAGGCGGCCGGAGAGTTTGACGTAGTTGTTGGGGTCCCGGTAGGGCACCGCCGGGACTTCGACGAGGGTGGCGCCGGCGAGGCGCAGCGCCTGCTTCTTCTCGTCGGACTGGGTCTCGGGGATGACGATCACGGTGCGGAAACCCAGCGCCGCGCCGACCATCGCCAGCCCGATGCCGGTGTTGCCGGCGGTGCCTTCGACGATGGTGCCGCCGGGGCGCAGCAGCCCGCGCTCGATCGCGTCACGGACGATCCACAGCGCGGCGCGGTCCTTGACCGATTGGCCGGGGTTCACGAATTCGGCCTTGCCGAGGATCTCGCAGCCGGTCTCGGCGCTGGCGCGGGCGAGGCGAATGAGCGGCGTGTTGCCGATCGCCGTGAGGACACCGGGTTCGGCGGGACGGGTCATGCGATCTCTCCTTGCACGGCGGCGGTGGCGCCGCTCGTTCGGCCCGTCGAAGGGCGCCGGGGCGGCGGCGCGCAATCATGGGACTTCGGACGGCGTCGCTTAAGAGAGAGCATTTCGTTTGTCGGGGGAATGAGAAAAAACGAATCCGAAGCGACGTGGCGATTGATCCGCTCGGGCGGATCGGACGTAATCCCAGCGACCGAAGCTCGAGAAAGTTGTCCCTCCGATGCCCGCCGCAGACGACGCCGCCGCCGACCTGATCGCCGCGCATGTCCAGGGGCGGCTGCCGCCGCCGCTCGACGCGCTGATCGCCGCCCATCTCGAGATGGCGCCGGCGGCGCGGGACTTCGGCGACGCCCTCGAGGCCCTGGCGGGACGCGCCCTCGACGAGGCCCCGGGCGTCGCGCTCGCCGATCGCGACGCGGCGCTCGAGCGGATCTTCGGGCTCGCGCCGGTGGTGACGCCGCCGCGTCCCCCGGCGCAGCGTTCGCCCGACGCCCTGCCGCGGGCGCTCGCGCGCTTCACCGAGGGGACCCCGGAAGACTGGCGTTTCGTGTGGTTCGGGATCCGCCGGCGGCCGCTCGGGCGATCGGGCGACTTCACCGCCGAATTGTTGCGGATCGCCGGCGGCGGGCGCATCCCACAGCACACCCATACCGGGCTCGAGGCGACGCTGGTGCTCAGCGGCGGTTTCAGCGATGGCGATCGATCGTTCGGCCCCGGCGATCTGACGGTCACCGGCCCGGAGGATCACCACGCGCCGGTCGCCGATCCCGAGGGCTGCCTGTGCTTCACGGTGGTCGAAGGCGCAGGTGTCCGGCTGTCGAGCCGGCTCGGCCGCGCCGTCGCCGATCTGGTCACCGCGGTGACCGGCGGTCGCTGACGCCGCCGCGAGCCACGCCTCCACCGCGACATCCGTCTCCCGCGCCGGCGCCCGCAGGGACGCCTGCGCAGCTTCGCTCAGTGCGCGCCGTTGCCATTGCCGTTGCGACGGCGCTCGTCGGCGAGGTTGGCCTCGATCTCGGCGCGCAGGCGGGCCTGCTCGGCCGGGCCGACGGGGAAGTTCCACACCAGGGTCACGGCGATCAACTTCAGCACCACCGGCACCCAGGCGTAGAGGATGGCCAACGTCCACAGGGCGAGCGGGCTCTGACGGATCGGCCGGGTCTCGGACGTGGTGTGGTGCTTCTTGACGATCTTCTTGCCCGGTTCGACCGGCACGATGCCGGAGACGTCGGTCGGGCCGACGGTCTGGATCTGTTCGACCACCGCCGCCGGTTCGCTGACCGCGCCTTTGTTGAAGCCGACCGCGCCGAGGATGACGAAGCCGAAGCCCAGGGCGATCGACAGGGCGATCTTGGTGGCCAGTGCCCAGATGGCGAAGTAGAAGCCGGTGTGCTGTTCGCCGGTGCGGGCGGTGTCGAGGTCGATGACGTCGGACTGCATCGACGGCGGCAGCATCAGATCGGCACCGACCGCCATGCCGGCGAAGATCATGATCACCCCGAAGGCCCACACCGACCACGGCCCGAGCGTGTCGAAGCCGACGAAGGGCGTCCACACGAAGGCGATCGAGGCGACGATCATGGCGATCGACCAGGCGCGGTGCTTGGAGGTCTTGCGCGACACCCACAGCCACAGCGGCGTCGACAGCACGCCGGCGAGGAAATAGAGCAGGAGGAAGAAGCGCTGGGTCTCTTCGTTGCCGTGGATGTAGTCGCGCACGAAGTAGAGCAGGATCGCCGCCGGCACGCCGTTGGCCATGTTGGACAGGGCGAAGGCGAGCAGCAGCCTGAGGAACGGCGCGTTGTCGCGCATGCCGCGGATGCCGGTCATGAACGGCGTCGGCGCGTGCTTGGTGTGGCGCGGCTCGGGTACGAAGCGGACGGTGCCGAAGGCGAGCAGCGGCAGAGCGATGCCGACCAGCAGCGACAGGCCGATCAGCACCGGTTCGTCGCCGGGCAGTCCGACCCGCGACAGCACGAAGGGCAGGCCGGTGGCGACCAGCGTGCCCATCACCACCGAGACTTCGCGGGCGGCGAAGGTGCGGTTGCGGCCGTAGTAGCTGGTCGAGATCTCGGCGGCCCAGGACTGGTGCGACAGCGACAGCGCGGTGTAGCCGAGCGACATCATCACGCTCCACACGAAGAACCAGCCGCCCCAGAACAGGGTGTTGCTCGGATCGACGTCGGGGAACGGACGGAACACCATCAACGCGCCGATGGTGGTGGGGATCGCGGCGATGCCGAACCAGGTCCGGCGGCGGCCCCACTTCGGGCGGCTGTGGTCGGAGAAATAGCCGATGAACGGATCGAGCATGGCGTCGATCAGGCGCACCGCGATGATCAGGGCGCCGACCAGGGTCAGGCTCAGACCGACGTTGTCGGCGTAATATTTGGGGACGATGATGACGAACGGCAGCTGGAAGGCGGCGATCGGGAGGGCCGGAGCGGCGAAGGCGAGCAGGCGGGACAGGCTGAGGTCACCGGACGCCGCGGCGGTCTCCGGGCGTTTCGTCTGATCGGTCATCGGGTTGGGGCTCTCGATCGCGTCTCGGGGCGCCGGTCCGTCGGCGGTCTCGTCGGTGCGCGGATGCTGGATACCGACGAGCGTGCGATGACAGGTCTGCCGAACTGCGCCGCTCGTGTCAATCGACCGCAGCGCCGGCCGGCCTTGCGCCGGGCGGATTTCGGGGCTCCGACGTCCCGAGCGGTCCGCCGCCACGGACCAAGACATGCTTCCGCCGAGATCGCCACCGAGGGTCGCGGACCTGCGACGCCCGGCGTCGCCCGTTCCGGAGGTCTTTCCGATGTCGCTGCCCGTCGATCGCCGCCTGCTCCTCGCCGGTCTCTCCGGCCTGACGCTTTCCGCTCTGATGCCGTCCGGCGCCCGGGCCGCGGCCGACGGGCCGGCCGCGGTGGCGGCGATCGAGGCCAAGGTCGGTGGGCGGCTCGGGGTGGCGGTGCGCGACAGCGGCGACGGGCGGGCCTTCGGCCACCGCGCCGACGAGCGTTTCGCCTCGTGCAGCACCGGCAAGCTGCTGCTCGCGGCCGCGACGCTGCTCCGGGTCGATCGCGGCGAGGAGGATCTCGCCCGGCGCATCGCCTATGGGCGAGCCGACCTCGTGCCCTATTCACCGGTGCTCGAGCCGGGGCTCGCCGAGGGGAGCCTCGGCGTCGAGGCGATCGCCCGCGCGGCGGTGGTGCTCAGCGACAACGGTGCGGCCAACCTGCTGCTCGCCGCCCTCGGCGGACCGGCGGCGATGACCGCTTGGGCGAGGGCCTTCGGCGACGAGGTCACCCGGGTCGACCGGGGTGAACCCGACCTCAATTCCGCCGAGCCGGGCGATCCGCGCGACACCACCACGCCGACGGCGATGCTCGGCCATCTCGATCGGCTGCTGCTCGGCGCGGCGCTGTCGCCGGCCTCGCGCGCCCGGCTGTTCGGCTGGATGGTCGAGAGCCCGACCGGCAAGCGGCGGCTGCGCGGCGGGATCCCGGCCGATTGGACGGCGGGCGACAAGACCGGCACCGGTGGCCACGGCACCACCGCCGACGTGGCGCTGCTGCAGCCACCCGGCCGGGCGCCGATCCTGGTCGCGGCCTACCTCACCGAGTGCCCGGCGCCGATCGCCGATCGCGAAGCGGCGCTGGCCGCGGTCGGGCGCCTCGTCGCCGGTTGGGCGACCTCACGCTGAGCGACGGGGCGGCGTCGACGGGCGATCGCCACGGGTGCGGGCGAAGGCGGCGAGTGCCCGGTCGCGGGCCGCGGCGTGATCGACGATCGGCAGCGGCCGATCGACGCCGAGGCGGAGTCCGGCGGCGCGGCATTCGAGCGGCGCGGCGGTCCAGGGGGCGTGGATCCGGCGGTTCGGCAGGCCGGCGAGTTCGGGCACGTAGCGGCGGACGTAATTGCCTTCGGGGTCGAACTTCTCGCCCTGGAGGACCGGATTGAAGATCCGGAAGAACGGAGCGGCGTCGGCGCCGCAGCCGGCGACCCATTGCCAGCTCGCCGGATTGGCGGCCGGGCAGGCGTCGACCAGGGTGTCCCAGAACCACGCCTCGCCGATTCGCCAGTCGATCAGCCCGTGTTTGATCAGGAAGCTCGCGGCGACCATCCGCACCCGGTTGTGCATCGTCCCGGTCGTCCACAATTCGCGCATCCCGGCGTCGACCAGCGGATAGCCGGTGGCGCCGCGTCGCCAGGCCTCGGCGAAGGCGGGATCGTCGCGCCACGGGAAGGCGTCGAAGGCCGGCTGCAGATTGGCGGTGGCGAGATCGGGGCGATGGGCGAGCAGGTGGTGGGAGAATTCGCGCCAGCCGAGTTCGGCGAGGTACTTGTCGAGATCGGCGGGGGCGGGGGCGTCGGGCCCGTGCGACACCGCGGTGAGTTCGGTATGGATGCGGCGGATCGAGATCTCGCCGAAGCGCAGATGCGGCGACAGGCGCGAGCCGACGTCGCGATCCGGGCGGTCGCGCTCGTCGGCGTAACCGGCGAGGCGCCGGTCGAGCAGGGCGTCGAGGCGAGCCCGGGCGCCGGCCTCGCCGGGCGTCCAGGCCGCGGCGAGACCGCCGGCCCAGTGGGGGGCGGCGGCCGAGCGCGCGGCGTCGACGCCGGTCGGCGGC
>NZ_SJFN01000005.1 GCF_004328075.1 Siculibacillus lacustris | reverse complement strand
ATATCCGAGAGGAGATGGAGGCTCGTGGCGTCACACCGATGATCCCGATGCGGCGAAGCCGCAAGATCCAGATCCCCGTCGATGACCACGTCTATGCCCTGCGAAACAGGATCGAGCGCTGCTTCAACAAGCTGAAGAACTTCCGCCGCCTCGCCACCCGCTACGACAAGACCGCCGACAGCTACCTCGGCTTCGTCCTCATCGCTGCTGTCCGCCTATGGACGCGCGTATTCGTCAACAGGACCTAAATATCGAGAAACTCATGGCATTACCGAGGGAAAGTTATTCACACGAATTACGCGATATAAAATCGAAAATTGAAGGAATGAATATTCATGAAATTAAAGAATTACCGAATTTAAGGCAAAGTGATTTTGCAACAATTGGTATTGTTATACAATCATTTTGCTTTATTGATTTAAATATAAGAAGAGTGCATGAATCTATTAAATTATTAAATAACGATAATAGTAAATCAAAAAATCGAGACGTTTCAGACTTACTAAAATATATCGAAACTGCTACAATTAACAATACTGACGCTATGAATATTATCTTTGAAGTAAAATCATTGTGTCGATATTTTGAATCGGTCCGACCCTATCGAAATGCTTTTGCTCATTTAGCAATGAAATTAAATAATGAAATGAACGAGTACGTTTTCCTTACTAAGGATAACAAAGATTCATTAGAGTCGACTGGACGAATAACAAATACGTATGAGCTGATATTTGGAATATGCCGAATTAGCGATATAGAAATTATGATTCGCGATCTCCTTCCAAGACAAGAGCGGTTGGCTTCCGCTGTAATAGCATTACATAAAATTACTTCTGAGAAGGCGGAGAATCGGAACTCTCGATAAGGGTAGAAATCGCATGTCCGACTGGAACCCCGCCCTCTACGCCCGCTTCGCCGACGAACGCGCCCGCCCGGTGCTCGATCTGCTGGCGCGCGTGCCGCTCGACGGACCCCGCACAGTCGTCGATCTCGGCTGCGGGGCCGGGGCGTCGACCGCACCGCTCATCGCGCGCTGGCCGGACGCCGACATTCTCGGCATCGACACCTCGCCGGCGATGCTGGCGACGGCCCGCGACGCCGTTCCCGGTGCGCGCTTCGCGCTCGCCGACGTCGCGACTTTCGTGCCCGACGAACCGGTCGATCTCCTGTTCTCCAACGCCACGCTGCAGTGGCTGCCCGATCACGCGACCCTGCTGCCGCGGCTGATGGGCCTGTTGGCGCCGGGCGGGGTGCTGGCGGTGCAGATCCCCGACAATCTCGACGAGCCGAGCCATGCCTCGATGCGTGAAGTCGCGGCGGAGGCGCCGTTTGCGGCGATCCTCGCCGAGGCCCAGGCGGCCCGCGCGCCGCTCCCCACCTTCGAAGCCCTCTACGATACGCTGGCGCCGGCCGCCTCCCGCATCGAGATCTGGCGGACGACCTATGTCCACCCGCTCGCCGGTCTCGAAAAGATTGGCGAAATGCTCGGCTCGACCGGCCTGAAGCCGTTCCTCGATCCGCTCGACGCGGCGGCTCGAACGGCCTTCCTCGCCCGCTGGACGGCTCGGATCGCCGCCGCCTATCCGCCGACGGCGGACGGCCGGGTGCTGTTCCGCTTCCCCCGACGCTTCTTCGTCGCGGTGGCGCGCTGATCGGTCAACCGTGCCGCAGCGCCTCGACCAGCGGTGCCGGGGCGATGCTGGTTTCGCCCCGGAACGGCGCATCGAGAATCAGAATCAGCGCGATGCACATGCCGATCGCCGCGAAATGGATGCCGACCAGCGAGCGGGTCAGCGTCGTCGGGCGATGACGGCCGTTCATCACCATCGCGCCGAACAGAAAGCCGCCGATCAGCAGCCAGAACACCTTGGGAATCGATCGCGTCGCGTTTTCGTAGCGCGCGATGCGGGAGAGTTCGAGCCGGTCGTGGTGGACCAGCAGATTGCCGCGCGCGCCCTCCTGGGCCGGCACGGTCCGCAATGCGCCGCGCAGATCGTCGAGGATCGCCTGCGCCCGCGGCGACAGGCTCGGTTGCGACATCGCCAAGCGCGGCCATTCGTCCTCGGCCACCGTTGCGACGTAGCGCGCCAACAGAGCCCGGGTCGGCGTCGCCCAGGCGATGTCGTGCTCGCCGATCTCCCGATCGAAAGCGGCGATGTTCATCGCTTCTCGCGACACCGCGTCGTCGGCCTTGCCGAAATTGCCGCGCACGTCGGCGACCGAGATCGCCAGCATGAAGGCGATGAAGGCCAGAAGGCTGGAATGGACGAGGTCCAACAACTTGGCGGACCGTTCGACCTCGTCGACGCGCGGCGCGAAGAACAGGCGGGAGGCGAGTTCGGCGACGATCAGCGCCGTCATGACCGACAGGCCGGCGATCACCAGGAGCACCTGGAGATCGCTGGCAGAGGCGAGAAACTGCGACACCCGGCGATTCCCTCTTCGCTCACGCCCTGCGCTTGGCGGTGACCTCGATCTCGATCTTCATCTCCGGCTTGACCAGACCGCAGACGATCATCGTCGCGGCCGGGCGGACGTCGGCGAAGAACTCGCCGACGATCGGGAAGACCACGTCCATCATCGCCGCGTCGGTGACGTAATAGGTGGCGCGGACCACGTCGGCGAGCTCGAACTCGGCTTCCTTCAGCGCCTTGGCGATGGTCGCCATGGCGTTGCGGGTCTGCGCCTCGACGCTCTCGGGCATGGCCATCGCCGCATAGTCGTAGCCGGTGGTGCCGGAGACCCAGCACCACTCGCCCTGGGCGACGGCACGGGAATAGCCGGCGACCTTCTCGAAGGGCGATCCGGTGGAGATCAGGGTGCGCTTGGCCATGGGATATCCTCTCGGGTTCACGGGCTCGCCGGACGGCGGGCGAAGAGCAGGGCGAGGCCGGCGGCGACCAGGGCCGCGCCGGACAGGCGGTTGACCAGACCGAGCCCGCGCGGGCTGCGGGTCAGCCGGCCGAGGTGGGCGCCGGCGAAGGCATAGAGCGCTACCGCGATCAGTTCGAGGCCGAGCGCGACGCCGCCGAGCGTCAGGATCTGGGCGAAGGCCGGGCGGCTGGCGTCGACGAAGGGGGCGAAGAAGGCGGTGAACACCAGCATCGCCTTGGGATTGGTGATCGCGGTCCAGAACTCGCGGGCCGCCAGGGGCCGCAGACGGCCGTCACCGGAGACCCCGGCGAGATCGCCGGCGCCGGCGCGGATCATCTGGACGCCGAGCCACAGCAGATAGGCGGCGCCGACCCATTTCAGCGCCGCGAAGAGTTCGGCGGAGGCCGCGAGCGCCGCGCCGAGGCCGATCGCTGCGGCCAGCACGAAGCCGGCGAAGGGCGGAAAGCGCCCGGCCGAGGCGATCAGCGCGGTCGAAAATCCCCAGCGCGCGGCATGGGTCATCGCCAGGACGTTGTTCGGCCCGGGGAACATGTTGAGCGCGAAGGCGGCGGGCACGAAGATCGCCCAGGTGTCGAGGGTCATGGCGCCGATTCCGGGTGAGATGCGGACGCGACCGGCGGTCGCGCCCTCCGGGGACCGCGATCGCCGACCGAAGGCCTCACGCCCAGGGGCGGGCGGTGGCCGCGGTGGTCTCGTAGGCCGCGATGGCGTCGGCCTTCTCGAGGGTCAGGCCGATGTCGTCGAGGCCTTCGAGCAGGCAGTGACGACGGAACGGATCGACGTCGAAATGCACCGTGCCGCCGTCGGGACCGCGGATCTCCTGGGCGACCAGATCGACCGTGACGGTGGCGTTGGCGCCGCGGGCGGCGTCGTCCATCAGTTTGGCGAGATCTTCGGGGCTGACGCGGATCGGCAGAATGCCGTTCTTGAAGCAGTTGTTGTAGAAGATGTCGGCGAAGCTGGTCGAGATCACGCAGCGGATGCCGTAGTCGAGCAGCGCCCAGGGGGCGTGTTCGCGCGACGAGCCGCAGCCGAAGTTGTCGCCGGCGACCAGGATCTGCGACTTGCGCCAGGCCGGCTGGTTGAGCACGAACTCCGGCTTCTCGCTGCCGTCCTCTTCGAAGCGGAGTTCGTAGAAGAGACCGCGGGCGAGGCCGGTGCGCTCGATCGTCTTCAGGAACTGCTTGGGGATGATCATGTCCGTGTCGATGTTGACGATCGGCAGGGGGGCGGCCACGCCGGTCAGCGTCGTGAACTTGTCCATGGGTCTTCTCCGAGGCTCTTTCCGGCCTCATAGCGCGTTTCCGCGTCGGAACAAAGCCCTCTCGCGTGGGAGGCGTCGCGGCCCGAGTCGAGACCGAGGGCGCCGAGGATCCGCTCGACGCAGGTCTCGGGCGGCATCGCCGCGGTGTCGACGACCAGATCGGCGAAGGCCGGCGCGGCATGGCCGTCCGCATACATCTCGAGGATCCGCCGCCGCTCGCGCTCCGACAGCCGCCGCGCACCGCGATCGGTGAGTGCCACGGCGAGCGGCGGCGCCAGCGCGACGGTGAGGAACCGCGCCCCGCGCGCGGCCGCGACGGCGCGAAGGCGCCGGTGTTCGGCGGCGTCGAGCGGATAGGCGACGACCAGATGGCACGCCCGGGTGGTGGCGATCTGGGCTTCGATGCGGGCGAGCGCCGCGGCGATGCGCACCGCCAGAGGCGCGTCGTCGGGGGCGTCGTGATCGTCGCCGTCGATGAACACGGCGTCGGCGAGCCGCGCGGCCAGCGCCGCGCCGAGCGTCGACTTGCCGGCGTTGATCGGGCCGCAGAGGTGGACGACGGTGGTCATGCGGCGCGCGCGCTCAGTCGTGGTCGCCGGCCCGGCGTTCGATCGCCTCCATGTCGTCGTCGGAGAAGCCGAAGTGATGGCCGATCTCGTGGATCAGGACGTGGGTGACGATGGTCTCGAGCGTCTCGCCGTTCTCCGCCCACCAGTCGAGGATCGGCCGGCGGTAGAGCCAGATGCGGTTGGGCATCTGGCCGGTGGCGGCGACGGCGCCGCGCTGGGGCAGGCCGGTGCCCTGGAACAGACCGAGGATGTCGAAGGGCGATTCGAGGTCCATCTCCTCGACCACCTCGTCGTCGGGGAACTCGGCGACGGCGATGGTGACGTCGCCGGTCAGCCGCCGGAATTCGGGCGGCAGCGCCGCATGGGCGGCGGCGGCGAGGGCCTCGAAGGTGTCGAGGTCGGGGGCCTCGAGGTGGGCCCAGTCGACGGCGGCGATCATGTCGGGTCCTCGAACGGGGGTGCGGCGCGGAAGGCGCGCATCAGGAAGCGGATCTGGGCGGGGGCATAGACGTGGTCGCGGCCGACCGGGCAGGCACGCCGGGCCCGGCAGCCGTCGTCGCGGCAGGAAGCCCCCATGGGGTCCTCGAGATGGGCGCGGCAGCGCGCCACCGCATAAGTCGCGCCGTCGAAGGCGGCGACCGGGCAGGCGGTGAGACACGGCCGATCGCGGCAGGCGTCGCAAGGCGAGACGCCCGCGACGATCGGTTCGTCGAGGGGCTCGGCCAGGGCGAGGGCGCCGCGAAAACTCTGCCACAGACCGACGTCCGGATCGATCGTGAGGCCGAGGGGAGACGGAAAGCTGCGGCCGCCACGCGCCGCCCAGGCCTGGAACGGCCTCCACGGCGGGCCGTCGAAGGGATAGAGGGCGCGACCGCCGAGGCGGGCGGCGAGGGCGTCGATCACCCGGCGCGACCAGCGGTCGAGGGGATCGGGGCGATCGTCGCCGGCTTCCGGCGAAGCGGCGAAGGCGTCCCAGCCCCGGCGGCCGCGCCAGCCGACGATCAACAGCGTGGCGATCGGGCGGCCGTCGGCGAGCGGTGCCAGCCGGTCGTCCGGTCGGGCGGGCAGGCGGGCGCAGAGCGCGAGGCCGACGTCGGCGATCGCCGGGACGGCGCGGGGGAGCAGCGAGGCGAGCGGAGCGGTGGGCACGGCGTCACCTCGGCCCGTAGGTCAGGACGAGATGGGCGATCAGCGCCAGAACCGCGAGAAGGGCCAAGCCGCGGCTGATGCGGCGGCCCCAGATCTCGACCGGGTCGGCGGGATCGGCGTCGGCGCCGGCGAAATGGCCGCCGAGCCGTTCGCCGGCGTGGCGCAGGGTGCGGGCGAAGCCCGAGGTGCCGAGCACTTCGCCGTCGCGGACCACGCCGGCCAGCGCCGCGTCGGCGGCGCGGCGACGCTCCGCCTCGATCTCGTCGCGCCTGTTGGTCGATCGGCCCATCGCTTCGCCCTCTCGTCTTCGAAGATGGGCGGCGCACGGCGCCGACGCAAGGCCCGCGGCGGTCGCGAAACGACGACGGCCGGCGCGAGGCCGGCCGTCGAGGGCTTCGAACGCGAGGGTACGTCAGCGCGTCACGACCACCGGAGTGCCGATGCGGACCTTGTCGTAGAGGTCGACGACGTCCTCGTTGAACATGCGGATGCAGCCGTAGGAGGCGCGGGTGCCGATCGAATCGCGCCGATTGGTGCCGTGGATGGCGTATTCGGTGCCCGACAGCAGCATGGCGCGCGGCCCCAGCGGGTTGTGCGGCCCGGGCGGCACCAGATCGGGCAGGTTCGGCTTGTCGCGCTTGACCTCGGCCGGCGGACCCCAGATCGGGTTGACTTCCATGCGGCCGACGGTGGTGGCGCCGGCCCATTCCTTGCCGGGCATGCCGACGGCGATCGGATAGCGGATCGCCCGGCCGTCGCCGATCACGTAGTAGAGCCGCCGCTCGGTGGTGCGGACCACGATCGTGCCGGCCGACAGGCCGCCGTCGAAGGCCACGACTTCGCGCCCCAGGCTCTGCGCCGATCCCTTGGCCGCCACCGGCGACGCGGCGAGGGCCGCGACGGCGAGCGCGCCGGCCATCGCCGTGGCGAGTCTTCCCATCGATGTCATCGAACATCTCCCTCGATCGACGCGACGATCACGTCTTCGGAAGAAAAGATCCGATAAATTTCTTGAAATATTGCAAGGATACGTGGTGTTCGAATGGTGTCGCGAGATGGTTACTGGCGTATTGACGCGTGAGCCGACATGTCGCGGCGGTCGATCGTCGCAGCGCTGCTTCTCCGTCGACTCGCCGCCGGAATCGGCGCTCAGGCTGTCGCTGCGACGCCCGATCGAGACGCCGCCGAGGGAGACGACGATGACGCGACATCCCGTGAAACACGATTTTCCGCCGAGCCGGGTGCGCCGCTTCTTGGAGCCCGGGCCGATCGTGCTGGTCTCGTCGCGATGGCAGGGCAAGACCAACATCATGACGCTCGGCTGGCACACCGTCCTGGAGTTCACGCCGTCGCTGGTCGGGCTGATGATCTCGGCCGGCAACCACAGCTTCCACATGATCCGCGCCAGCCGCGAATGCGTGATCAATCTGCCGACCACGGAGTTGGTCGACACGGTGGTCGGAATCGGCAACTGCAGCGGGGCGCAAGTCGACAAGTTCGCGACCTTCGGCCTGACCGCGGAGCCCGCCGACGCGGTCGGCGCGCCGCTGATCGCCGAGTGTCACGCCGCCTTCGAATGCCGGCTGTTCGACGACCTGATGGTCGATCGCTACAATTTCTTCGTGTTCGAGGTGGTCAAGGCCCATGTGGCGGCGAAGCCCGAGCATCCCGAGACGCTGCACTACACCGGCGACGGGGTGTTCCTGCGCTCCGGCGCGCCCCTCGACAAGCGCGCCCTGTTCCGGCCGGAGATGCTCGGCTGAGGCGGGCGGCGGCCCCTCGAAACGCGAAAGGCCCCGCCGGGGCGGGGCCTTTCTGGTTCGTGCCGTCGGCGCCGCTCAGTGGCGGTTCTGGCGGTGTTCGATCAGATCGTCGACCACCGTCGGATCGGCGAGCGTCGAAGTGTCGCCGAGGCTGTCGAAGGAGTCTTCGGCGATCTTGCGCAGGATGCGGCGCATGATCTTGCCCGAGCGGGTCTTGGGCAGGCCGGGCGAGAACTGGATCAGATCGGGCGAGGCGATCGGACCGATCTCCTTGCGGACCCAGGCCACCAGTTCCTTGCGCAGCACCTCGGTCGGCTCCTCGCCGGTCATCAGGGTGACATAGGCGTAGATGCCCTGGCCCTTGAGATCGTGCGGGTAGCCGACCACCGCGGCTTCGGCGACCTTCGGGTGGGCGACCAGCGCCGACTCGACTTCCGCCGTACCCATGCGATGGCCCGAGACGTTGATGACGTCGTCGACGCGGCCGGTGATCCAGTAGTAGCCGTCGGCGTCGCGGCGGCAGCCGTCGCCGGTGAAGTACATGCCCTTGTAGGCCGAGAAATAGGTCTGCACGAAGCGCTCGTGATCGCCGAACACGGTGCGCATCATGCCCGGCCAGGCGTCGGTGATGACGAGATTGCCTTCGGTCGCGCCCTCGAGGATCTTGCCCTCGGCGTCGACGATCGCCGGCTGCACGCCGAAGAACGGTCGGGTCGCCGAACCCGGCTTCAGCGCGGTGGCGCCGGGCAGCGGGGTGATCAGGATGCCGCCGGTTTCCGTCTGCCACCAGGTGTCGACGATCGGGCAGCGGCCCTCGCCGACCACGTTGTGATACCACATCCAGGCTTCCGGATTGATCGGCTCGCCGACCGACCCGAGGATGCGCAGCGACTTGCGCGAGGTCTTCTGCACCAGCGCCTCGCCGGCGCCCATCAGCGAGCGGATGGCGGTCGGGGCGGTGTAGAAGATGTTGACCTGGTGCTTGTCGACCACGTCCCAGAAGCGCGAGGCGGTCGGGTAGGTCGGGATGCCTTCGAACATCAGCGTCGTGGCGCCATTGGCGAGCGGCCCGTAGACGATGTAGCTGTGGCCGGTGACCCAACCGACGTCGGCGGTGCACCAGTAGATCTCACCGGGGTGATAGTCGAACACGTACTGGTGGGTCAGCGAGGCATAGACCAGATAGCCGCCGGTGGTGTGGAGCACGCCCTTGGGCTGGCCGGTCGAGCCGGAGGTAAACAGGATGAACAGCGGATCTTCGGCGTTCATCGCCAGCGGCGGGCAGTCGGTCGAGACCTTGGCGGCTTCGACGTCGTAATAGTGGTCGCGGCCTTCGGTCATGGCGACGGCGCCGCCGGTGCGGCGGACCACCAGAACCGAGGTCACCACCGGCAGCTTGGCGACGGCGGCATCGACGTTGGCCTTGAGCGGCACCTTGCGGCCGCCGCGCAGACCCTCGTCGGCGGTGATCACCACGGCGGAAGCGCAGCCTTCGATGCGGGCGCCGAGGCTGTCGGGCGAGAAGCCGCCGAAGACGATCGAATGGACCGCGCCGATGCGGGCGCAGGCGAGCATCGCGTAGGCCGCTTCCGGGATCATCGGCAGATAGAGGGTGACGCGGTCGCCCTTCTTCACGCCATGGGCCTTCAGCACGTTGGCGAAGCGCGAGACCTCGTCCTTGAGTTCGGCGTAGGTGATCTTCTTGGAGTCGCCCGGATCGTCGCCTTCCCAGATGATCGCCACCTTGTCGGGGGTGGCGGCGGCATGGCGGTCGACGCAGTTGGCGGAGACGTTGAGCTCGCCGTCCTCGAACCACTTGATCGACACGTTGTGGGGATCGAAGCTGGTGTGCTTGACCTTGGTGAAGGGCTTGATCCAATCGAGCCGCCCGGCCTGCTCGCCCCAGAACCCGTTCGGATCGCTCACCGAGCGGGCATACATCTCTTCGTACTTCGCCTGGTCGACGAGGGCGTTCGCCGCGATCTGCGGCGGCACCGGGAACACGTTCTCGGACATGTGGTCACCTCCCCTGGATGTCGTTCGATTCGACGGGTCTTCGCGCTCGTCGTTCCTCCCCGGGACGGCGAGCGACCGGTCGCTCTTCAGGCGCGCATTATGCGACATCCGGTCTCAGCGTCCACTCGCCGGCCGGCAGACTTTGGTCGAGAGAGGCTGGCGAAAAGGCATTTGTTGCCATGATGTTGCCGCGACGAAAGTCTGAGCGGGCAGAAAACCTTCGGTGGGGTCTGCGGGGTCGGGCGCGCGGCGCGACACCGGACCCGACCGCCGCGGTCGGGCGATCCGGTGCGGCGGGTTAACGGAATTTCATTTGTCGCGGTCCGTCGGGCTCGGCTAGGGTCGCTCAGGTCGACGGGCGACGTCCACGCGCGTCCGGCCGCCCGGCACCGGTCGTCGGACCGCCCGCCGTCGCGCCCGCCCGGGCCGGCCCGTCCCTGTTCCAGTGCGGTGATTCCCCGATGAGCCATGCGCCGCAGACGATCGATCGGACCGCGGTCGAGGCCGCCGGCGGCGCGCCCGGCCGCCGGTTGCGGGCGCTGCTGTGCGGCGTGATGGTCGCGGCGCTCGCCGCCTGCGGGGCCGATGTGACGCCGCCGGATGTGGCGGCCGATCTGCCGGCGCGCTGGCGCGACGGTCCGACCGGTGGGCCGGGGGTCGACAAGGGCTGGGTGGCGGCCTTCGGCTCGCGCGAGCTGGTGCGGCTGGTCGGCCTCGCCGAGGTCGACAATCTCGATCTGGCGGCGGCGACCGCCCGCATCGCCCAGGCCGAGGCGCAAGTGTCGGCGACCGCCGCCGGCCTGTCGCCGACACTCTCGGCCTCGGGCGACGCCAGCCGCCGCGCCACCCCGGGCACGCTGTCGCGCGCTTCGCCGCCGTTCCATACCCAGGTGTCCAATTCCTTTTCGCTGGCCGGCGACGCCTCGTGGCAGCTCGATCTGTCGGGGCGCGTGCGGGCGCTGACCGCGGCCCAGAGCGCGACGCTCGAGGCGACCCGCTTCGATCGCGAGGCGATCCGCCTGTCGACGGTCACCAATCTGGTCGACGCCTATCTGGCGATGGCCGCGGCCGAGGATCGCCTGCGCATCGCCCGCGACAACGTGACCACCGCCGAACGCACTCTCGCGGCGATCAAGCGGCGGCTGGAGGTCGGCACCGCCACCGCCCTCGATCTCGCCCAGCAGGAGAGCGTGGTGGCGACCCAGCGGGCGACCCTGCCGGATCTCGAGATCGAGCGCCGGCAGCAGCGCAACGCCATCGTGGTGTTGACCGGCCGGGCGCCGGAGGCGGCGACGGTGGCCGGCGACAGCCTGTCGCGGCTGTCGCTGCCGCGGATCGGCGCCGGCGTGCCGGCGCGGCTCCTGACCCGGCGGCCCGACATCGCCCAGGCCGAGGCGACGCTGGCCGCCCAGGCGGCCAATGTCGCGGCGGCGCGGGCGGCGTTCCTGCCCGACGTAGCGCTGACCGGCTCGGCCGGTTTCGAGAGCGCCTTCCTCAAGAACCTCTTGCGCCCCGATGCGCTGGCCGCCTCGATCGCCGGCAGCGTGGCCGAGACGATCTTCGACGGCGGCAAGCGCGAGGCCGATCTCGACGCGGCGCGGGCGCGCCACAGCGAGCTCGCCGCGACCTATCGCAAGACCGTCCACACCGCCCTCGCCGACGTCGAGAACGCGTTGGTGGCGATCGAGCAGAACCGGCGCCACGAGACGTTGCAGGCGGCGGTGGTCACCGCGGCGCGCAAGGCGCAACGGCTGACCGAAGAGCGCCTGTCCGAGGGCACCATCGACGTGACCACGGTGCTCGACGCCGAGCGGACCCTGTTCCAGGCGGAACAGACCCTGATCGGGGTCCGGCTGGCGCGGTTCCAGGCGGTGGTGGCGCTGGTGGCGGCGCTCGGCGGCGGTTGGGACCGAGAGGCCGCGGCGAGCGCGGCGACGACGACGACCGCGGAAGCGAAACCATGAGCCGAACCCGCATCTTCTTTTCCCTCGTCGCCGTGGCGGCGGCGGCCGGCGCGGCCGCCTGGTACGCCGGCCTGCTGCCGACCCCGAAATGGCCGCTCCGGACCCCGTCGCCGAGCGCGACCGTCGAGGCGCCGCCGGGACCGCCCGGCGGTCCCCCGGGCGGTCCCGGCGGGCCGGGCGGCGGCGGACGGCGCGGGGGCGGGGCCGGCGACGGTCCGACGCCGGTGCTGGTGGTGCCGGTCGAACGCCGCGACGTCGACCTGATGTTCGACGGCATCGGCACCATCCAGGCCTCGGCGACGGTCACGGTTCGGCCCCAGGTCCAGGGCATCCTGCTGGAGTTGCGGTTCCAGGACGGGCAGGAGGTGGCCAAGGGCGACGTGTTGGCGCGGATCGATCCGACCAGCTACCGCGCGGTCTACGATCAGGCGGTGGCCAAGCGCGAACAGAACGAGGCCGATCTGCGCAACGCCCGCGCCGACCTCGAACGCTACACGCGTCTCGCCCAGAGCGAGTCGGGCTCGCGCCAGCAGGCCGACACCCAGCGCGCCACCGTGGCCAAGCTCGAGGCGCAGTCGAAGATCGATCAGGGGGTGATCGACGCCGCCAAGGTCGACCTCGACAACACCACGATCCTCGCGCCGATCGGCGGCCGTACCGGCATCCGCTCGGTCGACGCCGGCAATCTGGTGCGCACCACCGATGCCGCGGGACTGGTGACCATCGCCCAGCTGAAGCCGATCTCGGTGGTCTTCACCCTGCCGCAGCAGCAATTGGCCCAGGTGCTGGCGGCCAAGCTGCGCGGGCCGGTGCCGGTCGAGGTGCTCGGGCCGGATCGGCGCAGCGCGATCGATCGCGGTTCGATCGAGGTGATCGACAATCAGGTCGACAGCACCACCGGCACGGTCAAGATCAAGGCGAGCCTGCCCAATGCCGAATTGCGGCTGTGGCCGGGCCAGTTCGCCGACGTGCGCGTCCATGTCGACACCTCGCGCGACGCAGTGGTGGTGCCGACCGCCGCCGTTCAGCGCGGCGCCGACGGCGCCTTCGTCTATGTGCTCGGCGCCGAGGACAAGGTGGCGCGGCGGCCGGTCGAGGTGGCGCGCCAGGACGAGAATCGCGCGGTGATCGCTTCCGGCCTGCAGCCGGGCGAAACGGTGGTGGCCACCGGCTTCGCGCGGCTGATCGACGGCGCCCGGGTCAAGCCGACCGCGGCGACGCCGGCGGCGGTGGAAGCGGTGCCCGACGCCTCGGTGTCGCCGGCCGCGCCCGCCGACGATGCCGCCAAGACGCCGGCCGAGCGGCGCAAGGCGCGCGGCGACGGCGCCGGACGGCGACCCGGCGCGGCGCCCGCACCCGGCGAGGCGACGCCGAGTGGCGCACCGGCCCCGGGACCGGCCGCCGGGCCACGGCCATGAGCGTCTCCGGGCCCTTCATCGATCGGCCGATCGCCACCTCGCTGTTGGCGGCGGCGATCCTGGTGCTCGGCATCCTGGGGTTCCGGCAGCTGCCGGTGTCGTCGCTGCCGCAGGTCGACTTCCCGACCATCCAGGTCACCACCCGGCTGCCCGGCGCCGATCCCGAGACCATCGCCAGCATCGTCACGGCGCCGCTGGAGCGCCAGTTCGGCCAGATCCCGGCGCTCGCCACACTGTCGTCGGAGAGCTCCTACGGCCTGTCGCGGGTGACCCTGCAGTTCGATCTCGACCGTGACATCGACTCCGCCGCCCAGGACGTGCAGTCGGCGATCAACGCCTCGGCCTCGACCCTGCCGACCGGGCTGCCCTATCCGCCGGTCTATTCCAAGGTCAATCCGGCCGATACGCCGATCCTGACCCTGGCCTTGACCACCGAGAGCGCGCCGCAGCGGGTGCTGTCGGATCTCGCCGATACGCTGATCTCGCCACGGCTCGCCGAGGTCTCGGGGGTCGGGCGGGTGACCATCGCCGGCGGGGTCCGCCCGGCGCTCCGGATCCGCGCCGATCTCGACCGGCTCGCGGCCTATGGCCTCGGCCTCGAGGACCTGCGCGCGGCGATCGTCGCGACCAACGTCGCCGGCTCCAAGGGGGCGCTCGACGGCCGCCACCAGTCCTACACCATCGGCGCCAACGACCAGATCGCCTCGCCCGAGGCCTTCACACGGGTGGTGGTGGCCAAGCGCAACGGCGTGCCGGTGATGCTCGGCGACGTCGCCTCGGTGGTCGAGGGGCTCGAGGACAGTTTCGTCGGCGGCTGGTATCGCGGCCGCTCGGCGGTGATCGTCGACATCCAGAAGCAACCCGGCGCCAACATCGTCGAGACGGTGAAACGGCTCGGCGCGGAGATTCCGCGCCTGCAGCGCTCGCTGCCGGCCGGGACCAAGCTCGAGGTGGTGCACGACCGCACCGACACGATCCGCGCCTCGATCGCCGACGTCGAGTTCACGCTGGTCCTCTCGGCCGGGCTGGTGGTGCTGGTGGTGCTCCTCTTCCTGCGGTCGGTCGGCGCGACGATCATCGCCGGCGTCGCCCTGCCCCTGTCGATCGTCGCGACCTTCGCGGCGATGTGGGCGGCCGGATTCTCGCTCGACAATCTGTCGCTGATGGCCCTGACGATCGGCACCGGCTTCGTCGTCGACGACGCGATCGTGATGATCGAGAACATCGTGCGGCGTCAGGAGGGCGGGCTCGACGCCTTCGCGGCGGCGCGCGAGGGTGCCCGCGAGATCGGCTTCACGGTGATCTCGCTGACCCTGTCGCTGATCGCCGTGTTCATCCCGCTCTTGTTCATGACCGGTCTGGTCGGGCGGATGTTCCGCGAATTCGCCATGACCCTGGCGATCGCCGTGGTGGTGTCGGCGGTGGTGTCGCTGACCCTTACGCCGATGATGTGCGCGCGCATGTCGACCCGGGCGGTGCCGCGGCGCGGCGTGCTCGGCACGATCCTGGCCATCGCCGAATGGCCGATCTCGGCGATGGCGCGCGGCTATGCGGTCAGCCTCGGCTGGGCGCTGGCACGCCAGCGGCTGGTCCTGGTGATCACCGCGGCGACCCTGGTGCTGACCGGCTGGCTCTATGTCGAGAGCCCCAAGGGCTTTCTGCCGAGCCAGGACACCGGCCTGATCACGGTGATCCTGGAAGGTGCGCCGCAATCCTCCTTCGCCGAGATGACGCGGCTGCAGAGCGCCGTCGCCAAGGCCTTCGAGGGCGATCCCGACGTCTCGGGGGTGGTGTCGGTGCTGGGCATCGGCACGCTCAATTCGACCGGCAACACCGCGCGGATGACCGTCGATCTGAAACCGCGCGAAGTGCGCCGCTCGACCGCCGCCGAGATCGCCGAGCGGCTGCGGCACGAGGGTGCGGCGGTGCCGGGCGCCACGGTCTATGTGCAGCCGGTGCAGGACGTGCGGATCGGCATGCGCAGCAGTCGCTCGCAGTACCAGTACACGCTGACCGGCACCGACGGGCGGGCGGTGGCCGAGGGCGCGACCGCCCTGGTCGCGGCGCTGTCGGAACGGCCGGAGCTGCGCCACGTGGCGCTCGAGACCCAGGACGGCGGCTTCGGTCTCAAGGTCGACATCGACCGCGATCGCGCCGGCCTGCTCGGGGTGTCGGTCCAAGCGATCGACGACGCCCTGTCGGATGCCTTCGCGCAGCGCCAGATTTCGACGATCTATGCCCAGTCCAACCAGTATCGGGTGGTGCTGGAGGCCGGCCCGACCCAGGGCCGCGACGGGTCGGTGCTCGATCGGCTGCGGATCACCGGCACCGGCGGCGTCCAGGTGCCGCTCGCGGCGCTGGCGCGGATCAGCCGCACCACGGTGCCGTTGTCGATCGCCCATCAGGACCAGTTCCCGGCCGCCACCCTGTCCTTCGACGCGGCGCCGGGGGTGTCGCTGGAGGCCTGTCTGGCGGCGATCGACGCGACCCGCGCGGCGATCGGCCTGGGGGATGCGGTGAGCGGGCATGCCGACGCCGACGCGGCGGAATTCGCCCATGCGCTGGCCTCGCAGCCGTGGCTGATCCTGGCGGCGGTGGCGACGATCTACATCGTGCTCGGGGTGCTCTACGAGAGCTTCGCCCATCCCTTCACGATCCTGACCACCTTGCCTTCGGCCGGCGTCGGGGCGCTGATCGCGCTCAGGGTCACCGGGCTGGAATTGTCGCTGGTGGCGCTGATCGGCATCGTGCTGTTGATGGGCATCGTCAAGAAGAACGCGATCATGATGATCGACTTTGCGATCGTCGCCGAGCGGACGCGCGGGCTGACCCCGGACGCGGCGATCGTCGAGGCCTGTGCCCTGCGCTTCCGGCCGATCATGATGACCACGCTGGCCGCGCTGCTCGGGGCGGTGCCCCTGGCGCTGGCCCAGGGCACCGGCTCGGAACTCCGGATCCCGCTCGGGGTGACGATCATCGGCGGCCTGTTGGTCAGCCAGTTGCTGACCCTCTACACCACGCCGGTGATCTATCTGGCGGTGGAGCGGCTGGTGGTGCGGGTGACCGGGCGGACCTCGGCGGGCGCGGCGGTGGCGGCCGCGACCGCGGCGGCGGAGGCGGGCGAATGATCGAGATCTCGCGCCCGTTCATCCTGCGACCGGTCGGCACCACGCTGCTGGCGGTGGGATTGTTCCTGGCCGGGATGATCGCCTATTTCCAACTGCCGGTGGCGAGCCTCCCGGCGGTCGACCTGCCGACCATCCGGGTCAACGTGTCGCGACCGGGCGCCGATCCGGCGACCATGGCGGCGAGCGTCGCCGCGCCGCTCGAGCGTCATCTCGGGGCGATCGCCGGGGTCTCCGAGATCACCTCGTCGTCGGCGCTGGGCTCGACCGGGATCACCGTGCAGTTTGACCCGTCGCGCAAGATCGACGGCGCGGCGCGCGACGTCCAGGCGGCGATCAACGCGGCGGCCACCGATCTGCCGAGCGATCTCAATGCGGCGCCGTCGTTCCGCAAGATGAACCCGGCGGCGATGCCGGTGCTGATCCTGGCCCTGACCTCCGACACCCTGTCGACCTCCGAGCTCTACGACATCGCCGATACGGTGATCGTCCAGCGCATGTCGCAGGTCGCCGGCGTGGCCAGCGTCGACGTCGCCGGCGGCGAACAGCCGGCGGTGCGGGTGCGGATCGATCCGGCGCGGGCGGCGGCGGCGGGACTCGGCCTCGACGAGATCCGCAAGGCGATCGTCGCGGCCAATCAGCGCGGCGCGACCGGGGCGATCCAGGGGATCGAGCGGGTCGAGACCATCGCCACCTCCGACCACCTGCGCGACCCGGCCGAATTTCAGCGGGTGATCGTGCGCGCCCGCAACGGCGCGCTGGTCCGCCTCGCCGACGTCGCCACGGTCACCGCCGGGGTGCGCAACACCCGGGCGGTCGGCTGGTACGGGGTCAAGGAAGGGCTGAAGCCGGCGCTGCTGTTGTTCGTCACCAAGCAGAGCGACGCCAACGTGATCGACACGGTCGATCGGGTGCGGGCGGTGATCCCGGAGCTGAAGCGGTGGATCCCCGCCGACGTGGCCTTCCATGTGGTCAACGACCGCACCGTGACCATCCGGGCCGGGGTTGCCGACACCATGCGCACCCTGGCGATCTCGGTGTCGCTGGTGATGGTGGTGGTGGTGCTGTTCCTCGGCCGCCTGACCCCGACGCTGGCCGCCGGGGTGACGGTGCCGCTGTCGCTTTCGGGCACCTTCGCGGCGATGTGGGTGGCGGGGTTCTCGATCGACAATCTGTCGCTGATGGCGCTGACCATCGCTGTCGGCTTCGTCGTCGACGACGCCATCGTGATGATCGAGAACATCCATCGCCGACGGGTCGGCGGACTGGCGCCGCAGGCGGCGGCGATCCTCGGCTCGCGCCAGATCGCCTTCACCGTCGTGGCGATCGGCCTGTCGCTGATCGCCGCCTTTATTCCCCTGATGTTCACCGGCGGCATCGTCGGCAAGTTCTTCGCCGAATTCTCCTTCACCATGACCTTCGCGATCCTGATCTCGACGGTGGTGTCGCTGACCGTGACGCCGATGATCTGCGGTCGTTTCCTGTCGACGGCGCCGCCCAACCGGCTGGAGCGCGGCGCCGATGCGTTGCTCGGGCGGATCTCGGCGCTCTACGGCCGCTCGCTGCGGCTGACGCTGGCGTGGCCGTGGGTAATGGTCGGGGTGGCCTGCGGCACCATCGGCCTGACCATGTGGCTGTTCGTGCAGGTGCCCAAGGGCTTCGTGCCGCAGGACGACACCTCGCTGGTGTTCGGCTTCACCGAAGCCGCCGCCGACGTGTCGTTCCCGGCGATGACCGACCTGCAACGCCGCGCGACCGAGCTGGTGCTGGCCGACCCGATGGTCAAGGGCACCGCCTCGTCGGTCGGCGGCGGCATGGGCACGGTCAACCAGGGGCGGATGTTCCTGTCGCTGAAGACCCTCGCCGAAGGCGGCGAGCCGTCGCGCACGGTGATCGCCCGACTGCGCCAGAAGCTCGGGACCTTGGCGGGCATCCGGGTGTTCATGGCGCCGATGCAGGACCTGCACGCCGGCGGGCGGGTCGGCAAGTCGCCCTATCAGTTCACCCTGTGGGATCCCGACCTCGACGAGCTGCTGACCTGGGCCCCGCGCCTCGTCGAGGCGCTGCAGAAGGTGCCGGAGATCGTCGACGTCTCGGCCGACCGGCAGGCGGCGGGGCTGCAGGCCGACGTGGTGGTCGACCGGATCGCCGCGGCGCGGCTCGGGGTGGCGATCCGCGACATCGACGCGGCGCTGGCCAATGCCTTCGCGCAGCGCCAAGTGTCGACCATCTCGGGCCAGCGCAACCAGTACAAGGTGATCCTGGAGGTCGCCGCCGACCGGGCTCGGGACCCCTCGGACATCGCCGATCTGTGGGTCTCGGCGGCCGACGGCAGCCAAGTGCCGCTGGCCGCGGTGGCGCGGGTCGAGCGCCATACGGCGCCGCTGTCGGTCAATCATCAGGGCCAGTTCCCGGCGATCACCATCACCTGGGACGTGGCGCCGGGCTCCAATCTCGACGTGGCGTCGCAACGGGTGCGCGACACCGTCGCCGAACTCCATCCGCCGGACACGCTGCACACCGAATTCGCCGGCGACGCCAAGGCCTTCTCCAGCTCCTCGACCTCGACGTGGCTGCTGGTGGTGACGGCGATCGTGGCGGTCTATGTGATCCTCGGGGTGCTCTACGAGAGCCTGATCCATCCGCTGACGATCATCTCGACCTTGCCGCCGGCCGGGCTCGGGGCGCTGATCGCGCTGCAGTCTTTCGGCATGCAACTCGATCTGGTCGGGATCATCGGGATCATTCTGCTGATCGGCATCGTCAAGAAGAACGGCATTCTGCTGGTCGACTTCGCGATCATGCTCCGCCGCGAGGGCCGGCTCACCGCGCTGGAGGCGGTGCGCGAGGCCTCGGTCGAACGGTTCCGGCCGATCCTGATGACCACGCTGGCGGCGCTGCTCGGCGCGGTGCCGCTGGTGATCGCCACCGGCGCCGGGGCGGAGATGCGCCGGCCGCTCGGCGTGACCATCGTCGGCGGCCTGGTGGTCAGCCAAGTGTTGACGCTCTACACCACCCCGGCGATCTATCTGTTGATGGATCGTCTCGGCGCTTGGTTCGCGCGACGGCGCGCCGTCGCCCGACCGCAACCGGCGGAATGATCCGGCCGGCCGCCTGCCCTCCCGCGCGGTGGATCCCATGACCGACTTCTCCCGTCCCGCCTTTCCCGCCGACGTCCTCGACCGCCTGCGGAGAATCGTCGGCGCGACCCATGTCGAGACCGACCCGATCGACATCGCCCCCCACCTCGAGGAGCGACGCGGGCTGTGGCACGGCGCCACGCCGGCGGTGGTCAGCCCCGGGACTACGGCCGAGGTCGCGGCGGTCCTGGCGCTGGCCGATGCCCGCGGCCTGAAGATCGTGCCGCAGGGCGGCAATACCGGTCTGGTCGGCGGTCAGACGCCGTCGCCGGTCGGCGACGAGATCGTGCTGTCGCTCACCCGCCTCGATCGCATCCGCGAGGTCGATCCGGCGTCCGACACCATGACGGTGGAGGCCGGGGTGACGCTGGCCCGCGCCCAGGAGGCCGCCGCCGCGGTCGATCGGCTGTTTCCGTTGTCGCTGGCCTCGGAGGGCAGCTGCACGATCGGCGGCAATCTCGCCACCAATGCCGGCGGCACCGCGGTGATCGCCCATGGCAACGCCCGCGATCTGGTCCTCGGCATCGAGGTGGTGCTGGCCGACGGGCGGGTGCTGAACGGGCTCGGCAAGCTGCGCAAGGACAACACCGGCTACGACCTGAAACACCTGTTCATCGGTTCGGAGGGGACGCTGGGGATCATCACCGCGGCGGTGCTGAAGCTGGTGCCCCGGCCGGCGGCGATCGGTACCGCCTTCGTGGCGACGCCGTCGCCGGCGACCGCGGTGGCGCTGTTGGGGCGTGCCAAGGCGGCCTTCGGGCAGGGCCTGACCGGGTTCGAGCTGATGCCGCGGTTCGGGCTCGACCTGGTGCTGAAGCATCTGCCGGGCGCCCGCGACCCGATCGCCGGACGGCACGATTGGTACGTGCTGCTGGAGGTCGCGGCGATGACCGCGGACGGGCTCGACGAGCGGCTGGAAGCCTTCCTCGAAGCGGCGCTGAGCGACGGCGAGATCGAGGACGGGGTGATCGCCGGATCGCTCGACCAGCGCGCGGCGCTGTGGCGGATGCGCGAGGGCATGTCGGACGTCCAGAGTCTCGAGGGCGGGTCGATCAAGCACGACGTCTCGGTGCCGATCGCCGCAGTGCCGGAGGTGATCGAGCAGGGCATCGCCGCGGCGCGGACGGTGGTGCCGGACATCCGGCCGGTGCCCTTCGGCCATCTCGGCGACGGCAACATCCACTTCAACTTCACCCAGCCGGTCGGCGCCGACAAGGCGGCCTATCTGGCGCGCTGGGGCGAGGTCAACCGCGCGGTCCACGCGGTCGTCGTGGCGCACGGCGGCTCGGTCTCGGCCGAGCACGGCATCGGCGTGCTGAAGCGCGAGCTGCTCACCGAGGTCAAGGATCCGACCGCGCTCGCCGTGATGCGGGCGCTCAAGGCGACGCTCGATCCCAAGGGCCTGCTCAATCCCGGCAAGGTGCTGTGAGCGGTGCTCGCCGCCATGCACCGGGAGCGGCGGTGGCCGCGGGCCGAGCCATGCGTTCGTGCATGGCTGATCTCCGGGTTCCTGCGTGTTGTGCGGAGCCTTATTCGACGTTAGTATGACATTCGCATCGGGGCTCCCCAGCCACGGTGCTGCCCTCCTTGGGCGTTTCCTCCCTAGACTTCGGCCGCCCTCGGGCGGCCTTTCTTTTTTCCGCGGCCACTCGCCGCGGTTTCGCCGCCTCGCCCCTTGATCGATGGTCCGGCCCGTGCTTTTCCGGAGACCGGCCGGGGTCTCCGGCGGTCACGGGCGAGGACGATCCCATGCAGCGCATCAGCTTTCGCCGGCCGGACGATTGGCACGTCCATTTCCGCGACGGGGCGGTGCTGGCCGAGGTGGTGCCGCACACCGCGCGGGCCTTCGGTCGGGCGGTGGTGATGCCCAATCTGGCGCCGCCGGTGACGACCACGGCCGCCGCAACGGCCTATCGGGCGCGGATCCTGGCGGCGGTGCCGGCCGGCATCGACTTCTCGCCGTTGACCACCGCCTATCTGACCGACGACAGCGACGCCGCCGATCTGATCACCGGCCATCGCGAGGGCGTGCTGTTCGGCGCCAAGCTCTATCCGGCCCATGCTACCACCAATTCGCAGTTCGGCGTGACCTCGATTGCCGCGATCGCCGGGGTGTTGGCGGCGATGGAGCGGGCGGGCATGCCGCTCCTGGTCCATGGCGAGGTGACCGGCGCCGAGGTCGACGTGTTCGATCGCGAGGCGCGCTTCGTCGAAACGGTGCTGGTGCCGCTGCTCGCCGATTTCCCCGGCCTCAAGGTGGTGCTCGAACACGTCACCACGGCAGAAGGCGTGGCGGTGGTCCAGGCCCATGCCGGGCGGATGGCGGCGACGGTGACGCCGCAGCATCTGCTGTGGGATCGCAACGCCCTGTTCCGCGGTGGCATCCGACCGCATCTGTGGTGCCTGCCGGTGCTCAAGCGCTCGACCCACAAGCGGGCGCTCCGGGCGGCGGTGACCGGCGGCGATCCGTCGTTCTTCCTCGGCACCGACACGGCGCCGCACCTGCGGCACACCAAGGAGACCGCCTGTGGCTGCGCCGGGATCTTCTCGGCGCCGACCGCGCTCGAGGCCTATCTGACGGTGTTCGCCGAAGAAGGCGCGCTGGACAGGTTCGAAGCCTTCGCCAGTCTCAACGGGCCGGCCTTCCACGGCCTTCCCCCCAATGAAATGCGGGTGACCTGGGAAGCGCGGCCGCGGCTCGTCGCCGAAGCGATCGCCGTGCCGGGCGAGGGCGAGTTGGTGCCGATGTTCGCCGGCGAGACGGTGGCGTGGTCGCCGGTCGCGACCGAAACGGAGGCGGCATGATGCGGGCGAGCGACGGGGTTCTGGCGGCGGCCGGGCTGATCGGCGCCGGCGGCGTGGCGGCGGCGGCCGCTTCGGCGCATGTCACCGGTGGCGGGCCGCTGGCCCAGGCCGCCGAGATCCTGATGATCCATGCCGCCGCGGTCGTCGCGCTGGTGGCGCTGGCGCGCACGCCGGCGCGCGGCGCGGGGCTCATGATCGCGCTCGCCGGTGTGATGGCGCTGGCGGCGGCGCTGTTCGGGGCGGACATCGCGATGCTGGTGTTCGCCGGGCGGCATCTCTTCCCGATGGCCGCGCCGATCGGCGGTTCGATCCTGATCGGCGGCTGGTTGATGCTCGCGGGTCTGGCGCTGGCGGCACGGATCGGCCGCGCCTGAGGCGGCGTCGCCCGCGCCGGCCGCACGGCGGCTTCCCCGAACGGCCGATTGCCGGGTCGCGGCGGCTCGGTTAGAGCATGGACCGAGTTCCCGCCTCTCCCGCGATCCCCTCGGAGTACCCCCCCATGACCATCCGCCCGCGCCGCAGCGTTCTCTACATGCCGGGGTCGAACGCCCGCGCGCTCGACAAGGCCAAGACGCTCGCGACGGATGCGGTGATCCTCGACCTCGAGGATTCGGTCGCGCCCGATGCCAAGGAGGTGGCGCGCGCTCAAGTCGTGGCGGCGGTGACCGCCGGTGGTTTCGGGTCGCGCGAAGTGGTGATCCGCATCAACGGCCTCGCCGGTCCGTGGGGCCGCGCCGATCTGGCGGCGGCCGGGGCGGCCGCGCCCGATGCGATCCTGATCCCCAAGGTGTCGACCGCCGCCGACGTGTTCGAGGCCGGGGCGATCCTCGACGCGCTCGGGGTGCCCGAGCGGGTGGCGATCTGGGCGATGTTCGAGACGCCGCTCGCCGTGCTCAACGCCGGAGCGATCGCCGCGGCGCGCCACGAGACCGCCGGTCGGCGGCTCACCGTGATGGTGCTCGGCACCAACGATCTCGCCAAGGAGACGCGGGCCCGCTTCGTGCCGGGCCGGGCGCCGATGCTGCCGTGGCTGGCGATCGCGCTGGCCGCCGCACGCGCCCATGGGCTCGAGGTGATCGATGGGGTCTACAACAATCTCTCCGACGCCGAGGGCTACCGGCTCGAGTGCGAACAGGGCCGCGATCTCGGCATGGACGGCAAGACGCTGATCCATCCCAACCAGTTGGCGGTGGCCAACGAAGTGTTCTCACCGACGGCCGAGGAAGTGGCCCAGGGCGAGAAGATCATTGCCGCCTTCGCCCTGCCGGAGAACGCGCTGAAGGCGGTGATCAGCCTCGATGGCCGCATGGTCGAACGGCTGCACGCCGAGATGGCCGAACGCACCGTGGCGATCGCCCGCGCCATCGCGGCGATCGGCGCCTGAGGAGACCAGCATGAAGCTCTATCGTTTCCTGACCGGGCCGGACGACACGGCCTTCTGCAAGCGCGTCTCGGCGGCGCTGAACAAGGGCTGGGCGCTGCACGGCGCCCCGTCGCTGACCTTCGACGCGGCCAAGGGTCGGGTGATCTGCGGTCAGGCGGTGGTCAAGGACGTCGACGGCGTCGACTTTACCGACGACGTGGTGCTCGGCGATTATTGAGCGGCGTGGCGCGCGCGGGCCGCGTCAGCGCGGCTCGCGGTAGATCGCGTCGACCGGGACCTGCAGCGCGCCGACCATGCGGTTGGTCTCCGACGCCATGCCGACCACCGCCACCAGTTCCATCAACTGCGCCTCGGTCAGGCCCTTGGCGCGGGCCGAGGCGGTGTGGGTGTTGATGCAGTAGTCGCAGCCGTTGGCGATCGACACGGCGACGTAGAGCATCTCCTTGACCAGCGGATCGAGGGCGCCGGGGGCCATCACCTGTTTCACGCTGTCCCAGGTGCGGCGCAGCGACGCCGGATCGTTGGCCAGTGCCCGCCAGAAGTCGTTGACGTAGTCGGTCCCGCGGGCGGCACGGATCTCGGCGAAGACGGCGCGGGCTTCCGGCGCCATCTCTTCGTCGGCGAGCAGACGGACGAGCGCCATGGCGGCCTTCTCCTTCGGATCGCCGCCCGATCAGCGGCTCAGGGACAGGGTCTGACGGGTCGAGGTCTGGCCGACGAAGCGGTCCTTGGCGACCTTGGCGACCGTGCCGACGATCGAACCGTCGGAGCCCTTGAGCACGATGCGGTTGTCGGCGATCACCCAGGCCGAGATCTTCTGGAGATCGGGCGAGGTGCAGCCGCGCGACGAGACGCGGCTGCCGCCGGCCCAGGCGGTGGTGCTGGCGGAGAGCTGGCAATGGTCGGTCGGGGTGGTCATGCCCCAACCGCCGGTGAAGTCGCCGCTGACCACCGGCATGCCCTTCTCGGGGGCGGCCTCGGCGACCTGGGCGGGCTTGGCCGCGCCGGGGGCGAGCGGCGCCGCGCCGGGATAGGCCGCGGGCGGGGCCATCGGATCGACCGGGGCGCCGGCGATGGGAGCGCCGGCCGCGGGGCCGGCGGGCGGCAGCGGCTGCAGGGTGTCCTGGGTGACGGTGGCGGTCGGAGCGGCCGGCAGCGGCTCGAAGGTCTGCTGGACCGGCTGGACGCGACGGGAACCGCTGTCGGACAGGCCGAGGCGGCCGCAGCCGGCGAGCGCCGCGGCGGTGACCACCGCGAGAACCAGGACTTTTCCGCGAATCATCTGTGTCGGCTCCTCGATCGCACAACGGCGCGGTTCTACCGCGAACCGGCATCGGAGGCGATCCCTTCCGATCTCGATGCGCGACCTTGGACCGGCTTCACGGTGATTTTCGGGCGTGTCCCGCGGCGTGCGATGATGCAACGCACCAGACCGCGCTTCGCTGCATTCGCCTTTAGGCTTAAGTAATTTTGCTCTCTGCCCCATTCTCGCCACATCGCACCGCAAAATAAAATATCAGTTGATGCTGCGGTGCGGTCGAAAGGACGAGATCATGAGCGACCCCTCCCTGTCCGGGACGATTCGCAAGCTGTGGGTCGGTGACACGGCGGCGTTCCGCGAGCATCTGATGCGCCTCGACCCCGCCACCCGGCGCAACCGCTTCGGCATGGCGGCGAGCGACGCCTTCGTGGCGCGCTATGCCGAGACCAGTTTCTCGACCGACACCGCGATCCACGGCCTGTTCGTCGGCGAGGCGATCGTCGGCTGCGGCGAACTGCGCCTCGGCGGATCGGATTCGGCGGCGGCCGAGGCGGCCTTCAGCGTCGAGAGCGACTGGCAGGGCCGCGGCTTCGGCACCCGCCTGATGGCCCGGGTGCTGCTCACCGCGCGCAACCGCCGCATCCGCCGCCTCTACATGAACTGCCTCGCCTCGAACCGTCAGATGCAGCATCTCGCCCGGCGCAACGGCGCCGAACTCGAATGGGACGGCGGCGACGTGGTCGGCTTGCTTGTCCCGGAGACGCCGTCGCCGGCCTCGGTCCTGGCCGAGGCGATGCGCGATTCCTTCGGTTGGGCGACCGCGGTGGTCGAGATGCAGAAGCGCGTCCTGCCGCGCCGGCCGTTCGGGCCCACCGCCTGACGGCGCGGGTCACGGGCCGCCCCAGACGGTCTTCTCGAGACATGAAAACGCCCCGGCGGAGGATCCGACCGGGGCGTTTCGTCGTTTCGGGAAGAGGCGGACGCGTCAGAGACGGCGCTCGATCAGCATCTTCTTGATCTCTGCGATCGCCTTGGCCGGATTGAGATTCTTCGGGCAGGTGTTGGCGCAGTTCATGATCGTGTGGCAGCGATAGAGCCGGAACGGATCCTCGAGTTCGTCGAGGCGGTCGCCGGTGGCTTCGTCGCGGCTGTCGATCAGCCAGCGATAGGCCTGGAGCAGCACGGCGGGGCCGAGATAGCGGTCGCCGTTCCACCAGTAGCTCGGGCACGAGGTCGAGCACGAGGCGCACAGGATGCACTCGTAGAGACCGTCGAGCTTGGCGCGGTCGTCGTGGCTCTGCAGCCATTCGGTCTGCGGGGTCGGCGACACGGTCTTCAGCCAGGGCTCGATCGCCCGATGCTGGGCATAGAAGCCGGTCAGGTCGGGGATCAGGTCCTTGACCACCGGCATGTGCGGCAGCGGATAGACCTTCACCTTGCCCTTGATCTCGTCGAGACCCTTGGTGCAGGCGAGGGTGTTGAGCCCGTCGATGTTCATCGCGCAGGAGCCGCAGATGCCTTCACGGCAGGAGCGGCGGAAGGTCAGCGTCGGGTCGATCTTGTTCTTGAGGTAGATCAGGCCGTCGAGGACCATCGGCCCGCAGTCGTCGAGATCGACGAAGTAGGTGTCGATCTGCGGCAGCTTGCCGTCGTCGGGATTCCACCGGTAGATCCGGAATTCCTTGAGCCGTGTGCCGCCATCGGGCTTGGGCCAGGTCTTGCCGGTCTGGATCCGGGAATTTTTAGGCAACAGGAGCTGAACCATTGTCGGTCTGCCCTTCTCTTGATCCGTCTGTCGAACCGGGCGTCGGTCGCTTCACGCGACCGACGGGACGATCTCGGGTGAAGTCAGTACACGCGGGCCTTGGGCTGGATGTACGCGATGTCGTTGGACATCGTGTAGGTGTGCACCGGGCGCGAATCGAGCGTCACCTTGTTGGTGGCGCCGTCGGCCCAGGCGAGCGTGTGCTTCATCCAGTTGGCGTCGTCGCGATCGGGGAAGTCCTCGCGCGCGTGGGCGCCCCGGCTCTCCTGACGGTTGGCGGCCCCGTTCATGGTGACCACCGCCTGGGTGATGAGGTTGTCGAACTCCAGGGTCTCGACCAGATCGCTGTTCCAAACCAGCGAACGGTCGGTGACCTTGACGGTCGGCAGGCCTTCCCAGACCTCTTGGATCAGCTTCTGGCCTTCGGCGAGGATCTCGCCGGTGCGGAACACCGCGCAGTTGTTCTGCATGGTCTTCTGCATGGCGAGGCGCAGTTCGGCGGTCGGGGTCGAGCCGCGGGCGTTGCGGAAGCCGTCGAGACGCGACACCGCGATCTCGCCGGCACCGGCCGGCAGATCCTGGTGGCGATCGCCCGCCTTGACCGTCTCGCGGCAGCGCAGGCCGGCGGCGCGGCCGAACACCACGAGGTCGGTCAGCGAGTTCGAGCCCAGGCGGTTGGCGCCGTGGACCGACACGCAGGCCGCTTCGCCGATCGCCATCAGGCCGGGAACGACGCTGTCCGGATTGCCGTCCTTCTTGGTCAGCACCTCACCGTGGAAGTTGGTGGGGATGCCGCCCATGTTGTAGTGGACGGTCGGCAGGATCGGGATCGGCTCCTTGGTCAGGTCGACGCCGGCGAAGATCTTGGCGCTCTCGGTGATGCCCGGGAGACGTTCCGCCAGAATCGCAGGGTCGAGATGGCTGAGGTTCAGGTGGATGTGGTCCTTGTTCTTGCCCACACCCCGGCCTTCGCGGATCTCGATGGTGATCGAGCGCGAGACCACGTCACGCGACGCCAGGTCCTTGGCCGACGGCGCATAACGCTCCATGAAGCGTTCGCCGGCGGAATTGGTGAGATAGCCGCCTTCGCCGCGGGCGCCTTCGGTGATCAACACGCCGGCGCCGTAGACGCCGGTCGGGTGGAACTGCACGAACTCCATGTCCTGCAGCGGCAGGCCGGCGCGCAGCACCATGCCGCCGCCGTCGCCGGTGCAGGTATGGGCCGAGGTGCAGGAGAAGAAGGCGCGGCCGTAGCCGCCGGTGGCCAGGATCGTCTTGTGGGCGCGGTAGCGATGCAGGGTGCCGGTCTCGAGGTCGAGAGCGACGACACCACGGCAGGCGCCTTCGGCGTCCATGATCAGGTCGATGGCGAAGTATTCGATGAAGAACTGCGCGCCGAAGCGCAGCGACTGGCCATAGAGCGTGTGCAGCATGGCATGGCCGGTGCGGTCGGCGGCGGCGCAGGTGCGCTGGGCGATGCCGGCGCCGTAGTCGGTGGTCATGCCGCCGAACGGACGCTGGTAGATCTTGCCCTCTTCGGTGCGCGAGAAGGGAACGCCCCAGTGCTCGAGCTCGTAGACGGCGTCCGGCGCATTGCGCACCAGATATTCGATGGCGTCCTGGTCGCCGAGCCAGTCGGAGCCCTTGACCGTGTCGTACATGTGGAAGCGCCAGTCGTCGCGTCCCATGTTGCCGAGCGAAGCGGCGACACCGCCCTGCGCCGCAACGGTGTGCGAGCGGGTGGGGAACACCTTGGTGATACAGGCGGTCTTGAGACCGGCCTCGGAGGCGCCGACGACGGCGCGCAGGCCCGCGCCGCCGGCCCCGACGACGACCACGTCGAAGGTGTGGTCGACGAAGCGATAGGCGGCGTTCGTGATGCCCGGAGCGTTGGTGGAAGAATTGACGGCCATGTTCCTCACATCCCGAACGAGAGTTTCGCGACCGCCCAGAGGATCGCCAGAGCGACCAGCGCCGAGAAGAAGTTGTTCAAGAGAACGAAAGCGATCTTGCCGAGGTCCGAGGGGGTGTAGTCCTCGATGATGACCTGGATGCCGATCCGCATGTGGACGACGGCGGCGATCACCGTGGCGCCCATCGGAATGGCGACCCACGGCGAGCCGAGGACCGCGTGGGCCTTCTCGTAGGGGGCGCCGACGAGGCAGATCAGGACCAGGACGAAGAAGATCGACAGCGGCACCAGGGCGACGGCGGAGACCCGCTGGATCCAATAATCCTCGGTGCCGAACTTCGACGACCCGCGGCCGGTGATGCGAGACAAGGGCGTGCGCATGCTCATCGCGTCACCTCACTTGACGATGTAGCCGACGATGAAGACGAGAACCGTCAACACGCCGGACAGGACATAGGTGCCGATCGCCAGCCAGCGCCGTTCCTTCTCTCCGAACCCGTAGACCAGGTCCCAGATGAGGAAGCGGATGCCGCCGAGCAGGTGACAGAGCAGCGACCAGGTGAAGCCGAGGAGCACCAGCTGACCGAGCCAGGAATTGAACATCCACTGGACGGTGTCGTAGCTGGATTTGCCGGCGCCGACGGCGATCAGCCAGGCGGCGAGAAGCAGCGTGCCGAAATAGAGCGCGGCGCCCGTGCCACGGTGGACGACGGACATGACCATCGTCCAGCTGGGCGCATAGATGAAGAGATGGGGCGAGAGGGGGCGCTCGACCCCACTGCCGGGTTTGCTCTGTGTCGACATCGGCCTGCCTTGGATCCCTCGGGGTTGGACCGGCGCAGCGATGGCACCCGAAGGTCAAGAGCCATCGACGGCGAGTGGCGCTTAGGTTGAAGCCTTCTAACCCTTTTTGCGCGGATGCGTCAAAACGTCCAAAAGCATGAGGCGCTTCGCAACCGCGCGAGGATCTGTACACCCTCGCGTGAAGCGGCGCCATTCAGTGACATTTCGGAGGGGGTCAACGCGGCATCAACACCCAGTAGTCGAGATCGAGGATCACGCCGGGATCCCAATCGCCGCCGTCGATCTTCAGCGGGAAGTCGGCGGTCGGCCGGTCCTTGGTCGCCACGGTGCGCAGACGCAGGGCGCCGACGTCGTCGCGGCCGGGCAATTCGGCGGTGTCGAGCACTTCCGACCAGGCGAAGACGGTCGAGCCGGCGAACAGCGGGGCGACGTGACGGCCGCCGTTGATCGCCGCGACGTGGAAGGCGTTGGCCAGCCCGTTGAACGACAGGGCGCGGGCGAGGCTGATGACGTGGCCGCCGTAGATCAGGCGGCGCCCGAAGCGGCCCTGGCCTTCGGTCCACTGGTTGAAGTGGACCTTGGCGGTGTTCTGATAGAGCCGGGTGGCGAGCATGTGCTCGGCCTCCTCGACGGTGACGCCGTCGACGTGGTCGATGCGCTCGCCGACCCTGTAGTCGGCGAAGCGGTGGCGGCTGCCGGACAGCTCGTCGTCCCAGGCGCTCCGATCGAGGAAGGGCACCGCCGAGCCGAGCTGGTCGGGGGCGAGCGCCGCCGGCAGTTCGGGAATCAGCTGATCGGCGACCACCGCCGCCTCGTCGCGCTTGCGGACCATCACCCAGCGCACGTAGTCGAGCACTTCGCGGCCGTCCTGATCGTAGCCGGTCGAGCGGACGTAGACGACGCCGGTCTTGCCGTTGGAATTCTCCTTGAGCCCGATCACTTCCGAAACCGTCGATAGGGTGTCGCCGGGATAGACCGGGGCGAGGAAGCGGCAGCCGGCATAGCCGAGATTGGCCACCGCATTGAGCGACACGTCGGGCACGGTCTTGCCGAAGACGACATGGAACACCAGGAGGTCGTCGACCGGCGCGCGCGGCCAGCCGACGGCCTTGGCGAAGGCGTCGGACGACTGGACCGCGCAGCGACCGCCGTAGAGGGCGCCATAGAGCGCGACCTCGCCGACCGTGACGGTGCGCGGCGTGGCATGGCGAATCACCTGGCCGATGCGGAAGTCTTCGAAGAAATTGCCGGCATTGGTCTTGGTCATGCTGTGCCTCCCTCGGCGCCGGTCCCGTAGTGCCGGAAGCGATCCGGGCGGGCAATGCCGCCTTGGTCGTAGGTAGGGCGAGGAGCGCGGGCGATCAGGCGCAGATGCGCATCGGCAGGCCGCGGGCGTCGTGCTCGGGTTCGGCGGGATGGGACACCCCGCGGCCTGCGACCCAGCGGCGGGCGACCAGCGCCAGGACGCAGGCGTCGAGGAGATCGTCGGCGGCGGCGCCGCGCGGCGGGCGGGCCTCGAGCAGGGCGCGCTCGAAGCCGTGGGCGACCAGCAGATCGCGGCGCTCGTCGAGGCCGGGCGGGTTCGGCCGGCCCTCGACCTTCTTCGGCAGGGTCATCGGGGCTCCGCCGTTCAGGTGCGCGAAGGCCAGTTCCGGGTGGCTCTCGATCACCCGTGCCGCCCGCTCGGGGGTCATCCAGCGATCGAGTTCGCGGATCTTGGGGAAGAGATGAAAGCCCTGTTTCGACACTTTGCGTGGCGGCGTCGAGGTGGCGAGCGCCGTGGCGCAGGCGCGGGCATAGGCTTCGCGCTCGTCGAGGCCTTCGCCGGCGAAGACCGCGGCGCGCGCGGGAATCGAAAACACCGACGACTGTCGGGCGCCGAGCCGGGCACGCACCAGCCGCTCCGGGCCGCGGCCACCCGGGCCGACGGCGTCGGAGAGGCCGATCGGCATGTCGATGGCGGTGAGCGCCGGCGCGTCGGGGCCGTCGAGGAGATCGGCGATCCGGGGAAAGATGCGGATCTCCGGCATCAGCGGCCCGGTCGCGGCGACCCGGCAGGCCAGCCAGCCGGCCGGGCAGCCGTCGACGCCGGCGAGGACCGGCGGCGCTTCACGGGCGTCGGGTGCGGTCACCGCGATCTCCTGCGTCAGCCGATCGGCACCGGGTGGGGCCGCAGCGGGCGCGGTCGGGCCTCGCCGATGCGGCGCACCGTCACCTGGGCCAGCGAATGGACCAGACTGTCCTGTTCGGCGGCCAGCCGCAATTCGTCCGAGCCGGCGCGCACCGAGCGGGCGACCAGATCGAACACGCTGGCCACCGCCCGGGTCACCGCCGCCTCGGCGCCGGCACCCTGGGTCAGGCGCGCGGCGACGAGCGCGGCGAGGAGATCGCCGGTGCCGTGGGGGGCGCCGTCGATCGCCGGATGTTCGATCTGCACCGCCGCATCGGCGGTCACCAGCAAGGTGGCGATCGACCGGGTCATCATCGCCGGGGCGGAGGTGACGACGACGCTCGGCAGGCCGAGCGAACGGGCGGCGGCGAGGGTCTCGGCGGTCGAGCCGACCGGCAGACCCGAAAGCCATCCGGCCTCGAACAGATTGGGGGKGGCGATGTCGGCGAGCGGCAGCAGCCGGTCGCGCACCGCCGCGGCGACCGGTTCCGGCACGTAGAGGGCGTGGCCGTCGCCGATCACCGGATCGACCACCAGCCGCAGGCCGGGGGTCACGAGGCGCAGCCGCTCGACCAGCGCGGCGGCCGCCTCGACCTGGGCAGCTTCCGCGAAATAGCCGGTCAGGACGGTGGCGACCTCGCCGGCCGCCTCGCATTCGGCGAGCTCGGCGAGGCCGGCGGCGAAGGCCTGGCTCTCGGGGACGATGCGGCCGGCGCGGCCGTGGCCGGGGTGCCAGGGCAGCCACACGGTCGGCACCAGCCAGACGGTCAGACCGAGCCGCTCGAGCGCGAACACTGCGCCGCGGGCCCCGACCGCGCCGCGCGCGACCTGGGAGGAGATCACCAGCACCGCCGGCGTCGCGGGCGCGTCCATCGCTTCCCCTCGCTGACGACGGGCCCCGCCGTCGCTCAGATGATGTTCAGTTCCTCGACCTTGCGGCCGGCGGCGAGGCGATCGTAGCCGAAGACCGTCAGGTCGATCGAGCGGAAAGCGCCGTGCACCAGGAGCTCGGCGACGGCGCGGCCGGCGGCCGGGCCCTGCTGGATGCCATGGCCGGAAAAGCCGTTGCAGAACACGAAGTTGGTGACCTGCGGATGACGGCCGATCACCGCGTTGTGGTCGAAAGTGTGGAAATCGTAGTGGCCGGCCCAGGCGCGCACCAGCTTCAGGCTCTCGAAGGCCGGGATGCGGGTGGCGAGCGCCGGCCAGATCACGTCCTCGTAGAGCCGATAGTCGACCTCGAAGTCGTCGTCGTCGGCGCGCGCGTCGTCGGCCTCGTCGGGCGAGACGCCGCAGATGTGGAAGCGGCCTTCGGGCCGGACATAGACGCCGGAGGCGACCGCGGTGCCGTCGATCAGCATCGGCAGGCCGGGCACCTCCTCGCGGCAATGGACCACGAAGACGCAGCGCTTGCGCGGTTCGACCGGCAGGTCGAGCCCGGCGAGGCGGGCGACGTCGCCGGCCGCGGGGCCTGCGGCATCGACGAAGGCGTCGCAGGCGATCCGCCGGCCGTCGGAGAGCGTGACCCCGGTGATCCGGTCACCGACGCGGTCGATCCCGGTGACCGCGGCCTGGGCATAGACCGCGCCGCCGGCCCGCGCCGCGCGCCGCACGAGATCGAGCAGCATATGGGCGTCGAACCAGCCCTCGCCGGAGCGGCCGTAGGCGGCGCGGGCGATGCCGTCGAGCGACATCCACGGCCAGCGCCGGGCGATCGCGTCGGGCTCGAGGAGCTCGATGTCGGCGCCCCCGGCCTGTTGGACGCGGTGGTTGGCCTCGAGGATCGGCACGCCGGCCGGGCTCGCCAGGGTCAGATAGCCGCGTTCGACGAAGCCGATGTCGGCCTCCGGCCCGAACAGGGTCTTCAGATCGCGAATCACCTCGATGCCGTACCGCGACAGGCGGATGTTCTCGGGCGTCGAGAACTGCTGACGGATCGAGGCGGCCGACAGTGTCGTCGCCGAGCGGGCGTAGGTCGGGTCCTTCTCGACCACCAGGACGCGGCCGGTCCAGGCGGGATCGCGGGTCAGTGCCCAGGCGACCGACGAGCCCATGATCGCCCCGCCGCAGATCACCACGTCGAAATGCTCGGCCATGGGGCGTCTCCTCTCGCGATAGGGGTCAGGGGCCGCGCGGGCCGTCCGGCGGCGGCGCGCGGCGCGTGAGGCCGGCGCTGCGACCGGCGATCGCCCAATGGACGAAACCGGCGACGAATCCCGCGGCGGCGGCGAGTTGCAGGCCGCCGGCGGCGATCCCCGGCAAGGTCGCGGCGACACCGGCGACCGCCAGGGCGGCCCCGGCGACGAGATGGACGATCAGGCCGCGCACGCCGAGAGCTTCGCCGATGAGGCCGGCGGCGAGCCAGGCCGGCCACACCGCCACCGCCAGGGCCGGAACGATCGCCGCGCCGCGCAGCAGGCGGAGGACCAGACCGACGAAGCGCGGCAGGTCGGGATCGACGGCGAGGCGTTCGCCGGCCGACACCACGTCGAGACCGGCACCGATCACCAGCAGCGAGGCGACGACGGCGGCGAGAAAGGCCAGGGCGACGATCAGCAGGCGGCCGAGCAGGTGGGGGAGATCGATCACGGGCGATTCCAGTCCGGCGGTTCGGCGGCCACGAGTTCGGGCTCCGGCGACGGTTCGCCGGTCGGTTCGTCGCGGCGCGGCGGGACCAGCGGGGCAGGCGGGGAGGCGCGTACCGCCACCAGCCAATGGACCCAGCCGCCGGCCAACCCCGCGATCGCCGCGAGCCCGGACAGCCCGGCCGAAGGCGCGGCGGTCGAGCCGTCGACGATCGCCACCAGGACCTGGGTGGCCGGGCCGACGATCGCGCCGGCGGCGAGATAGGCCGCGGCGGCGCGCCAGCGACGGCTCTCGGCGACCACCAGGGCGGCGGTGGCGAAGGGCGCGGCGGCGACGAAGATCACCACGGTCGAGGCGATCGGCACCAGGATCAGCGCGCCGACGCCGTTGGCGGCGATCACCGTGGCGAGGCCGCGCTCGAAACTCTCTTCGGCGACGAGACCGAGGGTGCGCACCACCGCCGCGGCGAGGCAGGCCAGCGCATAGCCGCCGGCGATCCGCCCGAGGCGGCCGTCGGCGACCGCGGGACGGCCCGTGGTGGGGAGAGTGTCGTGCGACGCCATGGCGGATCCGGGACGCGAGGAGGACGATTCGGGCGATTCATCTTCGCGCCGGCGGCGGGCGGCTGTCGAGACCGACGGCCGTCGAGGGCGGCGTCAGTCGTCGTCGCCGTTGGAGCCGATCATCGCCTCGAGGGCCAGACGTTCGCCGATCTTCAGCCGTTCGGAGGCCGACTTCAGCTGGCCGCAGGCGGCGAGGATGTCGCGACCGCGCGGGGTGCGGATCGGGCTGGCGTAACCGGCGCGATTGACGATCTCGGCGAAGGCCTCGATGCGATCCCAGCTCGAACATTCGTAGATCGACCCGGGCCAGGGATTGAACGGGATCAGATTGATCTTGGCGGGGATGCCGCGCAGCAGCCGCACCAGCTCGCGGGCGTCCTGGGCGGAATCGTTGACCCCCTTCAGCATCACGTATTCGAAGGTGATGCGGCGGGCGTTGGACAGGCCCGGATAGGCGCGGCAGGCCTCGAGCAACTGGGCGATCGGATATTTGCGGTTGATCGGGACCAGCACGTCGCGCAGATCGTCGCGCACCGCGTGCAGCGAGATCGCCAGCATCACCCCGGTGTCGCCACCGATCTTCGGGATCAGCGGCACCACGCCGGAGGTCGACAGGGTGATGCGGCGGCGCGACAGCGACAGGCCGTCGCCGTCGGCGAAGATCTGCATGGCGTCGCGCACCGCGTCGTAGTTCATCAACGGCTCGCCCATGCCCATCATCACCACGTTGGTGACCAGACGCCCCTCGGCGGGCAGGCGACCTTCGGCCTTCTCGCCCTGGGGGAAGTCGCCGAGGCGCTCGCGGGCCACCACCACCTGGGCGACGATCTCCTCCGCGGTGAGGTTGCGGACCATGGTCTGGGTGCCGGTGTGGCAGAACGAGCAGGTCAGCGAGCAGCCGACCTGCGAGGAGACGCAGAGCGTGCCGCGGCCTTCTTCGGGAATATAGACGGTCTCGACCTCGACCGGCCGGCCGGCGCCGCGCGAGGGGAAGCGGAACAGCCACTTGCGGGTGCCGTCGACGGAGATCTGCTCGGTCACCAGTTCGGGCCGGCCGACCACGAAGCGGCCGGCGAGATCGGCGCGCAGATCCTTGGAGATGTTGCTCATCGACGCGAAGTCGGCGGCGCCGCGATGGTAGAGCCAGTGCCACAGCTGGCCGACCCGCATGCGCAGATGGCGCTCCTCGATGCCGGCCTCGCGCAGGGTGTCGGCGAGGCGGTCGCGGGTCAGGCCGAGCAACGAGGGCACGGCGTCGCGGCCGGCCACCGCGAGGGGCGCCTTGACGATGCCGGCGAGCACGTCGGAGGTCGCGGCATTCGCCGCCGGGGCGGGCACGGTCATGGGACGATCCTCGGGTTCGGTCGGCGGCTGGCCGGCGTCCGGAGGGCCCGCGTCGGGCTCGCTCCGCAACGCGAAACGGCGGACGGGTCACCCCGTCCGCCTCGCATGGAGGGCAGAATAGCGCGGATCGGGCGGCGAGGGAAGAATGCCCCGCTCAGCCGCGGCCCGAGCTCACTTGCATTCCTTGGCGACCGCGTCGAGGGCGCCGGAGAGGCCGGCGATCGAGAAGGCGTAGTTGGTCGGATTGCCGCGACCGGAGGTGCCGGTGGCGGTGAGCTTCTTGCCCTTCTTCAGGGCATCGATCAGGCCGGCCGGCTCGACGTTGTTGTCGAGCCAGGCGCTGTCGCCGCGGGTGAACATCTGGAACTTGCGGCCGTCGACGTCGAGCACCACCTTGCTCCCCTCCTTGAGGGTATAGCCGACCTGGAGCATCGGCTCGTTGCGGACGCTCTCGGCCGGACGGGTGGTGAGGAAGAAATAGACCTTGCCGTGATTGAGGGTCGGCGGCTCCATCTTCTGCGGCTCGGTCAGGGCGAAGCAGATCTTGCCCTTCTGACCGGCGGCGGTGATCGCCTTCCAGTCCTTCGATTCGAGCAGCAGCATCGGCGAGCCGGCGGCGGGAGCGGCGGCCGCGGGCTTGGCGGGGGCGGCGGCGGCCGGCTTGGTCGGCTGGGTGGCGGGCTTGGGTTGCTGGGCCCAGGCGGTCGTGGCGAACGCGGCGGAGGCCGCGAACAGCAGGACGTGGAGAGGAGCGGTCCTCATCGTACGATCACCCCGTTTCATTGACGTCGTCTCGACGGGCGCCAGCGCCGATCGATCTCGAATGCGGTCGAACCTCAGTCCAGAAAACATGCGGATGGTTACCAAGTGGTTGCCGCCCGCCGGCGAACCGTCGTGTCGGCTGCGGCGAATGTGCACGGGGCGCGACGGCGGGAGCGCCGAGGCCATCGAAGGGCTGGACGCTGACCCGCCAACGAGGCGAAAGTCGGGCGGCGACGCACCGGACCCCCGGCGCCCCCGTCGCGCCGCCGTCGGAACCCCAACCATGCCGCAGGATTCGCCCGTCCCCCTCGCCGACCGCCATGCCGCCCTCGCGGCCCGGGTCGCCGCGTCGGCCGACCGGCAGGCCTTCGCCGAATTGTTCGATCATTTCGCGCCGCGCCTGAAGGCCCACCTGATGCGCAACGGTTGCGACGCGGCGACCGCGGAGGAACTGGCGCAGGAGGTGTTGGCGGTGTTGTGGACCAAGGCCGGGCTGTTCGACCCGGCGAAGTCGTCGCTCGCCACCTGGCTCCACCGCATCGCCCGCAACCGGCGCATCGACGCGGTGCGCCACGCCAAGGTCCGCGACTTCGACGACGAGGAGCCGATGCTGCAGCCGCAGGCGCCGGAGAGCGCCGAGGTCGGCCTCGATCGGCGGCGGCTCGAGGTGCGGGTCGGGGCGGCGCTCGACGGATTGCCCGAGGAACAGCGCCGGTTGGTGCGCCTCGCCTTCTTCGACGAATTGTCCCATTCGGAGATCGCCGGCGTCACCGGTCTGCCGCTCGGTACCGTCAAGTCGCGGCTGCGGCTGGCCTTCGGGCGGCTGCGGCAGGCGCTCGAGGCGCTCGGCGGGGCGGTCTGACGCGGGCCCAAGGTCGGGGTGGACCGGCGCGACCGACCCGTCGATTCTCCCGGTTTCGAGGGTCGGGACGAGGAGGGGCAGGGATGAAGGCGGTGGTATGCCGGGCGTTCGGGACGCCGGCGGATCTGACGATCGAGGATCTCCCAGATCCGGTCGCCGGCCCCGGCGAGGTGGTGGTGGCGATGCGGGCCTGCGGGCTCAATTTCTTCGACACGCTGATCGTCGCCGGCCGCTACCAGTTCCGCCCGGACTTCCCCTTCTCCCCCGGCGGCGAGATCGCCGGGGTGGTGGAGCGCCTGGGGGCGGGGGTCGGCGGCGTTTCGGTCGGCGACCGGGTGGTCGCGCATCTGCGCTGGGGCGGGGCGCGGGAGAAGGTGGTGGTGCCGGCGACGGCGCTCACTGCCATGCCCGACGGCCTCGATTTCACGCCGGCCGCGACCTTGTCGGTAACCTATGGCACGGCGATCCACGGGCTCGCCGATCGCGGCGGGGTCGCGCCGGGCGAGACGGTGGCGATTCTCGGGGCGTCGGGCGGGGCCGGTCAGGCGGCGATCGAGATCGCCAAATTGCTCGGAGCGCGGGTGATCGCCTGCGCGGCCGGCGCCGACAAGCTCGCCTTCTGCCGCGCGGCCGGCGCCGACGAAGCCGTCGACTACGAGGCCGAGGACCTCAAGACCCGGCTCAAGGAGCTCACCGACGGCCGTGGCGTCGATGTCGTCTACGATCTGGTCGGCGACCGCTTCACCGAGCCGGCGCTGCGGGCCTTGGCCTGGCGGGGGCGCCATCTGGTGGTGGGATTTGCCGCCGGAGAGATCCCCAAGCCGCCGCTCAACCTCTTGCTGCTCAAGGGCACCGCGTCGATCGGGGTGTTCTGGGGCGACCACGTGGCGCGCGAGCCGGAGGCCTTCGGGATCGAGATGCGGCAGATTCTGGCCTGGGCGGCGGAGGGGAAGCTGCGTCCGCACGTCCAGGCGACCTACCCGCTCGCCGCGGCGGCCGACGCGATCGCCGAGATCGCGGCGCGGCGGGTCAAGGGCAAGGTGGTGCTGGTGGCGGGGKGAAATTGCCCGCCCTCACCCCGAATGGGTCAACTCTTCGGCGTGCGCGGGATAGGGCGCGATCGTCGCGGAATCGACGGGCTTGCCGCCGAGTTCGCCGGCGAAGCCGTGGTTGACGTCGCGGTGGTGGGCTTCGTCGGCACGCACCACCAGGACCACGTCGCGCAGCGTCGCCTCCGGGGGGAGCTTCCAGTAATGGCGGGCGATGGCCGGGGCCGGACCGTTGGGCGACCGTCCCTCGTCGATCTCGGCGAGATAATGGGTATAGCTGATCACCGCCTCTTCTTCGAAATAGCCGACCAGCCGGTGGGCGGTGCGGGCGGAGACGAGATAGAGGCCGAAGAAGCCGAGATAGAAGATCCATTGCGCGCCGAGGATCACCATCCGTTCGAACAGCGTCGGCTTGGCGACCTCGATGAAGGTCATCAGATGCATCCGCTCGTTCTCCGCCTCCTCCATCAGGGTGCGGATCCAGCCGTCGTCGCCGCGCATCAGACGCAGGCAGCGCAAGTGGGTGAGCATCGCACCGACCATGCCGGGCACCGCCGCGACGGTCTCGAGGACCACCGCCCGGTGGCCGTAACGCTGGGCGAAGAAGGTGTCGGCGATGAACCGCAGGACCTTGGTCGCGCCGAGGGCGACGCGGTCCGACAGGTCGGTCGGGCGGTGGTGGACGCCGAGATCGACGTCGGGAATGAAGGTCATGGGGCGTGTCCTTTCGCCGGTCCGGGGCAAGGCCGGACGCCGGAAGCGTCGGATGCGGCCCGCCGGCGTTGCGCCGCGGGGGCCGACCACCCGACGGACGAGACATGGGGTGCTACGGGGGGATCGACCAGTGTGGCAATGCGTCGCATTCGCAAGAGTGGTCGACGGTCCGCCGCGACGGGGGCGGCGCGGGAGGGCGGGGAGCCGCACGCCGCGGTCGACCGACATGCCGATCACCGGCAGGACGTCGGGCAAGGCATCGACCGGCGCCACGAAACAGGCGAGTACGGCGACCCGCGTCGGACGCACTTCATCGGGGGCGCCGGATCGAGGGTGCAGTACCGGGCGGCGACAACTTCTCTACGAAGGGGGCGGCGCGGGCGGCGAACGATCTCGCTCGGGCGCGAACCGCCGACTGCGCGGCCGCGAACCGCCCGCCCCTCAGCCGCGCGCCGCGTCTTCGGCGAGGGCCCGTCGTGCCGCTTCGCGGTGGTCGTCGTGGATGTGCGAGCGGACCATCGCCAGCGCGGCGAGCAACACGCCGATGTCGTCGGAGAAGCCGATCATCGGCAGGAAGTCGGGCAGAGCGTCGATCGGCGCGACGAAATAGGCGAGCGCCGCGAACAGGGTCAGGCGCACCTTGTTCGGGGTCGCCGGATCGAGGGCGCAGTACCAGGCGGCGACCACCTCGTCGATGAAGGGGATGGCGCGCGCGGCGCGGCGCACCGTCGCCCACAGGCCGGCGCGGATGCGCGCCTCGCGCGTCTCCTCCGGACCGATGTAACCGGGATCGAAGGATCCGTCGCCGTCGTGGGTGGTGGCCATGTCGCTCTCCCGTGGTTTCCCGCGCCGCGCCGGGACGAGGGAAGAGATCGGGCCGAACGGCGAGATTTCAAGGGTGGCGGGGCCGCGCCCGAGCGCGCGTCGGCCATCCGGTAAATTCCGCAGGAGCCCTCTTCACGCCTCCGCCGAGCCGGGTTACGCTCTCCTCATGAGACTGGGACAGATCGGTGTCAGACGCGCGGGAAACGAGGATGCCGGCCGGATCGCCGGGGTTCACGACGCCGCATGGCGCCTCGCCTACCGCGGCATCATCCCCGGCCGCGACCTCGAGCGGATGATCGCCCGGCGCGGTCCGCTGTGGTGGAAGCGGGCGATCGAACGCCACACTTCGATCCTGGTGCTCGACGTCGGCGGCGAGGTCGTGGGCTACGCGACGATCGGGCCGAACCGCATGCGCATGCTGCCCTTCGCCGGCGAGATCTACGAGATCTATCTCCTGCCGGAGCATCAGGGACTGGGCTTCGGACGGCTGCTGTTCGAGGCGGCGCGGCGCGAATTGCGGCGCTACGGGCTCGCCTCGTTCTCGGTGCGGGTGCTCGCCGACAATCTCGGCGCCCGCGGGTTCTACGAGCACATGGGCGGTGCGGTGGCGGCGGAGACCGGCGAACGCATCGGCGAGACCACCTTGCCCCTGGTGGTGTTCGGCTTCCCGGCCACCTGACGCCCCCACTCTTCAATCAATTCGAGGTCGTCCTAACGGACACGTTCCGCGCGGTCGCCGGATCGGCTATGAGACCATTCCGAGCGCGGATCGACGTCGAACCGCCGCTGTCTCGTGGCGACGGGGATCCCGACGGGCGTCCCGGTCGTCTCACTCGCGTCCCTCGCCGTCCGGCCGCGGGGCCCGCCACCCGAGGAGTGATCAGATGCGTATCGACGCCATTGCGATCGGCAAGAATCCCCCGGAAGACATCAACGTCATCATCGAAGTTCCGATCGGCGGCGATCCGATCAAGTATGAACTCGACAAGGCTTCCGGCACCCTGGTCGTCGACCGGTTCCTCTACACCTCGATGCGCTACCCCGGCAATTACGGCTTCGTGCCGCACACCCTGTCCGACGACGGCGATCCGATCGACGTGGTGGTGATGAACACCCGCGCCATCGTCCCCGGCGCGATCATCAACTGCCGGCCGATCGGCGTCCTGTTCATGGAAGACGAGAGCGGCCACGACGAGAAGATCCTGGCGGTGCCGTCCAACAAGCTGACGCCGCGCTACAAGGATGTGAAGTCCTACAAGGATCTCCCCCAGATCGGTATCGATCAGGTCAAGCACTTCTTCGAGCACTACAAGGATCTCGAGCCCGGCAAGTGGGTCAAGATCATCAACTGGGGTGACGACGACGATGCGCGCCGGCTGATCCTCGAAGCGATCGCCCGCTACGACGCCGACAAGGTGAAGTGATCCCGGGAACCGCCGCGACCTGATCGCCGGCGACACCATCGAACTCGCGCGAGCGCGGCCCCCGGGTCGCGCTCTCGGCGTTTCCGGCCCCCGGCGTCGGCGCCGCGACGATCCCGACAGCGTCATTGCGTTCGGCCCCACCGGGTTCCATGTTGGACGCCGCTCGAACGGGAGTCGCGCCGCGACGGGTCGCGGCGGCTCGCGGTCGCGAGGGTGGATGCCATGGTCGGAACGGACGGAACGCCTGCGTCTTCCCACGAATCGGCGATCGGTGACAAGGCGGCGGCCGATCCGGTCTTCGCCCGTTTCGCCGGCCTGCTGTTCGAACGGGCTCCGGCCGAAGACCTCGCCGGGGCGTCGGCCGACGATCTCGAGGCCTGGGCGCGCGACGCCTGGGCCGTGTTCGGGCGGCGGCAGGGCGAGGGCCACACCATCCGCGTGTCGGATCTCGCGGGGCCGGGCGGGTGCACCGCGACGGTGGTCGACATCCTCAACGACGACATGCCGTTCCTGTTCGATTCGGTGACCGGCGCGGTGGTCGAGGCCGGTCACGAGATCCGTCTGGTGCTGCATCCGATCTTCACCGTGCAGCGCGACCGCGACGGCGGCCTGCTCACCTTCGAGGCGAGCGAGGCCTCGGGGCGCGGCGCTGGCCGCGAGAGCCTGATCCGCATCCATCTCGCCCCGATCGCCGATCCCGCGGCGCGGGGCGCGCTGATCGACGATCTCGACCGGACGCTCGCCGACGTGCGCGCCGCGGTCGACGACTGGACGGCGATGCTGGCCCGGGTCGAGGCGCAGATCGCCGGCACCTCGACGGCCTCGGCGCCGCTCGCGGCGGTGGCGCGCGGCGAGGCGGTGGCCTTCCTGAACTGGCTGCGCGACGGCCATTTCACCTTCCTCGGCACCCGCGACTACCGCTTCGGCGACGGCGCCGGCGGGGCCTATGTCGAGCCGCTGGCGGCGACCGGGCTCGGCATCCTGCGCGATCCCGACGTGCGGGTGCTCAAGCGCGGGGTCGAGAGCCTCAACGCCGCGGCGGCGATCGGCGCCTTCGTGCGGGCGCCCGAACCGATTCTGGTGACCAAGTCCAACGTCCGCTCGCGCGTCCATCGCCGCGTGGCGATGGACTACGTCGGGGTCAAGAGCTGGGGGCCGGACGGCACGCTCATCGGCGAATTGCGCATCCTCGGGCTGTTCACCGCCAGCGCCTATACGAGCTCCGCCGAGACCGTGCCCTTCGTCCAGGCCAAGGTGGCGCGGGTGGTGGCGCGGGCCGGCTTCCCCGCCGACGGCCATTCAGGCAAGGCGCTGCGCCACGTGCTCGAGAGTTTCCCTCGCGACGAGCTGTTCCAGATCGACGAGGCGACGCTCGACACCTTCGCACTGGCGGTGCTGGCGCTCGGCGAGCGGCCGCGCATCCGGGTGCTGGCGCGACGCGATCCCTTCGACCGCTTCGTCTCGGTGCTCGCCTTCGTGCCGCGCGACCGTTACGACACGACGCTGCGGCTGCGCATCGGCGCGCTCCTGGAACAGCGCTTCGACGGTCGGGTCGAATCGGCGACGCCGACCTTCCCGGAAGGGGCGCTGACCCGCATCCACTACATCGTCGGCCGCACCTCCGGCCAGACACCGGAGATCGCCGCCGAGGTGCTGGAGCGCGACGTCGCCGCCCTGGTGCGGACCTGGCGCGACGCCTTCGTCGAGCAGCTGGCGGCGAGCCTCGTGCCGGACGCGGCGCGCTGGGTCGACGCCTTCGGCGCGGCCTATCGCGAGGCGATCGATCCGGCGGCGGCGGCGATCGACGTGGCGACGATGCGCGGGCTCGGCGAGGACCGCCGCACCGCCGTCGACTTCTATCGGCGCCCGGGCGAGGCGGCCGATCGGCTGGCGCTGAAACTGTTCGACGCGGTGGCGCCGATTCCGCTGTCCGATCGGGTGCCGATCCTCGAGGCGATGGGCCTCCGGGTGATCGACGAGAGCACCTATCGGGTGACCCCGTCCGAGGGCGGGGCGATCTTCGTGCACGACATGGCGCTGGCCCATGCCGGCGGTGCGGCGATCGAGCTCTCCGGCGATCTCGAGCGACGGCTCGAGGATCTGTTCACGGCGGTGTGGGCCGGCCGCGCCGAAAACGACGGCTTCAATGCGCTGGTGCTCGACGCCGGGCTCGACCGGCGCGAAGCGGCGCTGCTGCGGGCGATCGGCCGCCATCTGCGGCAGATCGGCCTGCCGCACACGCCGGAAGCCCTGGCCGGGGCGCTGCGGCGCTCGCCGGACGCGGCGCGCGCCCTGGTCGCGGCGTTCCGGGCGCGCTTCGATCCGGCGCTCGGCGCGGGGCGGGTGGCGGCCACGGCGGCGGCGCGGACGGCGGTCGAGCGGGCGCTCGAGGCGATCGTCGGGCTCGACGACGACACCATCGTCCGCCGCTTCGCCGGCCACGTCGAGGCGATGGTGCGCACCGACTTCTTCCGTCCCGATCGCGACGGGCTGCCGCGCGACACGCTGGCCTTCAAACTCGATCCCGCCGGCCTCGCCGAGATGCCGGCGCCGCGGCCGTTCCGCGAGATCTGGGTGTGCGGGCCGACGGTCGAAGGCCTGCATCTGCGCTTCGGCGCGGTGGCGCGCGGGGGCTTGCGCTGGTCGGATCGCGCCCAGGACTTCCGCACCGAGGTGCTCGGCCTCGCCAAGGCGCAGCAGGTCAAGAATGCGGTGATCGTGCCGGTCGGCGCCAAGGGCGGCTTCGTGCCCAAGGGCTCGACAGTCGGGCTGTCGCGCGAGGTGGTGCAGGCGCAGGGCGTGGCGGCCTATCGGCTGTTCGTCGGGCGGCTGCTCGATCTCACCGACGACATCGTCGACGGGGTGGTGGTGCCGCCGCCGGCGGTGCTGCGCCACGACGGCGACGATCCCTATCTGGTGGTGGCCGCCGACAAGGGCACCGCCACCTTCTCCGACCTCGCCAATGGGCTGGCCCGTGAGCGCGGTTTCTGGCTCGACGACGCCTTCGCCTCGGGCGGCTCGGTCGGCTACGACCACAAGAAGATGGGCATCACCGCGCGCGGCGCGCTGGAGGCGGTGAAGCGGCATTTCCGCGAGATCGACGTCGACGTCACCACCACGCCGATCCGGGTGATCGGCATCGGCGATCTGTCGGGCGACGTGTTCGGCAACGGTCTGACGGCACTGCCGACCCTGCGGCTGGTCGCCGCCTTCGACCATCGCGACATCTTCCTCGATCCCGATCCGGACACCGAGGCGAGTTTCGCCGAGCGGCGGCGGCTGTTCGCGCTGCCGCGGTCGAGTTGGGCCGACTACGACCCGCGCCTGATCTCGGCGGGCGGCGGGGTGTTCTCGCGCGCCGCCAAGTCGATTCCGCTGTCGCCGCCGATCCGCGCCCTGACCGGGATCGAGGCGGATCACGCCCCGCCGGCGGTGGTGATCCGGGCGCTCCTGAAGGCGTCGGTCGACCTCCTGTGGTTCGGCGGCATCGGCACCTATGTGCGGGCCTCGGCCGAGACCGACGCCCAGGTCGGCGACAAGGCCAACGACGGGGTCCGGGTGACCGGGCTCGAGCTCGGGGCGCGGGTGGTCGCCGAGGGCGGCAATCTCGGCATGACCCAGCGGGCGCGCATCGAATACGGGGCGGCCGGCGGGCGCTGCAACTGCGACGCCATCGACAATTCGGCCGGGGTCAACTGCTCCGACGTCGAGGTCAACATCAAGATCGCGCTGGCGTCCGCAGTGGTTGCCGGCCGGCTCGACCGGGCCGGGCGCGACGCGCTGCTGGCCTCGATGACCGACGCGGTGGCCGAGCTGGTGCTGGTCAACAACCGCCGCCAGACCCTGGCGATCTCGCTGACCGAGCGCCAGGGGGTGGGCGACCTGCTCCACCAGCGCCGTCTGGTCGGCGAGCTCGAGCGGCGCGGACGGCTCGACCGCAAGGTCGAGACGCTGCCCGACGACGCCGGCTTCGCCCAGCGCGAGAAGGCGCGGCGCGGCCTCGGACGGGCCGAGATCGCGGTGATCGCCGCCCATGCCAAGCTGTCGCTGAAGGCCGATCTGCTGGCGGCGCGGGTCACCGAGGATCCGTTCTTCGCCCCGGAGCTGGCGGCGAGCTTCCCGCCGGCGATGCGCGAGAGCTTCGCCGGCGACATCGCCGGCCATCGGCTGGCGCGCGAGATCGTCGCGACGCGGCTGGCCAATGCGCTGGTCGATCTCGGCGGTCCGACCTTCGTGGTGCGGGTCGCCGATCGCACCGCCGCCGATCCGGCGACGGTGGCGCGGGCCTTCGCGGCGGCGCGGGCGATCTTCCGCGCCGAGGCGCTGATCGCCACCATCGACGGGCTCGGCGGCCTCGCCGGGACGACCCTGCTCGAGCTCGCCGGATCGTTGCGCGATCATCTGATCGAAGCGACGGTGCGGCTGGTGCGGCCCTTCGCCTCCGGCGAGGGCATCGCCCAGGTGGTCGAACGTTTCGGCGGGGTGGTCGCCCTGGTCGAGGGCGAGATCGAGGCGCTGTTGCCGCTGCCCGCGGTCGAGGCGCTGGAGCGGCAGCGCGGCCGGCTGGCCGCCGAGGGGGTGCCGGAAGAGGCGGCGCTGCGGCTGTCGCGGCTCGGGCTGCTGGTCGAGGTGCTCGACGTGGCGCCGGTCGCCGAGCGCACCGGACGGGCGCCGGCGGAAGTGGCGGCGGTGCATTTCGCGGTCGGCGAGCGGCTGGCGATCGGTCGGCTGGTGGCGGCCGCCAAGGCGGTGCCGGTGGCCGATCCGTTCGACGGGCTGGCGCTCGATCGGGCGGTGCGCACCATCGGCGACGCGCAGCGGCGGATCGTCGCCGACGTGCTGGCGGCGGGCGGGCTCGACGCCTGGGTCGGACGGCGCGGCGGCGACGTGGCGCGGGTACTGGCGGCGATCGCCGAGATCGTCGAGGAGGCCGGCGCCGGGGTGTCGCGCTTCACCGTGGCGGCGGCGCTGCTCGCCGATCTCGCCGAGGACACCTGAGTGACGGGGCGGAGGGGAGCGGCATGACGGCGAGCGGGACGGAGCGCAACTGCACGACATCGGCCGGACTGGCCGGCTGGGTGCTGTTCGACTGGGCGATGCAGCCCTATTTCACGCTGGTCACCACCTTCGTGTTCGCGCCCTATTTCGCCACCCGGCTGGCCGGCGAGCCGGTCGCCGGTCAGGCCTGGTGGGGCTATGCCACCGCCGCGGCGGGGCTGGTGATCGCCGTGCTGTCGCCGGTGCTGGGGGCATTGGCCGATGCGTCGGGGCGGCACAAGCCGTGGATCGCCGGCTTCGGGGCGATGATGATGGTCGGCGCCTGCCTGTTGTGGTTCGCCCGGCCGGGCCATCCCGGCGCGGTGCCGCTGGCGCTCGGGGCCTTCGCGGTCGGCACGATCGGCGCGGAATTCGCCACGGTGTTCAACAATGCGATGATGCCGCGGCTGGTGTCGGCCGATCGGCTGGGGCGGCTGTCGGGCACCGGTTGGGCGGTCGGCTACGTCGGCGGTCTGGTGTCGCTGATCCTGGTGCTGGGCTTCGTGGTGACCGATGCGGCCACCGGGTCGACGCTGGCGGGCCTCACCCCGCCGTTCGGCTGGGCGCTCCACGCCGACGCGGGCGCGCGGGCGACCGGGCCGATCGCCGCGGCGTGGTTCGCGCTGTTCGTGCTGCCGATGTTCCTGTTCACCCCCGACAGCCACCAGCATCCGCGCACGTCCGAGGCGATCGGTGCGGGGCTCGCTGGTTTCGCCGAGACCGTCCGCGATCTCCGGGCGATCCCCGGCCTCGGGCGCTTCCTGATCGCCAACATGGTCTATACCGACGGGCTGGTGGCACTGTTCGCCTTCGGCGGCATCTACGGCGCCGGGATGTTCGGCTGGAGCGCCATCGAGCTCGGCCTGTTCGGGGTGCTGGCGACCGTCACCGGCACGATCGGCGCCTTCGCCGGCGGCCGTCTCGACGACCGCTTCGGCTCGCGCGCGGTGATCGTCGCGGCGCTCGCCGGCCTGATCCTGACGCTCGGGGTGATTCTGTCGACCGACCCGCACCACGTCGCCTTCGTGGTGCCGATCGCCGGCCGCGCGGCGGGCGACGTTTCGCTCTATGCCGGCCTCGGCGACAAGATCTTCCTGATCGCCGGGACGATCGTCGGCCTGCTCGCCGGGCCGCTGCAGGCCTCGTCGCGGACCCAGCTGGCGCGGCTGGTGCCGGCGGCGAGCTCGGGCCGGTTCTTCGGCCTGTTCGCGCTGTCGGGCAAGCTGACCAGCTTCCTCGGGCCGCTGGCGGTGGGGATCGTCACCCATTGGTGCGGTGATCAGCGCGCCGGCGCGGCGGTGCTGCTCGGCTTCCTCGGCGTCGGGATGGCCCTGGCGGCGACGGTGGCGTCGCCGCCGGTGCCGGTCAGTGACGGAAGTGCCGCATCCCGGTGACCACCATGGCGATGCCGGCGGCGTCGGCGGCGGCGATCACCTCGGGGTCGCGCACCGAGCCGCCGGGCTGGACCACCGCGGTGGCGCCCGCCTCGATCAGGGCCTCGAGGCCGTCGGCGAAGGGGAAGAAGGCGTCCGAGGCGGCGACCGATCCCTTGGTCAAGGGCTCCGAGAGACCGGCGGCTTCGGCCGCGTCGGCGGCCTTGCGTGCGGCGATGCGGGCGGAATCGACGCGGCTCATCTGCCCGGCGCCGATGCCGACGGTGGCGAGATCCTTGACGAAGACGATGGCGTTGGACTTGACGTGCTTGACGATCCGGAAGGCGAAGGCGAGATCGGCACTTTCGGCCTCGGTCGGCGCGCGACGGGTCACCGCCTTCAGCTCGATCGCCTCGACGGTGCCGTTGTCGCGGCTCTGGACCAAGAGACCGCCGGACACCGTCTTGGCGGTGAGGCCGACCGCCTCGGGCCGCGGCAGGCCGCCGGTGACCAGCAGGCGCAGGTTCTTCTTGCCGGCGACGATCGCCTTGGCCTCGTCGGTGGCCTCGGGCGCGATGATCACCTCGGTGAAGATCTTGACCACTTCGGCCGCGGTCTCGGCGTCGAGCGTGCGGTTGAAGGCGACGATGCCGCCGAAGGCCGAGACCGGGTCGCAGCGCAGCGCCTTGGCATAGGCCTCGGGAAGCGTCGCGGCTTCGGCCACGCCGCAGGGATTGGCGTGTTTGATGATCGCGCAGGCCGCGGTGCGGGCCGGATCGAACTCGGCGACCAGCTCGAACGCGGCGTCGGTGTCGTTGATGTTGTTGTAGGAGAGCTGTTTGCCCTGGAGCTGGGTGGCGGTGGCGACACCCGGGCGACGCTCGGCGGTCTTGTAGAAGGCGGCGGCCTGATGCGGGTTCTCGCCGTAGCGCATCGGCTCGACGAGCGTGCCGCCGAAGGCGCGGAAGCGCGGGTTGGCCTCGCCCAGCGTCGCGGCCAGCCAGTTGGAGATGGCGGCGTCGTAGGTCGCAGTGCGGCCGAAGGCCTCGAGCGCCAGCGCCTTGCGCAGGGCGAGCGGCGTCGCGCCGGCATGGGCATCGAGGGCGGCGAGGATCTCGGGGTAACGGGCGGGGTGGACCACCACGGCGACGTGGCCGTGGTTCTTGGCGGCGGCGCGGATCATCGCCGGGCCGCCGATGTCGATGTTCTCGATGGCGGTCGCCCAATCGGCGCCGGCGGCGACCGTCGCCTCGAAGGGATAGAGGTCGACCACCAGCAGATCGATGCCGACGATGCCGTGGGCGACCATCGCCGCGGCGTGTTCGGGATCGTCGCGCACCGCCAGGAGGCCGCCGTGGATCAGCGGGTGCAGCGTCTTGACGCGGCCGTCCATGATCTCGGGAAAGCCGGTGACCGCGGAGACGTCGACGACCGGCAGTCCGGCCTCGGCGATCGCCCGGGCGGTGCCGCCGGTCGAGATCAGCTCGACGCCGTGGCCGACCAGGGCGCGGGCGAAGTCGACCAGGCCGGTCTTGTCGGAGACCGACAGCAGCGCGCGCTTGATCGCGACGAGATCGGGCGCGGGACGGTTCTTCACCTGGACGGACATCGGCGGGGCCTTTCGTGCGGGCGGGATCCGGCGGCGGCGGCGACGGCGCGGCGGTCGGGATCCCGGAGAGCGAGTGTCGTCGGGCCGATACCACGAATCCCGCGGCGGGCAAACCCGACTCGGGCGCCTTCGCCGGCTCAGCGCCGGCCGGTCGGGGCGCGGGCGGTGTGGAGGAAGCGCCAGGAGAGTTCGCGCGGGCCGTCGGCGGCGACCGTCACGACGATCTGCGAGGTGCGGCGGATGCCGTGGGGATCGGCGAGATGGACCGAATCCTCGACCGTCGGCTCGACCTCGTCGCAATGGAACTCCCAGGCTTCGCCGCCGTGACCGACCAGCACCACCGCGCCGCCGGCGAGGCGGGCGACCTTGACCGCCGGGTGGAGGTGGAAGCGCAGGACGAAGGCGACCGCGCCGTCGCGTGCCGCGACCGGGTGGACGGCGTCGCGGCCGTCGAGGCGGCTGCCGTCGGTGGCCAGCGTCAGGATGCGTTCGTGGATCACCCCGAAGTCGCGGACATAGCCGTCGTGATCGGCGACCACCGAGACGCGGTCGGCGGTCTCGTCACGGGCGACGCCGACGCGGGTCGGCCCGCGCACCAGCACCGTGCCGAGGGCGGCGGCACCGCGGATCTCGCGGATCAGCGACGAGGCGTGATCCTCGACGATCAGGGTCGAATGGGCGGCGGTCGAGCGGGCGACCCGCGCCCAGTCGCCGGTCGGGCGCAGCGGCGCGCCGCAATTGACCACGAAACGGTCGGGACCGGAGGACAGCTCGAAGGCCAGCGTTCCGGCATGGGCGGAGCGGGCGAGTTCGGGCGGCGGCGGCGGGCCGCAGTCGACGATCACCACCACCCGGCCCGCCTCCAGGCGCTGGTAGCCGGCGTGGGGGGCGTTGCCGTGGGGCCGGCCCTGGCCGTCGTCATAGGCGAGCACGGTGGCGACCAGATCGGTCGGGGTGGAGCTGGCGCCGTTGAACAGCGCGACGGTGCCGTCGGTGTGGCGGAAGAAGCGGACCATCGGCATCATCCGATCGATCGCCCCCATCATCACCGCCGAGACGGGGAAGCCGCGGGCGGCGAGCGCCTGACGGATCGGCAGCAGGTCGATCAGGATTTCCAGCACGGCCAGCGGATTGCGGCCGACGTGGCCGCCGTCGGGCAGGATCTGGCGCTTCAGTTCTTCGTCGAGGCGGCGCAGCGACGGGCGCACCCAGCGGCGGAAGCCGTCGACGGCGAGCGCCGCGGTGAGCACGGCGATCACCACCCGCAGGCGCGGCAGGCCGGCGGGCTCTTCGCCCATGCGGATGCGCAGCCAGCGGAACTGGCGGGTCAGACCGGTGAGGAAGCGGTGATAGAAACCCTGGTCGGCGTCGGCGAGGATCATCGGCGACTGGGCGAGCCAGGCCATGGTGCGGCGGGCGACGACCTCCGGCTCCCAGGCGATCGGCGCATGTTCGGCGATGCGCAGCCAGTCGTCGACGAGGATGCGGGCGTTGGAGCGGGCGAGCGCGGTGTCGGCCGCGCGCAGGTGGCGCAGCCAGCCGAAACCGTGTAGGACGCGCGCCCATTCGCGGTTGGGCGCGACGCTCTCGAAGGGCGAACGGCCGCGACAATCGACGATCCGGCCGGAGAACACGAAGACCCCGGCATAGATGTCGGCGGCGACGGTGGCGTCGGCGGTGCGCAGGTCCTGCGGGGCGATGGCCAGACGGTCGGCGGCCGGCTCGAACAGGGCGCGGGTGGCCCGCACGCCCCGAACCACCGGCACGACCAGGCGACGGGCGATCCGGCGACCGACCAGTTTCCATTCGGCGCGCGTCGTCGCTGGCCTCTTGTTCGCCATGAGCTCCCGTCGTCGCGTCCGCGGCGTCCGACGACGCCGGCCGGCACTCGGCCGCGACCCTACCCCAACCTTAAGGCACTCCATCAGGGTTAAAAGCCGGTTAAGCGTCCCTCGTCCATTCGATGAATGGTCAGGGGCGCCGGCGCAGCCGCACCGCATAGAAGCCGTCGAGACCGCCGAGGCGGGGATCGACGTCGGGCATCTGGTCGGGCCGGGTGCGCAGGGCGCCGTCGGCGGTGATCGCATCGGCGAGGCCGCCGACCTCGTCGGCGGTGATCGGCACCCGGTCGAAGGGCGCGCCGCCGGCGAGGAAGGCCGCGATCTGGTCCTCGCCCTCGGCCTTCTGCAGCGAGCAGGTGCAATAGACGAAGAGGCCGCCGGGCTTGACCCAATCGACGGCGCGCGACAGCAGATAGGACTGCACGTGGCCGAGATCTTCGACGTCGGTGGCCTTCTTCAGCCGGCCGACGTCGGGGTTGCGGCGCAAGGTGCCGGTCGCCGAACAGGGCGCGTCGAGCAGCACCGCATCGAAGGCTTCGTCCGGGGTCCATACGCCGAGATCGGCGGTGACCGCCTCGACGCCGTCGAGGTGCAGGCGGGCGAGGTTCTGCTTCAGCCGGTCGAGGCGGCCGGCGGAGATGTCGACGGCGGTGACCTTCGCGCCGGCGGCCGCCAACTGCGCGGTCTTGCCGCCGGGGGCGGCGCAGAGATCGGCGACCCGCAGGCCGGCGACGTCGCCGAGCAGGCGGGCGGGCAGGGCCGCGGCGGCGTCCTGGATCCACCATTCGCCCTCCTCGAAGCCGTCGAGGCGTTCGATTCGTCCGTGGGCGATGACCCGCACCGAACCGGTCGGCAGGACGATGCCGCCCAGTCGCTCGGCCCAGCCGGCGGCGTCGGACTTGACGGTCAGATCGAGCGCCGGCTCGACCATGTGGACGCGGGCGAAGGCGCGCGCGGCGTCCTCGCCCCAGGTCTCGGACCATTCGCGCCACAGCCACAGCGGCGTCACGAGACGTTCGGCATCCTGATCGGCGAGGACCTCGTCGCGGCGGCGGACCAGCGAGCGCAGCACGCCGTTGACCAGCGCCTTCCACGGACGGGCGTCGCGGTCGCGGTCGGCGAGCTCGGTGGCCAGCGACACGGCGGCGTGGTCGGGCACCTCCATGAACAGCACCTGGGTCGCGCCGATCCGGAGAATCTGCTTGGCGCGCAGGGCCTTGGCGGGCAGCTGCTTCTCCATCATGCGGCGGATCGCGTCGTCGACCAGGCCGAGGCGGCGCAGGCAGGTCGCGACCAGGGCGCGCACCAGGGCGCGGTCGGCCGGCGACAGCGCGCGATAGGCGGGCATGGTGGCGCGATGGTCGAGCACCCGGTCGAGGGGGCGGTGACCCTCCAACACTTCGGCGAGGATGTCGACCGCGAAGCGGCGGGCGGCGAGGCCGGGATCGCCGGAGGTGCGATCGGGGCGGACGGCATCGGGGGACTTCGGAGCGCGTTCGCGCTGGGCCATGGGGATCGTGACTTTCTCGACGAGAGGGTGGGTGCATTCGACGGCACCGGTCGCGCCATGCTATCACCGGCCTCAACGAAACGAAGCACACGAGGACGAAGATGGCGAACGAGGGCGGGCGGAAGACGGACGGAGGCGGTTCGGCGACGAAGTTCGAGGAACTGCCGCCGGCGGCGCAGCGGGCGTTGCGCGAGGCCGAGGCCCGCCGCCGGGCCCGCGACGCGGTGCCGGCCCCGCCGCCGCCGAAGGAACTCGCCGGTCGTGCCGGCCCCGATCCGGTGCGCTTCGGCGACTGGGAGAACAAGGGCGTGATCAGCGACTTCTGATCGCGCCTGCGCGATCGTCAGCCGAACAGGCGGCGATCGAGTTCGGCGAAGACCGGCGGCGCGGCGAGACCGCGCCGTCGATGGGCGGCGATCAGCGTGTTGGCGAGCAGGGTCGCCACGGTCATCAGACCGACGCCGCCGGGCACCGGCGTGATCGCCCCGGCGACCGCGACCGCCGTATCGAAGTCGACGTCGCCGACCAGACGGGTCTTGCCCTCGCCCTTCTCCGGCGCCGGAACCCGGTTGATCCCGACGTCGATCACCGTGGCGCCCGGCTTGATCCAATCGCCGGCGATCATCTTGGGCCGACCGACCGCCGCCACCAGAATGTCGGCGCGGCGGCACACCGCGGCGAGATCGCGGGTGCGCGAATGGGCGATGGTGACGGTGCAGTCGGCGCGCAGCAGGAGCTGCGCCATCGGCCGGCCGACCAGGGTCGAACGTCCGACCACCACCGCATCGAGGCCGGCGAGCCGGTCGAGCACCGAATCGAGCATGATCATCGCGCCATAGGGTGTGCAGGGCACGAGCCCCGGCTGGCCGGAGGCGAGGCGTCCGGCGTTCTCGACGTGGAGCCCGTCGACGTCCTTCCGCGGATCGATCGCCGCGACGACCCGGCCGGTGTCGAGATGGCGCGGCAGCGGCAGCTGCACCAGGATGCCGTCGACCGCGTCGTCGGCGTTGAGCCGGGCGATCAGCGCCAGGAGATCGCTCTCGGCGGTGTCGGCGGGCAGGCGGTGTTCGTAGGAGCGCATGCCGGCGGCGACCGTCTGGCGGCCCTTGGAGGCGACGTAGACGGCGCTGGCGGGATCGTCGCCGACCAGCACCACGGCGAGGCCGGGGGCGGCGCCGGTGGCGCCGACGAAGGCCACGACCGACTCGGCGACGGTGGCGCGCAGTTTTTCGGAGAGGATCTTGCCGTCGATGATGCGTGCGGTCATGGGGGCCTCCGGCCGAGACGGTCCGCCGCAGCGGGCGGGGAGGGGCCGATCCGGCGGACGCCGACCGGCGGGAAGGGACGTCAGGACCCGGCGGCGCGGGTCAGCGCGGCGGCGATCGCCGCGGCGTCGCCCTCGATGCGGACGGTCTTGACCCGGGCGCCGTGGCCGGAGACCACGGCGACCTTCGACTTGGCGACGCCGGCGGCGGCCGCGACCACCGCGATCAGGGCGGCATTGGCGGCGCCCTCCGAAGGCAGCGCCCGGACCTGGGCGAGCATCACCGGCGTGCCGTCGGCGAGGTGCTCGATCGTCCCGAGGCCGTCGCGCGCGGCGCGCGGGGTCAGGCGGACGCGAAGCCGCACGGCGCCGGCCTCGACGAGGACGGCCGGGGCGACGGGCCGCTCGGTCACAGCCGCAGCAGCAGGTGCAGGTACTGGCGGATCAGGAAGATCGCCAGGAAGACCACCAGCGGCGACAGATCGAGGCCGCCGAGATTGGGCAGGAAGCGGCGGATCGGCCGCAGCACCGGCTCGGTCAGGCGGAACAGCATGTCGCCGATCGCCGAGACCGCCGGGTTGCGCGGATTGACCACGCCGAAGCTGTAGAGCCAGGAGAACACGATGGTGGCGATCAACACCCAGCCATAGAGCTCGAGGACGAGATCGACGACGGTCACGATCGGATAGAGCAGGGCCATGGGGTCTCCCGTGCGATGATGTCGCCCTCATGTAACGATCGCGCGGCGGATTGCCAAGGGACGACCGTCGGCCGCCGGTTTCGTGTGGCGTCGGGAGGGGGCGGGGCGACTGGGCCGGGGACGAGGGACCGACCGGTGTGGCCGTCGGGCCGGGCCGGGGGGCGAGGGATCCGCCGGTGCGCCGTGGGGCTCGGTCTGCGGGCGAGCGTGGACCGGGGGCGCGCGAAGGGCGAGCGTCGATCTGGTGGGCGGTGGGTGGTGGGCCGCCGCGGCCGAAGGGCTCGGCCGGACCGGTGGGGAGCGGCGGCGCCGCGCGCTTGCGTTTCGCCGGTGCGTGCGGCGGGTGCCGGTGTTCGGGGTGGTTCGCCGAGTGGATCGGGGTGCGGCGGCATGGTCGGGAAAAGCGGCGGCGATCGGCGGGCACGTCCCTTGACAGATCCGAGAGCGGTCCCGTAAATGGCGCCCAACCGACGCGGGTCCCCCATGACCTGCCCAGTCGTGTCGGGGCTGTAGCTCAGATGGGAGAGCGCTGCAATCGCACTGCAGAGGTCAGGGGTTCGATTCCCCTCAGCTCCACCAATTGCCTCCCGAAAAGCCGCGGAAATCTGCGTTTTTTGCTTTTCTGGGACTGATTTCTCCCACCAATTTGTTCTGGATAGCGGTGCATCGCGGTGATCCGCCATGGACGCAGGGTCGGCCGCTGGGCATGCCGTGGCGGTGTGCTGGGTGCGGCCCGAGATCGAGCCGACGGAGAGGAGCCGACGGCGCGGGCGCTACTCGGGCAGTGGCCCTATCGGCCGGGGCCGATACACCGGAAAGATGCCTCTTCTCCGAAGCATCGCCCAGCCGAACGACGCGTTCCCGCCATAGGCGATGCCGGAAAGAGATCGGCCATTTTCCAAATTTCGTTTTCGCAGGCGGCGCTGGCAACCGAGTGCGGCGGAATCCCGAGGCGATCCGACGCCTCGCCGATCATGGTCAGATCCGGCTGCGCCATCCGAACGCCGCGACCGCGGGTCCCGACATGAACGGCGGCTCGACTCGCGCTGCTGGACCGGGCAACGCGATCGGAACTAAAATGGGCCGTCGATACGAATTTCTGGGAGACTGCAGATGTCGATCAGCCGGCGCCGATTGTCTGCCGTGGTGCTGGCCCTGTCGGCGCTCGTGCTCGGGTGTCGATCGGCCTGGGCCGAAAAGGTCTGGCGGTGCCAGACCAACGAATGCGGCTGGATCTACAATCCCGCCGTGGGCGACCCGGACCACGGCATTCCACCCGGCACCGCCTTCGAAGACCTTCCCGCGACGTGGACCTGCCCCAACTGCGGTGCCGAGAAAGCGTCCTACGTTCTGCGTTGAAACGACGTCCGACCCGGAGTCGTCTCCGGGCCGGACGTCGGGTGACGGGAGAGCCGACGGTCGCGCCTATTCGGCGGGCAACGCGAGCGCATTGGTCAGATCGCCGAGCGCCGGGCTCCCGGCCTTCGCCAAGGCCTCGTCACGCACTTTCAAGCCCGGCAGCGGCTCGAGCGCGAAGCGGTGAGTGATGAAGCGCAGGATCGATGTCGTGTCATAGAACGTGTGGTCGACGTAGCCCTTCTTGGCGAAGGGCGAGACGATGATCGCCGGAATGCGAGTGCCCGGACCCCAGCGATCGGCCTTGGGTGGCGCGGCGTGATCCCACAGGCCGCCGTTCTCGTCGTAGGTGACGACCACCACCATGTGGTCCCACTGCTTGCTCCGCTGCAGATGTGCGATGACGTCGGCTATGTGTGTGTCGCCCGACAAGATCTCGGCGTAGCCCGCATGTTCGTTCAGATTGCCTTGCGGCTTGTAGAAGGTGACCTGCGGCAGCGTGCCGGCATCGATGTCCTGGAGGAAGGCGATGCCGTCGAGGCCGCCGTCACGCAGGTGCTCCTCGCGTGCCTTGGTCCCCGGAGCGTAGTTGGCGAAATAGTTGAACGGCTGATGGTGGAACTGGAAGTTCGGCGCCTTCGTGTTGTTCTTGCCGTCGAGCGTCGCCTGCCAGGCACCGCTGTACCAGGCCCAAGAGATGTTCTTGGCGGACAGGAGATCGCCGATGTTGGCGAGCGTCTGCGGCGGCAGCGTATTCGGCTTTCCGGGATCGGCGAGGCGCGGGTCGGCGCCTGCGGCCGGCTTGTTGCCGCTCGGCTGATAAGGCGGCTGCATGGTGTTGACGGCGAAGAAGTCGGGCGTCAGCGCGCCGTCCTTGAGGAACATCGGAATGCCGTCGAGCGCGGAAACCGGCGAATTCGGGGCCAGCGTCAGCGTCACGCCGTCCGCCTCGACCGCGCTGATCAAGCCCTTTGCCGGGCTCTGGTCGGCGTTCGGGTAATAGGGTGCGCACGAGCAGGCCAGCCAGATGTGGTTGAGGAACGAGCCGCCGAAGGCCCCCATGAAGAAATTGTCGGCCAGAGTGTACTGTTGCGCGATCTTCCACAGCGGCAGCTGGCTGCCGTCGTAATGGCCCATGACCAGCGCGCCCGAATCCGCCCAAGCGACGAACTTGTCGTTGCGCCCGCCGTCGATCTGCATCTGGTTCTGGTAGAAGCGGTGCCACAGATCGTTGGTGACCACCGACAGCGGCGTATTGAAGCCCTTGGGGTCGTCGATCGCGAAGGGCTTGTTCGGCAGATGCGCGGTCTGCGCCTCGGAGACGACGGGCGTTGCGCCCTGGGCGGTGAGCCCGCCCCAAACCGGCGGCAGTTCGGAAAGCGGCTTGCCGTCGCGATCGAGCTGCTTCATCTGCCCGTCCGTCGCCGCGTCGAGACCGTCGGCTCCCGGAAAATGTCCATACAGATTGTCGAAACTACGGTTTTCGGCGTAGATCACGACGACGGTGTCGATCGCAGCGAGCCCGGTCGACGCAGCCATCGCGGCGCTGTACGGCCACACGGCGGCTCCGGCCAACAGCACGGGCAGCATCGCATTCAACGGTCTCATGGAACCCCCCTGGTCAAATCGGTTGCCGCGTCACGCGGGCATCTTCTCGTTCGTGGGACGCCTTCGACGCCGTCATGGCTCACACGCCGATGGCGAAACGACCGATGCGGCGTGGTTCTCGTTCGATCCGAGACATGATGCGCTTCTTCCCGATATTTTGATTTCTCATGTTTCTTCGCGGGGCAGCGGACCGCGCGCGGTGCTCCCCGAGGGTGGCATGAAGCGCCCATGACGTTTTTGTGACAATGATTTCGGTCAACCTGCGTCAAATGGCGGGCGGCAGCGCGATCCATCCTGCATGTTGGTTCCCCTCACCCGGGCCGACGCGGTGAGGTCGAACGGTGAGGTCGCGCTCCCGAAAGACGAGGCCGGGTCGAGCGGACGGCGAGTCGGCCGTTCAGCGTGTCGAAAGCCGCCTCGGCGAGCCCCGATTTGCCCAAGTCTCGCGCAACCTCCAGATCGTGGCGTGATCCGGCACGGTCCGGTCGAGGTGGAAGTCGCAGAAGCAACGTGACGAAAGGCGGTCGTCGTCAGAGCGACGTCCTCGCGGAAGCGATGATGGTGATCGACGGCGACGTCGCTTCCCTGGAGGGTGCGCCCCGCCTCCTTGGTGAAATCGTCCCGGATGGCCGGTTCTCTCCATCCGCCTGCCACGCCACCCGCCTGCCACGCCCCTCGACCTGGTCGGCCGCGGAGGCTGCCCCTCACGAGAAATCGTCACGAAAGTGGCTCGTCTCACGGTGGTGCATCGGTGCGGCCTCCCGAGCAACCTGCGAGGGAGTTTCTGGCCGGCCCATACCGAAATTTGAGCCGGAAACCGCACCAGACGAACATTCCCGCAGACCGCGCTGCCGAGCCGTTGGTCCATCCGACCCGCCAGACGCACCGATGCTCCGATGGCCGGCGTCTCTTCGGGCGGCAGGTGGTCGCCGACCTCACCATGCCGCGAGCGGCCGCCGATTCTTCAGACGGGATATTCGGTTCGCTTCTCTCTCGTCTTGTTACCGCGCCGCACCTTCCCGAGTTCGCTTTCCGCATCGGATACGTGTCGCTCGAAGATGCCCTCGGCACGGCGGAAGATCTCTCTGAGATGACGCCGCATGGCGGCGACCGCCTGGATCTCGTTGCATTCGGCGAGGCCGTTGTAGACCTCCCGGTGTTGCTCGATCAGGAGCGGGATGTGACCGACGTCCTCCTGCAGCGTGAGATGCCGGACGCGGTCGAAATGGACCTTGGTGGCGCGGATCTGCAGCCAGACCTCCTCGCGCCGCGCGATTCGAGCGATCGTCCGATGGAAGATTTCGTCGGGCGCGTAGAAATCGGTCCCGACGCCCGAGCGCGCGACTTCCTCCTGGCGATCCAGGATGTCGGCGAGGTCGCGCAGCGACGTCGAATCGATATAGCGTACCGCTTCGGCCACCAGCGCGCATTCGAGGTGCTCGCGGATGAACTGCGAATTGCGGAAGGCCGAGGGCGAAATCGGCGCGACGAAGGTGCCACGCTGCGGGCGGATGCGGACGAGGCTGACTTCGGCGAGCCGGATCAAGGCCTCGCGGACCGGCGTACGACTGACCTTCAGGCGATCGCAGAGGTCGAGTTCCGAGACCGGAGTTCCCGGCGGGAGGGCTCCGACCACGATGTCTTGCAGCAGGCGGTCGAAGACCTGATCGGCGAGCCGCGCATGCGGATTGTCCGTCACTTCTTCCACGATCCGTCGCCCCTTCCGATACCAGCGTGCGTGCCGGCGGCAAAGTCACGGAACTCCGGGCCATTGCGGGCGGCGCAAGACAGAAGCACGGAAACGGCCTGCCGTCTTCGGCTTTTTCGTCCGGGGAGGCGGAGCGCCGCGACCGCCTCCCGAGCGGGCTTTCACAGGAATCCGGTCGAAATCCACGGGAAGAAGACGATCAGCAGGAGCGCCACGACCATCGCGGCCAGATGGGGCCAGACGTTGTGGATCACGTCGTCGGGCGACGCCCGGCCGATGGCGCAGGACAGATAGAAGCCGACGCCGAAGGGCGGGGTGAAGAGGCCGAGCCCCATCGAGAAGACGGCGATGATCGCATAGTGGACTTCGTTGACGCCCATGAGGCGCGCGATCGGGAACAGCAGCGGCCCGAACAGCACGATCGCGGGTACGCCTTCCAGGACCGAGCCCAGCACCACGAAGGCGAAGGCCGACACCAGGAGGAACCCGACCTTGCCACCGGGCACGGCGGTCATCAGCGTGACGAGCTGTTGCGAGAAGCCCGACTGGGTCAAGGCCCAGGCCATCGCCGTCGCCGCACCGACCACCAGCAGGATCGCGCCGGACAGCGAAGCGGTGTCCACCAGAATACCGTAGACCTTGCGCCAGTCGAAGCAGCGGTAGAACAACATGCCGACGAGGATCGTGTAGACCACACCGATGGTGGCGACCTCGGTGGCGGTCGCAACCCCCTCCACGACGGCCGTGCGGATGACGATCGGCAATCCGAGGCCGGGAATCGCATAGGCGAAGAGCTTCAGACGAGCCCCGAACCCGTGACGTTCGGCCTTGCTCATGTCCTCGTTGCGCGTCTGGAACCAGACCACGAAGGCGAGGCAGGCCATGCCGACCACCGCGGGCAGCAGGCCGCCGGTGAAGAGGGCCGCGATCGACACGCCGGTGACCGAACCGACGGTGATCAACACGATCGACGGCGGAATGGTCTCCGACATGACGGCCGACGCGTTGAGCAGGGAGACGAGATCGCCGTCGCGGGCCCCACGCTTCTTCATTTCCGGGAACAGAGCCGGCGCGATCGCCGCCATGTCCGCCGCCTTGGCGCCCGAGATGCCGGAGACCAGATACATGGCGCCGAGCAGGACGTATTGCAGGCCGCCGCGCAGATGGCCGATCAGCGAGATCAGAAAGGAGATCATCGCGCGGGCCAGACCGGCGATCTCGATCAGGGCGCCGAGCAGGACGAACATCGGCACCGCGAGCAGCACCATGTGCGACATGCCCTCGCTGATGCGGCCGGGCACGATCGAGACCGGGATGGTGGTGGAGAACTGGAGATAGGCCGCCGTCGCCAGAATGAAGGAGAGGGCGATCGGCATGCCGATCACCATGCAGAAGGCGACGAGGACCAGAAAGAAGAGGATGAGGTTGTAGTTGCCGATCCCGTCGAGGAACGGCGCGGCCGAATGCAGCGCGAAGGCCGCGGCGGCGGTCGCGGCGAGCGCACCGACGATCTGCGCCACCGTGCAGTTCTGGATCAGTTTGTCGATCGCGGTCATCAGCATCAGCGCGATGCCGACGATCAGCGCACCCTCACGCCAGGCTTCGGAGATCTCGAGCACCGGGGTCGGCGAGATGATCCGGCTCTCGACGTGCTCCCAGGTCGGCATGATCATCGCGGAGAGCACGGCGCAGACCAGCATCAGGCCGAGTGCGTCGACGCGCGCGCGCCACACCGGCGACAGCCCACGGATGAAGGCGGTGAGCCGCATGTGTCCGTCGCGCCGCAGCGCCACGACGGAGCCGAGCATCGACAGCCAGACGAACAGGACCGTCGCCAGTTCGTCCGACCAGGTCAGCGGCGCGCCGAAGGCATAACGAGCCGTCGTCGCCCAGCCCAGCAGGATCGCCTCGGCGACCACCATGACCGCCGCCACCGCCTCGACGCAGCGGCCGAGACGGCGATCGAACTTCGCGAAGGCTCCGGTGTGGACGAGGGTCGGCGTTTCGGCGATGTCCATGGATCCCGTCTCTCTCTGATTCCGGGTGAAGCGCACCGGCACCCCTGCGGGCGCCGGTGATCTGGTCGTGCCGGGCGCCTCACAGCGTTCCGACGTACTTCTCCATCAGGGCCCAGGCCTCCGCACCGAACTTGGCCTTCCACTCGCCGTAGAATCCGCCGGCGTGCAGCGCATCGCGGAACGGCTTGGTGTCGACCTGATTGAAGGCGACGCCGGTGGCCTTGATCTCGGTGATCGCCTCCTCGTTGAAGCGCAGGATGTCGGCGCGCTCCTTTTCGGCCGCCGCGGTGAGCGCGGCGGTGACGACGGTGCGAACCTCCTCGGGAAGGCCCGTCCACTTCGGCATGTTGGCGAAGATGTGATGGCCGTCCCAGATGTGGCCCGACAGGGAGATGAACTTCTGAACCTCGTAGAGCTTGGCGCTGCGGATCAGCGCCATCGGGTTTTCCTCACCGTCGACGATGTGGGTCTGGAGTGCGGCATAGAGTTCACCGAAGTTGATCGGCGTGGGGGCTGCGCCCAGCGTCTTGAACAGCGTCACCCAGAGCGGGTTGCCGGGAACGCGGATCTTGAAGCCCTTCAAGTCCTCGGGGGAGACGATCGGCTTCACCGAGGAGGTGATGTTGCGATAGCCGTTGTCGAGGCACTTCGGGAAGACGTGGAGGCCGACCTTGGCGAAGCTCTGGCGCACGTGGTCGCCGAGTTGGCCGTCCATCGCCGCCCAGACCTGAGCGTAGCTCTCGAAGGCGAAGGCGACGGCGTTGATGCCGCCGACCGGCACCAGGGTCTGGTTGACGCCGGAGGTCGACATGAAGTCCAGCGCGCCGGAACGGGTCTGGGCGAACATGTCGGCTTCCGAGCCGAGTTGGCTGTTCGGGTAGACCTGCAGATCGACGAGACCGTTGGTCCCGGCCTTGATCGCCTCGGAGGCTTCGATGATCCGAACGACGCCGGGATGATTGTTGGGGAAGGCCGTGCCGTAGCGCAGCCGGTACTTGGCGGCCTGAGCGCGTGCGGCGACCGGGACGGTCGCGGCGACACCTGCGGCCAGAATCGTGCGGCCGAACGTCCGACGGGTGAGATACATGCGAAGCCCCTCGCTCTGGGCGTGACACCACTGTCGGCGCACGCGGGATCCCCTGACGACATCGGGACCCGACGGCAGAGCGACGACAGGGGGGCCGCAAATCGCGCGAACGAGATCTGCGCCGAAGCCCGATCGAGCTTCGGTGGCGGCGTTCCTCTCGTCGGACTCCACTCTCGGACGGATTGGTCTTCCCGACGAGGAAGCCCTACCAACTTGGATACCAAATCGCAATAAGCGTTTGTTCGTATCATGCCTGTTTGCGACGGGGGCGACGGGCATGCTGCGCCCCGCACCATCGCCAAAAGCCGCGCGTGCGATGGAAATTTCCCAATGAATTGAGCCCCTGAATTGGCATCTCGGCAGAATTCCAGCCGAGGGCATCACCTCCTCGACCCGTCGCAACCGATTTCAAAATATCTAAGTTACCCCCTGATCGTGCTATCTTGTATCCCACATGATGTGATGCTAAGACCGACGCGAACTGTTCGACGAAAGGTATCGCCCCATGAAAATCGTCCGCGCAGACGTGATCGTCACCTGCCCCGGCCGCAACTTCGTCACCCTCAAGATCGTCACCGACGACGGTGTCCATGGTCTCGGCGACGCCACCCTCAACGGGCGCGAGCTCGCCGTCGCCGCCTATCTGAAGGACCATGTCTGTCCGCTTCTGATCGGCCGCGACCCGCACCGGATCGAGGACATCTGGCAGTATCTGTACAAGGGCGCCTATTGGCGTCGCGGGCCGGTGACCATGTCGGCGATCGCCGCGGTCGACACCGCCCTGTGGGACATCAAGGCCAAGGTCGCCGGACTGCCGCTCTATCAGCTGCTCGGCGGCGCTTCCCGCGAGACCGTGATGGTCTATTCGCACGCGACCGGGCGTGACCTCGCCGAAGCGCTCGACGTCTACGGGCAGCATGTCGACCTGGGATACAAAGCCGTCCGCATCCAGTGCGGCGTTCCGGGCATGCGTTCGACCTACGGCGTCTCCAAGGACGGCGAAGCCTACGAGCCGGCCAAGGCGGGCCTGCCCGAAGAGCAGTACTGGTCGACCGAGAAATACCTCGACTTCGTACCGCGCCTCTTCGAGGGGGTCCGCGCCCGTTACGGCTTCGACACCCACCTTCTGCACGACTGCCATCATCGGTTGACGCCGATCGAGGCGGCCCGCCTCGGCAAGGCGATCGAGCCCTACCGGCTCTATTGGATGGAAGATCCGACCCCGGCCGAGAATCAACAATCCTTCGAGCTGATCCGCCGCCACACGGTGACGCCGCTCGCCGTCGGCGAGGTGTTCAATTCGATCTTCGACTGCAAGCAGCTGATCGAGGCGCAGCTGATCGACTACATCCGGGCGACGGTCGTCCATGCCGGCGGCATCACCCACCTGCGGCGGATCTTCGATTTCGCCGCGCTCCACAACGTGCGCTCGGGCAGCCACGGCGCGTCCGATCTGTCGCCGGTGTGCATGGGGGCCGCACTGCACCTCGATCTCGCCATCCCGAACTTCGGTGTTCAGGAATTCATGGGTTATCCGGCCGAGGCGCTGGAGGTCTTCCCGCACGCCTGGCGCTTCGATCGCGGCACGATGCACCCCGGCGAGGCCCCCGGCCACGGCGTCGACATCGATGAGAAGCTCGCCGCGCGCTTCCCTTATCGCCCCGCCTATCTGCCCGTCGCCCGTCTCGACGACGGCACCCTGTGCAACTGGTGAGAGGAGATCGCGCCATGAAGAGCCTCGTAGTCGAAGGGCCCGGCCGCATGGCCGTCATCGAGCGTCCGATCCCCGTTCCGGCCCCGGGCGAAGTTCGCGTGAAGATCGAGCGCGCCGGGATCTGCGGTTCCGACGTGCATATTTTCCACGGGACCAATCCCTTCGTTCAGTATCCGCGGACCATCGGCCACGAGTTCTTCGGTCACATCGAGGCCCTGGGCGCCGGCGCTACGGCCAAGATCGGTACCCGCGTGGTGATCGACCCCGTCGTCGCCTGCGGGCACTGCTACCCCTGTTCGATCGGACGACCGAACGTCTGCGACCATCTGCAGGTGATCGGCGTCCATCGTGACGGTGGCTTCGCGGAGTTCGCCTGCGTTCCCGAAGGCAATGCCCATGCCGTTCCCTACGCGATGCCGGACGAGCGGGCGACACTGGTGGAACCCTTCACCATCGCCGCCAACATCACCGACCGGACGGGCGCGTCCGAGCGCGACGTCGCCCTCGTCTATGGCGCCGGTCCCATCGGCCTGACGGTGATTCAGGTTCTGAAACACGTCTATGGGGTCCGGCAGCTGATCGTTTCCGACCAGATCGACGCGCGACTCGACCTCGCCCTGGCCAGTGGTGCCGATCAGGTGATCAACGGCGGCAAGGTTTCTCTCCTCGAGACGCTGAAGGCGGCCGGGATTCGACCGACCCTGATCATCGACGCCGCCTGCCATCCGTCGATTCTCGCCGAGGCCGTCGAGATCGCTTCGCCCGCGGCGCGGATCGGCATCATGGGCTTCTCCAGCGAGCCTTCGGCCCTGGTGCAGCAGAAGGTGACCGCCAAGGAACTGGCGATCCACTCCTCGCGCCTCAACGGGGGCAAGTTCGACAAGGTGATCGGCTGGTTCGCGCGCGGCCTGTTGGCGCCCGAGAAACTGCTCACCCACCGTTTTGCGCTCTCCGACTGGCAGGCCGCCTTCGACGCCTTCGAGAACGATCCGGTCGGCTGCTGCAAGGTCCAGTTCGATCTGACCACCGCGTCCTGATCGACGGCCTCCGCCGGCGCCGTCCACCGGCACGAGCCGCCGCGGGGCGCGCCGGATTCTCTGCCCTCCCATCCTTTCCGACAGGCCGGCGGGGACCGATCCGTGGTCCCTCTCCGACGAGAAGGCGCACCCCATGTCGAACCTCACCGATCTCCCCCGCCTGTCCGCAGCGACGATCGCGGCTCTGCCGATCTCCGTCCGCCGCCCGACATACGACCGCGAGGCCGTGACCCCGGGCATCGTCCATCTCGGCATCGGCGCCTTCTGTCGCGCCCACCTCGGCGTCTATACCGACGAGGTCTTGGCGACCGGCGTGAAGGACTGGGGGATCGTCGGCGTCGATCTCCTCGCGCTCGACATGCGGGCGGCGCTGAAGCCTCAGGATTGCCTCTACACGAAGCTCGAGCGCATCGCGGGCGAAGATCGCCTGCAGGTGATCGGTTCCTTTCTCGACATCCTGACGACGATCGATCAGGAGACCGAAGTGCTGGCCCTGATGTGCCGCCCGGACATCCGGATCATCACGATCACCGTCACCGAGAAGGGCTATTGTCAGGACGCCGCCACCGGCACTCTCGACGAGACCCACCCCGCCATCCGCGCCGATCTGGAGAACCCGCGCACGCCGAAGACCGTGCCCGGCCTCCTCACCGAGGCGATCCGCCGCCGCCGCGAGCAGGGCGTGCCGGCCTTCACCGTGCTCTCCTGCGACAACCTCGCCCAGAACGGCGTCACCGCGCGCCGCATCGTCACCCGTTTCGCCGAGCTCGTCGACCCCGACCTGGGCGGCTTCGTCGCTGCGACCATCGCCTTCCCCTGCACCATGGTCGATCGCATCACCCCGGCGACCAGGGACGCGGAGCGAGATGCGGTGAAGGCTGGGCTCGGTCTCGTCGACGCCTGGCCGGTGGTCACCGAGCCGTTCCGTCAATGGGTGATCGAAGACAACTTCCCCACCGGCCGCCCAGCCTGGGAGAAAGCCGGTGCGATCCTGACCGACGACGTCCATCCCTTCGAGACGATGAAGCTGCGCTGCCTCAATGGTGCCCATTCGCTCCTCGCCTATCTCTCCGTCCTGCTCGGCATCGAGACGGTGGCGGAAGCCATGGCCGACCCGCATCTGCCGCGGGTCATCCGGCGGCTGTGGGACGAGGACCTGATCGCCACGGTTCCGCCCGTCCCCGGCACCGACGTCACCGCCTACACGCACGACCTCGAGGGACGCTTCGTCAATCCCGAGATCCGCCACCTGACGATCCAGATCTCCTCCGATGGTTCGCAGAAGCTGGGCCCGCGCTGGCTCGAGGCGGCGGGCGAGATCCTCGCCGAGGGGGGATGCCCGAAGGTGATCCCCCTCGGCGTCGCCGCCTGGGCGCTGTTCCTGCTGCGATCCGACGGCAACGGGCGGACGTGGGGGGTCGCCGACCCGATAGCCGAACGGTTGACGGCGATCGCGGCCGCCAATGCGCACAGTGCCGCCGCGCTGGTCGACGGGCTCTTGGCGGTTCGCGAGATCTTCCCCGAGGGCGTGGCGGCGAATCCCGCTTTCCACGCCGCAGTCGTGGCTCGCGTCGAAGCGATCCGCCGCTTCGGAGCACGCGGTGCGATCGAGGCCTTTCTTGCCGAGTGAGGCGGATGGCGGACGAACCCGCTGTTCCCGACCCACCCGGGTGCCGTGCCATCGCATCGGATCGTCTGCGCGTACGGCCGACGGCATGTCCATGAAGGCGTGCGGATTTCCGCCGCACCCCTCCAGAAGATCCAAACCTCTTGCGGGGACAGGCGATGCCGATGACAGGAGCGCAACATCAACGCGTCGGTCGATCCGCGTCGGGCGAATTACGGTGGATCTGATCGACGCACGAACCGCCTCTGTTCCGGTGCAACCGGGTTCGATTTCCATCGCCATGCTGTAATCGTTGCGCGAATATGGGTCGCCCCTGCACCGTCTGCCGGTCTGCGTCATCGCGGCCGGTGAGCTCGCGGTGCACCCGCGCCATCGCGCCCGGCAGCACCGATTTCTCGAACGGAGCACCGTTGCGCAGAGCTCCGGGCCGGCGGGCGAGCACCGCCAGGCGAGCCCGAGGATCGTAGGCCGCCTCGTCGCGCGAAATGTCCGCCGTCGACGCCCGCGAGAAAGGAACTCGCGACCATCGACGGCGGACTCTTGCTTGAGGCTCGGCTGTTTCGTTTCAGACGATCTGCGCCAAGACCAGCACGCCGGCGAGGCCGATGACGGCGGCGATCGTCGTCGACGCCGTCCACGTCGCGTACATCGCCTTCATCGGGATCCCCAGGCTCTCCTTGACGAACCAGAAGCCGGAGTCGGTGACGTGCGACGCGCCGATCGCGCCGGCGCCCACGGCCACGGCGACCAGCGCGGGGTCGAGGGTCGGATAGTTGGCGAGCACCGGCATGATGAAGCCGACGCCGGTCATCATCGCCACCGTCGCGCTGCCGATGGCGAAGCGCATCAGGATCGCGATCATCCAGGCCATGATCAACGGGCTGATGTGGACCGCGGTGAGGACCTGCTTGAGGGCATCCCCCATCCCGCAATCCATGATCACGCGATTGAAGGAACCGGCGGCGCCGATCACCAGGATGATCGAGGCCATCGGACCCATGCAGGCTTCGGTCTGGCGACCGAGGGTCTCGAGCGAGAAGCCGCGGCCGATGCCGAGAACCACATAGGTCAAGGTCGCCGAGATGAAGAGCGCCACGATCGGATTGCCGAGGAAATTGACGACCGGCATGAAGGCGGCGTCTTTGGCGGCGAACAGTTCGAACACGGTCTTGTTGATCATCAGCAGCAGCGGGAACAGCATCGCGAACAGCGTGATGCCGAAGGGCGGCAATTCGGCGTCGGTCTTGGTGGTGCCGGTGGCGGCGGCCAGGGGGGCTTCGACGTCGTAGAACCGCGAGATGTACTTGCCGAAGACCGGGCCGGCCAGGGCCGCAGCGGGCAGTCCGACGAGCAATCCGAAGAAGATCACCTTGCCGACGTCCGCCTTGAGGGACAGGGCGATCGCCATGGCGGCCGGATGCGGCGGCACGATGCAATGAACCGTGATCAGACCCGCGACCATCGCCAGCCCGACCTGCAGGATGGGCAGTTTGGCTTCCTTGGCGACGCTGAACAACAACGGCATCAAGAGCACGACACCGACCTGAAAGAAGACCGGAATACCGCAGACGTAGCCCACCACCAACATCGCCCAGTGGGCCCGGGATTTGCCCATCGCGCCGATGAGCGTTCGAGCGAGACGTTCGGCGCCACCGGAAATCTCCATGAGCTTACCGATGATCGCGCCGAGCGCGAGGATCGGGGCGAGGAATCCGAGCGTGCCGCCCATGCCCGACTCGATCGAGCCACCGATCTTGCCGAGCGGCATCCCGGTGGTCAGCCCGACCAGCAGACAGGCCGTCATCAGCGACAGGAAGGCGTTGATCTTGAATTGGATGCACATCACGATGATGAGCACGATCGAAAGACCGAGAATCGACAGTGCGAAGCCGTTGCTCATTGCTTCCCCCATTTGCTTCTGTTGTGTTCTTTTTGACTGCTCTGCGCTTCACTCCAGAGTTTCTGCGAACATGTCGTAGACCTTCGCTTCGTTGAGCGCCGAATAGAGGGTGTCTTTCCGTTCGATCATTCGACGATATTTGCGATGATGACCCTCGATCGGCAGGTACTGCTGTGGATCGCGATCGAGAATCGTTCGAAACGCCGTGTGGTAGTCCGGGTACAGACCGAGCGTGACGGCTGCACTCATCAGCGCACCGAGCGACGAGGCTTCGTTGTTGTCGTAGCGCTGGACGATCTTGCCGAACGAGTCGGCCTGGATCTGGTTGAACGAATCCAGGCAGGTCAGGCCGCCGGCGACGCGCACCGCGTTGATCGGAACGCCGAGCCCTTCCAGCAGCGCCAGATCACTGGCGATCTCGAAGGCGATGCCTTCGACCACCGCCCGCGCCATGTCCGCTCGGGTCGAGGCCATCGAAAGGTTGAAGAAGATGCCGCGGGCGAGGGGGTTCCAGTAGGGCGCGGCACTGCCTTCGAAGTGCGGAACCAGCAGGATTCCCTTGGCCCCGACCGGCGCGGCCGCGGCTTCTGCGTTCATCAACTCGTAGTTCTTGTTTCCGTCCGAATAGAACTGCTCCATGAACCATCGGTGCACGAGGCCGGTCGTGAAGATCCCGGCTTCGACGATCCAAGTACCGGGAATGGCGCCGGCACTGCACAGCGTCCGGCATTCGTCGTGGAAACGAGGCTGATCCGAGTAGGCGATGACGAACGAACCGGTCCCGGTGTTGGCTTCGGCATCGCCGTCGGCGAGGACGTTGAGCGCGAGCGCCGCGCACTGCTGATCGCCGCCGCCCAAGATCACCGGCGTCCCGGCCCGGAGGCCGGTCAGCGCGGCGAAGTCCTCGGTCAGGCCACCGATCTCGGAACCCGGCGGAACCAGATCCGGCAACAGTGCCCGATCGATTCCGGAGGCGGCGAGCAACTCCTCGTCCCACTCGAACGTGGCGATGTTCATCAACATCGTCCGGCAGGCTTGGCTGTGGTCGGTGACGAACCGGCCGGTCATCAGATAGACGACGTAGTCCTGCACTCCGATGAGCTTGTGCGACTTCTCGTAGATCTGCGGGCGGAACTCTTTCAGCCACATCATCTTCGGAGCGGAGAAATACGGGTTGGCCCGCAAACCCGTCCGGCGATAGAGGGCCTCGAGGGAGAACTGGGCGAGCAGCGCCTCGCATTGGGCGATGCTGCGCTTGTCCTGCCACATCAGCGCCTTGTGCAGCGGCTGTCCGTCGATGTCGATCGGAATGACCGAGGCCCTTTGCGAGGTGATCGCCACCGCCTCGATGGTCAGTCCCTTGACGGTGACGTGCGCGCCGATGTCGTGCAGGCTCTCGAGCAGAGCCGACTTCCAAGTTTCCGGGTCCTGCTCGACGTAGCTGGGTTTGCGTCCGAATTCGGAATCGTAGGGCCTCGATGCGGAAAAGAGGAGATGGCCTGCTCGTGTGTAGAGAATGGCCTTGAGGCTCGAAGTTCCGACGTCGATGACGAGAATGTTCTCCATTTCGCCTCCTGGGCGATCGACGATACGTGGGCTGCCGAGCAATTTTTGGCATGCGACTTCGCTTTCCCTGCTCCACGAGTTCACGTGGAGCAGGGTTGGCGAGGCGGTTCGCAGGCGGAATGCTCGGATCCGAACGGGAGGATCGGGACGACCGGGTGGCCGCTCCCCATTCGCTCAGGCGTTACGGAACAGACCCATGTACTTGCCGACCACGTCCTTGACTGCGCCGACCGTCAGACGGCCGACTTGTGAAAGATGCGTTTCCCCACCGGATCCCAAATGTGCCCTGATCAAGTCGAGGGCATGCATCGAGATCTCTGTATTGACGTTGATTTTGGCGATTCCATCGGTGATGCATTCCAGGATTATCTGCTCCGGTGTGCCGGATCCGCCGTGCAGGACGAGCGGAATCGGGCAGACGGCGGCGATCTTCTTCAAGACGCCGACATCGACTTTCGGTGTTCCCTTGTACATTCCGTGCACGGTGCCGATCGACACGGCGAGGGCGTCGACTTTCGTCTCCGCGACGAAGCGTTCGGCTTCGGCAGGCGAGGTGTAGATCTCCTCGCCCTCCTCTTCGTTGGAGTGGGCACCCTTGGCCAAGGCGCCGAGTTCGGCCTCGACGCCGACGCCGGCGGCATGAGCGACCCGCACCACACGCGCCGTCTCGGCCAGGTTCTCTTCGAACGGCAGGGCGGAGCCGTCGAACATCACCGAGGTGAAGCCGGCCTTGATCGCTCGAACGATCGTCTCGAAGGATTTGCAGTGATCGAGATGGAGGACGATCGGGGTGGCGACCTGCGCCGACATGGTCGTGACGAGACCGGCGACCTCGTCCAGTTCCATGTTGGGCAGATAACCGGCACCGAAGGCGACGATCGCCGGCTGTCCGAGATCCCGGCTGGTCTCGATGACGCCGCGGATCGTCTCGTAGCCGTAGACGTTGAAGGACCCGACCGCGTAGTGCTCGCGGCGCGCCGTCGCGAGCATCTCGGCGAAGGACGCTTTCATTGCCGCACTCCTTTCAGCCAAGCCTCGAAGCCCGCGTCCTGCAGCACTTCGGGGTTGGCGATGCCGACCGGCCGATCGCCGGCGAAGAGCTTGGCGATGTCGTCGAACAACAGGTCCGGCGACCGCGTCAGGGCTTCGCGGGTGGTCCCGGCGATGTGCGTGGTGAGCGTCACATTGTCGAGCTCGAGGATTTCGCTCGCCGGATCGATCGGCTCGGTGGGATGGACATCGAGCCCGGCGCCGGCGATGCGACCGGACTTCAGAGCCTCGACCAGCGCCTTCTGATCGACCAGACCCGCCCGTGCGGTGTTGACGATGTAGGCCGTCGGCTTCATCAGGGCGAAATCGCTCGCCCCGATCAGAGGCACACCCCCCGGCAGCAGACGGGCATGCAGCGAGATGAAGTCGGCCTCGCGCAGCAGCGTCTCCTTGTCGACGGCCTTGCCACCGATCGCTTCGATCTCGGCCGGATCGACGTAGGTGTCGTGGACCAGCAGGTTGACGTCGAAGCCGGACAGCTTGCGAGCCACTCGCCGGCCGATGAACCCGAAGCCGAACAGACCGACGGTCTTGCCCTTCAGTTCCGGCACGCAGGCCGAATTCGAGAACTTCTTGCGCCAGACACCGTTCTTGATCGCCATGTGGGCCCGGGCGATGTTGCGGCTCTCCGCCAGGATCAGGCCGACGGCGAAGTCGGACACCGCTTCGGCGTTGCGTCCCATCACGTTGAAGACGAGGATGCCGCGGGCCGTGGCTTCCTTGACGTTGACGTTCTCGACGCCGGCGCGGGCGACGCCGGCGATCCGCAGCTTGGGCATCGCGTCCATGACCTTGGACGAGATCGCCAGGAAGAGACCGGACAGCAACTCCGCATCGCCACCCTGCTCGAGGATGAGCGGCTCGACGATTTCGACTTCGGGACCTTGCTTTTCGACCACTAGCCGGCGAGTCTGAAGTCTATCCCAGTCGGTTTCCCAATCTCCGACCCGGAGATCGTCGACATAGGGGCCGAGGCGCGCCTTCAAGGAAGCTTCGAATGCGTCGCCCTGGATCATGGCATCACCGATGGCCAGGGCCTTGAACTTTCGTGGCATGGGGTTTCTCCTTTCCCGACCCGATGATATCAGGAGCCCTACGGACGTCTTTCGGCGACGCGCCAATCGATGTTCGCGATCCGACAAGGTGAGCCGATGGACCAGTTGCCGCGCCCGGTGTTTGCGCGCGTGAAGACGCTCCCCGGGGGGAACCGCAACCCCTGGCACAAACATTCCTGGGCCCAGCTGACCTATGCGATCAAAGGCGTGTTGTTGGTCCACAGCGACCTCGGAACCTTTCTCGCGCCGCCGCACTGGGCGGTGTGGATTCCGCCGGAGGTGACGCACGAAGTGATCGCGTCGGTTCGCACCGAACGGCGCAACTTCTTCATCGATCCGAGCGAGACGGATTGGATCGCCGACCGCTGTCGGGTTCTCGAGGTCACGCCGCTGATGCGCGAACTGATCCGGGCGGTCGCGGCGCTGCCGGTCGCATACGATCTGGCGGGGCCGGACGGACGTCTCGTCCGCGTGTTCCTCGATCAACTCGTCGGTCTGAACGAGTCGCAGTTCCATCTGCCGATGCCGAAGACCCCGGCCTTGCTCGAGAGCTGCACCAATCTGCTGCGTTCGCCCGACACCGAGCTGACGGTGCTCGACATCGCCAAGACCGCGGCGCTGTCGGAACGCACGCTCGAGCGGACGTTCCTGCGCGAGACCGGTCTGTCGTTTCGGGAATGGCGGGTCAAGTTCAAGCTGATGATGGCGATCGGCTCGCTGGAGGCGACCCGCAACGTCAGCACCACTGCCTATGCGACCGGCTACGAGACCACCTCGTCGTTCATCGCTGCGTTCAAACGGCAGTTCGGCAAGACACCCGGCACCTTTCTCAAGACGCTCGACGATTGAATCATCGCCGGCCGTGGCGCCCGATTGCCCCGCCGGCCGCGGGCCGTCCCGGTCGGCCGCCGGGATCGGGCGACCGATTGGTCCCCCCTCGGCCGCGGGGCTCGGAATCCGTGGCTGCAGGTCCGTCCGGTTTCGTCGATCGATCGGTGCCGGTGCCCGACGTCGGTCGGCATCGTCGACGTGAGCGGCGCCATCGCCGGCCTGTGATCGCGTCCCACCCATGGAGTGTCCGCCTTCGATCGACGGTTTCTTCATTTTCGCGATGTGGCAGCGCTGCCAATTTCAGGTGCAAGCCTGCCTTCTTGGAATTTCCAAGGGTAAGCCAAATTGGCAGCGCTGCCAATCGTGATGGGGCCCGACTTTCGACGGAGTGCGGGGGCACTCCGACGCCGATCGATCGGCGGCCGCTCGCCTTGCGCCGACGCGGCCGGCTTCACATAGTGCCGGCTTCGATCGTCGCGTCGTCGCGCCTGCCGGTCTGCGCCGAACATCCCCGGAGAGCCAGCCATGCCCGATCCCGGTTCACACGCGGCGGTGACGATCTCGGACGTCGCACGCGAAGCCGGTCTCGGCGAGAGCACGGTCTCGCGGGTCCTGCGCGGGCGCGGGGCGGTCTCCGAGACGGCGCGCGCCAAGGTGACGGCCGCGGTCGCCAAGCTCGGCTATGTCCCCAACCGCATCGCCGGCACGCTGGCGTCGCCGGGTTCGCGGCTGATCGCCTTCGTCATCCCGTCGGTCACCAACATCGTCTTCGCCGACGTCTTGTCGGGCGCCGAGGCAGTTCTGACCGAACGCGACCGCCAAGCGGTCTTCGCGGTGTCCGGCTACGACCCGACCCGGGAAGAGCGGCTGATCGAATCGATGCTGGCCTGGCGCCCTTCCGGACTGGTGGTCGCCGGCATCGAACACACTCAGCGAGCTCGGACGATGATGCTCGGCGCCGGTCTGCGCGTCGTCGAAATCTTCGACACCGACGGGACCGGCCTGGATCTGGTCGTCGGCTTTTCCAATCGCGCCGCCGGCGCGGCGAGCGCCCGCCACCTCGTCGACCGCGGACGCCGCCGGATCGGCTACGTCGGCCACGACATCGAGCGGGACCGGCGCGCCGGCAAGCGGTTCGAGGGATTCGTCACCGGTCTCGGTGAAGCCGGGGTGAGTCTGGTCGACCGCGAGATCATCTCCGGCCATTCCTCCGTCGAGGGTGGGCGCATCGCTCTGGCCGCGCTCGTGTCGCGCGCCCCCGCCCTCGACGCGGTCTACTTCTCCAACGACGACATGGCACTCGGGGGCTATTTCGAGTGTCTGGCGAGCGGTATCGCGGTCCCCGGACGTCTGGCGCTGATGGGTTACAACGGCCTCGACGTCGCTCAGCAGGCGCCGCTCGCCCTCACGACCATCCGAACCCCTCGCCGCCGCGTTGGCGAGATGGCGGCGCGGTTGCTGTGCACCGACGCCGATCCCGGCACCTACGACCTCGGCTTCGAACTGCTGCCCGGAGCGACCGTCTGAACCGACCGTCCCGCCGACCTCGGGAGTTCTTCGGGAGATCGACATCGAGCCGGAACGAGCTGTTCCGCGGGGGCCTCGATTTTCATCGCCGTGCCGCCTCGTCGCGGCCAAATGGTCTGCTCAGGCTTCCATCATCGCCCGACGTTTTTCGAGTGCATCCCCGCGGCGGTCGGCCTGCTCGACCGAGTTGCCGACGACGTGGGCGAGTGCCGCCTCGGCGACCTCTCGAGGGAACGGCGTGCACGCGCCGCACCCGTCGCGGAAGGACGATCGGAAGCCGTGAGGTCCGAAGCCGGTCTCGCCCACCCGCACCAGCGACTGCTCGAACGCCATGCTCGACAGCGGTTGTCCTCGCCGGCTGCTCGGGAACAGGTGGGCGTCCGGTTCCGCGCTCTCGCGTCGTTTCGTCGCCTCGTTCAGGACCTCGATCGCTCGGATCGACAACGGCACGCGGTGCTCACGGCCCGCCTTCATTCGACCTGCGGGAACCGTCCAGACTTTCGAGGCGAGGTCGATCTCGGCCCAGGTGGCGCCGGTCACCTCGCCGGTGCGAGCGGCGGTCAGCATCCGGAATTCGAGCGCTCGCGCGGCAAGGGCCGCACAGGCGGCCGATGAAGGCGGGGACGTCACGTAGGGCATCGCCGGCCGATGGCCGCGCTGGAGCTTCTGGCGACGCGGCAACAGGTGGTCGAGGTGCCCGCGCCACTGGGCGGGATTCTCACCGGTCCGCCACCCCGTCACCTCGGCGGCGGCCGGGACCTTCTCGACGCGCCCGCGGAGGCGGGAAGCCTTCTCCTGCTTGGTTGCCCGGAGCGGCTTGAGGATGTCGACGATGTCCTAGGTGGTGACGGTGTCGATGACCTTCTTGCGGATCGAGGCGCACTAGGCATCGCCCAGGGTCTGCTTCCACTGGTCGATGGGCTTCTCGTCGCGGAAGCCGGATTCGATCGTGCCGATCGATACGTCGGCGAAGGCCCCGAAGCTCGGCGTCTCGGCTTCTCCGGCCTCCGCGACCTTCTTGCGCTCGATCGGGTCGACCCCGGCCTTCACCGTCTTCCGGACGTCGGCGACGAGTTCACGAGCCTCCATCGGGCCGGCGTCGACCGAGGGCTGCGACTGCACGTCGATCTCGACCGTCCGGAGGTCGAGGCCGGTGTCGGCGGCGTGTTTCGCGATCGCCGCGGCGTTGGCGGCGTTGCGGTCGGCGATGTCGCGCATCGAGGCCCAGACGGTGTGTCCGGCGCGGGCCAGCGCTTCGGCGGTGAGCCGGCCGAAGCCGCTCGACGCGCCGGTGACGAGAATGATCCGATTCATGGCAAGGATCCTCGGTTCGCTTCGGAGGTGAGTGGGGCGGGACGGCGTCAGATCATGCCGCCGTTGGCGCGCAGCACCTGACCGTTGATCCAGCCGCCGTCGGGGCCGACCAGGAAGGCGACCGCCGCGGCGATGTCGTCGGGCGTGCCGAGCCGTTCGAGCGGGTTCATCGCCGCCATACGGGCGATCAGTTCCGGCGACTTGCCGTCGAGGAACAGGTCGGTGGCGGTCGGGCCGGGGGCGACCGCGTTGACCGAGATCGAGCGGCCGCGCAGTTCCTTGGCGAGGATCCCGGTTAGGGCCTCGATCGCCGCCTTGGTCGCCGCATAGATGCCGTAGCTCTCGAGCTTCAGGCCGACGACGCTGGTCGACAGATTGACGATGCGGCCGCCGTCGGCGAGCCGTCGGGCGGCTTCGCGCATCGTGTGGACGGCGCCCTTCAGGTTGACGGCGATCTGGTCGTCGATCGCGGCATCGTCGACCTCGGCGAGTTTCGCCAGCTTCATGATGCCGGCGTTGTTGATCAGCACGTCGACCCGCCCGAAGGCGGCCTCCGCCGCGTCGAACAGGCCGGTGACCGCGGCGGGGTCGGCGACGTCGGCGCGGTGGGTGACGGCGCGGCCGCCGGCCGCCTCGATCGCGGCGACGACCGCTTCGGCGGCGGCGGCGTTGCCGGCGTAGTCGACGATCACGGTGAAGCCGTCGCGGCCGAGGCGGCGGGCGATTGCCGCGCCGATGCCGCGCGACGCGCCGGTGACGATGGCGACGCGATGGGTCTCGGACATTTGGTCTCTCCTGGTCGGGTTCGGCGCGCCCTCGGCACGTCCGGTGGAGAGACCATGCCACTTGCCCGTCGACGGATAATCGCCGATGATTCGCCATCACAATCCGGAAATCACGAACAATGGATCGTTTCGACGCCATGCGGATCTTTGCGAGAGTGGCCGAGCGGCGCAGCTTCACGCTCGCGGCGGACGATCTCGGCCTGCCGCGTTCGACCGTCACCGATGCGGTCAAACAGCTCGAGCGGCGGCTCGGGGTGAGCCTGTTGCAGCGGACGACCCGTCACGTCGCTCCGACCCTCGACGGCGAGGCCTATCTGCGGCGTTGTCTGGCGATTCTCGCCGATGTCGAGGAGGCCGAGGGCGCCTTCGCCGGGGCCAAGCCCAAGGGGCTGCTCCGGGTCGACGTGCACGGCACACTCGCCCGGCATTTCGTGCTGCCGCACCTGCCGGCCTTCCTGGCGACCTATCCGGACCTCACCGTGCAGATGAGCGAGGGCGATCGGCTCGCCGATCTGGTCCGCGAGGGGATCGACTGCGTGTTGCGGGTCGGGGTGCCGCAGGACAGCGACATGATCGTTCGGCGCGTCGCGATGCTCGCGGAAGTGACGCTCGCCTCGCCCGGCTATGTCGCGCGCCACGGGATGCCGGCGAGCCTCGAGGCGCTCGGCGACGGCCATCGGATGATCGGTTTCCATTCGACCGCGATCGGCGGCGTCCTGCCGCTCGAATTCACGGTGGGCGGCGCGGTGCGCGAGATCGTGCTGCCCGCGGCGGTGATCGTCGGGGCGGCCGAGAGTTACGTCGCTGCGGCGCAACTGGGGCTCGGGCTGATCCAGGTGCCGCGCTATCACGTCGCGGCGGCCCTGCGCGCCGGCGACCTCGTCGAGATCCTGCCGGACCATCCGCCGACGCCGACGCCGGCCTCGCTGCTCTATCCGCGAAGCCGCCAGCTCTCCCCTCGGGTCCGCGTCTTCATCGACTGGGTGATCGCCGAATTCGCCGCCGCCGACCGGCGATGATCCGGAGATCGGCTTCCGTTCGCGCCGGCGAGCCGCGCCGGTTGCATCACCGGTGCCGGCCGAACCACTGCCGCGCGTTGTCGACCGCGTCGGAGATCGCGGCCGCCCGCGCATGCCGCTGCCACGCCCGCGGGACCGACGCCACGCGGCGCAGATCCGCGTTTCGCGGGGCGCGTCGGCCGTTGCGTCGATCGCGGTTCCGGCCTATGCGAGTGCGCCGCTCGGTCTTCGGGAGTTTTCGTGCGCGCGTGTCGCTCTCGCCCTCGGATCTCGGGCCCGGCGGCGCCTGCAGCCTCTCGGTGCGCCGCTGCGGTCCGGCGTGATCTCGACCCCCGGGGGGAAGCCGCGGCAGCGCGAGGGCGCTGCGAGGGACAATCGAAAGGATCAGGGAACATGGCGCGGTTGGGTTTGGAGAGCAACGTCGTCGATCAACAGGTCCTCGACCGGACCATCGCGCGTCTCGGACAGGACGACGTACTGCTGCCGACCCTGGCGCAACTCGCGAATCCCGCGACGATCCCCGAAGCCGTGCGCCGGCGTCTGGTCGACATCGACGCCGACGTCGCCGATCCACTCAATCTGTTCCGCGTCCACTGGTTCAACGACGCGGCCCGCCGCGGCTTCGCCGACGCGCCGGTCCATGTCGAGCTTCCGAGCGAACTGACCGGCGTCAAGGCGCGCATCGTGCTGGCGCTCGGCAATCGCTTCCCGATGATCGCCGCCCACAAGGTGCTCGCCGCCTACGGCTGCCTCGTCCCGCGGCTGGTCACCGGCCAGTTCGACACCGGCCACCACAAGGCGGTGTGGCCGTCGACCGGCAACTACTGCCGCGGCGGCGTCGCCATCTCGCGCATCCTCGGCTGCCGCGGCGTCGCCGTGCTGCCCGAGAACATGAGCCGCGAGCGCTTCGACTGGCTCGACAAGTGGGTGGTGTCGCCCGGCGACATCGTCCGCACGCCCGGCTCGGAGAGCAACGTCAAGGAGATCTACGACGAGTGCGCCCGCCTCGACGCCGACCCCGACAACATCATCTTCAATCAGTTCTGCGAGTTCGGAAACTATCTGGTCCACCGCACCTGCACCGGCGCGGCGCTCGACACGCTGTTCGAAAAGGTCACCGCCGGGCGCCCCGGCTCGCGGCTCGCGGCCTTCGTGTCGGCTTCCGGGTCGAGCGGCACGCTGGCGGCCGGTGATCATCTGAAGGAACGGCGCGGCACCAAGATCGTCGCGGTCGAGGCCTCGGAATGCCCGACGCTGCTCGAGAACGGCTTCGGCGAGCACAACATCCAGGGCATCGGCGACAAGCACGTTCCCTATATCCACAACGTCATGAACACCGATCTGGTGGTCGGCGTCAGCGATGCCGACACCGATCGCCTGATCGTGCTGTTCAACACCGAGGTCGGCCGCACTTATCTGGTCGAACGGCGGGGACTGGACCCGGCACTGGTCGCGCTGCTGTCGAACTTCGGCCTGTCGTCGATCTGCAACCTGCTGGCGGCGATCAAGACCGCCAAGTATTTCGACATGGGCCCCGACGACGTGGTGGTTTCGATCGCCACCGACGGTGCGGCGATGTACGGCAGCGAGATCGACAAGGTGATCCGCCGCGACTTCGGCAACCGCTTCGATGCGGTGGCGGCGGGCGAGACCTGGGGCCGCTCGCTGGCGGCGACGTCGACCAGCGATCTGATCGAACTGAGCCACGTCGATCGCAAGCGGATCTTCAATCTCGGTTATTTCACCTGGGTGGAACAGCAGGGCGTCGACCTCGCGGACTTCAAGGCGCGCATGCAGCAGTCCTATTGGGACGGCCTGCTCGATCTGGTGCCGGCCTGGGACGAGATGATCGCCGCGGTCAACGAAAAGAGCGGCGCCGCCGCCCGGCTCGGCCGCTAGTCCGATGGTGACCTTTCGCTGCCACGGCTGCGGCGCGCGGGTCGAAGCCGACGCGCGTCTGGCCTTCCGTTGCCCGAACGCCGGTGGGCCGGGCGACGACGTCGACCACGTGCTGGTGGTCGAGCGCGAGGCGGAGGCGCCGCCGATCGGCGCGGAAGACGATCCGTTCATGCGCTACCGCGCGTGGTTGTCGCCCTATCGACTGGCGCGCGCGGCGGGGCTCTCGGACGCCGCCTGGGTCGATCTGGTGGGCGAACTCGACCGGGCGCTGATCGGCGTCGACGGGCGCGGCTTCCGCGTCACGCCGATGGCCGAGCAACCGGCGCTGGCCCGAGCGCTCGGCCGGTCCGCGGCCTTGTGGGTCAAGGACGAGACCGGCAACGTGTCGGGCTCGCACAAGGCCCGCCATCTGATGGGCGTGATGCTCTACCTCCGCGTGCTCGAGGCCGCGCGCTTGCCGGCCGGCGAAGGGTTGCGGGCGCGGCGGCTGGCGATCGCCTCCTGCGGCAATGCCGCGCTGGCGGCGGCGGCGGTGGCGCGGGCGGCCGACTGGCCGCTCGAGGTGTTCATTCCGCCCGATGCCGAGGCCTCGGTGCCGGCGCGGCTGCGGGCGCTCGGCGCGGCGATCACCGTCTGCGAGCGGCGGCCGGGCGAGATCGGCGATCCCTGCTACCTGCGCTTCCGCGAGGCGGTCGCCGCCGGTGCGCTGCCCTTCGGCGTCCAGGGCACCGACAACGGGCTGGCGATCGAGGGTGGGCGGACGCTGGCCTTCGAGATGGCCGAAGGGTTCGCCCGCGCCGGCGCGGTGCCTGACGCGCTGTTCGTGCAGGTCGGCGGCGGGGCGCTGGCGAGCGCGCTGGCGCAAGGCCTCGCCCTCGCCCGCGCCAACGGGCTGCTGCCCGCCCTGCCGAAACTGATCGCCGTGCAGACCGCCGGCTGTGCGCCGCTGGCCCGGGCCTGGGAGCGCCTCGCCGGCGTCGAGCTCGACGTCGCAGCGAAGACACGATCGCGGTTCATGTGGGCGTGGGAGACGACGCCGACCAGTCTCGCGCACGGCATTCTCGACGACGAGACCTACGATTGGTGGGCGATCGCCGAGGGCCTTCGGGCCAGCCGCGGGTCGACCGTCGTCGTCGACGAGGCCCAGGTCGCGGCGGCCCATGATGCCGGCCGACGCGCCACCGCCATCGCCGCCTCGGCGACCGGCACCGCCGGCTTGGCCGGGGTGATCGCGAAGCCCGACGCCGGCGCGACGATCGCGGTGATCTTCTCCGGGGTCGAGCGTTAGGCGGGCGGCCGCGCCGCGCGCCGTTGCGAAACTCGGACGAGCCCCGACGGGGCCATCTCGGCGAGGGCCCATGGAAGCACCGAAGATCGCGCGCCTCTCGGCCCGCCGCGCGGCGGCGGTTCTGATCGCCGTGGGCTGCCTGCTGGCGGGCATCGATGCGGGGTCGGCGCTGGAGATCTCGCACCGCGGCCTCAGCCTCGGACCGAACGATCTCTGGCGGGTCGTCACCTATGTCTGCGGGACCACGGCGACGGTCGGCGTTCCCTATCCCTGTTCCGACGTCACGCCGGCGACCGACCGCGAACCGGGCCGGGCGACGCTGGTGGTCGGCTCGGGCCACGTCCTCACGGTACCGTTGCGGCGGATGGTCGGCATCGAGGCGCCGGCGTTTCTGGCGCCGGAGAGCGCGGCCTACTGGCAGGCGGCGTGGCACGCCCGCGATCTGGTCGCGGCCGATGCCGGCCGGCCGCTCGACCGCAGCGAGGTGGCGCTGGCGGTCAATTCGAAGATGGGGCGCAGCCAGAATCAGCTGCACATTCACACCGCTTGCGTGAGGCCCGAGGTGGTCGCGGCGATCGAGGCCGATCGCGACCGCATCGGCGACGACTGGGTCGTGCTGCGCCGACCGATCGAGGGCGTGCTCTTCTCGGCGCGGCGGGTGACGACGCCGGATCTGGCGACGGTCAACGTCGCCGCGCTGCTGCCCGAGTCGATTCGTCGCGCGCCGGCGGCGATGGCGCGCCAGACCCTGGTGGTGGTGGGAGCGAAGTTCGACCACGGCCGGGACGGGTTCTGGGTGCTCAACGTGCAGGCCTCGTCGCGCTTCCAGGCGCACGGCGAGTCGCTGCTCGATTTCGACTGTGGCCGGCGACCGTGAGGCGGGCGGGCGCTCCGCCGGGCTGCGACAGTCCGGCCCGCCGTGTGTGGCATTGAAGTTCTGAACAGAATTAGTTTTGTCCCTATGTTCTTTTACATGGACAATTTTCGCGGATGTGCGCTGATTGACGATCATGACTGATTTGCATCTGATGTAATCGAATCCGGTCCAGTCACGAATCGCAAGAAGGCGCTGACATCTCTGGTGGCGTTGACGAATTCTCGGCTCCGCCGGAGTGAAATTACATGTATTCTTGCGCCCCCTGCCGCGACGTCTCCTCGTCTTCGCGATTCGTTCGGGCCGACCGGCGCTCCCGCGTCGCCGTGTTGCTGAGCAGTTGCGCGACCGTCGCCCTGCGGATCGCCCCGGTGGTGATGACCATGGGCATCCTGCTGCCGAGTGCCGCGCAGGCCCAGGCGACGAACATTCCGCCGAGCAGCACCGTGGTCGATCTCACCTACCTGGGTGTCGGCAACAATTTCATCGTCGACACCGCGACGATCCTCAGCGGCGGCCCCGCAATCACCGGCGATGCGAGCCAAGTCTGGACCGTGACCAACCTCGGCACGATCACCAGCGCCGGCGTCGGGATCAATTTCGACGGCGGCGGCACGATCACCAATGTGACGACGACGGCATCGATCAGCGGCAACGCCTACGGCGTCTACGTCAGGAACGGGGATCTCCACCTCACCAATTCCGGGACGATCAGCAGCCCCTTCGGTACCGGCGTGGCCGTCTGGTATGCCGGCGGCACCGTCACCAATGCCGCGAGCGGGCTGATCACCGGCGTCACCGGGGTGTCGTTCGGCTCGACCGGCGGCGCCGAAGCCACGGTGACCAACGACGGCAACATCGTCGGCACGGGTGCCTTCGGTGTGAACATCGACCACGGTTCGGTCTTCAACCACGTCGGGGGCACGATCACCGGCGTCGGCGGCGTCCAGTTGGGGACCGGCACCGCCTCGCTCTTCAACAGCGGCACGATCGTCGCGACCGGAACCGACGTCAACAACGTCAACGATACGGGCGTCCGCTCGAACACCAATGCCAGCGTGATCACCAACACCCCGAGCGGGACGATCTCCGGCATCGGGTCGGGCGTCTACTTGGCTAACGGCGGCATGCTGACCAACGACGGTTCGATCTCGGCCTCGGACGCGACCGGCACGGCCATTCGGGCATCGCGGGAATTCGCCAACATCGACAACACCGGCAGCATTCTGGGCGGCAGTTCGGCCGGCGTCGGCGTGGAGTTGACCGCCGGCGGCAGGGTGTACAACGGCACGACCGGAGCCTCGATCTATGGGGCGACCGGTGTTCGGATCACCGGTGGCACCGGCACGGTGACCAACTACGGAACGATCGCCGGAACCGGCTTCGGCCCGGACGCCGGGGTGGAGTTGGGCGGCGGTGGCGCGATCTACAACTACGGCAGCGGCAGTTCGATCTCGGGCACTCGGATAGGCATCATCGCCCGCGCGCCCACCGTCCTGATCAACCACGGCACCGTCAGCGCCGCCTACGGCGCGGCCGCCTGGTTCACCGCGGGCGGCGCCGTCGCCACGATCTACAATTACGGGACGATTTCGAGCAGCGCCCAACAGGGCCTCTACATGCAGAGCGGCGGCCGGTTGACCAACAAGGTCGGCGCGACGGTGTCCGGCAAGACGATCGGCGCCTATGTCCTCAACGCCTATGGTGCCGGCGCGACGGTCACCAATTCCGGCACGATCGTCGGCACCGACACGGCCAGCGGCATCGGCGTCCGGGTCAATCTCCTCGGCTACACCAACACTCTGGTCAATTCCGGCACGATCACCGGCGCCGGCGGCACCGCGGTGCTGTTCGACCGCACCAGCGACGACATCGTGCGGGTGATGCCGGGAGGCGTGTTCAACGGCATCGTCGATGCCGGGGCGGGCACCGACAAGCTGCAGTTCGGCGGCTCGGCGACCGCCACGTTCACCGGCATCGGGGGCACGAACTTCGTCGGTTTCGAATCGTTCGAAGTGATGAACGGTGCGAAATGGAGCTTCGACGGGACCAATACCGTCGCTTCGCCGCTGTCGATGACCAACAACGGCACGATGACCGTGGCGAGCGGCACCACCTTCACCAATGCCGGGACTTTCTCCAATCTCGGTGCACTGACGGTTGCGGGGAGCTTCGCCAACAGCGGCAAGATGACCGACAGCGGCAGCCTCGGCATCGACACGAACGGGACCTTCACCAACACCGGCATCTTCGGCCATACGGGCACGGTCACCAATGATGGCCAGCTGACGCTGTCCTCGGGCAGCTTCACCGATTCCGGCCAGCTGACCAATCGTGGCACGATCAGCGGCAGGGTATCCCTGAACGGGACCGGCGCGGTGACCAACGCGGTCGGCGCCCACATCACCGGCAACCTCGCGGCGATCGCCGGCCAGGGTGCGGCGGTGACCAATTCCGGCACGATCCTCGCCGTCTCGGCTTCGGGCGTCGCGGTCGATCTGACGGCCACCGCGGTGGTCACCAACATCGGCGTCGCGTCGCAGATCGGCGGCGGCCGTGACGGCGTGAGCCTCGGCGGCGGCGGTACGCTGACCAACGCCGGGACCATCACCGGGACGCGCGGCGCCGGCGTGGTGTTCGCCGGCATGGCCAGCACCGGGACCATCGACAACACCGGCACGATCACCGGCGCCACGGCCGGGATCCGGGTCGACGACGGCGACGTGACGATCACCAACCACGGCACGATCTCCGGCACCGGCCTCACGGGGGTTGGGGTGCTGTTCACCGGCGGTCAGGGCGTCATCGACAATTTCGGGGTGATCTCCGGCGCCGGCGCCACGGCGGTGAAGTTCGCGGGCGGCACCAACACCCTGATCCTGGAAGCCGGCAGCACGCTGAGCGGCATCGCCGACGGCGGATCCGGCGACAACACGCTGGTCGTTCGCGACAGCGCCGCGCTCACCGGGGTCTCGGTGTTCGGGTTCAAGTCCGTCGCCTTCTCCGATGCCACCCAGGTGGTCGACGCCGCTTCGGCGATCGACAATGCCGCGGTGGTCAGCGGCACGCTGACCAATCAGGGCACGCTCACCGGCAGCCTGTCGGTCGGCTTCGGGGCCCATCTCGTGAACGGCGGCACGGTGTGGATCGGCGCGGATTCGACCAATGCCGGTACCATCGAGACCAGCAGCACCTTCGGAAATTACGCCGTCCTGACCAATACCGGCACGCTGACCAATACCGGCACGGCGGCCAACTCCGGCACGATCGACAACCAGGGCAAACTCACCAACACCGCGTCGCTGACCAACAGCGGGGTGCTGAACAACACCGGGACGATCGACAATTCCGGCACGCTGACCTCGACCGGGACCCTGACCAACACGGGCACGCTCCACAACAGCGGCATGGTGACCGGTGCCGTCGACGGCGTCGAGGGCGCCGGCACGATCGTCAACAGCGGCAGCATCGTCGGGATGAACGGCAGCGGCGTCGTTCTCGGCGGCGGCGGGTCGCTGACCAACACGATCACCGGAACCATCCAGGGCGGCAGCTACGGCCTCAGGGCCGGAAAAGGCAGCACGGTGGTCAACGCCGGCACGATCCTCGACGACGGCGTCGCCGGCGTCACGGTGGCGAGCGACGTGACCCTGACCAACACCGGCACGATCGCCGGCCTCGTCGGCCTGCGCTTCGACGGCACCGGGGCGACCGTCACCAACAGCGGCACCATCCGCGGCACGGGCGGGATCGCCGTCGAATTCGGCGCGGGCCTCAACGACCTCACGCTCACCACCGGCTCGGTCCTCGACGGCTCGGTCGAAGGCGGCACCGGCGCCGGCCGGATCACGCTGGCCGGGACGGGCACGCTCGCGTCCGATCTGGTGCACTTCGGCGTCGGCAGTCTCCTGACGGTCGGCAGCGGCGCGACCTGGACGGCCTCGGGCCATTGGACGATCGCTTCGGTCACCAATGCCGGCACGCTCCAGCCGGGAGCGGCGGGCGGCACGCTGACCATCGCCGGCGCCTTCGCCCAGACCGCAGGCGGCACGCTGCAGGTGGCCGTCGATGCCACCGGCGCGAGTTCGCAGTTGGTGGTGGGCGGCGCGGCGACGCTCGACGGGGCGCTGACGGTGAAGGCCGCGGTCGGCACCTATGCCTTGTCGACCGCCTATACGATCCTGCGCGCGACGACGGTGACCGGTCGATTCGCCTCGACCTCCACCGACCTCGCCTTCCTCACGCCGACGCTCACCTATGGCGCCGACACGGTGTCGTTGACGCTGATCAACACCGGCATCCGCTTCTCCACTCTGGCTCTGACCCCCAATCAGGCCGCCGCCGCCAACGCGGTCGAGGCCGGCGGGGCGAATTCGGCGCTCTATCAGGCGGTGATCCGCCAGACCGCCGCCGGCGCCCGCACCGCCTTCGAGCGGCTGTCGGCCGAGCCCTACGCCGGCGTGACCACCGCCGTGCACAGCGACGGCGCGGCGGTGGCGCAGGCCCTGTTCGGCCGCCTGCGCCAGTCGGCGCACGGCGACTCCGGCACGCTGGCGGCACTCGCCGTCGGTGGACCGGCGGTGCTCGGCTATGCCGACGGCGACGACGGCGCCTGGGCGCGGCCCGGCGCGGCGCTCGGCGGACGGCGCGCGCCCGTCTCGCCGCTGACCGCCTGGAGCGAAGCCTTCGGCGGCTGGGGCCAGATCGGCGGCAACGGCAATGCCGCGACGGTCGGCCACGATCGCTCGGGCATCGTCTCGGGACTCGACGTGCGTACCGACGACGATTGGCGCCTCGGCCTGGCCGGCGGCTACATCAATTCCCGCCTGTCGACGGCGGGACGCGGCAGTTCGGCCACGATCGACGGCTACACCCTCGGCCTCTACGGCGGTCGCACCTTCGGCGCCTTCGATGTGCGGCTGGGTGCCTCCTACGGCTGGAGCGACGTGCACATGACCCGCGCGGTGGTGTTCCCGGGCTTCGCCGATTCGCTGCGGTCGAACCATCGCGCCGAGACCGGACAGGTGTTCGGCGAGATCGGCTACGGCTTCGCCTGGCGCGACCTGGCGCTGGAGCCCTTCGTCGGGCTGGCCTATGCGCATGTCACCGACGGGGCGGTGCGCGAGAGCGGCGGCGCCGCGGCGCTCGACGTGCGGCGCTCGACCTCGGACATCGCGACCTCGACGGTCGGTCTGCGGCTCGGCACCCGCTGGGCGATGAGCGACACCGTGGCCCTGCTGCCGCACCTCTCGGCGGCGTGGCAGTATGCCGGCGGTGATCTGACTCCGACGGTCGCGGCGACCTTCAAGGCCACCGGCATCGGCTTCGGTTCGTCCGGCGTGGCGATCTCCCGCAACGCCGCGTTGTTCGAAGTCGGCAGCGATCTGACCATCGGCAGCCACGGCAAGCTCGGTCTCTCCTATCGCGGCACCGCGTCGGACACCGTGCGAGAGAACGCCGTGGCGGCCAAATTCTCCTGGTCGTTCTGACCAGCTCCCCCCGCCGCCTGCGCGGCGGGGGGAGGAACGATCGGGACCATCGTCGTATGAGCGTTTCGCCCACCCTCTCTTGCGCCTGCGGCAGCGGACTGCGGCCCGAGCGCTGCTGCCAACTCGATTTCCGGACCCTGGGGCCGGCCTCCGCCAGCCGCCACCTGTTGCCGCTGGTCGATCGGGCGATCGCCGACCACGCCCGCGGCGAACGGAGCGAAGCCGAGCGGCTGTGCCTCGAAGTGCTCGAACTGGCGCCGGGGCAGGGCGGGGCGTTGGCCGTGCTCTATCAGATCCGCAAGGCGGAAGGCGCGACGGCGGCGGCCGAGGCACTGGTGCGCCGGCTGGTCGGGCTCGACCCGAACAATCTGTGGGCGACCCAAGAGCTCGCGCTGCTGCTGTTCGGCAAGGGCGACCTCGCCGAGGCCGAGGCCTATGCCCGCAATTCGGTGCGCATCGGGCCGACCGATCCGCAGTCGCACAATCTGATGGGCATGATTCTGACGGACGCCCATCGGCCGCAGATCGGCGAATTCCACTACCGCCGGGCGCTCGAACTGCTCGGCCGGCGCCAGCCGATCCTGCTCGCCAACCTCGCCTGGAACCTCAAGAATCAGGGCAAGATGGCCGAGGCCCGCGCCCTCTACGAGGAATCGGTTTCGCTCGCGCCGGCGGTGCTGCAAACCCTGTCGGGCTGGGCGCGGCTCGAGGAGACCGACCGCGACTTCGCCCACGCCGATGTCCTGCTCGACCGGGCGGAAGAGCTGGCGCCGGGCCATCCGAGCCTGCTGCTGCATCGGGCGATCCTGCGCGGCCGCACCAAGGACTACGCCGCCGCCCTGGAGATCCTCGACCGGATCGAGCGGCAGAGCGAGGCCGGGGGGCTGGGCTCCAACGAACTCCTGGAAAAGGGCCGGCTGCTCGACAAGATGGGTCGGTGGGACGAGGCCTTCGCGGCCTTCGCCGCCGGCAAGCGCAAAATCGTCGAGGAGAGCGGCGTCGTCTACGACGAGCGGCAGGTCGCGCACCTGTTCGATCGGCTGAAGGCCTATTTCACCGCCGAGCGGCTGCAGATCGTGCCGCGCGCGGCGCGGGTCGAGCGCGGACCGCGGCCGCTGTTCATCCTGGGGTTTCCGCGTTCGGGCACGACCATGGTCGAGCAGACCCTGTCGGCGCATCCGAAGGTCTCGGCCGGCGACGAACTGCCGTTCGTCAACGACCTCACCAACCTGATGCCGCGCCTGCTCGAAAGTCCGCTGCCCTATCCGGAGGCGCTCGCCGATCTGTGGATGGGCGACCATCGGGACGGGCTCGACGAGCTGCGCGACCATTATCTCCGCCGCGTCGCGCAACAGGTGCCGATCGAGCCGGGCACGCGGTTCGTCACCGACAAGATGCCGCTCAACGAGACCCATCTCGGATTGATCTCGTTGATCTTCCCGGCCGCGCCGCTGCTGCACGTGCTGCGCCACCCGCTCGACGTGGTGCTGTCGGTCTATTCCAACCATCTCACCCACGGCTACCATTGCGCCAATGCGCTGGAGACCATCGCCCAGCATTACGTCTGGGTGAGCGATCTGGTCGAACACTATCGGCGCGAGATGGATCTGAACTATCTGGCGGTGCGCTACGAGGACATCGTCGACGATCAGGAGGCGCAGGTGCGGCGGATCCTCGACTTCGTCGGTCTGCCCTTCGACAAGCATTGCCTGAAGTTCCACGAGAACAGGCGCTATGCCCGTACCGCCAGCTACGCCCAGGTCACCGAAAAGCTCTACGACGATTCCCGCTATCGCTACCGCCACTATCTCGGCCATCTGGCACCGGTGATCCCGATCCTGGCGCCGGTGATCGCGCGGGCGGGCTACCAGATCGAAGGCTGAGCGGGCGATCGGGCGCGGACGGCGACGCGGCTTCGGCGCGCGCCGACGCGCGGCCCGTCCCATCGGTACGTTTCCGGACGGTGAGTTTGCGCTTTTCCGCGGCGCGAAATAATCCTTCTATCGTCGGCTCATGGATCGACGGAGAGAGGAGTCGGCGCGATGGTCGATGATCGCGCGGGACCTCTTCGTGGCAGGATGGAAGCAGAGATGTCGACGATTGCGATCACCGCGGATTTTGCGGCCCGCCCGGCCGTTTCGGCGCCGCGGCGGACGATCCCTCAACACAAGGCGACGGAGGTGCGGTCATGATCCCGCCGGTCGACATCGCGCGCCTGTCGGCGCGGCTCGCGGCGCTCGGCCGAGTCGGAGCGCTGGACGGCGGCGGCGTGTCGCGGCTGGCCCTGACCGCCGCCGACGGCGCCGGCCGGGCGCTGGTGGTCGAATGGATGCGGGCGGCCGAGCTGGAGGTGGTGGTCGATCCGATCGGCAACATCTTCGCCACCCGGCCGGGGATCGAGCCGGGGCCGTCGGTGATGATCGGTTCGCACATCGACACGGTGGCGACCGGCGGTCTCTACGACGGCAATCTCGGGGTGCTGGCCGGGCTCGAAGTGCTGGCGGCGCTCGACGATGGGGCGATCGCCACGCGGCGGCCGGTGACCGTCGCGGTGTTCACCAACGAAGAGGGCGCGCGCTTCCAGCCCGACATGCTCGGCAGTCTGGTCCACGTCGGCGGGCTCGATCTCGCCGCCGCCCTCGAGGTGCGCAGCATCGACGGCACCCGGCTCGGCGACGATCTCGAGAGAATCGGCTTCGCCGGTACCGCGCCGCTCGGCGGGGTGACCGCCGCGGCCTATCTCGAACTGCACATCGAACAGGGGCCGGTGCTCGAGGCCGAGGGCGTCGAGATCGGCGTGGTCGAAGGCGTCCAGGGCATCTCCTGGACCGAGGTCACCCTCGGCGGGCGCTCGTCGCATGCCGGCTGCACGCCGATGCGGCTTCGCCACGACGCGGGTCTGGCGGCGGCGCGAATCGCCGCCGGGGTCGGCGAGATCGCTCGGGCGATCGGCGGCGACATGGTCGGGACGGTCGGATCGCTGCGGCTGAAGCCGGATCTGGTCAACGTCATCGCCCAGACCGCGGTGATGACCGTCGACCTGCGCCACCCCGACGAGGCGACGCTGGTCGAGGCCGAGGGCCGGCTCGCGGGACTCGTCGCCCGGGTCGCGGCGGAAGAGCGGGTGGACGCGGCGACCCGCAGCCTCGCCCGCTTCGCGCCGGTGGCCTTCGATCCGGCGCTGGTGGCGCGCGTCGAAGCGACCGCGGCGCGCCTCGGCCACAGCCATCGCCGGATGCCGTCGGGGGCCGGCCACGACGCCCAGATGCTCGCTCGGGTCTGCCCGGCGGCGATGATCTTCGTGCCGTCGGTCGACGGGCTCAGCCACAACGTGCGCGAACACACCGACCCGGCCGATCTCGCCCGCGGCCTCGGCGTCCTGGCGACGCTGGCGCTGGAGCTCGCCGGCCCGGTCGACGCTCCGAAACCCGAGGAGATCTGAGGCATGCGGAGGAACATCGCGGTCGCCCTGGCTTCGACGCCGCACGACGAGCCGGTCACTCCCGACGGCGATCTCGACCGCTGCACGGCGATCCGTGCGACCATCTTCCGTTTCGCCGAGCCTCGGCGACCGGAGATGTCTCCGTTCCTCTCGGCCGAGAAGGCGTGAGCGATGTCCGACCTGTTCCCCGTGCCCTTCGCGACGCTGGTCGACCGGATGATCCGCGAACTCGCGGTGAAGAAGGCGGTCTATGATCTCAGGCGCTGGAACTTCTTCCAGGCCGATCCGGCGGTCGATCTGTCGCTCGACATCCACGGTCGGCGGGCGGCGACGCCGTTCGGTCCGGCCGCCGGTCCCCACACCCAGCTCGCTCCGAACATCGTGCTCGCCTGGCTCGCCGGCGCCCGGGTGATCGAGCTGAAGACGGTGCAGGTGATCGACGATCTCGACATCGCCCGGCCGTGCATCGACATGGGCGGCGGCGCGGTCGGTTGGAACATCGAGTGGTCGCAGGAGCTCGGGCTGGTGCAATCGCTCGAGGAATACGTCAAGGCGGCGATGCTGATCGAGATCGCCCGGGCCGAGGGGCTGGCGCCGGGCCTCGACGCGACGGTGTTCGACATGAGCGTCGGCTACGACCTCGCCGGCATCCGCTCGCCCGCGGTCCGGGCCTTCCTCGACGGGATGAAGGATGCGCGGGCGATCGTCGAGAAACTGCGCGCCGAAATTCCGGACGCCCACGCCCGGCTGCGCGACCTCGCCTTCCCGACGGCGCTGGCGTCGTCGGTGACGCTGTCGACCTTCCACGGCTGTCCGCCGCAGGAGATCGAGGCGATCGCCGCGCATCTGATGACCGAGGTCGGGCTCGACGTGGTGGTCAAGCTCAACCCGACCCTGCTCGGCAAGACCGATCTGGAGGCGATCCTCCACGATCGGCTCGGGTTCACCGACGTCGAGGTGCCGCCGGAGACCTTCGAGACCGACGCGACCTGGGCCGAGGTCACCGGCATCGTCGAACGGCTCGGGGCGCTAGCGGAGCGCGCGGGGCGACGATTCGGCGTCAAGTTCACCAATACGCTGCTGGTGCGCAATGTCCGCGACTTCTTCCCGGCCGGCACTCCGGTCGCCTATCTCTCCGGGCGGCCGCTGCACGTGTTGGCGATCGAACTGGTGCGGCGCTTCCGCGATCAGTTCGGCGATCGCTTTCCGGTGTCCTTCTCGGCCGGCATCGATGCTGAGAACTTCGCCGATGCGGTGGCGTTGGGGCTGAAGCCGGTCAGCGTCTGTTCCGATCTTCTGATCGGCAACGGCTATGCCAAGGGCGCCGATTATCTCGCGGCCCTCGTCGCGCGGATGAAGGGGCTCGGCGCCGACGATCTCGAGGTCTTCGCACTGAAGGCCTTCGGGGCGGCGGACGAGGCGCTGGCCGGTCTCGATCTCGCCCCCGAGCGGGCTGCGGCCTGTCGCGCGGCGCTCGCCGGCGGCGATCCGCGGGCGGCGGCCGGCGCGGCCTTCGGCGCCTGGGTTTCGGCGGCGTTGATCCTCAATTCCCGCCGCCATGCCGACCGGGTGCTCGACGATCCGCGCTATCGGCGTGACGCGACGGTGGTGCCGATCGAATCGAGCGGCGCGACGCTCGGGCTCCTCGACTGCGAGATGTGCGGCCATTGCGTCACCGTCTGCCCCAACGCCGCGGTGTTCCGCTTCGACCTTCCCCCCGAGGCCATCCCGCTCGATCGACTGGTGTCGGGGCGCTATGCCGTCCACATCGAACGGGTCGGCGAGCTCGCGGTGGCGCGGCGCCAGCAGATCGGCATCTTCGCCGATCTGTGCAACGCCTGCGGCAACTGCACCGTCGCCTGTCCGGAGATCGGCGCGCCGCATGAGGTCAAGCCGGTGTTCTTCGGCGGCCGCGCCGCCTGGGACGGCCAACCGAATCGCGACGGGCTGCTGATCGAACGGATCCCCGAGGGCCTGCGCATCCTCGGCCGAACGGCCGGCGACGCGGTGACCGTCGAGCGCCGCGACGACGGCTCGCTGCGCTATGCCGGCGAGGGCTTCGATCTGACCTTCCCGTCGATCGACGGGCTGTTGGACGCCTCCGGCTCGACCATCGGTCCGGTCGATCTCGGGCGGATGCGGCAGATGCTGGCGCTCACCGACGCGGTCACCGCGCCCAAGTCCCTGAACTGGGTCTCCGTGGCCCTCTCCTGACGCGCGCCCAAGCGGCCCGTCGAAATTCCTGCGCTCGAGGCGACGACCCATGACGACGATCTCCTTTCAGCTGAACGGCACCGAGCGCCGGGTGGCGGTGGCGCCCGGCCAGTCGCTGCTGGAGGTGTTGCGCGAGACGCTGTCCGTCACTTCGGTCAAGGACGGCTGTTCCGGCCAGAGCCAGTGCGGCGCCTGTCTGGCGCTGGTCGACGGGCGGCCGCGCAAGACCTGCGCGGTCGAGGCGTCCTCGATCGCCGGGCGGCGGATCACCACCCTCGAGGGGGTCGCCGAGGCCGAGCGTCGGCTCTATGCCGCGGCCTTCCAGGCGGCGGCCGGGGTCCAGTGCGGGTTCTGCACGCCGGGCATCGTGCTGCGGATCAAGTCCCTGACCGATCAGGCGGACCGGCCGAGCCGCGACGAGATCGCGGCGGCCCTCGACGGCCATCTCTGCCGCTGTACCGGCTACGTCAAGGTGATCGACGCGGTCGAGGCGATCTTCGAGGCCAAGCACGGCGGGTCGCTGCCGCCGCCGGTCCCGGCGGGCGGGGTCGGCGTGTCGGTCGATCGCTGGCGGGGCGGCGAGATGGCGCTCGGCGCGCGGGCCTTCGTCGCCGACATCGCCGTGCCGGGGCTGCTCCACGGCGTGCTGGTGCTGTCGCCCCATGCCCGGGCCAAGGTCCGGCGGATCGACACCGCGGCGGCGCGGGCGCTGCCGGGGGTGGTGGCGGTGGCGACCGCGGCGGATGTGCCGGGCGATCGCTGGGTCGGCCAGATCTTCCGCGACTGGCCGGTGTTCGTCGCCGAGGGCGAGGAGGTGCGCTACGTTGGCGACGTGGTCGCGGCGGTGGCGGCCGAGACCTCGCGGGCGGCGCGCGCCGCGGCCGAGCTCGTCGCCGTCGACTGGGAGCCGCTGCCGCCGACGCTGAGCCCGGAAGAGGCGCTCGCCCCGGACGCCCGGCCGATCAATCCGCGCCACGCCAATCGCCTGTCGGACACCCGCATCGATCGCGGCGACGTCGCGGCGGCGCTGGCGGCGTCGGCCCATGTGGTCACCGGCACCTGGCACACCCAGCGCATCGAGCACCTGTTCCTGGAGCCGGAGGCGGCGCTCGCCGTGCCGCTGCCCGACGGGCGGCTGCATCTCTACACCCAGGGTCAGGGCATCTTCGAAGACCGCAAGGCGGTGGCCGCGGTGCTCGGGGAGCCCGAGAGCGCCATCCACGTCGAGCTGGTGCCGACCGGCGGCGCCTTCGGCGGCAAGGAGGACATGACCGTCCAGGCCCAGACCGCGCTGCTGGCGCGGATGACCGGGCGGCCGGTGCGGGTGGTGCTGTCGCGCGAGCAGTCGATCCGGCTGCATCCCAAGCGCCATCCGATGACCATGACCTATACCGTCGGCTGCGACGCGGAGGGTCGAATCACCGCCGCGGAGATCGATCTTCTCGGCGATTCCGGGGCCTATGCCTCGGTCGGCGACAAGGTGCTGGAGCGGGCGGCGGGGCATGCCTGCGGGCCCTACCGGGTGCCGACGCTGAAGATCCGCTCGGTCGCCGCCTATACCAACAATCCGCCGTGCGGGGCGATGCGCGGCTTCGGCGTCAACCAGACCAGCTTCGCCATGGAGGGCTGTCTCGACCAACTGGCGGCCAAGGTCGGCATCGACGGCTGGGAAATGCGGGCGCGCAACGTCGTGCGGGTGGGCGACGTGTTCTCGTCGGGGCAGATCCTGGAGAAGTCGGTCGGGCTCGAGCAGACGCTGTTCGCAGTCAAGGACGCCTATTACGCGGCCAAGGCCGCCGGCCGGGCGGTCGGCGTCGCCTGCGCGGTCAAGAACAGCGGCATCGGCAACGGCGCGCTGGAATGGGGCAAGTGCCGGCTTGCGGTCGAATCCGACGGCACGGTGTCGCTGCACGTCGGCTTCACCGAGATGGGCCAGGGCCTGTTGACGGTGATGGCCCAGAGTGCTTCGGAAGTGACCGGCCTGCCGTCGTCGCTGTTCCGGCCCAAGGTCGACAGCCGTTTCGAGGTCGGCGTCGGCCAGACCACCGGCTCGCGGGCGACGCTGCTCGGCGGCCGCGCGACGATCGAAGCGGCGAAGGCGCTGCGGGTCGATCTCGACGCCGGGCGGACGCTCGCCGATCTCGCAGGCCGGGTCTATGTCGGCGACATCCTGATCGACGACACCACCGCGCCGGGGCAATTGAAGAACGGCAAGATCAAGACCCACACCGCCTTCGGCTGGGCGACGCAGGTGGCGATCCTCGACGGCGACGGCCGGGTCGACCGAATCATCGCCGCCCACGACGTCGGTCGGGCGATCAACCCCAAGCTCTGCGAAGGCCAGATCGAAGGCGCCGTGCACATGGGGCTCGGCTACGCGCTGACCGAGCAGTTGCCGTGCCGGGACGGCATGCCGGTGTCCTTCGGCCTGCGCGACATCGGCGTACTCAGGGCCAGCGACATGCCGAAGGTCGAGGTGATCCTGGTCGAGGATCCCGAGCCGGAGGGGCCGTTCGGCGCCAAGGGTATCGGCGAGATCGGCCTGGTGCCGACCGCCGGCGCGGTGGCGGCGGCACTCGAGGCCTTCGATGGGCTGCGGCGCACCCGCCTGCCGATGATCGACAGTCCCGCCGCCCGCGGCCTCGGCGTCGGATTGACGGCGAGCGCGGCCGAGCGGGAGGACTGGCATTGATGGGATCGCTGACCCTCGGGCCGGATCGCAGCGGCCGGGTGGTCGCCATCGTCGACGGCCACATCGCCGCGACGCCGGCGCCGGGGGCGGCGGTGATCGCCTGTGCGGACGGGACGATCGAGGCCGGGGCGGTGTGCGCCCATACCCATCTCTACAGCGGTCTCGCGGCGCTGGGCATGCCGTCGCCCCGACCGGCGCCGACCACCTTCGTCGAGATCCTCGAGCGGGTGTGGTGGCGGCTCGACCGGGCGCTCGACGCCGACAGTCTCGCCGCCGCGGCTCGGCTCTCTGTCGCCGAGGCGCTGCTCGCCGGCACCACGACGCTGATCGACCACCACGAATCGCCGGCCCTGATCGAAGGCTCGCTCGCCGTTCTCGCCGGGGCCTGCGACGATCTCGGCGTCCGCGCGCTGCTGTGCTACGGGGCGACCGAGCGCAATGGCGGCCGCGACGAAGCGCGGCGCGGCCTCGCCGAATGTGCGCGGGTGCCGACGTCGCCGCTGATCCGGCCGCTGGTCGGGCTGCATGCCAGTTTCACCGTTTCGGACGAAACGATCCGCGAGGCCGGCGACCGCGCCCGCGACCTCGGCACCGTCCTCCATGTTCATCTCGCCGAGGCGCAAGCCGACGTCGCCGATGCCGAGGCGCGGGGCTACGCCGGTCCGCTCGCCCGGCTCGTGGCCTGCGATGCGGTGGTGCCCGGCTCGATCTTCGCCCATGGCGTCCATCTGACCGCCGCGGACGTCGACGAGATCGACGCGCGCGGCTGCTGGCTGGTCCAGAACCCGCGCTCCAACGAGGGCAACGGCGTCGGCTATCCGGCGATGCTGGCGCGTTCCGACCGGGTGGCGCTCGGTACCGACGGTTGGCCGGCCGACATGGCGGTCGAAGCGCAGGCGCTCGCCCGGCTCGCCGCGGCCCATGGCGATGCCCATGCGGGCGGGCGGCTGGCGGCCGGGGCGGCGCTGGTCGCCGAACGCTTCGGGGTCGTCGCGACCGGGCTCGCGCCGGGGGCGCTCGGCGACGTGGTGGTGCGCGACGGCGGGGCGATCCGCCAGGTGGTGGTCGGCGGGCGCTGGGTGGTGCGCGACGGACGACTGGTCGGCGCCGACCTCGACGACATCCGCCGCACCGCCGAGCGCGAGAGCCGACGGCTGTGGGCGCGGATGGCGGCGCTGTGACCGGCGTCGGCGATGACGAGACGATGCGGACCGCGTGAAGCGAGGGGCGAGACATGCGTGCAATGGTCTACGAGGCCTTCGGGGTGACCCCCGAGATTCGAATGGTCGCCGATCCGACCCCGACGCCGGACGGCGTGGTGGTCAAGGTCGAAGCGACCGGCCTGTGCCGCAGCGACTGGCACGGCTGGATGGGCCACGATCCCGACATCCGCCTGCCCCATGTGCCGGGTCACGAACTGGCCGGGGTGGTGGTGGCGCTCGGCGCGGCGGTGCGCCACTTCCGGCTCGGCCAGCGGGTCACCGTGCCCTTCGTCGCCGGCTGCGGTCATTGCGCCGAATGCCGCTCGGGCAATCAGCAGGTCTGCGAGGACCAGTTCCAGCCGGGCTTCACCCATTGGGGGTCGTTTGCCGAGTATGTGGCGATCGAGCGGGCCGACCACAATCTGGTGGCCTTGCCCGAGGCGATCGACTTCGCCACCGCTGCGAGCCTCGGCTGCCGCTATGCCACCTCGTTCCGCGCGGTCGTCGACCAGGGGCGGGTGAAGGGCGGCGAATGGGTGGCGGTGCACGGCTGCGGCGGTGTCGGCCTGTCGGCGATCCAGATCGCCGCGGCGCTGGGGGCCAATCCGATCGCCATCGACATCGCCGACGACAAGCTCGCCTTCGCCCGCTCGATCGGTGCCGTGGCGACGATCGACGCCCGCACCACGCCGGACGTCGCCGAGGCGGTGCGCGCGATCACCGGCGGTGGTGCCCATGTCTCGATCGACGCGCTGGGTTCGGCCAAGACCTGTTTCGATTCGATCGCCAACCTGCGCCGCCGCGGCCGCCACGTCCAGGTCGGGCTGATGCTGGCGGGGGAGGCCGAGCCGAAGATCCCGATGGGCCGGGTGATCGCCCATGAGCTCGAGATCACCGGCAGCCACGGCATGCAGGCCTGGCGCTACGAGGCGATGCTGGCGATGATCGCCGCGGGCAAGCTGGCGCCGGAGCGGCTGATCGGCCGGCGGATGAGCCTCGACGAGGCGGTGCCGGCGCTGGTCGGGCTCGATCGCGCCACCGACATCGGCATCGGCGTCATCACGCGGTTCTGACCCTGAGGCCGGCGCTCAGCCGCGCTCGGCGGGCGTCGCGGCGGCGACGAGGCCGCGCAGGGCGTCGTTGATCCGGTCCTGCCAGCCCGGGCCGTCGGCCTGGAAATGATCGAGCACGGCGCGATCGAGGCGCAGCGTCACGGCTTCGCGGACGTTGGGCAGGGACGGCGGCCGCGGCGCCTCGAGCGGCGCTTCGACCGGCTTGGCGGTGGCCGAACGGAACGCCGCTTCGGCGGCGTCGCGCGGCGTGGTGCCGCTGCGCCGGATGGGGGGTCTCGACATCGATGTCTCCTCGGGTCGGGGTCGCGCCGATGTCGCGCGTCCGGTGCGGGGCTTCCCGGGGGGCGACCGCGGCCCTCCGCGGGCGATTCGGCCGGCCCGGGCCGCGGCGCGATCATAGTCGCTCCGGACCCCGGCGTCGCGGGGGCGATGGCCGCGACGGCCGCGGCCCGGACCGGCGATCCGGCGGCGGCGCGGGTGCCGCGATCGAAGGACCGCCGCGGCGCCCGTCCCCCAGGATTTTTACTTAGTTTCCCCGAGGTTCACCTTGACCCGCCGGCGAAAGATCGATCGCCGCGCGGTTCAATGCGGTCGATCGGATCTCGCGTGACGCGCGTTCCTCGCCTTCGATCGCCGTATATTTCTGCGGTACTACGACGGCGCATCAAGGAACGACTGCCGAACGGCCACTGTCATGCCTGCTCAATGCGAGTCCGTCACAGTTGGACCGCCGGATCGAACTTGGGCGAAAACGTGTTCGACATGGTCGTCCGCAATGGATTCTATGAAAATTTTACGGGTTCAAATCAAGGACTTATCGAATCGCTTGCGAAGCGGTTCGAATTGTGCGATATACGACTTTCGTTCAACAGCGCGAGATTCGCCACCATGAACAGTTTCCACTCCCAGGGCCCGAACTGGGTCCAGATGGACGCCGGCGTGTGGGTCAAGCCGGCCCGCTCGGGTCACGTCGAGATCAACTTCGCCTCGGCCGGCGACGGGTCGCCCTGCTACGACGTGATCGCCTACGATTCGCTCGGCCGGCGCTCCGACACGCATACCCCGTCGGAGGTCTTCAACGACTTCCGGATCGCCCGCGAGATCGGCGACCGCATCACCGCCGAACACATCGCGGCGACCCGCCGGGACTTCACGATCAACTGACCGACCCGGACCGTCTGGTTCCGGGCCGATCGGCCGACCCTCCCGCCGGGCGCGGGACCGGTCGATGGGCACCCTGCGGGGCGCCGATGCCGGCGGGGCGCCTTTGCTGATCCCCGCCCGCCCACGCCCGATCCTTCCGACACCTCTCCTCGTCCGATTCGCCGCTCTCCCGACTCCGGGGGCGACCGCGACGCGTTTCGCCGCGTCGTGGTCGCTGCGCGTCGGTGCCCGCCCATCGCGGTGCGCACGGCACAGCGCTGCCTCGAAATCCGAGGGAACTCACAACCTGAAACTGTGTCTCGGGCACCGGAAAACGCATTCCGGGGGCCTGCGACGCCATGTCGCGACTTTCGTCGTGCGCAGGCCTCCGGATGGCGGGGCCTCCGGCCTTTTGTGTAGAGTTCCGGACTGCTGCGGAGATCCGTCGGTCGTTCTGGTCGCGATCACGACACCGACGGCGAAGGTCCGGGTCGGAGACGGCGCGGACGCGGACGGCTGAAATCCGGACGGAAGCCGCAGCGCCTCGCTCGAAGACGAGTTCGGCCCGGTTCTTGCGTCCGACGGGGGGAACGGCCGTCGGGACAACCGACGGCATCGACAAGCGTCAGGGGGGAGGCTCGGGATGAGTGCCGACTTGGAAACGTTCTACGAAGTGATCCGCCGGCAGGGCATCACCCGCCGCAGCTTCACCAAATTCTGCTCCCTGACGGCGGCGAGCCTCGGGCTCGGGGCGGGCGCGGCGACCGAGATGGCGCAGGCGCTGGAGACCAAGCCGCGGGTGCCGGTGATCTGGATGCACGGGCTCGAATGCACCTGCTGCTCGGAGAGCTTCATCCGCTCGGCCCATCCGCTGGTCAAGGACGTCATCCTGTCGATGATCTCGCTCGACTACGACGACACGATCATGGCGGCGGCCGGCCATCAGGCCGAGGCGATCCTCCAGGAGACCCGCGAGAAGTACAAGGGCAAGTACATCCTGGCGGTCGAGGGCAATCCGCCCCTGAACGAAGGCGGCATGTTCTGCATCGACGGCGGACGTCCCTTCGTCGAGAAGCTCAAGGAGATGGCCGAGGACGCCTTCGCGGTGATCGCCTGGGGGGCCTGCGCCTCGTGGGGCTGCGTCCAGGCGGCCAAGCCCAACCCGACCCAGGCGACGCCGATCGACAAGGTGATCAAGAACAAGCCGATCATCAAGGTGCCCGGCTGCCCGCCGATCGCCGAGGTGATGACCGGCGTCGTCACCTATGTGACGACCTTCGGCAAGCTGCCCGAGCTCGATCGCCAGGGCCGGCCGAAGATGTTCTATTCCCAGCGCATCCACGACAAGTGCTACCGCCGGCCGCATTTCGACGCCGGCCAGTTCGTCGAGGAATGGGACGACGAGGGCGCCAAGAAGGGCCACTGCCTCTACAAGATGGGCTGCAAGGGCCCGACCACCTACAACGCCTGTTCGACGGTGCGGTGGAACGGCGGCGTGTCCTTCCCGATCCAGTCGGGCCACGGCTGCATCGGCTGTTCGGAAGAGGGCTTCTGGGACAAGGGCTCGTTCTACGACCGGCTGACCGGCATCAACGTCTTCGGCATCGAAGCCAACGCCGACAAGGTCGGCGCGACGGTGGCCGGCGTGGTGGCGGCCGGTGTGGCGGCGCATGCCGCGGTGACGGCGGTGAAGCGGATCGTCAAGAAGCCGGAAAACGTCGGCTGACCCTCTCCGCTCGCCCTTCCTGACCCTTCCAGTTTCCGAGGACCGCCGCCATGGGCATCCAGACTCCGAACGGTTTCAATCTCGACAATTCCGGCAAGCGCATCGTCGTCGATCCGGTGACCCGCATCGAAGGTCACATGCGCGTCGAAGTGAACGTCGACAAGGACAACGTCATCCGCAACGCGGTGTCGACCGGCACCATGTGGCGCGGCATCGAGGTGATCCTCAAGGGTCGCGATCCGCGCGACGCCTGGGCCTTCACCGAGCGGATCTGCGGCGTGTGCACCGGCACCCATGCGCTGACCTCGGTGCGCGCGGTGGAGAACGCGCTGGACATCAAGATCCCGGAGAACGCCAACACCATCCGCAACATCATGCAGCTGACGCTGCAGGTGCACGACCACGTCGTCCATTTCTACCATCTGCACGCCCTCGACTGGGTCGACGTGGTGTCGGCGCTGTCGGCCGACCCCAAGGCGACGTCGGCCTTGGCGCAGTCGATCTCGTCGTGGCCGCTGTCGAGCCCCGGCTACTTCAAGGACCTGCAGACCCGGCTGAAGAAATTCGTCGAGAGCGGCCAGCTCGGGCCGTTCAAGAACGGCTATTGGGGCCATCCGGCCTACAAGCTGCCGCCGGAAGCCAATCTGATGGCGGTCGCCCATTATCTGGAAGCGCTCGACTTCCAGAAGGACATGGTCAAGATCCACACCATCTACGGCGGCAAGAACCCCCATCCCAACTGGCTGGTCGGCGGCGTGCCCTGCTCGATCAACGTCGACGGGGTCGGCGCGGTCGGCGCGATCAACATGGAGCGGCTGAACCTGGTCTCGTCGATCATCGATCGGATGGTCGAGTTCACCGAGCAGGTCTATCTGCCGGATCTCCAGGCGATCGCCTCGTTCTACAAGGACTGGCTCTACGGCGGCGGGTTGTCGTCGAAGTCGGTGATGTCCTACGGCGACATTCCCGAACACGCCAACGACTACACCGCGGCGTCGCTGAAGATGCCGCGCGGGGTGATCCTCAACGGCAATCTCGCCGAGGTGCTGCCGATCGATCTCGCCGATCCGAATCAGGTCCAGGAGTTCGTCACCCACTCCTGGTACAAGTACCCGGACGAGACCAAGGGCCTGCACCCCTGGGACGGCGTCACCGAGCCGAACTACGTGCTGGGACCCAAGGCCAAGGGCACCAAGACCAACATCGAAGCGCTCGACGAAGAAGCCAAGTACTCCTGGATCAAGTCGCCGCGCTGGAAGGGCAACGCCGTCGAGGTCGGGCCGCTCGCCCGCTACATCATCGGCTATGCCCAGAAGAAGCCCGAGTTCAAGGAGCCGGTCGACAAGCTGCTGACCGATCTCGGGGTGCCGGTCACCGCGCTGTTCTCGACGCTCGGCCGCACCGCGGCCCGCGCCCTGGAGTGCCAGTGGGCGGCGCGGCAGCTCAGATACTTCCAGGACAAGCTGATGGCCTCGATCAAGGCCGGCGACACCGCGACCGCCAACGTCGACAAGTGGAAGCCGGAGACCTGGCCGAAGGAGGTCAAGGGCGTCGGCTTCACCGAGGCGCCGCGCGGCGCGCTCGGCCACTGGATCAAGATCAAGGACGGCAAGATCGACAACTATCAGGCGGTGGTGCCGACCACCTGGAACGGTAGCCCTCGCGATCCCAAGGGCGGGATCGGGGCCTTCGAGGCGTCGCTGCTCGACACGCCGATGGCCGATCCGAACCAGCCGCTGGAGATCATCCGCACCTTGCACTCCTTCGATCCCTGCCTCGCGTGCTCGACCCACGTGATAAGCGAGGACGGCCAGGAGATGGCCAAGGTGACGGTCCGCTGAACGATCCCCGGACGGCGGCCCGGCCGCCGTCCCGTCCCCAGTGACGGCGGATCGCCGCCGTCGATCTCTCCGTGACGGCGGATCCCGCCGTCCTCGCGTGCAACTCGAAGTCAGGGACGATCGTCGCGCGTCGAACACCCGGAAAGCGGGGGCCGCGGCGATCACCGGGAGGGGATCCATGACGCAGATCGCGCAGGTACAGGGCGTGCTCGACGCCTCCGGCGAACGCGCCCGCTCGTTGCAGACCATCTATGTCTACGAAGCCCCGGTGCGCCTGTGGCACTGGGTCAATGCGCTGGCCATCACGGCGCTGTGCGTGACCGGCTATTTCATCGGCTCGCCGCTGCCGTCGCTGCCGGGCGAAGCCTCGCAGCATTTCCTGATGGGCTACATCCGCTTCACCCATTTCGCGGCGGGGCAGACGCTGATCGTGTTCTTCCTGCTGCGGCTCTACTGGGCCTTCGTCGGCAACAAGTTCTCGCGCCAGCTGTCCTATCTGCCGGTGTGGAACAAGACCTGGCTGTGGGGCATCTTCTACGAATTCAAGTGGTACATGTTCCTGGTCAAGGACCCGAAGAAGTACATCGGCCACAACCCGCTGGCGCACGTGGCGATGTTCTCGTTCATGTTGTTCCTGCTGTTCATGATGGCGAGCGGCATGGCGCTCTATTCGGAAGGGCTGGGCATCGACAGCTGGCAGCATCGGCTGTTCGGCTTCATGTTCACGCTGTTCCCGAACAGCCAGGATCTCCACACGTGGCATCACCTCGGCATGTGGGCGATCGTCGTGTTCGTGATCGTCCACGTCTACGCGGCGGTGCGCGAGGACATCCTCAGCCGCCAGAGCATGATCTCGTCGATGGTGTCGGGCGAACGCCTGTTCCGCGACGACCTGCCGGATTGAGGCGATGGCGGATCCGATCCCTTCCACCGACGGCGACGCGGGGGCCGGTCCCGGTCCCCGCGTGCTGATCCTCGGCATCGGCAACATCCTGTGGGCGGACGAGGGCTTCGGGGTGCGGGCGGTGGAGGAATTCCACCGCCGTTATCAGGTCCCCGGCGGCGTCACCGTGCTCGACGGCGGTACTCAGGGCCTCTATCTCGTCAACTTCCTCCAGGAATGCGACCGTCTGCTGGTGTTCGACGCCATCGACTACGGGTTGGAGCCGGGCACGCTGAAGGTGATCCGCGACGACGAGGTGCCGAAGTTCACCGGCGCCAAGAAGATGAGCCTGCACCAGACCGGCTTCCAGGAAGTGCTGTCGGCGGCCGATCTGCTCGGAGCGGCGCCGCAGGCCCAGGTGCTGATCGGCTGTCAGCCGCTCGACCTCGAGGACTGGGGCGGGCCGCTGACCGCTCCGGCGCGGGCGGCGCTCGAACCGGCGCTGGCCGCGGCGCTCGGGGTGCTCGCCGAATGGGGTGTGACGGTCACGCCGCGCGCGGCCGACGAGACGCCGACGGCGCTGCTCGACGCGGCGATCGACTTCGCCGCCTACGAGCGGCGCCCCCTTCCCGGCCTCTGAGGCCGATCGCGAGGAACCGCGCGCATGTGTCTGGGCATCCCGATGGTGGTCGAAGAGGGCGACGACATGAGCGCGTCGTGCCGGCGGCGCGACGAGGTGCGGCGGGTCTCGACGATGCTGATCGGCGCGCAGCCGCCGGGCACGCGGGTGCTGGTGCACATCGACACGGCGGTGCGGGTGCTGGAGGCGGAAGAAGCCGACCGCATCGACGACGCCCTCGACGGGCTGGCGGCGGCGCTGGACGGGCGCGCCTTCGATCACCTGTTCGCCGATCTCGTCGACCGCGAACCGGAGCTGCCGGAGTTCCTGCGCGGGCAGGTCCCCTGACCGACGGCGGGGCCCGTGCGAGGTCCGCAAGTCCGATTGATTTTCATCGGCCGAACGAGAGATGCTGATCCTTCGCCGCCCGGACCCCGGGCGGGGAACGGGTCGGTGCCACGCAACGAGACACCGCGGGCAGGACGCCGGCGGCACGCGAGGGGGAATCGATGACGTCACCATGGATCGAGGCGTTGGGCACGCGCCACGGCTTGCCGACCGTCGATGCGACGACGATCGACGCCTTTCTGACGCCGGCGCAAGGCGAGGCGGCGCATGCGCTGTTGTTCTTCACCGGCGATCCGGCGCAGCGCTCCGAGACCACCGACGTGGCGGTGGTGCTGCCCGAGCTGCTCGCGGCCTTCGCCGGACGGCTGCGGGCGGCGGTGGTGGCGCGCGACGCGGAAGCCGCGCTGGCGCCGCGCTTCCGGGTGGTGATCCATCCGAGCCTGGTGGTGGTGCGCGACGGCCGGCCGATCGCGGTGATGCCGAAGATCCGCGACTGGTCCGACTATCTCGCGACGATCGCCGCGGCGCTCGATCCTGAGGCCCCGGCGCTCGCCGAAGAGGCCCCGCCGCGCGTGGAATTCACCCGGTCGCACAAGGGGAGCGAGGCATGAAGGCGGGATTCTGGGTCGCCCCGGAGGGCGAGGAGGGACCGGTGGCGATGTTGCCGATCGGTGCGGAAGCCCCGGCGATCGGCGGTTCGGGCCTGACCGGCGCCGGCACCATCTCCTATCTCGCCACCGCCAGCGCCGAGGAGGCGATCGCCCGCTGCCCGAAGGTGGCGGCGCTGTTGCCGGTGCTCGCCGATGCGCTCGACGCCCAGGAGGCGGCGGCACCGGGGCGGCTGTTCGACCTCGCCGAGCTCGACGACGAGGAGCGCGAGCTGATGGGCCAGGTGCTGGGCACCGGCGAGGTCTCGGCGACGGTGGCGCTGCCCGACGGCGTGGTCGCCCAGATCCGTGAATCGGTGATGGCCGGCCTGTGGCGGGTGCGCTTCGAGGATCGCGACGGGCGGCCGCTCGCCGACTACGTCGAGGTGGCGGCGATTCCCGCGGCGGTCGAACGGGCGGCGACGATGACCCGCACCCTCGACACCATCCCGCCGCCGCCCGAGGGCGCGATGAACGTGCTGCCGATCCTGACCGAGATCCGCGACCGCGCGGCGCGCCATCGCCCGGGGGACGCCAACCACACCCTGACCTTCACGCTGCTGCCGATGTCGGAGGCCGACATGGCCCATCTCCAGACGACCCTCGGGCCGGGGCCGGTGCAGATCCTGTCGCGCGGCTACGGCACCTGTCGGATCGTCGCCACCGGCGTGCGCGACGTGTGGTCGGTGCAGTATTTCAACGCGATGGACACGATCGTGCTCGACACGCTGGAGATCGGCGGCGTACCGACCACCGCCAAGGCGGCGGTCGAGGACTTCCGGGATTCGGCCGAACGCCTGCGCGAGATCGAGGAGGCCTATTTCCGATGACCGCCTTCGACGGCGACGAGACCGCCCGACAGTGGCCGCGCGACAGCCGCATGGAATGCGGCATCTGCTGGACGGTCTACGATCCGGCGGTCGGCGACGACGTGTGGCAGATTCCGGCGGGCACCGCTTTCGCCGACCTGCCGGAGGACTGGCGCTGCCCGACCTGCGACGCGCCGCGCTCCAAGTTCATGCTGCTGGGCACGGGAGACGGTGGTGGGCGAGGCTGATGCGGCATCGGGACCCGCCGCCGCGGCGGTGAGCGCGACGATCGAGCGGCTCTTTCGCGCGATCGCCGACGGTCCGATGCGCGATCTGCCGATCGCCCATCCGGGGCTCCGCGTCGAGACGGTCGGGTTCCGCATCGACGACGGCCGGGCGGTCGGTATCGTGGTGACGCCGTGGTGCCTCAATCTGGTCTTCGCCGCGGTGCCGGGCGGGCCGCCCTTGCCCCTCGCGCCGGTCGGCGCGACGGTGGTCCATGCGCTCGGCGACGGCGCCTACGAGGCGGTGGTCGGGGACCTCGCCGGTTTCGGCCGGCTGGATGCGGTGTCGCTGTTCTCGCCGATGGACGTGTTCGCCGACGCCGACAGCGCCCGGGCGACCGCCGAGGCGGCGCTCGAAGCAATCTTCGCAGCCGATCCGGTGCCCCAGCCCGAACCGCCGGCGCGGCCTTCGGCGCTCGATCGGCGGGCGTTGCTGTTCGGTCGGCGCGCGGCTCCGGGAGGAGAGGCGCCATGTCCCTGACCTCGCCGCCCTTCGCCGTCGGCGGTCTGACGCTGACGCTCGATCTGCCCTCCGGCGGTGCGGCGCGGCCGCGCCGGGTGGCGATCGAATCGACGCGGCCGGTGGCCTTCTCCGGCACGGTGTTCGTCGGCCGGGCGGCCGGCGAAGTGCCGGCCCTGGCGGCGCGGCTGCATGCCTTGTGCGGACGGGCCCACGGCACGGCGGCGGCGACGGCGATCGAAGCGGCGCGCAGTGGTGCGTCGGCCGTCGAAGACGCGCCGGGCGGGCTCGAGGCCTTGGCCGCGGAACGGCTCGGCGAACATCTGCGCTCGGTGTTCACCAGCCGCGGGCTGGGAGCGGCGCTCGAGACCATCGACGACGAGACGCTGGCCGATCTGCGCGGAGTGCTCGGATCGGCGCGGTCGTTCGACGCCGCCGAACCCGATCCCGAACGCCGCGCCGCGGCGGCGGCGCCGATCGTCGCCGGGCTCGAGCGGCTCGGCCTGTCGATCGAACCGGGCGGGCGGTTCCGTGCCGCGCCGGGGTCGTGGGCGACTTCGGTGTTGGAGCGGATCGGGCCGGCCAACGGCGACGTGTTTCTCGGCGTCGATGCCCTGCGTCCGGCCGACGACGACGCGGTGGTGACGGCGCTGGCCGCCGATCCGGCCGGTTATTCGGCCCATCCGACGCTCGCCGGGCGGCGACCGGAGACCGGGCCGCTCGCTCGGGTGGCGACCCTGCGCGGGGTGCGCGACGGGCGGGCACGGCTGACCGCGCGGCTCGCCGAGATCGCCGAAGCGGCCAATCTCCTGGTGGCGCCGGCGGCCGAGCGGGCCGCGGCGATGGCCGGCTGGGTGACCGGTGGCCGGCTCGAATCGGCGACCGGCTGGGCGGCGGTGGAGAGCCCGCGCGGGCGGCTGCATCATCTCGTCCGCCTCGACGGCGACGGCCGCGTCGCCGCCTATGCGGTCTTGGCGCCGACCGAGTGGAACTTCCACGCCGAGGGACCGCTCGCCGCCACCCTGCTCGCCAACCGCTTCGACGGCGGCGAGGCCGGGTACGCCCGGGTGGTGCGCATCGCCGCGCTGTTCGACCCTTGCGTCGGTTTCGACGTGGCGATCCGAGACGCCGCCGATGCATGAAATGGCGCTGATGGAGAGCGTCCTCGAGATCGTCGAGGACGAGGCGCGTCGGGCCGGGGCAACCCGGGTGACGGTGGTGCGGCTGGCGGTCGGGGTGCTGTCGCACGTCGACCCCGAGGCGTTGCGCTTCTGTTTCGAGGCGGTTACCAACGGGACGACGGCCGCCGGCGCGCGGCTGGAGATCGATCGGGTGGCGGGCGCCGGCTGGTGCCTCGACTGTTCGACGACGGTGGCGCTCGACGAACGCTTCGGCGACTGCCCGCAGTGCGGCGGTCGCCGGGTCCAGATGACGGCGGGCGACGACCTCCGGGTCGCCGAGTTGGAGGTGGTGTGATGTGCACGGTGTGCGGCTGCGGAACGGCGACGGTCGAGGGCGGCGCGGTAGGTCACGGCCACGATCACTCGCACGATCACGGCCATTCCCACGACCATGATCACGGGCACGCCCACGGCCACACTCACGACCATGGCCATGACCACGACCACGACCATGCCAACGCGCCCGTCGCGGCCGCGGCGCACGTCTCCCGCGGCGAAGGGGCGATCGACTACGGCGGCGGGCTCGCCGGGGTCCATGTCCCGGGCCTGTCGCAGGAGCGCATCGTGCGGATCGAGCGCGACATCCTCGGCAAGAACGCCACGCTGGCGCGCGCCAATCGGCGCCGGCTCGCCGCCCGCGGCATCCTGGCGCTCAATCTCGTGTCGTCGCCCGGCTCGGGCAAGACCACGCTGCTGGTGGCGACGATCGAGGCGCTGAAGGCGCGGCTGCCGATCACCGTGGTCGAGGGCGACCAGCAGACCTCCAACGACGCCGAGCGGATCCGCGCGACCGGAGTGAAGGCGCTGCAGGTCAACACCGGCAAGGGCTGCCACCTCGACGCCCACATGGTCGAACACGCGATCGACGCCCTCGATCCGCCGGAGAATTCGCTGCTGTTCATCGAGAACGTCGGCAATCTGGTCTGCCCGGCCGCCTTCGATCTCGGCGAGGCCCACAAGGTGGTGGTCCTGTCGGTCACCGAGGGCGAAGACAAGCCCCTGAAATATCCCGACATGTTCGCTGCCGCCGATCTCATGCTGCTGACCAAGTCGGACCTCCTGCCGCATCTCGACTTCGACGTCGCCGCCTGCCTCGCCGCCGCCCGGCGGGTCAATCCGCGCCTGGAGATCCTGGTCCTGTCGGCGCGCAGCGGCGACGGGCTCGGCGAATTCGTCGCCTGGATCGAGCGTCGCGCGGCGCTCGCCCGTCGGCCCGTCGCCGCGACCGCGGACTGAGGGGCGATGGCCGAAGACCCCGCCCCGGCGGCGCCGTCGCCGGTCGGCCGCCCCGTCGAACGGTTGCGGATCCGGGTGCGCGGCGCGGTCCAGGGGGTCGGCATGCGGCCCTTCGTGCATCGGCTGGCGACCGAGCTCGGGCTCGCCGGCCACGTGCTCAACGACGGCGACGGCGTGGCGATCGAGGTCGAGGGGAGCGATCTCGCGGCCTTTCTCGCCCGCCTGGAGCGGGAGGCGCCGCCGCTCGCCCGGCTGGAGAGCGTCGTCGCGGAAGCCCTGGCGTCGACCGGGGCGAGGGATTTTCGCATCGACGAGAGCGTCGGCGGGCGGGTCACCACCCGGGTGCCGCCGGACGCCGCCACCTGCCCGGCCTGCCTCGGCGATCTGTTCGATCCGACGAGCCGATTCCACCGCTACCCCTTCGTCAACTGCACCCATTGCGGTCCGCGCTTCACCATCACCGCGCGCCTGCCCTACGACCGGCCGCAGACGGCGATGGCGGGCTTTGCGATGTGCCCCGCCTGCGCCCGCGACTATCGCGATCCGACCGACCGGCGCTTCCATGCCGAACCGATCGCCTGTCCGGCCTGCGGGCCGCGGCTGACCCGGCCGGTCGCCGACATCGTCGCGGCGCTGAAGGCCGGCCGCATCGTCGCGGTCAAGGGGCTCGGCGGTTTTCATCTGATGTGCGACGCCGGCGACGAGGCGGTGGTGGCGGAGCTGCGCCGGCGCAAGAACCGCGACGCCAAGCCCTTCGCGGTGATGGTCGCCGATGCCGGTTCGCTCGACCGGGTGGCGCGGCCTAGCGCCGCCGAACGGGCGCTGTTTGCGTCCACCGCGGCGCCGATCGTGGTGATGGCGGCGGTTCCCGGCGCGGTGGCGCCGTCGGTGGCGCCACGGCTCGGGCGGATCGGGGTGATGGCGGCGCATACGCCTTTGCATCACCTGATCTTCCGCGAGGCGGCCGGCGGGCCGTTCGATCGCGCCGCGCCGGACGGGCCCAATCCCTTCGTCGTCGTGGCGACCAGCGCCAATCCCGGCGGCGAACCGCTGGTGGTCGACGATACGGAAGCCGAGCGACGGCTCGCCGGCATCGCCGATCTGATCGTCGGCCACGATCGGCCGATCGTCATCCGCGCCGACGACAGCGTCGCCGGCGTGATCGACGGCGCGCCGGCGTTTCTGCGCCGCTCGCGCGGCTTCGTGCCCGAGCCGATCGATCTCGGCGCCGACGGCCCGCCGGTGCTGGCGACCGGGGCGTATCTCAAGACCACGGTGACGGTGACCCGCGGCCGCGAGGCCTTCGTGTCGCAGCACGTCGGCGATCTCGACACGGTCGAGACCCTGCGCTTCCACCGCGAGACCGCGGCGCATCTCCTGGCCCTGCTCGACGTGCGGCCGGCGGTGGTCGCCTGCGATCTCCACCCCGATTTCGCCTCGTCGCGCTTCGCCGGCGAGTTCGACGTGCCGGTGGTGGCGGTGCAGCACCATGCCGCCCATGTCGCGGCGATCGCCGCCGAACACCGCGTCGCCGGGCCGATCTTCGGTCTGGCGCTCGACGGCATCGGCCACGGCGACGACGGCGGCGCCTGGGGCGGCGAAGCGCTGCGGCTCGACGGCGGGCGCTGGACGCGGCTCGGCCATCTCGCACCGCTGGCGCTGCCGGGCGGCGATCGGGCGGCGCGCGAGCCGTGGCGGATGGCGCTGGCGGCGCTGGCCCATGTCGGCGCCCTCGACCGCTGGCCGGCGCTGCTTTCGGGCGTGCCGGCGGCGGGCGCGGTGGCGAAACGCCTCGAAGCGGGGCGCGAGGCGACCACCACCTCGGCCGGGCGGCTGTTCGACGCCGCGGCGGCGCTGCTCGGGGTGCGGCTGACCCAGGACCACGAGGCGCAGGCGGCGATGGAGCTCGAAGCGCTGGTGACGGCACCGGTGCTGGGCTCGGGGCTCCACACCATCACCGACGGCGTCCTCGACTTCGCGCCGTTGATCGAACGGCTGGCCCGCGGCGATCTCGATGCCGCCGCCGGCGCCGATCTGTTCCACGGGGCGCTGATCGACGGGCTCGCGGATTGGAGCGCGGGTTGGACGCGGCCGGGCGACGCAATCGCGCTGGGCGGCGGCTGCCTGATGAACCGGGTGCTGGCGGAAGGGCTCTGCGGGGCGCTGCGGGACGCCGGGCGGGTGCCGCTGCTGGCGCGGGCCGTGCCGGCCAACGACGGCGGCCTGTCGCTGGGGCAGGCGGCGATGGCGCGGGCGATCGCCATCCGGGTCGAAACGCATGGCCGCGACGGCCCCGGTGCGGTATCTCTGGAAGACCGCGGCAGCGTGCCGCAGATCGATTGAACCGAGGAACGCTTCGCCATGTGTCTCGCCATTCCGGCGCAGGTCCGCGAAATTCTGCCCGACGGGATGGCCCGGGTCGGCCTCGACGGCGTCGTCAAGGAGATCTCCACGGCGCTGGTCGGAGACCTCGCGGTCGGCGACTACGTGATCGTCCATGTCGGCTTCGCGCTGTCCAAGATCGACGCGGTGGAGGCGGAGCGCACCCTGGCGCTGCTCGCCGAAGCGGCGGGGGCGCCGGCGGAGGCGATGGCATGAAGCACGTCGACGAATACCGCGACGGCAAATTGGCGCGCGCCATCGCCGCGACCATCGCCGCCGAGGCGGATCCGACGCGCGACTATGCCTTCATGGAATTCTGCGGCGGCCATACCCACGCGATCTCGCGCTACGGCCTCGAGGACCTGTTGCCGGCCAACGTGCGGATGATCCACGGGCCGGGCTGTCCGGTCTGCGTGCTGCCGATCGGTCGCGTCGACGAGGCGATCGAGCTCGCCAAGAATCCGGACGTGACGCTGGCCACCTATGCCGATCTGATGCGGGTGCCGGGCTCGCGCGGCGCGAGCCTGATCAAGGCCAAGGCGGCGGGCGCCGACATCCGCATGGTCTATTCGACCCTCGACGCGATCCGCATCGCCGAGGAGCGGCCGGACCGTCAGGTGGTGTTCTTCGCCATCGGCTTCGAGACCACCACCCCGCCGAGCGCCATGGCGGTGAAGCTCGCGGAAGCCCGGGGGCTCACCAATTTCTCGATCTTCTGCAACCACGTGCTGACCCCTTCGGCGATCCGGGCGATCCTCGAGGCGCCGAAGACCGGCGGGCTGCCGCCGGTGCGGATCCAGGGGTTCCTCGGCCCCAGCCATGTCTCGGCGATCATCGGCACCAAGCCCTACGACACCTTCGTCGCGGAGTTCGCCCAGCGCATCGTGGTCTCGGGCTTCGAACCGCTCGACGTGATGCAGTCGATCCTGATGCTGCTGCGTCAGGTCAACGAAGGCCGCACCGCTGTGGAGAACCAGTACATCCGCGCGGTCACGCCCGAAGGCAATCGCGCCGCCCAGGCGCTGGTCGACGAGGTGTTCGAATTGCGCGACAGTTTCGAATGGCGCGGCCTCGGGGCGATCCCGCACTCGGCGCTGCGGCTGCGCGAGCGTTACGCGACCTTCGACGCCGAACGGCGTTTCGCCATGACGCCGATCGTCGCCTCCGACAATCCGGCCTGCGAGTGCGGGACGATCCTGATCGGCGCCAAGCAGCCCGCCGACTGCCGGCTGTTCGGCACGGTGTGCACGCCGGAGACGCCGATGGGCAGTTGCATGGTGTCGTCGGAGGGCGCCTGCGCGGCGCATTGGACCTACGGCCGCTTCCGCGATCGGGCGCGGGCGAGCGCCGGGAGGGCCGCGTCGTGAGCGAGACCCGCGAACCGCGGCTGCGTCGGCGCCGCATGGACGTGAAGAGCGGCCGCGTCGATCTCTCGCACGGGGCCGGCGGACGGGCCTCGGCGCAGTTGATCGACGAGATCTTCCGCGACGCCTTTTCCAATGCCTGGCTCGACCAGGGCAACGATCAGGCGGCCTTCGACGTGCCGCTGGTCCCCGGCGGCCGGATGGTGATGGCCACCGACGCCCATGTGATCACGCCGCTGTTCTTCCCCGGTGGCGACATCGGCTCGCTCGCCGTGCACGGCACGATCAACGACGTCGCGGTCGGCGGGGCGGTGCCACTGCATCTGGCGGTCAGCTTCATCGTCGAGGAGGGCTTCCCGCTCGCCGACCTCAAGCGCATCGCCGACAGCATGGGCCGGGCGAGCCGCGAGGCCGGGGTGCCGATCGTCACCGGCGACACCAAGGTGGTCGAGCGCGGTAAGGCCGACGGGGTGTTCATCACCACCACCGGCATCGGCGTGCTGGCGCCGGGGGTGGAGCTCTCGGGCGACCGCGCACGGCCGGGCGACGTGGTGCTGCTGTCCGGGTCGATCGGCGACCACGGCGTGGCGATCATGGCGAGCCGCGAGAATCTCGGCTTCGAAACGGCGATCGTCTCGGATTCGGCGGCGCTGCACCGGCTGACCGCGGCGATGGTGGCGGCCGGCGGAACCGGTCTCAAGCTGATGCGCGATCCGACCCGCGGTGGGCTGGCCGCGACCCTCAACGAGATCGCCACCCAGTCGCGGGTCGGCATCCGCATCGCCGAAGAGGCGCTGCCGATCAAGGCCCAGGTGGTGGCGGCCTGCGAGCTGCTCGGGCTCGATCCGCTCAACGTCGCCAACGAGGGCAAGCTGGTGGCGGTGGTCGAGGCGGGCGCCGCGGAGGCGGTGCTGGCGGCGATGCGTGCCGATCCGCTCGGCCGCGAGGCGGTGGCGATCGGCGAAGTGATCGAGGACGATCGCAGCTTCGTGCAGATGACCACGTCCTTCGGCGGCGGCCGCATCGTCGACTGGCTGACCGGCGAGCAACTGCCGCGGATCTGCTGAACGGGGCGGCGGCGCCCGCCCGCGGGCGACGTGCCGCACCCGGCCTCCTTGACAGTCGTATCACAAGCCTTTCCGATGGCGTCGCGACACCTCGGGGGAGTATCGGCGATGCGGGATGCGATCGTGGTCGGCGGCGGCCACAACGGCCTGGTGACGGCGGCCTATCTGGCGGCGGCGGGGCTGAAGGTGACGGTGCTGGAGCGCCGGTCGGTGGTCGGCGGCGCGGCGGTCACCGAGGAGTTCCACCCCGGCTTCCGCAATTCGGTCGCCGCCTACACGGTGTCGCTGCTCAACCCGAAAGTGATCGCCGATCTCGACCTCGCCGGCCACGGCCTCCGGGTGGTCGAGCGGCGGATGTCGAACTTCCTGCCCTTGCCCGACGGGCGGGCGCTGGAGGTCGGACCGGGGCGGACCCAGGCCTCGCTCGCCCAGTTCTCGACGCGTGACGCCGAGCGGCTCGACGCCTATGGCGCGCGGCTCGATCGCATGGCCGACGTGATCCGCGACGTGGTGCTGGAGACGCCGCCCAACGTGGTGACCGGGCGCGGCGTCCTGGCGCTGCTGCCGCAGCTGATCTCGGCCGGGCGGCTGGGAAATCGCTTCCGCAAGCTCGACCTTGAGGGCCAGCGCGATCTCCTGGAGATCTTCACCCGCTCGGCCGGCGACTATCTCGACCAGTGGTTCGAGAGCGATCCGATCAAGGCGATCTACGGCTTCGACGGGGTGGTCGGCAACTATGCCAGCCCCTATGCCGCGGGATCGGCCTATGTGCTGCTCCACCACTGTTTCGGCGAGGTCAACGGCCGGCGCGGCGTGTGGGGCCATGCGATCGGCGGCATGGGGGCGATCTCGCAGGCGATGGCCCGGTCGGCGGCGGCGCGCGGCGCCGAGATCCGGGTCTCGACCGGCGTCGCCGAGATCCTGGTCGAGAAGGGCCGGGCGGTCGGGGTGGTCACGGACACCGGCGAAGTGATCCGGGCGCGGACGGTGGTGTCCGGGGTCCATCCGAAGCTCCTGTTCGAGCGGATGCTCGATCCGACGACCCTGCCGGCGGATTTCCGCGCGCGGATCGCTTCGTGGCGCTCGGGCTCGGGCACCTTCCGGATGAATCTGGCGCTGAGCGAGCTGCCGAGCTTCACCTGCCGCCCCGGCCGCGAGGTCGGCGACCATCACAGCGCCGGCATCGTCGTGGCGCCGAGCCTCGCCTACATGGAAAAGGCCTATTTCGACGCCCGCCTCCACGGCTGGTCGGCGCAACCGATCGTCGAGATGCTGATCCCCTCGACCCTCGACGACGGCCTCGCGCCGAAGGGCTGCCACGTCGCCAGCCTGTTCTGCCAGCACGTCGCCCCGACCCTGCCCGACGGGCGGTCGTGGGACGCGGTCCGCGACACCGTCGCCGACGTGATGATCGCCACCGTCGACGCCCAGGCGCCGGGGTTCAAGGCCTCGGTGATCGCCCGCCAGATCCTCTCGCCGCTCGATCTCGAACGCGATTTCGGCCTCGTCGGCGGCGACATCTTCCACGGGGCGCTCGGACTCGACCAGATGTTCTCGGCCCGGCCGGCGCTGGGACATGCCGATTATCGGGCGCCGATCGCCGGGCTCTACATGTGCGGCTCGGGGACGCACCCCGGCGGCGGCGTCACCGGGGCCCCGGGACACAACGCGGCGCGGGAAATCCTCCGCGACCTGCGGCGCGGACGCGTGCCCAAGACCTGAGCAGGCGGCGAGACGAGAAAATCCTTCCGACATTTTCTGTGCAGGTCAGGGTTTTTTCCCGGTTCCCAAAGGCGAATTCGGCGTTAACATGACGCCCACGAACCCGGCGCCCGCCGGGCTCGACACAGCCTTTCGCCATAAGAGGCCCACTTCCATGAGATTCTCGTCGAAGACCCGTTACGGCGTCGCCCTGGCCGCATTCACCGCCGTCGCGACCCTGTCCCTCGCCGCCGTCGCCGCCGACAAGATCGGCAACTGCGAGGTGACCGGCAAGAAGGGCGAATTCTCGATCAAGCCGGCGATCGCCGGTCAGCTGACCTACGAGACCAACCTGCCGGCCCCCGGCTGGAACAACGGCGACACCCCGGAAGCGATCAAGGACGGCTACGAATATTGCCTCGCCGCCAACATCGCCTGGCGTCTGGGCCTCGACAAGGTGGTGGTCAAGAACGTCGACTTCGACGCGCTGGTCGCCGGCCAGACCAAGGACTTCGACATCGCCCTGTCGCAGATCTCGATCACCGACAAGCGCAAGGAAGTGGTGCAGTTCTCGGTGCCCTACTTCGATTCCGACGTCGGCGTGCTCGCCAAGAAGGGCAAGAAGGTCGAGGCCGGCGACATGAAGAACCTGCGCATCGGCGTGCAGCAGGGCACCACCGGCGCCGACTTCGTCGCCGACACCCTGAAGCCCAAGACCCCGGCCAAGGTGTTCCCCGACACCCCGGCGATGTTCACCGCGCTGATGGCCAACCAGATCGACGTGGCGATGACCGACACGGCGATCGTCGTGCCGCAGGCCGCGACCTCGGGCGGCAAGCAGGTGGTGGTCGGTCAGTATTCGACCGGTGAGAAGTACGGCGCGCTGTTCCCGAAGGGCGCGGCGAGCGCTGCGACGATCGACAAGATCATCGCCGCCCTGGTCGCCGACGGCACCACCAAGAAGCTCGAGAAGAAGTACCTCGCCGGGGACATGTCGAAGATCCCCGCCTTCAAGCCCTGATCGGCAACGACGTAGCCGATTGCCGGCGGACGGGGCGCCTGCGTCCCGTCCGAAGCGGCGTGTCGACCCTCACGGGGCCGGCGCGGCCGAACCGGTGATCGCTCCGCCCCGGTGCAGTCCGGGTCGTCCGACGCGGCGACCCGCCACGAGCGAGCGTGCGAATCGATGGACGAATCCTCGGAAGCTTCGGCGGTCGACCGAACGCGGGCGCCGCGCCCCACGCGGCAGTGGAAGCCGGCGCCTCCCCGGTCCGTCGTCGGGCTCGCATCGCTGGCCGTCCTGGTGGCGGCGGCCGCGGTCCTGTCGGCGGTGTGGACCGCCGGATCGATCCGCGAGGCGCTCGACAGCCTGTCGGCCGACACCGCCTGGGTCAACGTCGGGCTCTATTCGGTCGCGGCGCTGGCGATGGTGCTGTTCGTCCCGGCGGTGAAGGGTCTGCAGACCGCGATCGAGGCCCGACGCCTGATCCGCATCGATCTCGCCGAGGCGCGGGCGACCACCGCCGACGCTCAGGAGAAGTCGCGGCTGGCGATCGGCTATGCGGTGGCCTTCGCCATCGTGCTGCTGTTCGGGCTGTTCCTGATCGCCAACGAGATCGCCGTCGGCAAGACCTTCTTCGACCTCGGCCTGATCTTCGAGACCGGCGCCCTGGTGGCCTCGGCCTTCTGGGTCAACGTCGAGATCTTCATGATCGCCGAGGTCCTGGTGCTGGTCTGGGGCCTGCTGATCGCCGTGGCGCGGCTGGCGCCGGGGCGGGCCGGTGCGCCGATCCGGCTGATCGCCACGGCCTACGTCGATCTGTTCCGCGGCCTGCCGGCGATCATCGCGATCTATCTGGTCGGTTTCGGCCTGCCGCTGACCGATCTGCCGATCCTGCGCGACATGACGCCGACGATGTTCGCGATCCTGGCGCTGACCCTGACCTACGGCGCCTATGTCTCGGAGGTCTACCGCTCCGGCATCGAGAGCGTGCACTGGAGCCAGACGGCGGCGGCGCGTTCGCTCGGTTTCTCCCATTCCCAGACGCTGCGCTACGTGGTGGTGCCCCAGGCGGTGCGGCGGATCATCCCGCCGCTGCTCAACGACTTCATCAGTCTGCAGAAGGACACGGCGCTGGTCAGCGTGATCGGCACCGTCGACGCCTTCAATCAGGCCAAGATCATCGCCTCGAACCACTTCAATCTGTCGTCGGTGACGACGGTGGCGGTCCTGTTCGTGCTGATCACCATTCCGCAGGCCCGGCTCGTCGACAAGCTGATCGAGCGCGACCAGAAGCGGATGCGGGCCGGCGGCTGAGATCCGCCCCGGCCCCCGACATCTCCGGAGAACACGAGCGATGGCACTGGTCGAAATCCGCGACGTGCGCAAGACCTACGGCGGCGTCGTGCCGGTCCTCAACGGCATCACCCTCGACGTCGAGGAGCATCAGGTGGTGTGCCTGATCGGCCCCTCGGGCTGCGGCAAGTCCACCCTGCTGCGTTGCATCAACGGGCTCGAGGGGATCGACGGCGGCGAGATCCGGCTGCACGGCGACCGGGTGTCGGGGCCGGGCGTCGATCTCGACGCGCTGCGGCGCGACGTCGGCATCGTGTTCCAGAGCTTCAATCTGTTCCCGCACATGAGCGTGGTCGACAACATCACCGCGGCGCCGATCAAGGTGCTCGGGCTCGGCCGCAAGGAAGCGCGCGAGCGGGCGATGGAACTGCTCGCCCGCATCCAGCTCGACAAGAAGGCCGACGAATTCCCCGACCGGCTGTCGGGCGGTCAACAGCAGCGGGTGGCGATCGTGCGCGCCCTGGCGATGGATCCGATCGTGCTGCTGCTCGACGAGATCACCTCGGCGCTCGACCCGGAACTGGTCTCGGAAGTGCTCAACATCGTGCGCGACCTGCGCCAGGAGGGCATGACCATGGTGCTGGCGACCCACGAGATGGGTTTCGCCAAGGAAGTGGCGAGCAAGGTGTGCTTCCTCTACGGCGGCGTCGTCCACGAGGAAGGGCCGCCGGCGGAGATCTTCTCCGATCCCCACGACGAGCGCACCCGGTCGTTCCTGCAGCGGATCATCGAGGCCGGCCGCCTGTGAGGCGGGCCGGGACCGCGGCGCCGTTCCGGACCCGGTTCGGGCTCACGATCTGTTGATCGCCGCGTGTGCGTCGGATCGATGTCACAGTCGCCGGAAACCGCCCGCGCCGTCATCGACTTCTGCCACTTTCCCATGATCTCGCCGCATTCCGCCCCGATCCAGAAGGTCGGTGGGCGATCGCGGTTGCCGAGGTGTCAGGACCGACCGGTCTCGGCGCAGATGGACGGAACGGGCGCGGGCCCGGTGCGTTTCCCCAGCGGAGCCGTACCGGGACGGGCGGACCGGAAAACGAAGGTCGGATCAGGATGATGGAATTCGAGACGTCGAACGGGAACGAGCGGGCGACCACCGGTGGTCGGACCACGCGTCGCGCACTGTTGGTCGGCGCCATGGCGGCGCTCGCCGCCGGCTGCACGCCGGTGATCTACGCCGAACGCTACCGGCTCGAGGCGGGCGGCCCGCATCGCGGTGCCGATTCCTACGCGACGATCTACGGCCCGATCGACGACGAACGCTTCCCGCTCGACGCGCTCGACCTCTCCGAGATCGATCCCGAATATCTGCGCCAGGTGGTCGCCTTCAACGGGCCGGAACGGCCGGGCACGGTGATCGTGGCGCCGTCGGAGCGTCACCTCTATCTGGTGCTCGAAGGCGGCCGCGCCGTGCGCTACGGCGTCGGGGTGGGGCGCGAGGGCTTCGCCTGGTCCGGCCGGGCGACGATCCGGCGCAAGGCCGAATGGCCGACCTGGACGCCGCCGCACGAGATGACCCTGCGCGATCCGGAAGCCGCCAAATGGGCGTCGGGCATGCCCGGCGGGCCGGACAATCCGCTCGGCGCGCGCGCCCTCTATCTCTATCAGGGGGATCGCGACACGCTCTACCGGCTGCACGGCAACAACGATCCGTCGAGCATCGGCAAGGCGGTGTCGTCGGGCTGCATCCGCATGCTCAACCACGACATCATCGATCTCTACCGACGGGTGCCGGTCGGCTCGCCGGTGGTGGTCACCGGCTGAGGCGGCGCCTCGGCGGCGTCGGGATCGGGGCTCTCGACGACGTCGACGGCCACCGACAGGCCTTGCGCCCCGGTGGTGACCAGCACCCCGGACACCGGCGACACGTCGGAATAGTCGCGGCCGACGGCCACCACGATGTGGTCCTCGGCGGCGACGATGCCGTTGGTCGGATCGAAGCCGAGCCAACCGAGCGTCGCGCCGCACCACACCTCGACCCAGGCATGCATGGCGTCGGCGCCTTCCAGGCGCTCGCGGCCGGGCGGCGGCACGGTGCGCAGGTAGCCGCCGACATAGGCCGCCGGCAGGCCGAGGCCGCGCAATCCGGCGATCATCACATGGGCGAAGTCCTGGCAGACGCCGTGGCGGGCGGTGAAGGCGTCGAGCAGCGGCGTGCCGACGTCGGTCTCGCCGGGGGCATAGGTGAAGTCCTCCCAGATCCGCCGGGTCAGATCGAGGGCGCCGGCGAGAATCGTGCGGCCTTCGGGAAAGCTCTCGGCGGTCCAGGCGGTGACCGCCGGGGCCAGCGCGATGCGCCGGCTCGGGAACAGAAACTGCACCGGATCGCTGGGCAGCAGGCCGCGCGAGCGGGCGGTCGCTTCGCGGATCGCCGTCCACACCGGAGTCGGGTCGGGTTCGAGCGACGGCGGCGGCTCGACCACCACGGTGGCGGTGGAGCGGATGGTCAACCGACGGTGTGGCACCCGGAAGGCGGTGCGCAGCACGTGGTTGCCGAAGAAGTCGAGCCCGTCGACGGCGAGTGCGGCGACCGGCTCCAGCACTAGGCGCGCGGTCAGCACGTGCTGGCGCGGGCGCTCGACCGGGGTCAGGCGGACGCGGCAGTCGGCGAAGGGTACGGGGACGCCCCAGTCGTAGACCGTCACGTGGGAAATGTCGTAGCGCACCCGCTCACTCCTCGAGGGCATCCGTGGCCGCGGCGACCGGCGAGGCATGGCCGAAACAGCGGGTGGTGACGGCGTCGGACAACGCCATCAGATCGGCGACGATGGCTTCGATGCGGGTGGTGTCGAAGATCGCCGGGTCACTCGCCGCGAGGATCTCGGTCAGGCGGGCGACGATCCGATCGGCGGCATCGGGGATGCCGCCGTGGCGGCCGGGCAGCGCCGCGAGATGCTCGCGGATGCGCGCGACCTGGAAGGCCACGGCGCGCGGATTGGCCTCGTCGAGCAGCACCAGATCGAGCACCGGGCGGCGGGCCGAGCCGGCGAGATAGCGCATGCGATAGGTCAGGCGGCCGTCGGCGAGGTCGAGCAGCAGATCGAGGGCGTCGACGTCGGTGCCGTCCTCGGCGAAGCGGCGGGCCGAGCGCGACAGGCCGATCGCCCGCTCGATGCGCCGGCCGAGGTCGAGGAAACGCCAGCCCTCGCGGCGGTTCATGTTCTCGTGGGCGAGGCCGACGATCGCCGCGATGGTGCGCAGGGCCTTCTCGATCTCGCCGAACAGGTCGCGGCGGTGGGCGGCGTCGGGGTCGCGCAGGCGATCGCGCAGGTCGATCAGGGCGCGCCAGGCGTCGGGCGACAGACGGTCGCGCACCACCGCGCCGGTGCGATGGGCCTCGGCGACGAGCGAGGCGACCGAGCCGGAGCCGTCGCCCCACAGGGCGCTCTCGGCGACCGGGTCGTCGTCCTCCTCCGCCGCGCCCCAGGTGACCAGCAGGCGGGCGATGCGGCGGGCGAGATCGGGCGAGATCTCGACGACGCCGTCGTCGTTGCCGTCGAGGCCGCGCAGCAGGCGCAGGGTGGTCTCGGCGCGTTCGACGTAGCGGCCGAACCAGAACAGGTTGTCGGCGGCGCGGGCCGGCAGGATGCCGCCGTCGCGGCGGATCTCGGCGGCGTCTGGCTCGGGCAGCAGGCGGACCTCGGGCCGGGTCGCCGGGGCGGTGCCGATCACCCAGACGTCGCCGGAGCGGCCGCCGCGCTGCATCGACAGGAAGCGGGCGTCCTCGCGTTCGGAGAAACGGGCGAGGCCGCCGGGCATCGCCCGCCAGCCGGTCGGGGTGCGGGCGACGAAGATGCGGATCGAGAAGGGGCGCGGGGCGAGGCGGCCCTTGTCGAAGATCGGCGCGGTCGACAGGCGCAGCGGTTCGCGGCCGACGAAATCGACGCCGCGGCGCTCGACCTTGGCGACGTAACGCTCGCGATCGGCCTTGGACAGGCGCGCGCCGAGCACGCCGGCGCTGTCGAGGATGCCGGGCAGCGAGCGGCCGAAGGCCGGGGCCAGGGCGAGATCCTGGAGATTGCGCAGCACCGTCGCCCGCGCCGCGGGTTCGCCGCACCACCAGGTCGCGACGTTGGGCAGGAGCAGTTGTTCGCCGAGCAGGCGGCGGGCGAGGCCGGGCAGATAGCCGGTGAGCGCCGGCGCCTCGACCAGGCCGGAGCCGAGCGCATTGGCGACCACCACCCGACCGGCGCGCACCGCCTCCGTGAGGCCGGGCACGCCGAGGCGCGAACCGGGGTTCAGCTCGAGCGGGTCGGAGAAGTCGGCGTCGACGCGGCGCAGCAGCACGTCGACCGGCTCCAGGCCCTCGACGGTGCGCACCGAGACGCCGGCCGAGGAGGCGACGAGATCGCCGCCTTCGACCAGCTGGAAGCCGAGGCAGCGGGCGAGGAAGGCATGTTCGAAATAGGTCTCGTTCCAGGGGCCCGGGCTGAACAGGGCGACGCGGGCGTCGTCGCGGCTGCTCGCCTCGACGAGGCCGGAGCGCAGCGCCTGGAAGAACGGCCCGAGCCGTTCGACGCCGAGGGAATCGAACAGTTCCGGCAGGACCCGCGACAGGGCGATGCGGTTCTCGATGGCGTAGCCGGCGCCCGACGGCGCCTGGGTACGGTCGGCCAAGACCCACCAGCGGCCGTCGGGGGCGCGGCTGACGTCGGCGGCGTAGAGGTGGAGGTGATGGCCGTCGGCGGGGCGGACCCCGGCGAGCGGACGCAGGAATTCGGGATTGCCGGCGACGATCGCCGCCGGCACGGCGCCGTCGGCGACCAGGGTGGCGTCGCCCATCAGGTCGCCGAGCACCGCCTCGAACAGGCGGGCGCGCTGGACCACGCCTTCGGCGAGCTTTTCCCAGTCGGCCTCGGTCAGGACGATCGGCAGATGGGCGAGCGGCCACGGCCGGTCGACGTCGCCGCCCTCGCCGTAGACCCGGTAGACGACGCCGGATTCGCGCAGATAGCGGTCGGCACCGGCGAAGCGGGTGGCGGTCTCGACCGCGCCGAGGCCGGCGAGGTGGGACAGCACCGGCAGCCAGTGCGGCCGCACCCGACCTTCGGCGTCGATCATCTCGTCGTGGACACCGGGCAGCCCGCGATAGCCGCCGACCAGCGCGGCGACGGCAGGGTCGGTGCCGCGACCCCACGGCATGGCCAGTTCCAACTGCATCGGCGCCACGGACGTCTCCGCTCGGTTCCCCCTCAGAGCCGCGACGGCGGGCGCCTGAGATCGAGGGTCAGGGGATGTTCGTCGGTCCGCTCGGCGGGCGGCACGTGCACGAAGCCGGGAGTATGCCCGTGTTCGACGAAACGCGCGAGCCGGCGCGCCTCCGCCTCGTAGGAATTGACCGGGAAGGTCTCGTAGTTGCGCCCGCCCGGGTGGGCGACGTGATAGACGCAGCCGCCGAGCGAGCGGTTGGTCCAGCGGTCGATCAGATCGAAGGTCAGGGGCGGATTGGTCGGAATGGTCGGGTGGATGCCCGAAGCCGGCTGCCACGCCTTGTAGCGCACCCCGGCCACCGCCTCACCGGAACGCCCGGTCGAGGTCATCGGCAGGGCCCGGCCGTTGCAGGTGACGATGTGGCGCGACGGGTTGAGGCCGGTCGCCAGGATCTGCAGCCGTTCGACCGAGGAATCGACGTAGCGCACCGTGCCGCCGGCCGCGCCCTCCTCGCCGGTGACGTGCCAGGGCTCCAGGGCCTGACGGACCTCGAGGGCGACGCCGCCGTGTTCGACCTTGCCGTAGAACGGGAAGCGGAATTCGTACTGGGCCTGGAACCACAGGGGATCGAATTCGTAGCCGGCGTGACGCAGGTCGGCGAGCACGCCCTGGAAGTCCTCGCGGACGAAGTGCGGCAGCATGAAGCGGTCGTGCAGGGCGGTGCCCCAGCGCACGAAGTCGCCGGTCTGGGGTTCGCGCCACAGCCAGGCGATCAGCGCCCGGATCAGCAGCTGCTGGGCGAGCGACATGCGCGCGTCCGGCGGCATCTCGAAGGAGCGGAACTCGACCAGACCGAGGCGGCCGGTCGGGCCGTCGGGCGAGAACAGCTTGTCGATGCAGATCTCGGTGCGGTGGGTGTTGCCCGAGGTGTCGACCAGGAGATTGCGGAACAGCCGGTCGACGACCCACGGCAAGGGCGCATAGCCCTCGCCGGGGGCCGGCACCTGGGCCATGGCGATCTCGAGCTCGTAGAGGCCGTCGTGGCGGGCCTCGTCGATGCGCGGGGCCTGGGAGGTCGGGCCGATGAACAGGCCGGAGAACAGGTAGCTGAGCGAGGGCCGGCGCTGCCAGTAGAGCACCAGGCTCTTCAGCAGGTCGGGCCGGCGCAGGAACGGGCTGTCGGCGGGGGCGCGGGCGCCGACCACCACGTGGTTGCCGCCGCCGGTACCGGTGTGGCGGCCGTCGACCATGAACTTCTCGGTGCCGAGCCGCGAGGCGCGGGCCTCTTCGTAGAGCTTGGTGGTGATCGCGACGCAGGTCGGCCAATCCTCGGCCGGCTGGACGTTGACCTCGATCACGCCCGGGTCGGGGGTGACCTTGATCACCTCGAGCCGCGGGTCCCACGGCGGCGGATAGCCCTCGATGTGGACCGGCAGGCCGGTCGCTTCGGCCGTCGCCTCGACCGCGGCGATCAGCTCGAGATAGTCGTCGAGCGTCTCGACCGGCGGCATGAAGACGTTGAGGATGCCGTCGCGGGCCTCGACCGACAGGGCGGTGCGGACCTTGTCGGCGCCGATTTCCTCGACGAAGCGCTGGGTGAGGCGCTCGGCCGGGCCGGTGCGGCGGTAGATCTGGGCGAGATCGTCGGGATCGGGCAGATCGGGGCGCTCGGCGAAGGGATCGCGCTCCATGATGTAGGGATAGCTGCTCGGCGGGATGTAGGGCAGGGTCGCCATCGGCAGGCGGTAGCCGACCGGTGAATCGCCGGGAATCAGGAACAGACGCTCGCGGCGCAGGCGCCACTTCTCCGAATACCAGCCGGTGCCGGCGGCGGCGTTCCAGCGCTGGACCGGCAGGACGTGGCCGGTCGGCCGGGTCAGGCCGTGGTCGAACACCCGGGCGATGCGGTGGCGGTCCTCGGCGTTCTCCAGCTTGGAATCAGACGGATCGAGGTTGACCGGCAGCTTGGCCTCCTGGACCAGCCAATGGGCGGGGTCCTCGTAGGCCGGCATCACGTAGTCGGCGCCGATGTCGAGACGCTCGGCGATGCCCTCGGCGATCCGCCGCGAGGCTTCGAAGTCGGCGTCGCGGCGGCCGCCCTCGCGGGCGATCAGCGCCGGATCGCGCCAGATCGGTCGGCCGTCCTTGCGCCAATAGAGGCCGAAGGCCCAGCGCGGCAGGCTTTCGCCGGGGTACCACTTGCCCTGGCCGTAGTGGAGGAAGCCGCCGGGGGCGAAGCGGTCGCGCAGCCGGCGGATCAGGTCGTCGGCGCGTTCGCGCTTGGTCGGCCCGACCGCGGCGGTGTTCCATTCGGCCGACTGGTAGTCGTCGATCGACACGAAGGTCGGCTCGCCGCCCATGGTCAGGCGGACGTCGTGGGTGGCGAGATCCTCGTCGACCCGGCGGCCGAGGGCGTCGAGCGCCTCCCAGGCGTCGTCGGAGAAGGGGGCGGTGACCCGCGGCTTCTCGGCGATGCGGTCGACCCGCATCTGGAAATCGAATTCGACCTCGGCATATTCGACCAGACCGGTGATCGGCGCGGCCGAGCGATAGTGCGGCGTGCCACAGAGCGGCAGATGGCCCTCGCCGGCGAACAGTCCGGAGGTCGGGTCGAGGCCGATCCAGCCGGCGCCGGGCAGATAGACCTCGGCCCAGGCGTGGAGATCGGTGAAGTCGTGGTCGGTGCCCGAGGGGCCGTCGAGGGCCTTCACGTCGGGCCGCAGCTGGATCAGGTAGCCGGAGACGAAGCGCGCGGCGAGGCCGAGGCGGCGGGCGAGCTGGACCAGCAGCCAGGCGGTGTCGCGGCACGAGCCGGAGGCGAGTTCGAGGGTCTCCTCGGGCTCCTGGACCCCGGGCTCCATGCGGATGACGTAGCGGATGTCCTGCGACAGCTTCTGATTCAGCGCGACCAGGAAGTCGACGGTCGGGGTCGCCTCGCGGCGGGCGCCGGCGAGATAGGCCTCGAAACGTTCGCCGGTCGGCTCGGGCGCCAGATAGGGCTTCAGCTCTTCGGCCAGTTCCGGCGGATAGGTGAAGGGGAAGCTCTGGGCATAATCCTCAAGGAAGAAGTCGAAGGGGTTGAACACCGCCAGTTCGGCGAGCAGATCGACCTCGATGCGGAACTCCGTGGTCTTCTCCGGGAAGACGAAGCGCGCCGCCCAGTTGCCGTGCGGGTCCTGCTGCCAGTTGACGAAATGGGGCTCCGGGGTCACCCGCAGCGAGTAGCTGGTGACCTTGGTCCGGCAATGGGGGGCCGGTCTCAGCCGGATGATCTGCGGCCCCAGCTGGACGGGGCGGTCATAGGAATAGGCGGTGAGATGATGCAGGGCGGTCTGAATGGCCAAGGTCGGGCTCGCTGGCAGGAACTGATCGACGACGCGCCAGCCTAAACTGTGTGCAGCCGGATGCAACGACAAAGCCGACCCCCGAACGACTCCGCCCCGCCACCGTCGCGTGGACGGAGCGGGGCGGGCGTCGAATCGGGAGCGGGGGAGGGGCGCGTCAGACCGCGAGGCGGTCCAGGGCGGCGATCACCGCGTCGCCCATCTCCTTGGTCGAGACCGTGTTTTCGCCCACCTTGGCGATGTCGGCGGTGCGCAGGCCGGAGTCGAGGACGGCGGCGATGGCCGTCTCCAGGAGGTCGGCGGCGTCGCCGAGATCGAGGGAATAGCGCAGCGCCATGGCGAAGGAACCGATCATGGCGATCGGGTTGGCGAGGCCCTTGCCGGCGATGTCGGGGGCCGAGCCGTGGACCGGCTCGTACATCGCCTTGCGCTTGCCGGTCACCGGATCGGTCTCGCCGAGCGAGGCCGAGGGCAGCATGCCGAGCGAGCCGGTGAGCATCGCGGCGATGTCGGACAGGACGTCGCCGAACAGGTTGTCGGTGCAGATGACGTCGTACTGCTTGGGCCGGCGGACCAGCTGCATGGCGCAGTTGTCGGCGAGCACGTGCTCGAGCTCGACGTCGGCGAACTCTTCGCGGCCGACGCGGGTGACCACCTGGTTCCACAGCACGCCGGTCTTCATGACGTTGCGCTTCTCGGCCGAGGAGACCTTGTTGCGGCGGGTGCGGGCGAGTTCGAAGGCGACGCGGGCGATCCGCTCGATCTCGTGGGTGGAATAGACCTGGGTGTCGACGGCGCGCTTCTCGCCGTTCTCGAGCGTCACGATCTCCTTGGGCTCGCCGAAATAGACACCGCCGGTCAGTTCGCGGACGATCAGGATGTCGAGGCCTTCGACGATCTCGCGCTTCAGCGACGAGGCGTCGGCGAGCGCCGGATAGCAGATCGCCGGACGCAGATTGGCGAACAGGCCGAGGTCCTTGCGCAGGCGCAGCAGGCCCGCCTCGGGGCGGGCGTCGTAGGGCACGGCGTCCCACTTGGGGCCGCCGACCGCGCCGAAGATCACCGCGTCGGAGGCTTGCGCCAGCGCCATGTCGGCGTCGGAGATCGCCTTGCCGTGGACGTCGTAGGCCGAACCGCCGACCAGCCCGCGCTCGGTCTCGAAGCGGGCGATGCCGCGGGCCTGGAACCAGGCCACGACCTTCTCCACCTCGACCATGATCTCGGTGCCGATGCCGTCGCCGGGGAGAAGGAACAGATTGAAGGAGGCCATGGTCGATGTCCGTTCGTGAGGGGTCCGCGCGCCGCGGCGGGACCCTTTTATCGGGGCCGCGGCGGCGCTTCAACGGGGAGGGGCGTCAGGCGGCGGTCGGGGTGTCGAGGCGGATCCACTCGCCCGAGGGCTCGTCGAGCACGTGGAGTTCGCCGAGCGCGATGTCGAACCAGGCGCCGTGCAGGGTCAGGCGGCCGGAAGCCTCCAGCGTCTCGACACAGGGAAAGGTGCGCAGATTGGCGAGGGAATGGGCGATCGCCAGATGCTCGAGGCGGGTCGGCTGATCCTCGGGCGCGATGGTCGGATCGCAGCGGCAGGCGGCGGCCGGTTCCTCGAGCAGCGAGATCCACTTGCCGATGAAGTCGCCCGGCGACAGCGGGGTCGAATCCTTGGCGAGCGCCGCGGCGATGCCGCCGCAGCGCCCGTGGCCCATCACCACGATGTGGCGCACCCGCAGGCCCATCAGGGCGAACTCGAGGGCGGCGGAGGTGCCGTGATACTCGCCGTCCGGCGCATAGGGCGGCACCAGATTGGCGACGTTGCGGGCGACGAACAGCTCGCCGGGCGGGGCGTCGAAGATCAGCTCCGGCGCGGCGCGGCTGTCGCAGCAGGCGACGATCATCACCTCCGGCGTCTGGCCGGCCTCGGCGAGGTGGCGGTAGCGCTCGGTCTCGGTGAGCCAACGGCCGGCGCGGAAGGCGGCGTAGCCCTTCATCAGACGCTGCGGAAGCATGGGCGATCTCCGGTTGCGGGCCGCCGACGGGCGGAGGTGGATCAGCCGACGAGAGCGGCGAGGGCGGCGAGGTCGACGTTGCCGCCGCAGACGAGGACGCCGACGCGTTCGCCGGGACGAGGGACATAGGCGCCGGCGAGGAGGGCGGCGAGCGCGGTGGCGCCGCCGGGCTCGGCGGCGATCCGCAAGGTGGTCCACAATCGCATCTGCGCTTCGACGATGGCGCTGTCGGGCACCAGCAGGCAGTCGGCGACGTGGTCGGTGGCGATGGCGTGGACGAGATCGCCGACCCGTTTGGCGCCGAGGCTGTCGACGGCGATCGATTCGATCTCGACGTCGACCGGGCGGCCGGCGGCGCGTGCCGCATGGAGGGCGCAGCTGCCCTGCGGCTCGACGGCGATCACCCGGACGCGGCCGGAGAACCACAGCGCGGTGCCGGCGACCAGGCCGCCGCCGCCGGCCGCCACCAGCACGGTGTCGAGGCCGTCGGCGTCCTCTTCCCATTCGCGCGCCACGGTGCCCTGGCCGGCGATGGTGTAGGGGCTGTCGAAGGGATGGATCTTGAGCGCGCCGGAGGCCTCGGCGTGGGCGTCGCAGAGCAGGGCGGCATCGGCATAGCGGTCGCCTTCGACCACCACGTCGGCGCCATAGGCGCGGATGCGCTCGATTTTCACCGGGCTGGCCACGGTCGGCACGAAGATGCGGGCGCGGTGGCCGAGGCAGGCGGCGGCATAGGCGACGGCGGCGCCGTGATTGCCGCCCGAAGCGGCGGTGACGCCGACCGCGGGAACCGAACGGGCGATCAGATTGTTGAAGGCTCCGCGGGCCTTGAACGATCCGGTGTGCTGGAGCAGCTCGAGCTTCAGCGACACCGGCTCGGCGAGACCGAAGGCGGCGCCCTCGACCATCGTCACCGGGGTGCGGCGCACATGGGGGGCGATCCGCGCATGGGCCGCCTCGACGGCGGAGGGGCTCAACAGTTCGGCCATCGCTGCGGTCTCCGACTGGGCCGATCTCGGTGGATCGCCGTGGTTCGCATAGCCGATCGCGACGGCTTCGCCAAGGGAGAAGCCGGAGGCGAGCCGGTCGCGGCGGTGTTCGCCGGGTCGATTCGACGAGAAATGCTGCAGTGCAACATGACCCTATCGCATTGCACAGAAATCCTGTATCTTCCGCCGCTGGTGAGGTGCGAACCCGACGCCACGGCGACCGCCCCGCGGGCGGTACGAGAGGCAGCCACCACGCGTGGCGGACGGAGAGCGCGATGTATGGGCACGGCATGAACGGTTTCGGCGCATCCTTCGCGGCTCTGACGCGCCTCGGCGAGGCCTATGGCGAGATCGCCGCCCTGGCGCCGCGGGTGGTGGCGCTGCGCACCGACGCCGCCATCGGGGCGATGACCCGCCCGTCGGCGATGGCCCCGGACGAGCCGCTCAGGATGATCGTCGAAAAGTTCGATGCCTTGATGGAAGGCGCGATGGCCGCGACGCTGGAGGCGGGTCTGGCGGTCGGCCGCGGTTTCGCCGGCCAGGGCGATCCGATCGCGGTGATGTCGGGCATCGCCACCGCGGCGATGGCGCCGACCCGCCACCGCCTGCGCGTCAACCTCGCGCGGCTCGATCGGCCGAACCTCCCGGCGCTCGCCGCGGAGTGAGCGTGCGCCGCGTCCGACCTATTCCCACTTTGACTCGACGCGCGTCCCTCGCTACCCGTCGCGAGGGCGAACGGCGGTCGTGATCGGGCGGGCCGCCGCCGACGGGGGCGGACGCGGCATGGCGACCAACGAAGAGAAGACCCACACGGTCGAAGGGCTCTATCGGGCGCAGGTGGCGACCGGCGAGCTGTCGATCGATCCCGCCCAGGTCAAGCTGGCGCGCCGCCTCGACCAGCTCGACGAGCAGATCTTCTGCGCCGATCTGGCGGTCAAGGGCTCGGCGCTCGGCTGGCTGTTCGGGCGCAAGGCCGAGAAGCGCGAGGCGATCCGCGGCCTCTACGTGTGGGGCGAGGTCGGCCGCGGCAAGACCATGCTGATGGACCTGTTCTTCGAGGTCTCGCGGGTGGCGCGCAAGCGGCGCGCCCATTTCCACGCCTTCATGGCCGATGCCCAGGACCGCATCCATCGCGCCCGCCAGGCGATCCTCGCCGGCACGCTGAAGGGCGACGACCCGATCCGGCCGGTGGCGGTGGAGATCGCCGCCGAGACGCGGCTGCTGTGCTTCGACGAATTCGCGGTCTACGACATCGCCGACGCGATGGTGCTCGGGCGGCTGTTCGAGAACCTGTTCGATCTCGGCACGGTGGTGGTCGCGACCTCCAACGTGGCGCCCGAACGGCTCTACTGGGACGGGCTCAACCGGGCGCTGTTCCTGCCGTTCATCGGTCTGCTCGGCCGCCACGTCGACGTGGTCGAACTGTCGGCGGCGACCGACTACCGGATGGAGAAGACCGACGGCGACGCGGTGTGGTCGATGCCGCTCGGGCCGGAGACCGATGCGTCGATGGAGGAACGGTGGTTCCGCATCACCGGTCATCGGCCGTCGCAGCGCGAGGCGATCCCCTTTCGCGGTCGCTCAATCGACGTGCCCCAGGCCTGCGGCGGTTTCGCGCGCTTCGACTTCGCGGAACTGTGCGACCGGCCCTTGTCGGCGGCCGACTACGTGCAGATCGCCCGGCGCTTCCACACCGTGATGATCGAGCGGATCCCGGCGCTCGACGGCGACCGGCGCAACGCCGCCAAGCGGCTGATCAACCTCGTCGACGCCTTCTACGATGCCCGCGTCAAGGTGATCGCCTCGGCGGCGGTGGCGCCGGACGGCCTGTGGACCGGATCGACCGGGGCGGAGACCTTCGAGTTCACCCGCACCGTGTCGCGCCTGACCGAGATGCGCTCGACCGAATACGCCGCCGAGCCGCATCTGACCGGCGAGGGCGGGGCGGTCGGCGACGAGGACGAGGACGGCGGTTACATGGGGGCCTGACCCCCCTCTTCCGGAGGGTGCGGCGCGGTGCGCGGGCGATCCTTCCGAACCTGAAATCTCTTGCAGGAATGCCCGGATAGTGCCGCTTTTCCGGGCTCTTTCGCACTGCGTAATAAACCTTCGGCCGACTTGCACCCCCGTTCGGAACAGAGTATCGAACCCGACGACAGGATGTCGCAGCGACCTCCTCTCATTTGAAGGGAAACCTCTGAAATGGCGCGGAAAAAGATCGCCCTGATCGGGGCGGGTCAGATCGGTGGCACGCTCGCTCATCTCGCCGGACTCAAGGAACTCGGCGACATCGTGTTGTTCGACATCGTCGACGGCGTACCCCAGGGCAAGGCGCTCGATCTGGCCGAATCCTCTCCGGTCGAAGGCTTCGATGCCGGCCTCACGGGGGCCTCGAGCTACGAAGCGATCGCCGGTGCCGACGTCGTCATCGTCACCGCGGGCGTGCCGCGCAAGCCGGGCATGAGCCGTGACGATCTCCTCTCGATCAATCTCAAGGTGATGGAAGCGGTCGGTGCGGGCATCAAGCAGTACGCCCCCGACGCGTTCGTCATCTGCATCACCAATCCGCTCGACGCCATGGTGTGGGCCCTGCAGAAGTTCTCCGGCCTGCCGACCAACAAGGTCGTCGGCATGGCCGGCGTGCTCGACTCGGCGCGCTTCCGCTGGTTCCTCGCCGAAGCCACCGGCGTGTCGGTCAAGGACGTCCATGCGATGACGCTGGGCGGCCACGGCGACGACATGGTGCCGCTGGTGCGCTATTCGACGGTCGGCGGCGTGCCGCTGCCGGCGCTGATCGAGATGGGCTGGCTGACCCAGGAGAAGCTCGACGCGATCGTCAAGCGGACCCGCGGCGGCGGCGGCGAGATCGTCGCGCTGCTCAAGACTGGTTCGGCCTATTACGCGCCGGCGACCTCGGCGATCGCCATGGCCGAGAGCTACCTCAAGGACCAGAAGCGGATCCTGCCGGTCGCGGCCTACCTGTCCGGCCAGTACGGCCAGAACGGGCTCTATGTCGGCGTTCCGGCGCTGATCGGCGCCGGTGGCGTCGAGAAGATCGTCGAAGTGAAGTTCGACGCGACCGAGCAGGAGATGTTCGTGAAGTCGGTGGCCTCGGTCACCGGGCTGATCGACGCCTGCAAGCAGATCCAGCCGGCGCTCGCCTGAGCCGCCGGTTCGAACGGACTACCTTCGGCGTCCCTGGGAGGGGGCGTCTCACGGGAGCGGTCGATCGATGCGCGGGAGCCGGTTCATCCGGCTCCGATCCCCGGCGGGGTTTCCTCGTCGGGGAGGGAGGAACGCGCACCGTCTTCGAGCACCCGTCCGGCGATGGCGGCGGATCTCCGCGCGGGATCCTCGCCCATTGCATGCCGGACGAGGCGGCGCCGGTCCCGACGACCTCCGCAACGAAATTTTTCGAGGCCAAGAGTCGAGGCGAGACGGGGCGATGAACATCCACGAATATCAGGCGAAGGCTCTCCTTCGCGACTACGGTCTGCCGGTCTCGCGGGGCATCCCCGCGTTCACCGTCGACGAGGCGGTCAAGGCGGCCAAGGACATGGGCGGCCCGCTCTGGGTGGTCAAGTCGCAGATCCACGCCGGCGGCCGCGGCAAGGGCAAGTTCAAGGAACTGCCCGCCGACGCCAAGGGCGGGGTGCGGCTGGCCAAGTCGGTCGACGAGGTCAAGGCCTTCGCCAAGGAGATGCTCGGCCACACCCTGGTGACGGTGCAGACCGGTCCGGCCGGCAAGCAGGTCAACCGCCTCTACATCGAGGACGGGTCCGACATCGCCCGCGAGCTCTATCTGTCGGCGCTGGTCGACCGCGCCACCGGTTCGGTGGGCTTCGTGGTCTCCACCGAAGGCGGCATGGACATCGAGACGGTGGCCCACGACACGCCGGAGAAGATCCACACCTTCCACGTCGATCCGGCGGCGGGCTATCAGCCCTACGTCGGCCGCAACATCGCCTATGCGCTGGGCCTCGAAGGCAAGCAGATCAAGCAGGCGGTGAAGCTGGTCGGCGATCTCTATCGCGCCTTCGTCGAGAAGGACATGGCGATGCTGGAGATCAACCCGCTGATCGTCTCCAAGGAAGGCGACCTGCGCGTCCTCGACGCCAAGGTCAACTTCGATTCCAACGCGCTGTTCCGCCATCCCGAGATCGTCGCGCTGCGTGACGAGACGGAAGAGGACGCCAAGGAGATCGAGGCCTCGAAGTACGACCTCGCCTATATCGCGCTCGACGGCACCATCGGCTGCATGGTCAACGGCGCCGGCCTGGCGATGGCGACGCTCGACATCATCCAGCTCTACGGCGAGAGCCCGGCCAACTTCCTCGACGTCGGCGGCGGCGCCTCGGAAGAGAAGGTCACCGCGGCCTTCAAGATCATCACCTCCGATCCGCAGGTGAAGGGCATCCTGGTCAACATCTTCGGCGGCATCATGAAGTGCGACATCATCGCCCGCGGCGTGCTCGCGGCGGTGACGGCGGTCGGACTGAAGGTGCCTCTGGTGGTGCGCCTGACCGGCACCAACGAGGAGCTGGGCAAGCAGATCATCCGCGAGTCCGGTCTCAACGTCATCCCGGCGGACAACCTGGACGACGCGGCTCAGAAGATCGTCAAGGCCGTGCGGGGAGCGTGAACGATGTCCATTCTGGTCGACAAGAACACCAAGGTCATCTGCCAGGGCTTCACCGGCGCGCAGGGCACCTTCCATTCCGAACAGGCGATCGAGTACGGCACCCACATGGTCGGCGGCGTGACGCCGGGCAAGGGCGGCGGCTGGCATCTCGATCTGCCGGTGTTCGACACCGTGTGGCAGGCCAAGGCGGCCACCGGCGCCGACGCCTCGGCGATCTACGTGCCGCCGCCCTTCGCGGCGGACGCCATCCTGGAGGCGATCGACGCCGAGATCGCGCTGATCGTGTGCATCACCGAGGGCATTCCGGTGGCGGACATGATCAAGGTCGGCAAGGCGCTGAAGGGCTCCAAGTCGCGGCTGATCGGCCCCAACTGCCCGGGCGTGCTGACCCCCAACGAATGCAAGATCGGCATCATGCCGGGCCACATCTTCAAGCGCGGCTCGGTCGGCATCCTGTCGCGCTCCGGCACGCTGACCTATGAAGCGGTCAAGCAGACCACCGACGTCGGCCTCGGCCAGACCACGGCGGTCGGCATCGGCGGCGACCCGGTCAAGGGCACCGAGTTCATCGACGTGCTCGACATGTTCCTCAACGATCCGGAGACCGAGTCGATCATCATGATCGGCGAGATCGGCGGTTCGGCCGAGGAAGAGGCCGCGGAGTTCCTGACGGGCCATCCGATCAAGAAGCCGATGGCCGGGTTCATCGCCGGCGTCTCGGCGCCTCCGGGACGGCGCATGGGCCATGCCGGGGCGATCGTGTCGGGCGGCAAGGGCGACGCCAAGTCGAAGATGACGGCGATGGCCAAGGCCGGCATCCACGTGTCGCCGTCGCCGGCGCGGCTCGGCGAGACGCTGCTCGAGGCGATCAAGGCCAAGTGATCGAGAAACCGAGGGGGGCCGTTGGCTCCCCTCGGCGTTCGGCCTAGAACGGACGGGTACGGGAAGACACCGTCGGCGCCGATCCCGCGAGGGGCGGCGCGCCTCATCCGGGTCGGATGAACGGTGCTGCCGAGAAGAAACGAGCGGCGGTCGACGAACGATCGCTAATCGGTTCGATTTCGACGGGAACGTCGACCGATGGACAGGAGAGATCGCCCTCACGGATCGATCTCCAGCGAGACGAGGCGGGCCTTGCAAGGTTCCGGGACGCACCATGGATCGTGAAGACCAGAAGACGACTTCCTTCCTCACCGGCATCAACGCCGCCTATATCGAAGATCTCCAGGCCCGCTACGAAGAGAACCCTGCCTCGGTCGATGCGAGCTGGCGGGAGTTCTTCGGCGACCTGCAGGAGGATCGCGCCGGCGTCGCCAAGAGCGCCAAGGGTCCGGCCTGGAAGCGGTCGAACTGGCCGATCGTCGCCGGCGGCGAGATGGTGTCGGTGCTCGACAGCGACTGGAGCTGGCTCGAAAAGCAGATCAAGGACAAGCTGAAGGGCAAGGCGGCGGTCAAGGGCGTCGACCTCACCCAGGAGCAGACCCAGGCTGCGGCCCGCGATTCGGTGCGGGCGATCATGATGATCCGCGCCTATCGCATGCGCGGCCATCTCCATGCCCGGCTCGATCCCCTGGAGATCGCCGCGGAGAAGGACCACGAGGAGCTGCATCCCTCGTCCTATGGCTTCACCGAGGCCGATTGGGACCGCAAGATCTTCATCGACCACGTGCTCGGGCTCGAGTTCGCGACCGTCCGCGAGATGATCGAGATCCTGCGCCGCACCTATTGCTCGACGGTCGGCGTCGAGTTCATGCACATCTCCGATCCGGCCGAGAAGAGCTGGATCCAGGCGCGCATCGAGGGTCCGGACAAGCACATCGCCTTCACCCGCGAAGGCAAGCGGGCGATCCTGAAGAAGCTGATCGAGGCCGAGGGCTTCGAGAAGTTCATCGACGTCAAGTACACCGGCACCAAGCGCTTCGGTCTCGACGGCGGCGAGGCGCTGATCCCGGCGTTGGAGCAGATCCTCAAGCGCGGCGGCCAACTCGGCCTCAAGGAGGTCGTGCTCGGCATGGCCCACCGCGGCCGCCTCAACGTGCTGGCCCAGGTGATGGGCAAGCCGCATCGGGCGATCTTCCACGAGTTCAAGGGCGGCTCCTATGCCCCCGACGAGGTCGAGGGTTCGGGCGACGTCAAGTATCACCTCGGCGCCTCGTCGGACCGCGAGTTCGACAACAACCGCGTCCACCTGTCGCTGACCGCCAATCCGTCGCACCTCGAGATCGTCAATCCGGTGGTGCTCGGCAAGGTCCGCGCCAAGCAGGACCAGTTGGCGCCGCAGCCGCTCAACGGCACGTTCAATCTCGACGAACGGGCCTGCGTACTGCCGCTGCTGCTGCACGGCGACGCGGCCTTCGCCGGCCAGGGCGTGGTCGCGGAGTGTTTCGGCCTGTCGGGTCTGAAGGGTCACCGCACCGCCGGTTCGATCCACTTCATCATCAACAACCAGATCGGCTTCACCACCTATCCGCGCTTCTCGCGCTCCTCGCCCTATCCGTCGGACGTCGCCAAGATGATCGAGGCGCCGATCCTGCACGTCAACGGCGACGATCCGGAAGCGGTGACCTTCGCCGCCAAGGTGGCGATCGAATTCCGGCAGAAGTTCCACAAGCCGGTGGTGATCGACATGATCTGCTACCGCCGCTTCGGCCACAACGAGGGCGACGAGCCGGCGTTCACCCAGCCGATCATGTACAAGAAGATCCGCAATCATCCGACGACGCTGCGGATCTACTCGGACAAGCTGGTCGCCGAGAGCGTGGTGACCCGCGCCGAGGTCGACGAGTGGATGGCCGACTGGCGCAAGCATCTCGACATCGAGTTCGAGGCCGGGCAGGCGTTCAAGCCGAACAAGGCCGACTGGCTCGACGGTCGCTGGTCGGGGCTGAAGGCGGTCGGCATCCACGACGATTCCGATCGTCGCGGTCTGACCGGGGCGCCGGCCGAGGAGCTGCGCGAGATCGGCGCCAAGCTGACCGAAGTGCCGCCGGGCTTCAACGTCCACCGGACCATCCTGCGGTTCCTCGAGAACCGCCGTCAGATGATGGAGACCGGCGAAGGCATCGACTGGGCGACGGCGGAGGCGCTGGCCTTCGGCACCCTGGTCAAGGCCGGCCATCCGGTGCGCCTGTCGGGCCAGGACTGCGAACGCGGCACCTTCAGCCAGCGCCATTCGGTGCTCTACGATCAGGAGACCGAGGCGCGGTTCATTCCCCTCAACAACATCTCCGAGGATCAGGCCCGCTACGAGGTCATCAACTCGATGCTCTCGGAAGAGGCGGTGCTCGGCTTCGAATACGGCTATTCGCTGGCCGAGCCGAACGCGCTGACCCTGTGGGAAGGCCAGTTCGGCGACTTCGCCAACGGCGCCCAGGTGCTGTTCGATCAGTTCATCTCGAGCGGCGAACGCAAGTGGCTGCGCATGTCGGGCCTGGTCTGCCTGCTGCCGCACGGCTACGAGGGGCAGGGGCCGGAACATTCCTCGGCCCGCCTCGAGCGCTTCCTGCAGATGTGCGCCGAAGACAACATGCAGGTCGCCAACTGCACGACGCCGGCCAACTATTTTCACATCCTGCGCCGGCAGCTGCTGCGCGACTTCCGCAAGCCGCTGATCCTGATGACCCCCAAATCGTTGCTCAGGCACAAGCGGGCGGTGTCGAAGTTCGACATGCTCGCCGACGGGTCGTCGTTCCACCGGCTGCTGCTCGATTCGGCGGAGACCGGCAACGAACCGACGTCGACCAAGTTGGTTGCCGACGCCAAGATCCGCCGCGTGGTGCTGTGCTCGGGCAAGGTCTACTTCGACCTGCTCGAGGAACGCGAGAAGCGGGGAATCGACGACGTCTATCTGCTGCGCGTCGAGCAGTTGTTCCCGACGCCGGTCAAGTCGATGGTGCGGGTGTTGGCACGGTTCAAGCAGGCCGACGTGGTCTGGTGCCAGGAAGAGCCGAAGAACATGGGGTCCTGGTCGTTCATCGAGCCGTACCTCGAATGGGTGTGCGGTCAGGTGGGCGGGCCGACGAAGCGTCCGCGCTATGCCGGGCGCCCGGCCTCGGCGGCCACCGCGACCGGTCTGATGTCGCGGCATCTGGCGCAACTCGCCGCCTTCATGAACGACGCCTTCGCGGCGTGACGATCCCCGAGCCCGTCGGGTGGCCGTGAAGGTCGCGCGACCGGGACGACCGAAACGAACAAGACGAAGAGACGACGATCATGGCGATCGAGATCAAGGTTCCGACGCTCGGCGAGTCCGTCACCGAAGCGACCATCGCGAAGTGGTTCAAGAAGCCGGGTGAGGCGGTCAAGGCGGACGAGCCTCTGGTCGAGCTCGAGACCGACAAGGTGACGGTGGAAGTGCCGGCGCCGTCGGCCGGGGTGCTGGAGGCGATCGTCGCCAAGGACGGCGACACCGTCGGGGTCGGGGCGCTGCTCGGCACGATGATCGCCGGTGGCGCCGGCTCGGTCGCGGCCCCCGCCGCCGCCGCGCCGGTCGCGGCCGCCGCTCCCGTCGCCGCCGTGGCGGTGGCGTCGTCGACCACCATGCCGCCGGCGCCCTCGGCGGCGCGGCTGATGGCCGACAGCGGGGTCGGCGTCGACGCCGGCTCCGGCAAGCGCGGTCAGGTGCTGAAGGGCGACGTGCTGTCGGCGATCGCCTCCGGCGCCCGCCCGGCGCCGGTCGCGGTGCCCGCTCCGGCGGCGCCGATCGCCCCGATCACGGTGCGGCCGCCCTCGCTGCCCGACGACGCGGCCCGCGAAGAGCGGGTGCGGATGACCAAGCTGCGCCAGACGATCGCGCGCCGGCTCAAGGAAGCGCAGCAGACCGCGGCGATGCTGACGACGTTCAACGACGTCGACATGACCGCGGTGATGGCGCTCAGGGCTCAATACAAGGACACGTTCGAGAAGAAGCACGGCGTCCGCATCGGCTTCATGGGCTTCTTCGTGAAGGCGGCGGTCGCGGCGCTGAAGGACGTGCCGGCGGTCAACGGCGAGATCGACGGCCAGGACGTCATCTACAAGAACTACTACCACATCGCGGTGGCGGTCGGCTCCGACAAGGGCCTCGTGGTGCCGGTGGTGCGCGATGCCGACAAGCTGTCGATCGCCGGGGTCGAGAAGGCGATCGGCGACTTCGGTCGCCGAGCTCGCGACGGCCAGCTCAAGATGGAGGAGATGCAGGGCGGCACCTTCACCATCTCCAACGGCGGCGTCTACGGCTCGCTGATGTCGACGCCGATCCTCAACGCGCCGCAGTCGGCGATCCTGGGGCTGCATCGCATCGAGGACCGCCCGGTGGTGCGCAACGGCCAGATCGTCATCCGGCCGATGATGTACATGGCGGTCAGCTACGATCACCGGATCATCGACGGCAAGGAGGCGGTGACCTTCCTCGTCCGCATCAAGGAGATGATCGAGGATCCGCAGCGCCTGGTGATGGACATCTGATCGGGGGACTACGGACAATGTCGACCATCTACGATCTCGTCGTCATCGGCACCGGACCGGGCGGCTACGTCTGCGCGATCCGGGCTTCGCAGCTCGGCCTCAAGGTGGCGGTGGTGGAGAAGCGCAAGACCCACGGCGGCACCTGCCTGAACATCGGCTGCATTCCGTCGAAGGCTCTGCTCTACGCCTCCGAACTGTTCGACGAGGCGGGCCACGAGTTCGCCCATCTCGGCATCAAGGTGCCGACGCCGGAGCTCGACCTGCCGGGCATGATGAAACACAAGACCGACGTCGTCGATTCCAACGTCGGCGGCATCAACTTCCTGTTCAAGAAGAACAAGATCGACGTGTTCCACGGGATCGGCTCGATCGTCTCGAAGGGCAACGTCGGGGTTCAGGCCGACGACGGCACCAACCAGGTGATCGAGACCCGCTCGATCGTGGTGGCGACCGGCTCGGACGTGGCGCGGCTGCCGGGCATCGACATCGACGAGAAGGTGGTGGTGTCCTCGACCGGCGCGCTGGAACTCGACAAGGTCCCGGCCAAGCTGATCGTGGTCGGTGCCGGAGTGATCGGCCTCGAGCTCGGCTCGGTATGGCGGCGGCTCGGCGCCGAGGTGACCGTGGTCGAATATCTCGACCGCATCCTGCCGGGCATGGATCTGGAGATCTGCAAGGCCTTCCAGCGCATCCTGACCAAGCAGGGCTTCGCCTTCAAGCTCGGCACCAAGGTGACGGCGGTCGAGACGACCGCGAGCGGCGCCAAGGTATCGCTGGAGCCGGCGGCCGGCGGCGCGGTCGAGACGATCGAGGCCGACGTGGTGCTGGTGGCGATCGGCCGGGTGCCCTACACCGACGGGCTCGGGCTCGAGGGCGTCGGCATCACCCGCGACGGCCGCGGCCGGATCGAGGTCGATGCGCATTTCCAGACCAAGGTCCAGGGCATCTATGCGATCGGCGACGTGATCCGCGGGCCGATGCTCGCCCACAAGGCCGAGGACGAGGGCATCGCGGTGGCCGAGATCCTGGCCGGCCAGCACGGGCATGTGAACTACGACGTGATTCCCGGGGTGGTCTACACCATGCCCGAGGTCGCTTCGGTCGGCCGCAGCGAGGAAGAGCTCAAGGCGGCGGGCGTCGACTATGCGGTCGGCAAGTTCAACTTCGTCGCCAACGGCCGCGCCAAGTCCCAGCGCCACACCGACGGCTTCGTCAAGGTGCTCGCCGACAAGGCCACCGATCGCGTCCTGGGGGTGCACATCCTCGGCGCCGGGGCCGGCGAGATCATCCACGAGGCGGCGGTGCTGATGGAATTCGGCGGCTCGGCCGAAGATCTGGCGCGCACCTGCCACGCCCATCCGACCCTGTCGGAAGCGGTCAAGGAAGCGGCGATGGCGGTCGACAAGCGGGCGATCCACATGTGAGCCGCCTCCGGCCACGGCCGATCGATCGACGGGGCGCCGCAGGGCGCCCCGTCTTCGTTTGGGGGTCTCAGTCCCCGCGCCGGACGAGGGCGTTCCGGTAGGCGGCCTGCAGTTCGGCGAACACCGAGCGCGCCGGGCGTGGCGCGCCGAGATGCAGGTGGCGCAATTCGTCCATGAAGGCGTTCCACAGATCCGGGCCGCCGACCTCCAGCAACTCGGCGCGGACCGAGAGTTCGACGCTTGCGGCGGTGTGCCGCCGCCCCCAGGCGCCCATGTGGGCCAGGAGCGGGACCAACTGGATCGATGCCTCGGTCAGGCTGTAGATCCCCTTCTGGCGGTGGCTCGGGTCATCGCGGCGGGTCAGCAGCCCCGCGCGGACCAGACGCTTGAGGCGGTCGGCGAGAATGTTCGAGGCGATCTTCTCCTCGCTCCCGGACAGCAGCGCCCCATAGCTGCGGCGATTGCCGAACATCAGGTCGCGAATGACGATCAGGCTCCAGGGATCCCCGAGCCGTTCGAGCGTGAGGTTGATGGGGCAGCCCGATCGCTCCGTCTGAACCACTGCCGAACCTCGCCGCATCTACTTGCATCATGCAAGTGGTCTGGATATGGTGGGACCGCATGCAGGACGCAAGTGGTAACGGATGGAGGCAACGATGTCGCTGGTGCTCTACGGCCATCCCTTCTCGTCCTATACCCAGAAGGCCCTGATCGCCCTCGACGAGACCGCCACACCGTTCGAGTTCCGCAGCCTCGATCCGCAGTTTCCGGACAACATCGCGGACTGGCTGAGCCGTTGGCCGCTGCGCAAGTTTCCGCTGCTGCTCGACGGCGACCGTCAGGTGGTGGAGACCAGCATCATCGTCGAATACCTGCAGATCGCCCATCCCGGTCGCCATCCGCTGCTGCCCGACGACCCGATGGCGGCGCTGACCGTGCGCTTCCTCGACCGCTTCTTCGACCTCCATGTGATGGACCCGGTGCAGCTCGCCGTCGGGGCGAAATTGGGCACGCTACCGATGAACCCCGAGGCGGGCCACACGCTCGCGGCCGCGCGCCTCGACTGCGCCTATGGCTGGCTCGAAACCCACTTGACCGGGAAGACCTGGGCGGCGGGCGAGACCTTCACGCTGGCGGACTGTGCCGCGGCGCCGTCGCTGTTCTACGCCGACTGGACCCACCCGATCGCCGAGAGCCATCCGACCTTGCGCGCCTATCGCGCGCGGCTGCTGGCGCGCCCGTCGGTCGCCCGCGCCGTCGACGGCGGCCGGCCGTTCCGCCACTACTTTCCCCTCGGCGCTCCCGATCGGGACTGACGTCCGCGGCGCCTCAAGCCCGCGGATGGGTCTTCTGCCAGACTTCGAGCAGGCGGACCGAATCGACCTCGGTATAGATCTGGGTGGTCGACAGGCTGGCGTGGCCGAGCAGCTCCTGGATGGTGCGGAGATCGCCGCCGGCGCCGAGCAGGTGGGTGGCGAAGGCGTGGCGCAGGGCGTGCGGCGTGGCGCTGTCGGGCAGGCCCAGGGCGCCGCGCAGGCGCTCCATCGCCAGCTGGATCAGGCGCGGCGACAGCGGCCCGCCCTTGGCGCCGCGGAACAGCGGCTGATCGGCGTCGAGCGCATAGGGGCAGCGGGCGATGTAGTCCTCGATCGCCCGCCCGACGATCGGCAGGACCGGCACGATCCGGGTCTTGCCGCCCTTGCCGGTGACCCGCAGGGCGCGGGCGCCGGCGATCGGTGCGTCGCGGCGCAGGATCGACAGGGCCTCGGCGATGCGCAGGCCGCAGCCGTAGAGCAGCGCGAAGACCGCGGCGTCGCGGGCGGCGATCCAGGCTTCCGCGGCGAGGCTCTCGGCGGGATCGACGAGGCGGCGGGCGGCCGCGGCGGCGACCGGATGGGGCAGGCTGCGGCCGGCCTTCGGCGCGTGGACCGCCCGATAGGGGGCGGCATTGAGCCCGTCGCGGCGCTCCAGGAAACGGGCGAGCGAACGCACCCCGGCGAGATTGCGGCCGAGGGTGCGGGCGCCGACGCCTTCGGTGCGGCGGCGGGCGAGGAAGGCGCGCAGGTCCGCCGGCCGCACTTCCGAGAGGCGGGCAATCGTCGGCGGTTCGCCGAAATGGCCCGTGAGGAAGCGCAGGAACTGGTCGACGTCGCGGTCGTAGGCTTCGAGCGTCTCGGGCGAGACGCGGCGCTCGAGGCCGAGGTGACGGCGCCAGCGCTCGAGCGCCTCGGCGAGATCGGGCGCGGCGATGATCAGCAGCTCGGCGCCGGCCATGAATCGTCCTCCGTCGCCGCGCGGTCGCGGGTCTTCGACGATGGCCCGTCAGGGTGAACGCACCGTTAATGCGCACCTTCGCGACACCCGACCGATGCCTGCGCCGGCGAGCCGAATCGGGCGGGCTCGCCTGCGTCGTCCGCTCCGCCTATCCTGACCCCGGCGATCGCTCCCGGCGAGTCGCTTGTCTCCGTTCCGTGAGTCCGCGCGTGCCCGCACCGACCTCCGATCTCTTCGCGAAGACCGCCCCCGCGGGCCCGCGCGTCGTGCCGGTGCTGGTGCCGGTGGCGCTCGACGTCGCCTATTCCTACCGGGTGCCGCTCGACGGCGACGCGCCGGTCGGGTCGATCGTCGAGGTGCCGCTCGGACCGCGGCGGGTGCTCGGGGTGGTGTGGGACGAGGAGCCGGGCGGGCGGGGGCTTTCGACCGGTGACAACCGGCTGCGCGAGATCGTGCGGGTGTTCGACGTGCCGCCGTTGGCGCCGGCGATGCGGCGCTTCGTCGACTGGGTCGGCCGCTACTATCTGGTGCCGCGCGGCATGGTGCTGCGGATGGTGCTCAGGGCGCCGGAGGCGCTGGAGCCGGAGGCGCCGGTCCGCGGCGTGCGCCGGGCCGGGCCGCCGCCGGAGCGGCTGACGGCGGCGCGGGCGCGGGTGCTCGAGGTCTTGGCCGGCGACTTCGCGTGGTCGCGCGGCGGGCTGGTGGCGGCGGCGGCGGTGTCGGCGAGCGTCGTCGACGGGCTGATCGCCCAGGGCACGCTGGAGGAGGTGTGGCTGCCGTCGGGTCTGCCGCCGGGGCGGCCGGATCCGAGCTACGGGGCGCGCGACCTCAATCCCGATCAGGCGGCGGCGGCGGCGGCGCTGCGCGCGGCGGTGGCCGAGGGCGGGTTCCGGGTCGACCTCCTCGACGGGGTGACCGGGTCGGGCAAGACCGAAGTTTATTTCGAGGCGGTGGCGGCGACGGTGGCGGCGGGGCGGCAGGCGCTGGTGCTGTTGCCGGAGATCGCCCTGACCGCCGAGTTCCTCGATCGATTCGTGGCGCGCTTCGGGGTCAAGCCGGCGGAATGGCATTCCGACGTGGCGCCGAAGACCCGGGCGCGGGTGTGGCGTGGGGTGGCGACCGGCGACGTGGCGGTGGTGGTGGGGGCGCGCTCGTCGCTGTTCCTGCCCTTCGCCGACCTCGGGTTGGTGGTCGTCGACGAGGAACACGACGGCGCCTACAAGCAGGAGGACGGCGCGGTCTATCACGCCCGCGACATGGGGGTGGTGCGCGGCCGGCTCGGCGACTTCCCGGTGATTCTGGCCTCGGCGACGCCGTCGCTGGAGAGCTGGGTCAACGCCGAGCAGGGGCGCTACCGGCGGCTGAGCCTGCCGTCGCGGGCCGGGGCCGGGCGGCCGCCGGCGATCGTCGCGCTCGACCTGCGGCGGCCGGCGCCGGAGCGCGGGCGCTTCCTGTCGCCGATCCTCGCCGCGGCAGTGCGCGACACGGTGGCGGCGGGGCGCCAAGCCTTGTTGTTCCTCAATCGCCGCGGCTATGCGCCGCTGACCCTGTGCCGGAGCTGCGGCCATCGCTTCGAATGCCCCAACTGCTCGACCTGGCTGGTCGAACACCGGTTCCGCGGGGTGCTGACCTGCCATCACTGCGGCCACACGGTGCGCCGGCCCGACTCCTGTCCCGAATGCGGCGAGCTCGATGCGCTGGTCGCCTGCGGCCCGGGCATCGAGCGAATCGCCGAGGAGGCGGCCGAGTTGTTCCCCGACGCCCGGCGGCTGGTGCTGTCCTCGGACCTGCCGGGCGGCACGGCGCGGATGAAGCTCGAGCTCGCCGCCTTCGCCAAGGGCGAGGCTGACATCGTGATCGGCACGCAAATTCTCGCCAAGGGCCACAATTTTCCGCTGCTGGCGCTGGTCGGAGTGGTCGACGCCGACCTCGGCCTCGCCCAGGGCGATCCGCGCGCCGCCGAGAAGACCTTTCAGTTGATCCAGCAGGTCACCGGGCGCGCCGGCCGGTCGGAGGCGGGGGCGCGGGCCTTCGTGCAGACCCGGGCGCCCGAGCATCCGGTGCTCAGGGCGATCATCGCCGGTGACCGCGACGGATTCTACGACAGCGAGATCGCCGAGCGGCGCCGGGCGGGCTTGCCGCCGTTCGGTCGGCTGGCCGGTCTGATCGTCTCGGCCGACGCCCGCGAGCCGGCCTTCGCCCAGGCACGGGCACTGGCTCTCGCTGCACCGCAACAGGACGAGGTCACGGTGCTCGGTCCGGCGGAGGCGCCGATCGCCGTGGTGCGCGGGCGCCATCGCTTCCGGCTGCTGGTCCAGGTGGCGCGCCACGTCGACCTCCAGGCCTTCCTCCGGCGATGGATGGCGGCGGCACCGGCGGCCACCGGGGGGGTGCGGGTGCAGATCGACGTCGATCCGCAGAGCTTCTTGTAAAGGCTCACGGATCCGCCCCCGATCGAGCTGCGCCGTGTTAGACTTTCGGAAATCTCGCCGGAGGTGCAGTTGCGTCGGTCCGTTCGCCTATGCTAGGACACGTCGACTTCGGGGGAAAAACTCGGCGCGAGCGCTTCAAGCCGAGAAAATTCAATGATTTGAAGGGTGTCCGGAGCGGTTGCCGCATCGTATGCCCGACTTGGCGTGGGGGTTCCTGACCGGTGGCAGAGACGACTTCGATCGTATCCGGCGTGGCTCGGCGCTATGCGAGCGCGCTGTTCGAAGTGGCCCGCGAGGGTGACGCCGTCGACCAGGTCGGCCGCGACCTCGATGCCTTCGGAGCGGCCATCGCCGAGAGCGCGGATCTCGCCCGACTGGTGCGCAGCCCGGTGTTCTCGGCCGACGAGCAGACGCGGGCGGTCGAAGCCGTCCTGGCGGCGCTCGGCGTCGGCGGCTTCGCAGCCAACTTCATTTCTCTTGCAGCGCGCAATCGTCGCCTGTTCGTTCTCCCCGACATGATCCGGGCCTATGCCCAGTTCGCTGCGGCGCACCGTGGCGAAGTGGCGGCCGAGGTCACGTCGGCTCGACCCCTCGCCGAGGACCAGGTCTCCTCGCTCGAAACGGCGCTCCAGGGCGTCGCGGCGGGTGGACGGATCCGGATCGTCCCGAAGGTGGATCCCTCGATCATCGGCGGCCTCATCGTCAAGGTGGGCAGCCGGATGATCGATACTTCACTGAAGACGAAACTCACTTCTCTCAAGGTCGCACTGAAAGAGGTCCGCTGATGGATATTCGGGCGGCGGAAATTTCCGCAATCCTCAAGGAGCAGATCAAGAACTTCGGCCAGGAAGCCGAAGTTTCCGAGGTCGGCCAGGTTCTCTCCGTCGGTGACGGCATCGCGCGCGTTCATGGCCTCGACAAGGTCCAGTCCGGCGAGATGGTCGAGTTTGCCAATGGCACGCGCGGCATGGCGCTGAATCTCGAGGTCGACAACGTCGGCATCGTGATCTTCGGCTCCGACCGCGACATCGCCGAAGGCGACGTCGTCAAGCGGACCGGATCGATCGTCGACGTCCCCGTCGGCAAGGGTCTGCTCGGTCGCGTCGTCGACGCGCTCGGCAATCCGATCGACGGCAAGGGTCCGATCGACACGTCCGAGCGTCGCCGCGTCGACGTCAAGGCGCCGGGCATCATCCCGCGCAAGTCGGTGCACGAGCCGATGTCGACCGGCCTCAAGGCGGTCGACGCGCTGATCCCGATCGGCCGTGGCCAGCGCGAGCTGATCATCGGCGATCGCCAGACCGGCAAGACGGCGATCGCGCTCGACACGATCCTGAACCAGAAGTCGGTCAACGCGACCGGCGACGAGGGTCAGAAGCTCTACTGCGTCTATGTCGCGATCGGCCAGAAGCGCTCGACCGTGGCCCAGTTCGTCAAGGTGCTCGAAGAGCAGGGCGCCCTGGAGTACTCGATCATCGTGGCGGCCACCGCCTCCGATCCGGCGCCGATGCAGTTCATCGCGCCCTTCGCCGGCTGCGCCATGGGCGAGTTCTTCCGCGACAACGGCATGCACGCGGTCATCATCTACGACGACTTGTCCAAGCAGGCCGTCGCCTATCGCCAGATGTCGCTGCTGCTGCGCCGCCCGCCGGGCCGCGAAGCCTATCCGGGCGACGTGTTCTATCTGCATTCCCGCCTGCTCGAGCGCGCGGCGAAGCTGAACAAGGACAACGGTCTCGGCTCGCTGACCGCGCTGCCGGTGATCGAGACCCAGGCCAACGACGTCTCCGCCTATATTCCGACCAACGTGATCTCGATCACCGACGGTCAGATCTTCCTGGAGACCGATCTGTTCTACCAGGGCATCCGCCCGGCGGTGAACGTCGGCCTGTCGGTGTCTCGCGTCGGCTCCTCCGCCCAGATCAAGGCGATGAAGCAGGTCGCCGGCAAGATCAAGGGCGAGCTCGCGCAGTATCGCGAGATGGCGGCCTTCGCTCAGTTCGGCTCCGACCTCGATGCGGTCACCCAGCGTCTGCTCAACCGCGGCGCGCGTCTGACCGAACTCCTGAAGCAGCCGCAGTTCTCGCCGCTGAAGACGGAAGAGCAGGTCTGCGTGATCTATGCCGGCATCAACGGCTATCTCGACGGCATCCCGGTCGGCAAGGTCGGTGCCTACGAGGCGGGTCTGTTGCGCCTGCTGCGCTCCGAACACGGCGAGCTGCTCGCCGGCATCCGCGACAAGCGGGAGCTGACCAGCGAACTCGGCGCCAAGCTGAAGAGCCTGGTCGAGAGCTACACCAAGTCCTTCGCCTGACGGACGAGGATCGTGCGACCCGCGTGGGACAACCGCGCGGGTCGTGGACGGTGGGACGGGGCCTCTCGGGTCCCGCGCGCGAGAACAGGACGGCCCGATGCCGAGCTTGAAGGATCTGCGAAATCGCATCGCCTCGGTGAAGGCGACGCAGAAGATCACGAAGGCCATGCAGATGGTCGCCGCGGCCAAGCTGCGGCGCGCCCAGCAGGCGGCCGAAGCGGCGCGTCCCTTCGCGGAGCGGATGGCCTCGGTGCTCGCCAATCTGGCCGGCGCCTACGAGGGTCGCGCCGACGCGCCGGTGCTGCTCGCCGGCAACGGCCGTTCGGACGTCCATCTGCTGGTGGTCTGCACCGCCGAACGCGGGCTGTGCGGCGCCTTCAATTCGTCGATCGCCCGTCTCGCCCGCGACACCGCCCATCGGCTGATCGCCGAGGGCAAAGAGGTCAAGATCCTCTGCGTCGGGCGCAAGGGCGCCGACCAGTTGCGCCGGCTGTTCGCCGACAAGATCGTCGAGGTGATCGAGTTCAAGGCGGTGCGTCAGCTGACCTTCGACCATGCCGACGGGGTCGGTCGCAAGATCCGGGCGATGTTCGAGGCCGGCGAGTTCGACGTCGCGACGCTGTTCTTCTCGCGCTTCAAGTCGGTGATCCAGCAGGTCCCGACCGCGCATCAGCTGATCCCGGCACAGGTGCCCACGGGGGCGGTTTCGACGGTCGGCGGCGCGATCTACGAGTGCGAGCCGGGCGAGGAAGAGATCCTCGCGGACCTGCTGCCGCGCAATCTGTCGACGCAGGTGTTCCGGGCGCTGCTCGAGAATGCCGCCTCCGAACAGGGCGCGCGCATGTCGGCGATGGACAGCGCGACGCGCAATGCGGGTGAAATGATCAAGAAGCTGACGACGACCTACAACCGGTCGCGCCAGGCGATGATCACCAAAGAACTCATCGAAATCATCTCGGGCGCCGACGCGGTCTGAGTCTTTATTCAGAGGAACATCACGATGGCTGACAAGAAGATCGGTCGCATTCGGCAGGTGATGGGTGCCGTCGTCGACGTTCAGTTCGACGACCATCTTCCGGCGATCCTGAACGCGCTCGAAACCTGGAACAACGGCTCGCGGCTGGTTCTCGAAGTCGCCCAGCATCTCGGCGAGACCACGGTCCGCACGGTGGCGATGGACTCCTCCGAGGGCCTCGCCCGCGGTCAGGAAGTGGTCGACACCGGCCTGCCGATCGCCGTGCCGGTCGGTCCGGGCACCCTCGGCCGCATCATGAACGTCATCGGCGAGCCGGTCGACGAACTCGGCCCGATCGTCCACACCGAGCGCCGCCCGATCCACGCCGACGCTCCGACCTTCGCCGAGCAGTCGACGGAAGCCGAGATCCTGGTCACCGGCATCAAGGTCGTCGACCTGCTCGCACCCTATTCCAAGGGCGGCAAGATCGGCCTGTTCGGCGGCGCCGGCGTCGGCAAGACCGTGCTGATCATGGAACTGATCAACAACGTCGCCAAGGCGCACGGCGGGTATTCGGTGTTCGCCGGCGTCGGCGAACGCACCCGCGAGGGCAACGATCTCTACTACGAGATGATCGAGTCCAAGGTGAACGTCGACCCGAAGGAGCACGGCGGTTCGGCCGCGGGCTCGAAGTGCGCGCTGGTCTACGGCCAGATGAACGAGCCCCCGGGCGCGCGCGCCCGCGTCGCGCTGGCCGGTCTGACCGTCGCCGAATCGTTCCGTGACGAAGGCCAGGACGTGTTGTTCTTCGTCGACAACATCTTCCGCTTCACCCAGGCCGGCTCGGAAGTGTCGGCGCTGCTCGGCCGCATCCCCAGCGCCGTGGGCTATCAGCCGACGCTGGCGACCGAGATGGGCGCCCTGCAGGAGCGCATCACCACCACCAACAAGGGCTCGATCACCTCGGTGCAGGCGATCTACGTCCCCGCCGACGACCTGACCGACCCGGCGCCGGCCGCCTCCTTCGCCCATCTCGACGCGACCACGGTTCTGTCGCGCTCGATCGCCGAGAAGGGCATCTATCCGGCGGTCGATCCGCTCGACTCGACCAGCCGCATCCTGTCGCCCCTGGTGATCGGTGAAGAGCACTACGGCGTCGCCCGCCAGGTGCAGCAGATCCTCCAGCGCTACAAGGCGCTGCAGGACATCATCGCCATTCTCGGCATGGACGAACTGTCGGAAGAGGACAAGATCGCGGTCGCCCGCGCCCGCAAGATCGAGCGCTTCCTCAGCCAGCCGTTCCACGTCGCCGAAGTGTTCACCGGGTCGCCGGGCAAGCTGGTCGACCTCAAGGACACCATCCGCGGCTTCAAGGGCCTGTGCGAAGGCGTCTACGATCACCTGCCGGAGGCCGCCTTCTACATGGTCGGCACCATCGAAGAGGCGGTCGAGAAGGCCAAGAAGCTGGCCGCCGAAGCGGCCTGATCGGGCCCGCGCACGGACCGGGGGACCCTCCCCCGGCCGAGCTCCCTCCCGTCAGGGAACGTTGAGAAGAGGCACCCATGGCCGAAGGCTTCAAGTTCGAGCTGGTCTCCCCGGCGCGTCTGGTCCTCTCCGAGGAAGCGACGCAGGTCGTCGTGCCCGGCTCCGAGGGCGACTTCACCATGCTCAAGGGCCATTCGCCGTTCATGACGACGGTGCGGCCGGGCGTGGTCGAGGTCACCGTGAGCGGCGGCCGCATCGCCCGGATCTTCGTGCGCGGCGGCTTCGCCGACGCTTCGCCGGCCGGGCTGACGATCCTCGCCGAACAGGCGATTCCGGTCGAAGAGCTCAAGGCCGACGTGATCGCCCGCGAGATCCAGGACGCCGAAGAGGACGTCGCCGACGCGTCGACCGACGAGGTCAAGCGCGTCGCCCAGGAGAAGCTCGATCAGCTCAGGGCGGTGTTCGCCGCCACGACGCCGGCCGGTCACTGATCGCACCGGTACGACGGTTTCCGCGAAGGCCCCGATCGTCGATCGGGGCCTTCGTCGTATCGGGTTCAACCCGAAGTGGCGTCGAACGGCGCCCGCCTCTAGAGTTTCCGGTGCGGGGAGGGCGGTGCCGGGGGCGGGCTCCGGCCGTCGCCCCGCGCGCACGGAAGCCGCCATGCGTCGCCTCGCACCGATCCCGATCCTCGTCGTCTGTCTCTCCGGGATGTTCGGCTTCGCCGAAGGCGTCTCGGCGGCGCCGCCGGTCGCGGCGAGCCCGCCGACCCCGACCGTCGCGGCGGATCGGGCGATGGTGCCGATGCGGGTCCTGGTGGTCCGCGAGGATCGCCCGGGTTGCGGCACCACCTGCGCCGAATGGATCTCGGCGGAGGGCGACTTCGTCGACCGGACGCCGTTGGACTTTCAGAGGATCTTCTGGGCCCTCGGCGCCCGAACGCTGCCGGTGCTGATGCATTCGCGCGGCGGCTCGATGGAGGCGGCTCTCGAGGTCGGTCGGCTGCTGCGGCAGCACCACGCCGCGGTGGCGGTGGCCCGGACCATCCTGCCGACCTGCCTCGACCCCGATTCGGCCTGCCGGGAATGGCGCGGCACCTCTCTGGTGGGCCGGCCGGCGGAGACCGGCCTGTGCCTTTCGGCCTGCGTGGCGGCGCTCGCCGGCGGCGAGGTTCGACTGGCGGGACCGGAGACGGTGGTCGGGGTGCATCTGGTTCGGGCGCCGCAACGGGTCTTGCGCGAAACGCGCATGCGCTATCGTCGCGACGAGGACGGCAATCGCATCGAGCTCGGACCCGAACCGACCGGGGAGAGCCTGACGATCCCGCCGTATACGATCGCGCCCGGCGATCCCTACTACGAGACGATCGCGCGCTTCTATCGCGAGATGGGGCTGATCGACGGCCTCGTGCCGCTGATGGAGAGCGCGCCACCGTCGGGGATCCGGCTCGTGACTCCTCGCGAAAGGGCGGCGTTGCGCCTCACGACGGGGCCGCAGACGGTCGGCTCGCTTCTTCCCGGGATCACGCCGGCGCGTCTGGTCGGTCCGATCGAGGTCGCCGATCCGGCCGTGCCGCGGATCTATCGGCCGATCGTGCCGGTGATGCAGTGGGCGGTGGCGGAACTGCGCCTGTCGGACGGCGGCTCCGTCGCCTTGCGCTTCGACGGAATCATCGGCGCGCGGACGGTCAATTGGATCGTCGCGGTCGATCGCGTGCGCCTGCCCGCGCGGGCCGTGGGCGTGGGGTTTCGCATGGTGACCGCCGAACGGGTGCACCGGGCCTTCGCGTTGCCGCGGCCACGGCCCGCGCCCGGGGAAGCGCCCGCTCCGGCGGTGCCGCCGGCGGGATCGATGGCCACGGCGGACTTCTGCGCGCTCGCTCGCGCGCCGATGGTGGTCCTTCAACTGCTCCACCGGGCGCAGCGGCACCGGATCCAGATCGTTCGCACCGCCGACCGCACCCGCCTGCCCGAACTCGAGCCGATGCGGGCGCTGCTGTGCCGATCGGTGTCGAACGTCGCGGCGGTGGCGCCGGCGTTCCGCTGATCGCCGGCGCTTCGGGCGCGGGAGACGGCCAATCGGCCCGGCGACTCACAGCTCCTCGGGGCGCACGCCCCAGTGGAGGTGGGCGGGATCTCGGTATAGGCTGACCGCGCCGGGGCTGTCTCGGGCGGTGCCCCTCGCGCATGGAGCCACGACCATGTCTCTTGCGTTCCGAATCGTGGCGAGCCTGCTGCTCTCGATCCTGGCGGCGGCCCCGGTTGCCGCCGAACCCCTGTCACCCCGGCCGGCGCCGCCCCCTGCGGCGCCCCCGAAGGCGCCGATGCGGGTGCAGGTGGTGCGCGAGGATCATCCCGACTGCGGCACGACCTGCGCCGAATGGATCTCGGCGGAAGGCGATTTCGTCGAAGAGACGCCGAAGGCCTTCCGCGAGCTGTTCAAGACGATCGGCGACCGCCGTCTGCCGATCCTGATGCATTCACGGGGCGGTTCGACCGAGGCGGCACGGGAGGTCGGGCGGCTGTTGCGCCGGCGCCATGCGGCGCTGACGGTCAATCGCACGCTGTTCTCGGACTGTGCGACCTCGGATGCGGCCTGCCGGAGCGGCAGCGCGACGCCGCGCAAGGGTCTGCCGCTGTTGCTCGGCGACTGCCTGTCGGCCTGCGTCTTCGCGCTGGCCGGGGCGGAGACCCGCCTCGCCGGCCTGTGGAGCCGAGTCGGGGTGCATCAGGTCCATGCCGAAGGACGGGTGCTGAAGAAATACCGGGTGTTCTACAAGCTCGAGGGCGGCCGCAAGGTCGAGACCGGGCGCGAGCTGATTTCCGAGGAACATCAGGCGATCCCGCCGATGACGATCGAGCCGGGGGCGCAGCTCTACCACGACTTCGCCGCCTATTTCCGCGAGATGGGGGTCGGCGACGGGGTGGTGCCGTTGATGGAGAGCACGCCGCCGAGCGGCATCCGCATCCTGACCCGCAGCGAACTCGAGACGACGCATCTGGTCACCGGATGGGGCGACTGGCGGGCGGTGATGCCGAGCATGGCCGGTCCGGGGGGCACCGCCGAGGCCGGGCGGATCACCACGGTCGTCGTCCGTCCGGTCTCGCCGCCGGCCTCCGGCCTCGTCAGGCCGGTCGAGCCCGCCGCGGTCGACGGCGCGCCGGTCGCGCGCGGCGTCACCGCCTGGGCGACGACGGTCTGGTTGCGCGACGGCGCCGGCGCGAACACCGATCTCGTCACCTTCGAATTCCGTCCGGCCGCCGAGGCCGGGAGCCTCGACTGGCGCGTCGCGGTGCCGGGGGCGACCCTTCCCGACGCCGTCGTCGATCCCTCTCTCCGCCTGGACCTCGCCGGAGGGACGTCCTCGACGGCGGTCGCGCCGGCGGCCGACGAMCCCGCCCCCGCCGCAACCGATGGCTCTCGCCGACCGGTGATTCTGGTCGGCCGCCTTCCGTTCGCCGATTTCTGCCGGCTCGGCCGCGACCCGCCCGCCGCCTATCGGCTCGCCTACGCGCGCGCGGATCGCACCCGGGTGGTGCGGTCGGGGACGATCGCCCCCTTGCGGGGGCTGCCTCGAATGGGAGCAACGGTCTGCCCGCGGTGACCCGCGCGGATTCAGGCCTCGGTGCCCCAGTCGCGGAAGGCCTCGACGACCTTCTCGTAGACCGGGCGCTTGAAGGGGACGACCAGGGCCGGCAGGTTCTCCAGCGGCTCCCAGCGCCATTCGGCGAATTCGCGCTCACCGGCCGGCGGTTCGGCGATGTTGATCTCGCTCTCCTCGCCCTCGAAGCGGAAGGCGAACCATTTCTGGGTCTGGCCGCGCCACTTGTACTTCCAGCGGTCGCCGACCACGTCGCGCGGGATGTCGTAGGACAGCCACTCGGGCGCTTCGCCGAGCACGGTCGCGGAACGGACGTTGGTCTCTTCCCAGAGCTCGCGGCGCGCCGCTTCGTAAGGGTCCTCGCCGGGATCGATGCCGCCCTGGGGCATCTGCCACTGGTGGCCCTCGGAGACGTGTTCGACCAGATCCTGGTCGGCGCGGCGGCCGATCCACACCAATCCCGAGCGATTGAACAGGCAGATGCCGACGCAGGGACGGTAGGGCAGGCTCTCGAATTCGACCGGAGTCATGGGTACACCTCGACGGGATCGGGCGGGGATCGGCGGGACCTGCCTCCCCATAACCGATCGCGATCCCGCCGTCACGACCCCGCCGTGTCGCGCGACTCGGTGGTGCGACTTGAAATCTTCGTCATTAGTCGCCACTCTGGTTGCGTCGGGTCGTAGGATCCGACCGGAGTCGCGAGTGTCGGGCATCGATCGAGTGTAGTGCGGTCCGTCGCGCCCGTGACGCCGTCCCTCGAGAGGAGGTCACTCATCTGACCATCACCGCGATCCCGCAGGACGTGGCCGTCCACGCTCCGACCTCTACCGTCCGCAATGCCGCCATGTCGGCCTATCCGGACGAAACAACGCTCGCCAAGGCCGTCGCCGCGAGCCTCGACAATTCCAAAGCCGAAGACATCGTCGTCATCGACGTCCGCGACCGATCCTCGCTCGCCGACATCATGATCGTCGCCTCCGGTCGGTCGCACCGCCACGTCGGCGCCATCGCCGAGCGGCTGTTCGACGATCTGCGCGACGTCGGCGTCCATGACCCGCGGGTCGAGGGCCTGCCCCACTGCGACTGGGTGCTGGTCGATCTCGGCGACGTGCTGGTTCATCTGTTCCGCCCCGACGTGCGCGGCTTCTACAATCTCGAGAAGATGTGGTCGGGTGAGGCGCCGGCTCCGGTCGCGCCGCGGCCGGCGGTGGTGCGACCGGTCGCCGAGGCGTGAGGCCGCGCGGACGCGACGGGTGACCAGGTGCGGGTGACGATCGGAGCGGTCGGCCGGATGAAGTCCGGGCCGGAACGCGAACTCCTGGAACGCTACCTCGACCGCGCCGGCAAGCTCGGGCGGACGCTCGGGATCGGGCGCGTCGAAGTGCGCGAGTTCGGCGAATCGCGGGCGGCACGCGCCGAAGACCGCAAGGCCGAGGAGGCCGCGGCGATTCTCGCGGCGGTCGGCGAGACGGGGACGGTGATCGCCCTCGACGAAGGCGGGACCGCGCTCGATTCGCCGGGTTTCGCGGCGTGGATCGGGGCGCGGCTGGGCGGCGGCTCGGATCTGTGGCTGCTGATCGGCGGCGCCGACGGCCACGGCGAGGCGGTGCGGCGTCGCGCCGATCTGGTGCTGGCCTTCGGCGCTTTGACCTGGCCGCACCAGATGGTACGCATTCTCGCCGCCGAACAGATCTATCGGGCGACGACGATCCTCGCCGGACACCCCTATCACCGGACCTGACCGCCGTTCGCCGACGGCGGCACCGTCGGCGGCGGCACGGCGCCACCAGGACGAACGCCGCGCATGACGCCCCGCGACCCCTCCGACCGGCCGATCCGAACCGTCCCGCCCGGGCGACGCCGGTGGTCGACGATGGCGGCGGCGGCGTGGGTGCTGGCGCTCGTCTGTGTTCCGGCGGGGGCGCAAGAGGCGCGGCCGGCGCCGCCGGCGGCGGTCGAGGCGCCGAGCGACGCCGCGGCGCGCCGGGCGACGACGCGGGCCGAGCTCGAGGCGATCCAGCACGACGTCGAACTGGGGCGCGAGCGGCAGGCCGAGATCCGCCGCGAGATCGACGCGCTGGAGCGCGACCGCACCCGAGTGGCCGAGCGGCTGGTGGAGAGCGCGACCCGCACACGGGCGCTGGAGGCGGCGTTGACCGCCGGCGAGGCGCGCATCGACGGGCTCGACGGGCGGGCGGCGGTGATCCGTGCGTCGCTGTCGGCCCGGCGCGGGGTGCTCGCCGACGTGTTGGCGGCGTTGCAACGAATCGGCCGCAAGCCGCCGCCGGCGATCCTGGTGCGGCCGGAGGACGCCCGCGGCGCGGTGCGCAGCGCCATCCTGGTCGGGGCGCTGCTGCCGGGGCTCAGGGCCGAAGCGGAGACGCTGCTCGCCGATCTCGAGGCGCTGGAGGCGCTGAAGGCGACGGCGGCCGGCGAGCGCGATCGCTACCGCGCCGAGGCCGGCGACCTCGCCTCGGAGCGGACGCGACTCGAATTGCTGATCGAGGAACGGCGTCGATCGAAGAGCGATCAGGAGCGTCGGCTCGCGGATGAGAGCCGGCGTACCGCCGAATCGGCCCAGAAGGCCGCCGGTCTCGAAGAGTTGATCGGACGTCTGGATCGCGAGGCGGTGGTGCGTCCGCCGCCGCCCGAGGCTGAAAAGAAGCTCGCGGCGCTCGGTGACGCCGGTCGGCTGCAACCGGCCTTCGCTTTCGCCGAAGCCCGCGGAAAGCTGCCACAGCCCGTCGGAGGGCCGGTGGTGCGCCATTGGGGCGAGGACGATGGTTTCGGGGCCCCGAGCCGCGGCGTGACCTTCGCGGCGCGCACCGACGCCCGGGTGAGCAGCCCCTGCGACGGTTGGGTGATCTTCCTCGGACCGTTTCGCTCCTACGGTAAACTCTTGATCATCAATGGCGGCGGCGGATATCATGTCGTGCTCGCCGGTCTCGCCCGGATCGACGTCGAGGCGGGGCAGTTCGTGTTGGCCGGGGAGCCGGTCGGCACGATGGGAGGAGGCGGTCCCGCGGCGACGACCACCGCAGCAGGCCCGGAACGTTCGGCGCTCTACGTCGAGTTCCGCAAGGACAACACCTCGATCGATCCCTCGCCGTGGTGGGCAAGTACTCGTGACGAGAAGGTTCGCGGATGATGCGCAAAGTTTCGCTGTTGGTGATGGGAATGCTGATGGGGGCGGGTGTCGTCGTCGGCATCGGTCAGGGTAGGCAGTTCATCGCCGGCAACGCGGTCGCGGCCGCCGCCGACACCTACCGACAGCTCAACCTGCTCGGCGACGTGTTCGATCGGATTCGATCGGAATATGTCGAGCAGCCCGACGACGCCAAGCTCGTGGAATCGGCGATCAACGGCATGTTGACCTCGCTCGACCCCCACTCGAGCTACATGACGCCGAAGAGCTTCAAGGACATGCAGCAGCAGAACCGCGGCGAGTTCGGCGGTCTCGGCATCGAAGTGACCATGGAAGACAGCCTGGTCAAGGTGGTGACGCCGATCGACGACACGCCGGCGGCCCGCGCCGGCATCCGCGCCGGCGACATCATCACCCATCTCGACGGCGAACCGGTGCTCGGGCTCAGCCTCAATCAGGCGGTCGACAAGATGCGCGGTGCGGTCAACGCGCCGATCACCCTGACGGTCAAGCGCGACGGCGCCGAGAAGCCGCTGGAGATGAAGATCGTCCGCGACATCATCCGCATCAAGTCGGTGCGCTTCCGCGAGGAGGGCGGCGACGTCGGCTATCTGCGGATCACCCAGTTCACCGAGCAGACCACCGACGGTCTGCGCGAGGCGCTGGACAAGATCACCAAGGACATCCCGAGCGACAAGCTCAAGGGCTACGTGCTCGACCTGCGCAACAATCCCGGCGGCCTGCTCGATCAGGCGATCTCGGTCTCCGACGCCTTCCTGGAGCGCGGCGAGATCGTCTCGACCCGCGGCCGCAACGCCGACGAGACCCAGCGCTTCAACGCCCGCTCCGGCGACCTCAGCAAGGGCAAGCCGGTGATCGTGCTGATCAACGGCGGCTCGGCCTCGGCCTCGGAGATCGTCGCCGGCGCCCTGCAGGACCACAAGCGGGCGACCTTGATCGGCACCCGCTCGTTCGGCAAGGGCTCGGTCCAGACGATCATCCCGCTCGGCCAGAACGGTGCGATCCGCCTGACCACGGCGCGCTACTACACGCCGTCGGGCCGGTCGATCCAGGCCAAGGGCATCGCCCCGGACATCGAGATCATCCAGGACACCCCGGAAGACCTCAAGGGCAAGGACGACACCAAGGGCGAAGCCAGCCTGAAGGGTCATCTGAAGAACCCGACCGACGGGACGCCGACCGAGGAGAAGACCGGTTCGCAGGCCTACGTGCCGCCCGACGTCAAGGACGACAAGGCGCTGAACTTCGCCTTCGACCTGCTGCGTGGCGTCAAGTCGTCGGCCGCCTTCCCGCCCGACCCCAAGACGGCGGTGGCCAACTGAGGCCGCAAGCCCTGCCGCGGGCGTGATCGTCCGCGGCGGCCGCTCAGGCTGATCGCGACGGACGGGACCCGCGGACGGCGGCAGGAACGGACTCATGGCCGACGATCTCTCCGCCCCCCTCGGACTCCGCTCGGTACGCCGCCGCTGGTGGAAACGGCTGCCCTTCGGGGTGGTCGGCGGCTTGCTGATGGCGCTGGTGGCGACGATCGTCGGCATCTGGGTGGCGGTGATCCGCGATCCGACCGGCGGCCAGCCGATGGCGGTGGCTTCCATCGACCGGGTCAAGACCGGCATCGCCCGCGCCGACGTCGCCGTATCGGTCGCCGATTCGGCCCGACCCGCGGCGCCGGCCGAAACCCCGCCGATGGTCGCCGGGGAACCAGGCGCGGCGGGCGCGGCGGGCGCGGCGCGGCCGGCCGGCGAGGCCGCCGAGGCCGGCGGCGACTCGGGCGTGGCCCGACGGGTGCCCGAAGCGGTCGAGGGCCAGCCGCTGTCGACGGCGCCGGTGGCGCGGGTCACGGAAAAGGGCAAATACGGGCTGATGCCGCGCATCGCCTCGGACGGCAGCCGACCGCTCGACGTCTATGCCCGGCCGGCGGCCCGGCGGCCGCAGACGACCGCCAAGGTGGCGCTGATCGTCGGCGGGCTCGGGCTCAGCCAGACCGGCACCCAGGAGGCGCTGCGGGTGCTGGCGCCGGAGGTGACGCTGGCCTTCGCGCCCTACGGGTCGAGCCTCGATCGCTGGATGGCGCGGGCGCGCGGCGACGGCCACGAGCTCCTGCTGCAGATCCCGATGGAGCCCTTCGACTATCCCGACAACGATCCCGGTCCGCACACCCTGCTGACCTCGGCGGCGGCCGACGTCAATCTCGACCGGCTGGCCTGGCTCCTGACGCGGACCACCAACTACGTCGGCGTGGTCAACCACATGGGCGCCAAGTTCACCGCCAACGAGGCGGTGCTCGGCGGAATCCTGCGCGAATTGGCGGGGCGGGGCCTGATGTTCGTCGACGACGGCTCGTCGAGCCGCTCGACCGGCGATCAGGCGGCGCGGTCGGTGAAGATGCCCTTCGCGCGCGGCGACGTCGGCATCGACGTAGTGGCCAGCGACGACGCGATCGAGGCGCGGCTCGCCCAGCTCGAACAGGTGGCCCGCGCCAAGGGCAGCGCGATCGGCGTGGCCAATGCTCTGCCGATCACCCTGCGCCATCTCCAGACCTGGACCAAGGAGCTCGAGGCCCGCGGTCTGGTGCTGGTGCCGATCAGCGCCACGGCGCGCACCGGCCCCAGCTGAGACGTCCCGCGCCGCCCCGGGGGCGACGCGAGGTCATGGGCCGATTTCACTTCAGCGAGGCGGCCGGGATCAGGTCGCTCGGCCCGAGGCGGTCGGACGCGGTCCAGGCCTGATGCCAATAGGGATAGAGCAGCGGCGGCCGGCTGACGGCGTCGAGGCGGGCGAGTTCGTCGGCGTCGAGTTTCACTTCGGCGGCGGCGAGGTTGTCGAGGAGTTGCGCCTCGGTGCGGGCGCCGATCACCACCGTCGAAACCGCCGGGCGCGACATCACCCAGGCGAGCGCGATGCGGGCGGCGGAGACGCCGCGGGCGTCGCCGATCGCCACCAGTTCGTCGACGATGGTCCACAACCGCTCGTGATCGCGGATCGGCGGTTCCGGCCAGCCGGCCAGCAGCCGGGTGCCTTCGGGGCTGACGTCGCGGCGATGCTTGCCGGACAACAGGCCGCCGGCCAGCGGGCTCCACACCAGGATGCCGAGGCCCTGGTCGAGAGAGATCGGCAGCAGTTCGTATTCGGCCTCGCGGGCCTCCAGCGTGTAGTGGATCTGCTGGCTGACGAAGCGCTGGCGATGGTCGCGTTCGGCGACGCCGAGGGCCTTCATGATGTGCCAGCCGGCGAAGTTGGAACAGCCGACGTAGCGGACCTTGCCCTGGCGGACGAGGCTGTCGAGGGCTTCCATGATCTCCTCGACCGGGGTCAGGCCGTCCCACTGGTGGACCTGATAGAGGTCGATGGCGTCGGTGCGCAGGCGCTTCAGGCTGGCTTCGCAGGCGCGGATCAGGTGATGGCGCGACAGGCCGCGATCGTTGGGGCCGTCGCCCATGGCGTAGCGGGCCTTGGTGGCGATCAGCACGCCCTTGGCATAGCGATGTTCGAGAACCTCGCCGACGATCTCCTCGGACAGGCCGGCGGAATAGACGTCGGCAGTGTCGATCAGATTGACCCCGGCATCGACGGCGGTGTCGATCAGGCGGCGGGCGCCGGCGAGGTCGACCGAGCCGACCTGGGCGAACTTGCCACCGCCGCCGATGGTCATGGTTCCGAGCGTCAGGGCCGAGACCTTGAGGCCCGAGCGGCCGAGCAGGCGATACTCCATGGATTCTCATCCTTCGTTGAGCCGAGACGTCTCGCCGGCGGTCGGCCGGTTGCCGAGCCGCGGCGGGTGGTCTCTCCGACCAAAGGTCTAACCGCTCACGTCTCAGCTTTCAAATTGAATTGTACGGTGTTATTGAGCATCCAATCCGAACAATCATCGGCGGACGCCCCTTTGGATCTCAAACAGCTCGAACAGTTCGTGGTGGTCGCCGAGGAGCGCCACTTCACCCGCGCGGCGCGCCGGCTCAACATGGTGCAGTCGGGCCTGTCGGCGGCGATCCGCGGCCTCGAGGAAGAGCTCGGCGGGCCGCTGTTCCTGCGTTCGACCCGGCGGGTCGACCTCACGCCGGCCGGCGAAGTGTTGCTCGGCGAGGCGCGGCGGGTGCTGGAGACGGTGCGCAACGCCCGTCAGGCGGTGACCGACGTGCACGGGCTGTCCCGCGGCCGGCTGCGCATCGCGGCGATCCAGAACCCGGCGCCCTTCGTCGACCTCGCCCGATCGCTCGGCCGTTTCCGCGCCGCCCACGAAGGCATCGAGATCGACCTCGCCTTCGACGGCTCGACGCCGCTGTTCGAGGAGGTCCGCGACGGCCGTTTCGACGTCGCCTTCACCCAGCCGCGCGAGCCGCTGCCGCCGGGGGTGACGATGCGGATGATCGCCTGCGAAGGCTTGGTGGTGGCCTGTGCGCCGGATCACCGTCTGGCCGGGGCCGAAGACATCGCGCTCGCCGAGCTCGCCCAGGAGATCTTCGTCGAACTGAAACCCGACTGGGGCCTGCGGCGGCTGGTCGATCGGGCCTTCGCGGCGGCGGGGCTGACGCGGCGGATCGGCTTCGAGGTCAACGATCCGGCTATCGTGCTCGATCTGGCGGCGCAGGGGCTGGGGATCGCCCTGGTGCCCGAATCGATCGCCGCGGTGCGCCAGGGCGACGGCGGTCAGCCGCCGATCGCGGTGGCGGCGATCCGGCCCGATCAGGAACCGTGCTGGGAACTGGCGGTGGCCTTCCGCGGCACCGACGGCGAAGCCGAGAACCGCGTCGCCGCCGCCTTCCTCGCCCATCTGGTGGTCGCCGCGCCGCCCGCGGGGTGAGCGCGGTCGGGTTTGCGGAAAACGGTCTGGACGCCCCCTGTATCGTAACGCCTTGCAACCGCCGGTCTGACAATTTACGGTCTGCATGTTTGAGGGCCGAGCGTTGGAATTTGCTCGCTGGCCGGCCATTTCGATCGAGGTGTTCGACGATGTCCCAATCGTTGCCGAAGTCTCCCGTTCGCTTCCTTCCACCGCCCCCCCAATCCATGGATCACTACCTCGACACAGTGACGGCGGGGTTAGTGAAGGGGGATGTCGGCAAGATTTTCTTCGACCGACTCGATCGGGCGATCAATCTGATTCGGCAGAGACCGACCGTGGAGGAACGCTACGCCCTCTGGGGCTGTCTTCACGCTCGATATCTCGCCTATGGTAAGAGCAAGGGGTGGCTCGGCGGGGCCTCCATCGAGGAGGAATCCAAGGGCCTCGCCCATTACGTCCTAAAGGAGATGCTGGGTGTTCCGGAGGATCCGAAAGACGCGGTTCGAGAAAAATTCGTCGATGTGCTGAAAGATGGGTTCAAGGACCATCTAGGTGCGAAAGGTAAGAAGCATTTTGAGTTTTTGGACTTTCTCCATAGTTTGTCAGAAGCTAAGAATTCAGATGAAGCCCTTGGAATCATCCTCGGCAAGGGCGCGCCCGCGGTCGTGACGGCCTGGGTTGCCAAGAATCGCGAATGGCTGGTGGCGCGGCTCTCCCACTTCAAAGGCGTGCCTGCTCCAATCAGGGCGCGTATCAAGAAAGTCCTCACACTTGCGTTGAAAACCACAGAGAGGGTGACCTCCGCCTTGAAGTGGCTGGATGTACCCTTCACCTTCGTGACGCTGATCTTGGATTCGGAGGAGATCGCCGATTCCGAGACGGAGGCGAGGCTCGGATTTTCGTTCCAGCTTCAGACTATTGCCGGCGCCGATGTTCTCGGCGATGTCAGGGCCGTTGCTTCACCGAAGGACTTTCTGGTGATCACGCCGCCGGGGCCGATGATCAAGGCCCGACTGCACTGAATTCTCACCCGGCGAGCCCGCGGCGGCGCAGGTCGGTCGAGGACAGGGCGTTGCGCGGGGCGTGCAGGAAGGTCCAGGCCGGCGCCGGGCGATCGGCGAGGCGCGCCGCGTCGATCTCCGGCAGTCGATGGCGGGCATAGGCCAGGGCGGCCGGCGCCGACAGGGGGGTCATCGAGGCGCCGGGGCGGTCGATCACGGCGATCGGCACGGTGCCGGCGATGCGCCGCCAGTGCTGCCAGCGATGGAAGCTCGCGAGATTGTCGGCGCCCATCACCCAGACGAAGCGGACCTGCGGGTGCATCGCCGCCAGCCGCTCGACCGTCCGCCAAGTATAGGGCGAACCGAAGTGCGCCTCGAAGGCGGTGACGGTGATGCGCGGGTGATCCATCAGGCGGCGGGCGGCGTCGATCCGGGTGGCGAGCGACGGCAGGTCGTCGCGCGGCTTCAGGGGATTGCCGGGCGTCACCATCACCCACAGAGCGTCGAGGCCGAGGCGGGCCAGGGCCGTCTCGGCGACGTGGAAATGGCCGCGATGGGGCGGGTTGAACGAGCCGCCGAGCAGGCCGATGCGCAGGCCGGGAGCCGTCGGCGGGATCCGCAGATCGGCCGCGGCGACCGGCGGCTCGCCGTCCCGATCGGGGCGGTCGGGCGCCGTCACGGACGCGTCTGACCGGTGCCGCGCACCTGGTACTTGAACGACACCAGCTGATCGACCCCGACCGGGCCGCGGGCGTGCATCTTGCCAGTGGCGATGCCGATCTCGCCGCCCATGCCGAATTCGCCGCCGTCGGCGAACTGGGTCGAGGCGTTCCACAACAGGATCGCCGAATCGATCTCATTGAGGAAACGCTCGGCCGCCGCCGGATCCTCGGTGACGATCGCTTCGGTGTGGTGCGAGCCGTGGGTCTCGATGTGGCGGATGGCGCCGCCGACGCCGTCGACCAGGGCGACCGAGATGATCGCGTCGAGATATTCGGTCGACCAGTCGGCGGCGGTCGCCGGAACCGCGTCGGGGACGAGCTTGCGCACCTCGGCGGACGCGCGGATCTCGCAGCCGGCGGCCTTCAGGGCGTCGACGATCGGCACGAGATGGGTGGCGGCGCAGGCGCGGTCGACGAGCAGCGTCTCGGCGGCGCCGCAGATGCCGGTGCGGCGCATCTTGGCGTTGACGACGATCCGCACCGCCATGGCGAGATCGGCGGCGGCGTCGACATAGACGTGGCAGATGCCCTCGAGGTGGGAGAACACCGGCACCCGGGCGTCCTGTTGGACGCGGGCGACCAGCGACTTGCCGCCGCGCGGCACGATCACGTCGATGTTGCCGGAGAGGCCGGCGAGCATCGCCCCGACCGCGGCGCGGTCGCGGGTCGGCACCAGCTGGATCGCGTCTTCGGGCAGGCCGGCGGTCGCGAGGCCACGGCGCAGCGCCGCGACGATCGCCCCCGACGAGCGGAAGCCGTCGGAGCCGCCGCGCAGCAGGGCGGCGTTGCCGCTCTTCAGGCACAGGGCGCCGGCATCTGCCGTGACGTTGGGCCGGCTCTCGTAGACGATGCCGATCACGCCGATCGGGGTGGCGACGCGCTCGATCTTCAGGCCGTTCGGCCGATCCCAGGCGGCGAGCACCCGGCCGACCGGGTCGGGGAGAGCGGCGACGGCGGTCAACCCTTCCGCCATCGCGGCGATGCGCGGTCCGGTGAGGGTCAGCCGGTCGATGAAGCTGGCGATCAGGCCCTTGGCGCGGGCGTCGGCGAGATCGGCGGCGTTGGCGGCGAGGATCGCCGGTGCGGCGGCGCGGATCTCGTCGGCCATGGCGGCGAGGGCGGCATTCTTGGCGGCGGTCGGGGCCAGCGCCAGGGCGCGGGCGGCGACGCGGGCGCGCCGGCCGAGGTCGTCCATGACGGTCTCGACCGAGACGTCGCGCAGGGTGTCGGTGTCGGCGACCATCACTCTCCCCTCATCACCAGATGATCGCGATGGATCATCTCCTTGCGTCCGGTATAGCCCAGGATGTCTTCGATTTCCTGGGTCCTGTGGCCGAGAATGGCGGCGGCGTCGGTCGCGTCGAAGGCGATGAGGCCGCGGCCGAGTTCTTCGCCGTCCGGGCCGACGATCAACACCGTGTCGCCGCGGTGGAAGCCGCCGTCGACGGTGGTGCAGCCGGCGGGCAGCAGGCTCTTGCCGGAGCGCAGCGCCCGGGCGGCGCCGGCATCGACGTGGATCACGCCGCGGTCGTCGAGCGATCCGGCGATCCACTTCTTGCGGGCGGCGACCGGGTCGGCGGCGGGCAGGAACCAGGTGGCGTTGGCGCCGGCGGAGATCGCCGCGAGCGGGTGCAGGCGCTTGCCCAGGGTGATGACCATCGCGGTGCCGCCGTCGGTGGCGATCTTGCCGGCGTCGATCTTGGTCTTCATGCCGCCGCGCGACAGTTCCGACCCGGCGCCGCCGGCCATCGCCTCGATCTCGGGGGTGATCTTCTCGACCAGCGGGATCAGGGTGGCGCTCGGATCGTGAGCCGGCGGGGCGGTGTAGAGGCCGTCGATGTCGGACAGCAGCACCAGACAGTCGGCGCCGATCATGGTGGCGACGCGGGCGGCCAGCCGATCGTTGTCGCCGTAGCGGATCTCGGTGGTGGCGACGGTGTCGTTCTCGTTGATGATCGGGATCGCCCGGCGCTCGAGCAGGGTGGTCAGGGTCGCCCGGGCATTGAGATAGCGGCGCCGGTCCTCGGTGTCGTCGAGGGTCAGCAGGACCTGGGCGGCGGTGAATCCGTGGGTGCCGAGGATCTCGGAATAGGCGCGCGCCAGGGCGATCTGGCCGACCGCGGCGGCGGCCTGACTCTGTTCGAGCGCCAGACGGCGGCGCGGCAGGCCGAGGCGACCGCGGCCGAGCGCGATGGCGCCGGAAGAAACCAGCAGGATCTCGCAGCCGGCGGCGGCGAGGCCGGCGACGTCGGTGGCGAGGCTCTCCAGCCAGGCGGCATGGACATCGCCGGTCGCCTTGTCGACGAGCAGGGCGGAACCGATCTTGACGACGATGCGGCGGTAGTCTTCGAGGCGGCGCTTCATGGCTGGAACCGGTTGGGCGGAGCGGAGCCGGCGATCACGCGGGACGTGGCGATTTCCGACGGGTCCGACCGCACTTAGAGCATGTTCCGATCAGGCTGAACCAGTCTGATCGACCAGAACTTGCTCCAACTGAGATCGGGAGTGGTTTTCGATCCGATCGATCGGATCGGAAACCGCTCTAGGCGCGTTCGGGGCCGGGATCAAGCGTCGCGCGGGCAGGCGGGGCCTGCATCGGACGGGGAGCGGCGACGGGGAGGCGTGCGGGCCTCACGGTCGCCACGACTCCGCCGGGTCCTGCGGGAAGGCCTCGGCGTCGGCGACGTCGGCGCGGTCGATGGCGGCGCGCAGGGCCCGCAGGGCCTTCTCGATGTTTTCGCCGGTCGGCGCCGAGATCTGCAGCGGCACGCGGCGGGCGGCCTTCTTCAGGGCCGCCGCCTTCTCCTCGCGCTCTTCCGGGGCGAGCGCGTCGACCTTGGTCAGGGCGACGATCTCCAGCTTTTCGGCGAGCCCGCCGCCATAGGCCTTCAACTCCTTGCGCACCACCTTGTAGGCCTTGGCGACGTCGGCTTCGGTGCCGTCGACGAGGTGCAGCAGGACGCGGCAGCGCTCGACGTGGCCGAGGAAGCGATCGCCGAGGCCGAGGCCTTCGTGGGCGCCTTCGATCAGGCCGGGGATGTCGGCGAGCACGAACTCGCGGGCATCGACCCGGACCACGCCGAGGCCGGGGTGGAGGGTGGTGAAGGGATAATCGGCGATCTTCGGCTTGGCGGCGGTGACGGACGCCAGGAAGGTCGACTTGCCGGCGTTGGGCAGGCCGATCAGGCCGGCATCGGCGATCAGCTTGAGGCGCAGCCACAGCCACTTCTCCTCGCCCTCCTCGCCGGGGTTGGCGCGGCGCGGGGCGCGGTTGGTGGCGGACTTGAAGTGGTCGTTGCCGAAGCCGCCGTTGCCGCCGCGGGCGAGCAGGACGCGCTGGCCGAGCTCGGTCAGATCGGCGAGCACCGTCTCGCCGTCCTCCTCGAGGATCTCGGTGCCCTTGGGCACCTTGAGGATCACGTCGTCGGCCTTGCCGCCGGCGCGGTTGCGGCCCATGCCGTGGCCGCCGGTCTTGGCCTTGAAGTGCTGCTGATAGCGATAATCGATCAGGGTGTTGAGGCCGTCGACGCATTCCGCCCAGACGTCGCCGCCGCGGCCGCCGTCGCCGCCGTCGGGACCGCCGAACTCGATGAACTTCTCGCGTCGGAACGACACGCAGCCGGCGCCGCCGTCGCCGGAACGGATGTAGACCTTGGCCTGATCGAGAAACTTCATGGTCGTCACCTCGTCGCGATCCCGTCCCGTGGACGGGTCGCCTGCGCAGCGGCGACCGGGGGCCGCCGCAGTCTCGGGTGGCGGCCGTCGGCCGCCGCAGTCCGGCGACGGCCCGTGGGTCGCCGCAGTCGGTTCGCCTCGGCGTCTCAAGCGACGGCGGAGCGGCTCCAGTTCTTCAGCGAGGTCCAGATCGAGCGCTCCAGCCGGAAACGGTCGATCGGCACCAGGCCGCGGTGGTAGAGCGACGGTCCCATGCCCTGGCCGGCATATTGGAACCCGCACTTCTCGAGCACCCGCCGCGACGCGCCGTTGGTGACGCGGGCGGTGGCGGCGACCGCCTCCGCGCCGAGCGTCTCGAAGGCGAAGTCGACCAGCCCCTGCGCCGCCTCGGTGGCCAGGCCGTCGCCCCAGTGGGGCCGGCCGAGCCAGTAGCCGAGGACGAAACGTTCGCCGTCGCGGGGCATCAGGCCGATGGTGCCGAGGAAGGCGCCGTCGTCGCCGCGCCGGTAGATGCCGAGGTTGAGGCGGTGGGGCCCGATCTCGGTGTTGTCGATGAACACCAGCGCGTCGTCGAGGGTGTAGGGGTGGGGCAGCGTCGAGAGATGCTCGGCGATGCCGGCGTCGTCGGCGAGCGCCGCGAGGCTCTCGGCGTCGGCGCGGGTCGGCCGACGCAACACCAGCCGGCGGGTTTCCAGAACGAGATCGGAGAGATCCCGATCGAGCGGTGTTCCAGGTCTGGGACTCATCGCGAGGTCCTCCGTTTCACTGCCGAACGTGCCGGCAGAAGGGGGCGGAAAAACGAAAAGGGGGAGGATGGTGTCCCATCTCCCCTCTCGCTTCGCCCCCCGGGGGCTCTCGAGATCGACGGTCCTTCAGATCCGCCGGGTCGATGGGACACCGGCGGATCGTAGGATCATTCGCCGGGTTACTCCGCTGCCGCAGCCGTCGGGGCCGTATTCGGCATGACGGAAATATAGATGCGGCCGTTGGCTTTGGCTCGGAACTGTACGCGGCCGGTGGTCACGGCGAAGATCGTATGGTCGGTGCCCATGCCGACGCCGGTGCCGGGATGCCACTTGGTGCCGCGCTGACGGGCGATGATGTTGCCCGGAATCACGGCCTGATCGCCGAACTTCTTGATGCCGAGACGCTTGGACTCGGAATCGCGGCCGTTGCGGGACGAGCCGCCTGCCTTTTTGTGAGCCATTTCGGTGCTCCTTCGGTTTCTCTCGCGTCCGACCCGGTCGCAGCATCGCGGACATCGGGGGAAGCGTCGTCAATGGGATCGACCGGCGAACCGGTCGCGGTCGGATCAGGCGTTGATCGCGGTGATCTTCACCACGGACTGATCCTGGCGATGACCTTCCTTCTTGCGCCAGCTCTTGCGGCGGCGCTTCTTGAAGATGATCACCTTCTTGGCGCGGCTCTGCTCGACCAGGGTGGCCGAGACGGAGGCGCCGGAAATCACCGGAGCTCCGACCACGGTGGTCTCGCCACCGATCAGGAGAACTTCATCGAAGGTGATCACGTCGCCGGCTTCGCCCTGGAGCCGTTCGATGGTGATCACGTCGTCGGTGGCGACTTTGTACTGCTTGCCGCCCGTCTTGATGACCGCGAACATGTCTTTACTTGCCTCGTTCTTCTCACACGCGCCCTTCGGCGCCGTGCGGTGGCCCACGAGGTCCGGCGAACCGGTCTCGACGGGTTCCGACGCGAGACGCGGGGTCGCTCCGCGAGGAGCCTCCCGCCCCGTCCGGAAGCTACTTCCGGAACGGTCGCATCGTCGCACGGGCTTGGAAACGGCCATGCCCGGCCCGATTCCCGGTCCGTCTCGGTCAGACCGCGACGGGGGAACAGGTCCGGTGGCCGATGAGCCTCGGGCAGCGCTCGAGACCGGAAAACTCCCGGCCCTTCGCGAATGGCGGCGACTATACGGACGGACGTCGCAATGTCAACGAAGGCGCCGCCGATTCGCGCGCCTTTCGCCCGGTTCGACGACGGCGCCGACGCGTCAGCTCTTGACCGCGGTGATCGCGTCGAGCTGCTTCTTCATCTCGTCCATCTGCTGTTTGAGCAGATCGAGCTCGCTCGGTGCCGGGTCGGCCGCGGCGGGCGCCGCGGCGGCGCCGGTCTCCGGGATGATCGCCGCGAAGGGCGAGAACATCCGCATGGTGCGTTCGAACAGCTCGGAGTTGCGCCGGACCTGCTCCTCCATGGCTTCCAGGGCGTTGCCGGGGAAGGCGGAGGCCATCTGCTCGCGGAACTTGCCCTGCTCGCGGGTCAGGCTGTCGATGGAGAATTCCAGGTAACTCGGCACCAGCTTCTGCATGCTGTCGCCGTAGAAACCGATCAATTGCCGGAGGAAGGCGATCGGCAGAAGATTCTGCCCGCCCTTACCTTCCTGTTCGAAGATGATCTGGGTGAGAACCGAGCGGGTGATGTCGTCACCGCTCTTGGCGTCGTAGACGACGAAGATTTCTTCGCGCTTGACCATCTCCGCCAAGTCTTCGAGGGTCACGTAGGACGACGTCCCCGTGTTGTACAGCCGCCGATTTGCGTATTTCTTGATGATCGTGGGCTCTGTGGTCTTTGCCATCTCGTTCTGCCGATCCTGCGCCGCACATACGGGAGACCACCCGGCCAGACGGGCCGGCGGAGCCCCGGGAGCAGTGAGATTAAGTAGTTTTCGGCGGCGAGGCCAGAATTTTCACACGCGCTGCGAAAGCCGCTCCGACGAGGCCCGCGTGCGGCGCAAAACGGTGCCGGGATCCGACGGATTGTGGAGACGGCGACGGCCCGCGACACATTGACTTCGCCCTTCCCCGGCGTCTCTACTCGCCGCCGGAAAGGTCTCGCGGGCGTGCCGAACGGCGAGCCCCGAGCCTCGGTTCCCGTCCTGCGGGTGGCCGGCCGAACCCCCCCGTCGAAGGGTGGAGCACAGATCTCGGAGGACACATCCATGACCAACATCGTGATCGCCGGAGCCGCGCGGACGGCCATCGGTTCCTTCAACGGCGCGCTGGCGTCGCTGCCCGCCCACGAACTCGGCGCGACGGTGATCCGGGCGGTGCTGAAGCGGGCGCGGGTCGAGGCGGCGGAAGTCGACGAAGTGATCCTCGGCCAGATCCTGTCGGCCGGCCAGGGCCAGGGCCCGGCCCGTCAGGCGGCGATGGCCGCCGGCATCCCGCAGGAAGCCTCGGCCTTCAGCCTCAACCAGTTGTGCGGCTCGGGTCTGCGCGCCGTGGCGCTCGGCCTGCAGCAGATCGTCGGCGGCGACGCCAAGATCATCGTCGCCGGCGGCCAGGAGAGCATGAGCCAGGCCCAGCACGCCGCCTACCTGCGCACCGGCACCAAGATGGGCAGCCTCGAGCTCACCGACACCATGCTCAAGGACGCGCTGACCGACGCCTTCCACGGCTACCACATGGGCGTCACCGCCGAGAACGTGGCGCGCCAGTGGCAGCTGACCCGCGAGGAGCAGGACGCCTTCGCGGTGTGGTCGCAGAACAAGGCGGAAGCCGCCCAGAAGTCGGGGCGCTTCGCCGACGAGATCGTGCCGGTGACGATCAAGGACCGCAAGGGCGACCGGATCGTCGACCAGGACGAGTACATCCGCATGGGCGCGACGCTGGAGGCGATGGCCAAGCTGCGTCCGGCCTTCGACAAGGCCGGCACGGTGACCGCCGGCAACGCCTCCGGCATCAACGACGGCGCCGCGGCGGTGGTGCTGATGAGCGAGACCGAAGCGGCGTCGCGGGGCGTGGCGCCGTTGGCGCGGATCGTGTCCTGGGCGACGGCCGGCGTCGATCCGGCGATCATGGGCACCGGGCCGATCCCGGCGTCGCGCAAGGCGCTGGCGCGGGCCGGCTGGACGATCGACGACGTCGACCTGATCGAGGCCAACGAGGCCTTCGCGGCGCAGGCGTTGGCGGTGGGCAAGGATCTGGCGTTCGACCGGGCCAAGCTCAACGTCAACGGCGGGGCGATCGCGCTCGGCCATCCGGTCGGCGCTTCGGGCGCGCGGATTCTGGTGACGCTGCTGCACGAGATGCAGAAGCGCGACGTCAAGCGCGGCCTCGCGACGCTGTGCATCGGCGGCGGCATGGGCATCGCGCTCACCGTCGAACGCTGAGACACACCACATCGACCCCGCCGGGCGACCGGCGGGGCTCCGCGAGGGGATGCGCGGAGACGGTCGGCGCGGCGGCGACGCCGGGCCGAGAGACACGAGGACAGACCCGCGACGGCCGGGGCGGCCGTTCGAGCGGGCCCAGGGAGGGGTGAACGATGAGTAGAGTGGCATTGGTGACGGGCGGGACGCGCGGGATCGGCGCGGCGGTGTCCAAGGCGCTGCACGCGGCCGGCTACCGGGTGGCGGCGACCTACGGCGGCAACATCGAAGCGGCCAAGAAGTTCAACGAAGAGACCGGCATCGCGGTGTTCCAGTGGGACGTCGGCGACTACGACGCCTGCGTCGAAGGCGCGGCCAAGGTCGAGGCGGAGATCGGACCGGTCGAGATCCTGGTGGCCAATGCCGGCATCACCCGCGACGGCCTGTTTCACAAGATGACCAAGGACCAGTGGTCGCAGGTGATTCGGATCAACCTCGACGGGTTGTTCAACATCACCCGGCCGGTGATCGAAGGCATGCGGGCCCGCAACTTCGGCCGGATCATCGTGATCTCGTCGATCAACGGCCACAAGGGTCAGTTCGGTCAGGTCAACTATTCGGCGGCCAAGGCCGGCGACATCGGCTTCATCAAGGCGCTGGCCCAGGAGAGCGCCACCAAGGGCATCACCTGCAACGCCATTAGCCCCGGCTACATCGCCACCGAGATGGTCCAGGCGATCCCCGAGGACGTGCTCAAGGCCAAGATCCTGCCGCACATCCCGGTCGGCCGCCTCGGCCAGCCCGAGGAGATCGCCCGTGCCGTGCTGTTCCTCGCCTCCGACGAGGGCGGCTTCATCACCGGCTCGACGCTGAGCATCAACGGCGGTCAGTATCTGACCTGAGACGCTCGCCACGACGAACGCGCGCGAAGGGGCCGCCGCGGCCCCTTCGTCGTTTCGGGGCCCGTCCCGACCGGAGGAGACCCATGCCCGAGATCCTGCCCCACGCCGCCCGCGGTCCCCTCGGGCGTCCGCCGATCGTGTTCCTGCACGGCTTCGCCGGCGACCGCGAGGGTTGGCTCGGCCAGCAGATCGCCCTCGAGACCCGCTTTCGCACCATCGCCTTCGATCTGCCCGGTCACGGGCGGGCGCTCGACTGGCCGGTCGTCGGGCATGCCGGGGTGGCGGCGGAGGCGGTCGCCGGCTCGCTCGCGGCGATGGGCATCGCGCGCTTCCATCTGGTCGGCCATTCGATGGGCGGGGCGGCAGCGACCCTTCTGGCGCTGCGGGCGGTGGCCGACGAGCGGGTGGCGAGCCTGACGCTGCTGGCGCCGGGCGGCTTCGGGCGCGAGATCGACGCCGATCTGATCCGGCGCTTCGCCGCGGCGACCGGCGAAAGCGAACTGACGGCGGTGCTCGACCGCTTCTTCGGCGACGGTCCGCGCCCCTCGGCGGCGGCGATTCGGCACATGGTCGCGGCGCGCGGCGATCCGCGGGTGCCGGCGTCGCTCGCCCGGATCGCCGACCTCATCCTCGACGGCGACGCCCAGAAACCCCTCGATCGCGGGCGGCTGGCCGCCTGCCGCCATCCGGTCCGGCTGATCTGGGGCGAGCTCGACCAGGTCCAGCCGGTCGCCCATACGCTCGGCGTGCCCGGGGTGGTCGCGGTCCATCGCTTCGCCGGGGTCGGCCACATGCCGCATCTGGAGATCGCCCGCGACGTCACCCGGCTGATCGCCGAGAGTGCCGCCGGCGCCTGATCCCCCGCCGACGCAGTCTTGCCACAATGACGCAACGTAAACTTTCACGCATTCGCCGCCGCACCGAAATTCCTCAGCGTCAAGAGACGATTGGCGAAAATTACCTTCGCAAAGGGACGTAAGCAAATGGGACAGGATTGTGTCGACTCGGCGCTTTTGCTAGCGTCTCGCATGAAGATCAAGGGCGGGAGCGGAAAACGCCCGAGTCTTCGAGGGGGATAGCCCATGTTGCTCTGGATCGGTCTCGGCGCGGTCGCCGGGTGGTTGTGCGCGCGTCATCTCGCGGTCGGTGGCCTCGGGCTGTGCCTGATGTCGACGACGGTTCTGCCGTTGGCGACGTTTCTCGTCACGAATCGGTTCGATCTGACGATTCTGGTGGCTCACCTGCTGTTCTCGGCGGCGGTGCAGGTCGCCTATTTCCTCACCAACCTGTCGCGCGAGTCGCGGGTGGATGTGGCCGCGCCGCGGCTGTCGGTGCCCGGCGGCACGCTCGGCGCCGCCTGAGCGGCGTCCGAGCGATTTCCGATCGTCACGGGGCGGGATTGGGATAGCGCAGGTGGATCGCGTCGAGGCGGGCGGCGATCTCCGGCGTGATCGTGAAGTCGATCGCCGCGACGTCGACCTTCAACTGGTCGAGCGTCGTCGCCCCGAGGATGGTCGCGGTGACGAAGGGCCGTGAGGCGACGAAGGCGATGGCCAGCGTCGCCGGATCGATGCCGAGCTCGGCGGCCAGCGCGACATAGGCTTCGACCGCTTCGGCGGTATTGACCTTCTCGTAGCGCTGCAGCCGATCGAACAGCGCCTTGCGCGAGCCCGGCGGCCGGGCGCCGCCGCGGTATTTGCCGGTCAGGGTGCCCTGAGCGAGCGGCGAATAGGCCAGCAGCCCGACCGATTCCCGCGACGACAGTTCGGCGAGATTGATCTCGAAGGTGCGGTTGATCAGCGAATAGGCGTTCTGGATCGACACGACGCGCGGGGCTTCGGCGATTTCGGCGGCGCGCAGCCAGCGCATGGTGCCCCAGCTGGTCTCGTTGGAGAGACCGATGTGGCGGATGCGGCCGGCCTTCACGTGGGCGGCGAGCGCGTCCAGCGTCTCCTCGATCGGCACTTCGTCGGGATCGGGCGTGGGATTCGACCAGATCACCGGGTTGGAGCCGAAGTGCGACACCGCGCGCTCGGGCCAATGGACCTGATAGAGGTCGATCCAGTCGGTGCGCAGGCGCTTCAGGCTCTTGGCCACCGCTTCGTCGACCTGAGCCCGGATCAGCCGCGTCGGGCTGCGATCGTCGCGCAGCCAGGTCGAGGCCGAGCGGCCGTTGACCTTGGTCGCCAGCACCACCCGCGAGCGGTTGCCGCGCGCCGCAAACCAGCTGCCGATGATCTCCTCGGTGCGGCCTTGGGTCTCCGGGCGCGGTGGGATCGGGTACATCTCGGCGGTATCGACGAAGTCGATGCCGTGGTCGAGGGCGTAGTCGAGTTGGGCGTGGCCGTCCGCCTCGCTGTTCTGCTCGCCGAAGGTCATGGTGCCGAGGCACAGGGCGGAGACGGTGAGATCGGTCGTGCCGAGACGATTGCGTCGCATGGGGCCTCGTGGAGCGGGAGAACGGGAGTTCGGATCAGGGGCGGGCGGCGCGGGCCCGGGCGAGCAGGTCGCGCACCGCCGGCAGGATGCGTTCGACGATGACCTCGACGCCGCGGGCGCTGGGGTGGAGGCCGTCGGGGAGGGTGTAGTCGGGGTTCATCGCCACACCTTCGAGAAAGAAAGGATAATGAGACGCGCCGTGGGCGGCGGCGACCTCGGCGAAGATCGGATCGAAGGCCGCGACATAGGCCGCACCGAGATTGCGCGGCGCCAGCATGCCGGCGACCAGCACCTGTTGGCCGCGGCCGCGCAGCCGCGCGACGATGGCGTCGAGATTGCGCCGCGCCTCGGCCGGCGGCAGGCCGCGCAGGCAGTCGTTGGCGCCGAGTTCGACGATCACCGCGTCGGCATCGGCCGGCACCGACCATTCGAGCCGGGCGAGACCCATGTCGGTGGTGTCGCCGGAGACCCCGGCGTCGATCACATCGACGTGAAGACCGTCCTTGCGCAGTGCCGCCTCCAGGCGCGGCGCGAAACCGCGGCCGGGCGGCAGGGCATAGCCGGCGGTCAGGCTGTCGCCGAAGGCGACGAGGCGCAGCGGCCGATCTTCGGCGCCGACCGGGCCGGCGAAGGCCGCGGCCCCGGCCAGGGACGCGGCGGCGAGGACGACACGACGGGTCGGCGAGCGAAGGTCGGACATGGTCGGGCTCCGGGATCCGGCGGGGCGGCGGGGGAGGGGGCGCGGGCGGCATCTCGGTGCGCCTCTGGAACCGCCCGTCGTCCATCCCATATCAGGGTTGCCGCGCGCCGGCGCAAGACCCGGCGTCGCAGCCCGCGCCGCCGTTTCCCTCCCTCCCCGCCCGCCGTCTCCGGTGGCCGCCCCCCTCGCGAGGATCTCGCCCCTTGTCCGCGATCGCCATCCGCCTCGACGACGTCCATCTGCGACTCGGGCGAGGGCAGGCCGCCGTCGACGTGCTGCGCGGCCTGTCCCTGACCATCGCCGAGGGCGAGCGGGTCGGCATCGTCGGAGCCTCGGGCTCGGGCAAGTCGACGGCGCTGATGGTCACCACCGGGCTCGAGCGCGCCGACCGCGGCCGCATCGAAGTGGCCGGCGTCGATCTCGGCGGGCTCGGCGAGGACGCGCTCGCCCTGTTCCGCGGTCGCACCCTCGGCATCGTGTTCCAGAGTTTCCATCTCGTCTCCGACATGACGGCGATCGAGAACGTCGCCACGCCCCTGGAGCTGGCGGGGGTGCGCGACGCCTTCCCGCGGGCCGCGGCGGAACTGGCGGCGGTCGGGCTCGCGGCGCGGCTCGATCACTATCCGGTGCAGCTGTCGGGCGGCGAGCAACAGCGGGTGGCGATCGCCCGGGCGCTGGTGGCAAGGCCGGCGATCGTCGTCGCCGACGAGCCGACCGGCAACCTCGACGAACTGACCGGCGCCGACATCGCCGATCTGTTGTTCGCGCGGGTGGCGGCGGTCGGCGCGACGCTGATGCTGGTTACCCACGATCCCGATCTGGCGGCGCGCTGCGACCGGGTGATCCACGTCAAGGCCGGCCGCGTGGTCGGCGAGGGCGGCGCATGAGCGCCTCGATGGGACGGGCGCGGGCGGCCACTGCGCTGCGCTTCGCGGCGCGCGAGCTTCGCGGCAATCTGCGCCGGGGCCTGCGCGGCTTCGGCATCTTCGTCGCCTGTCTGGCGCTCGGGGTGGCGGCGATCGCCGGCGTCTCGGCGCTGGGCCGTTCCTTCGACGAGACGCTGAGCCGCCAGGGCGACGTGATCCTCGGCGGCGATCTGGCGCTGGCGATCAACCACACCGCGGCGACCCCGGAGGAGCGCGCCTATCTCGAGGCCCAGGGACGGGTCTCGGAAGTGGCGACACTTAGGGCGATGGCGAGGAGCGGCGACGGCGCGACCACCGCGCTGGTCGAGGTCAAGGCGGTCGATGCGGCCTATCCGCTGGTCGGGCGGCTGACGGTGGTCGGCGGCGACGACGGACGGACGCGCCTCGGTGTCGAGGCCGGTGCCGACGGGCCGCTCCATCGGGTGCTGGTCGAGGAGGCGGCGCTCGATCGCCTGAAGGTGGCGGTCGGCGACGTCGTGACGGTCGGCACGGCGCGGCTGAAGATCGCCGGGGTGATCGCCGAAGAGCCCGACCGGCTGTCGGCCGGCCTCGGTTTCGGGCCGCGGCTGATGATGACCCGCGACGCCCTCGACGCCACCGGCCTGCTGGCGCCGGGCAGTCTGGTGCGCTGGCAGTCGCGGCTGCTGTTTTCCGACCGGCGCGACGTCGATGGAGCGATCGCCCGGGTCTCGGCCGGGGCGCGCAGCGGCTTTCCCCAGGCCGGCTGGGAGATCCGCTCGCGGCGCGACGCAGCGCCGGGCACCAAGGCGACGATCGAACGCTTCGTGCAGTTCCTGACCCTGGTCGGGCTGACCACCCTGGTGATCGGCGGCGTCGGCGTGGCCAATGCGGTCGCCGCGCATCTGGAACGGCGGCGCTCGACCATCGCCATCTGGAAGGCGCTCGGCGCCACCGGCGGCTTCGTGGCGATGGTCCATGGTCTCGAGATCGGAGCGATCGCCCTGGTCGGCATCGGCCTCGGCCTGGGGATCGGGGCGCTGGTGCCCTTCGTGCTGGCCGGCCCCTTCGGGGACGCCCTCGGCCTCGCCCTGCAGCCGGTGCTGGCGCCGGCGGAACTGGCGGCGGCCGGGCTCGAGGGTCTGCTGACCGCGGCGATGTTCGTGGCGGCGCCGCTCGCCGCGGCGGTGGCGACGCGGCCGGCGGTGCTGTTGCGCGACGGCGAACCGGCGAGCGATGCGCGCGCCCGGATCTGGCGCTGGTCGCTCGCGCTGGTGCCCGGGGCGGCGCTGGTGGCGCTGGTGCTGCTGTCGTCGCCGGACCGGCGGATCACCGTGCCCTATCTGGTGGTGACCGCGGTGGCGCTGGTCGGGCTACGGCTGGCCGGCGAGGGGTTGGTCCTGCTGGCGCGGCGGCTGCCGCGTCCGCCGATCTTCGAGCTCCGCTCGGCGATGGCGGCGATCGGCCGGCCGGGGGCGCCGACCGCCTCGATCGTGCTGTCGCTGGGGCTCGGGGCGACCCTGGTCGCGGCGCTGGTGCAGATCGAGAGCGGCTTGACCACGGCGATCGCCCGCACCCTGCCGGGTCAGGCGCCGAGCTTCTTCTTCCTCGACGTGCCGGCCCGCGATGCCGACGCCTTCCGCGGCTTCCTCGACGGGGCGGCGACCGGCGCGCGGATCGAGGACGTGCCGATGCTGCGCGGCCGCATAGTGCGGCTGAAGGGCGTGCCGGCCGAAGAGGCCAAGGTCGCCGAGAGCTCGCGCTTCGTATTGGCCGGGGATCGCGGCATCACCTTCGCGGCCCGCCCGCCGGAGGGCACGACGATCACCGCCGGCAACTGGTGGTCGGAGACCCATGCCGGGCCGCCGCAGGTGTCCTTCGACGACGAGACGGCGCGCGGCCTCGGGCTCGGGCTCGGCGATGCGATCACCGTCAACGTGCTCGGGCGCGACATCGAGGCACGGGTCGCCAACCTGCGCCACATCGAATGGGATCGGCTGTCGATCAACTTCTTCATGGTGTTCTCGCCGGACACCTTCCGCGGCGCGCCGGTGACCCGGCTGGTCACCGTCGCCTGGCCGGGCGGCGGCAGCGCCGAGCAGGAGCGGACGCTGTTCCGCGCCGTGGTCGAGCGCTTCCCGACGATCACCGCGATCCGCGTCAAGGACGCGCTGGCTCAGGTCGATGCCCTGGTGCGGCGCTCGGCCCAGGGCATCTCGGTGGTCGCCGGCTTCGCGCTGGTCGCCGCGGTGCTGGTGCTCGGGGGCGCGCTGGCGGCGCGCAGCGAGGCGCGGATCCGCGATGCGGCGATCCTGACGGCGATCGGCGCGACGCGAAGGCGCCTGATGAGCGCGCTGGCGATCGAATTCGCTCTCGTGGCGGTGGTCGGCGGGGTGTTCGCCGGCGTGGTCGGGACGCTGGCGGCGCGCTGGGTGGTCGCCGGGGTGATGAAACTGCCCTTCGTGGCGGCACCCGGTCTGGTCGCGGCGACGCTGGCGGCGATGGCGGTGCTGACCATCGGCCTCGGGCTGCTGTCGACGCGGACGGCGCTGCGCGCCCGGCCGGCCGAGGTGCTGCGCGCCGCGTGAGGCGGGAAACCATTACGCAGATTTAATCCGCCCGGAGGGCCGTCCGGGCGGGAAGCGGCTTGCGGGGCGCCGGCCCTCGACCCATATTCGATCCGACGGCTCTCATGGCACGGTGACACGCGCGAGAGCACCAAACGAAAAGGACTCACACCGATGTCGAACTTCGGCAACGATTACGCCCGGTTCGGTTCGACCCTGGCGCGCGGCGACGCGCAGGCGATCGACCGCGGCCTGCGCACCTACATGCTCTCGATCTACAACTACATGGCCATCGGCGTGGCGATCACCGGCCTCGCCGCGATGCTGGTCTACGCGATGTCGGTCACCACGCCCGGTGCCGCCGATGCGGTCGCCAACGTGTCGCGCTCGCTCGCTCTGACTTCGGTCGGCTACACGCTGTTCGTCAGCCCGCTGAAGTGGGTGGTGATGCTGGCGCCGCTCGGCCTCGTATTCCTGCTCGGCTTCCGGGTCGACCGCATGCAGCCCTCGACGGCGCGCGGCGTGTTCTTCCTCTATGCCGGTCTGGTCGGCGTGTCGCTGGCGACGATCTTCCTGGTCTATACCCACGGCTCGATCGCCCAGGTGTTCTTCATCTCGGCGGCGGCCTTCGGTGGCCTGTCGCTCTACGGCTACACCACCCAGCGCTCGCTGTCGGGGATGGGCTCGTTCCTGATGATGGGCCTGATCGGCATCGTCATCGCCAGCCTGGTCAACATGTTCCTGGCCTCGGGCGCGCTGCAGTTCGCCATCTCGGTGATCGGCGTGCTGGTGTTCGCCGGCCTCACCGCCTACGACACCCAGAAGCTCAAGGACCAGTACATCTACGGTCTGTCGGGCGCCGACGAGGCGACGATCGGTCGCTCGGCGGTGATGGGCGCGCTCACCCTCTACCTCGACTTCATCAACCTCTTCATGATGTTGCTGCAGTTGTTCGGCCAGCGCAACAACGACTGATCGCGGTGGGGCGGCGGGTTCCCGCCGCCTTTCCTCGTGGTCGAGACGGTGAAACAATGCGAAGGCGCGGGAGAGTCTCCCGCGCCTTTCGTTCGTGCCCCTCCCGAGATCCGCACCGATGTTCCGTGGTTCGCTTTCCGCCGCGCTCGCGCCGGTGTCCTTCGTGATGATCTGGTCGACCGGCTGGGTGGCCGGCCGTTACGCGGTGATCGACGCCGATCCGCTGACCTTCCTGGTGGTGCGCTTCGCCGCGGCGCTGATGATCCTGACCGCGCTCGCTCTGGCGATCCGCGCGCCGTGGCCGAGCAGCCGGGCGGCGGTCGGCCATGCCATGGCCTCGGGCGTGCTGCTGCACGGCGTCTATCTCGGCGGCGTGTGGTGGGCGATCGGCCACGGCGTGCCGGCCGGCCTGTCGGCGGTGATCGCCGCCTCGCAGCCGCTGATGACCGCGGCGCTGGCGCCGTGGCTCGCCGGCGAGCGGATCGGGCCAAAGCGGATGACCGGTTTCGCGATCGGCTTCCTCGGCATCGCCCTGGTGGTGGCGCCGAAGCTCGCCGCCGCCGGTGGAGCGGCGGACGGGATTGCCCTGCCGATCGCCGTCAACGTCGCGGCGATGCTGGCGGTGACGCTCGGCACCTTCTATCAGAAGCGTTTCGTCGCCTCCGGCCACTTGGTCTCGGTGGCGGCCCTGCAATATGTCGGCGCGGCGGCGGTGCTGCTGCCGGTCGCCGCGGCGATCGAGCCGATGCGCTTCCATCTCACCCCGACCAGCGGTCTGACCCTGGCGTGGTCGGTGATCGGTCTGTCGATCGGGGCGATCGGCCTGCTCCTCCATCTGATCCGGCGCGGCGAGGTGTCGCGCGCCGCCTCGCTGATCTATCTGGTGCCGCCGGCGGCGGTGCTCCAGGCGTGGCTGCTGTTCGGCGAGACCCTGTCGCCGGTGCAGATCGTCGGCATGGCCGTGGCGGCGGTCGGCGTGGCGCTGGCCAATCGCGGCTGAGGCGCTCCACGCCCGCGAATCCCGGTCGATCCCCGTCTTTCGGCGCATTGCGCGGGGCGGCGGCATCCCTATTCTTTCGCACTGCAACACAACACGTCGTCCGGGGGCGGACCAGCGCCGACCGGGCAAGGGAGAGACCATGAGCATCGCCGCGACGGCCGATCGAATCGATTCGAACCTCATCACCCTCGGTCGCGAGGCGGTCGCGGCCCTGGACGGCCTGTTCGCGGTGGCCAAGGGCGCGGTGCGCGCCCGGGTCGTGGTCGACGGCCGGATCTCCGCGGCGCGGGTCGACGAGGAACAGCGCGCCACCCACGGCCTCGCTTGGCTGGCGACCTATGTCGAAGCCCTGCGCGAGATGGTCGACTACGGCGAGCGGCTGACCGCGGCCGGCACCTTCGGCGAGGTCGAGCATGACATCGTGGCGATCGCCTTCGGCGAATATCTCGCCCAGGTGTTCGGCGGCATTCCGATGAACCAGGGCGAGATCGTCCGGCTCGCCGATCTCGGCGTGCCGGCGGAGGCCGCGGCGCGGGCGCGGGTGCCGGCGGTCGAGCAGCTGATCACGCAAGGCAGCACGCCGGCGACCCGGGCGCGACTGGTGGCGGCGATGGCGCGGCTCGAAGGCGCGGCGTCGACCTACGGCGAGGCCGGGCTCGACGAGACCCTCGACCAGTTCCGCCACGAGATGCGCAAGCTGGCCCTCGACGCGGTGGTGCCGCACGCCCACGAATGGCACCTGAAGAACGAATACATCCCGATGGCGGTGGTCGAGCAGATGGCCGAGATGGGGGTGTTCGGCCTGACCATTCCGGAGGAATACGGCGGCCTGGGTCTCGGCAAGGAATCGATGTGCGTGGTCTCCGAGGAGCTGTCGCGCGCCTATATCGGCGTCGGCTCGCTCGGCACCCGCTCGGAGATCGCCGCGGAGCTGATCCTCGGCGGCGGCACCGAGGCGCAGAAGGCCGAATGGCTGCCGCGCATCGCCTCGGGCGAAGTGCTGCCGACCGCGGTGTTCACCGAGCCCAACACCGGCTCGGACCTCGCCTCGCTCAAGACCCGGGCGGTCAAACAGGGCGACGCCTGGGTGGTCACCGGCAACAAGACCTGGATCACCCATCCGGTCCGCGCCGATCTGATGACCCTCCTGGTGCGCACCGATCCCGATCAGCCGGGCTACAAGGGCCTGTCGATGCTGCTGGCGCCCAAGCCGCGCGGCAGCGACGCCGAGCCCTTCCCGGCGGCCGGCATGTCCGGCGGCGAGATCGAAGTGCTCGGCTATCGCGGCATGAAGGAATACGAGATCGCCTTCGACGGCTTCACCGTGCCGGCCGACAATCTGCTCGGTGGCGTCGAAGGCCAAGGTTTCAAGCAGTTGATGCAGACCTTCGAGAGCGCCCGCATCCAGACCGCGGCGCGCGCCATCGGCGTCGCCCAGTCGGCGCTCGACCTCGGCCTGCGCTATGCCCAGGAGCGGATCCAGTTCGGCAAGCCGCTGATCGCCTTCCCGCGCGTCTCCGACAAGTTGGCGCTGATGGCGGTGGAGGTGATGGTCGCCCGTCAGCTCACCTATTTCGCGGCGCGCCAGAAGGATCAGGGCAAGCGCTGCGATCTCGAGGCCGGGATGGCCAAGCTGCTCGGAGCGCGGGTGGCCTGGACCGCCGCGGACAACGCTCTGCAGATCCACGGCGGCAACGGCTTCGCTCTCGAATACCCGATCTCGCGGGTTCTGTGTGACGCGCGCATCCTCAACATCTTCGAAGGTGCGGCCGAGATCCAGGCGCAAGTGATCGCCCGACGCCTGCTCGACGAGCCGAGCTGACGCGCTGACCCCCTCAAAAATCAGGGGTTGGAATCACGTCGGAAACGATCATGATCGTCGGCGAGTGGAAGTTCAGGGGATCTTCCACTCTTGACTGAGATTCTCGCCGGCCGGATTCACTCCGGCCGGCCTTTTTTTGCCCGGACGAGGGGCGCGCGGGCGACGGCGTTTACGAAGATTAACGTCCGCGTGGGACAAGCGTTTACCTTTCCATAGGTTTCCGATTGCTTTCCGGCGGTGTTTCTGCGAAGACAAAGTCACACACAAGGTCATCGCAGCTCTTTGGGAACCGGTCGGCGGAAACGCCGGCCGGTTTTCGATTCCGGCGCCTGCGCAGGCGCGTCGCGACCGGCGGTCCTCTCGCCAAGACACCGCCTCCCGGCCTATGGTCGGGGTCGACCGGAGGCGGAGCGGAGGACGGTGATGGAACGGGTTCTCGACGTCGCGCTGGTGATGGTGGTGATCGCCACCGCCGGGGTTCTGTTCACCGGGGTGTTCGGGATGATGCGCGTCGGCTCGTCCGAGCGGTCGCAACGGCTGATGCGGTGGCGGGTGGCGCTGCAGGCGCTGGCCCTGGTGTTGGTCGCCGGACTGATGTGGGTTCGGCATTGAGGCGGGCGCCCGGGAGGGTGCATCGCAATGGGAACGACGGATGGTGGTGCTCAATCGGATCTATACGCGCAAGGGCGACGACGGCACGACGGCGCTGGTCACCGGCGAACGGCGGCTGAAGTCCGATCCGCGGATCGAGGCCTATGGCACGATCGACGAGACCAACGCGGTGGTCGGGCTGGCCCGCCTGCACACCGGCGTCGATCACCTCGAGCTCGACGTGATGCTGGCGCGGATCCAGAACGATCTGTTCGATCTCGGGGCCGATCTGGCCACGCCGCCGGGAGCGACCCTCAAGTGGGAGCCGCTCCGGATCGTTCCCGCCCAGGTGACACGGCTGGAAGCGGAGATCGACCGGCTGAACGGCGATCTCGAACCGCTCGCCTCCTTCGTGCTGCCGGGCGGCAGCGCCGCGGCGGCCCATCTCCATCACGCCCGCACGGTGTCGCGGCGGGCCGAACGGCTGATGGTGGCGCTGGCCGCCGGGGGCGACGACAGGGTCGGGCCGGCGGCGATCGCCTATGTCAACCGCTTGTCCGACTTCTTCTTCGTGGCGGCGCGGTGGGTGAACGACCACGGCCGGTCCGACGTGCTGTGGGTGCCGGGCGAGAACCGCTGAGACCGCGGGCGCGGGAGCGGCGGGCGGTCGTCGGCACCGCACGTCAATACCCTGCCGATATCGTTCAGATGGCGAATTGACAGGGCTCGGGGACGTCAATAGCGTCCGCCGCGCCCTCGATGGCGAGCGCGACCGCGACGCGATCCGGTCCCGTTCGTGCGTCGGCACCACAGTTTCGATGCCGGCGGCGTCCGGCGTGTCGGGAGGCCCCAGCTCATGAAGATCCTCGTACCCGTGAAGCGGGTGGTCGACTACAACGTGAAGATCCGCGTCAAGCCGGACGGTTCCGGGGTCGATCTCGCCAACGTCAAGATGTCGATGAATCCCTTCGACGAGATCGCCGTCGAAGAGGCGATCCGGCTGAAGGAAAAGGGCGTGGCCACGGAGATCGTGGTGGTGTCGATCGGTCCGGCCCAGGCCGCCGAGACGCTGCGCACGGCGCTGGCGATGGGCGCCGACCGCGGCCTGCTGGTCAAGGTCGAAGGTGCGGTCGAGCCGCTGGCGGTGGCCAAGATCCTGAAGGGCGTGGTCGAGGCGGAGAAGCCCGGCCTGGTGATCCTCGGCAAGCAGGCGATCGACGACGACTGCGCCCAGACCGGCCAGATGCTGGCGGCGCTGACCGGCTATGCCCAGGGCACCTTCGCCTCCAAGATCGCGGTCGAGGGCGAGACCCTGGCGGTGACCCGCGAAGTCGACGGCGGCCTGCAGAGCGTCGTGCTGACCCTGCCGGCGATCGTCACCACCGACCTGCGCCTCAACGAGCCGCGCTACGCGTCGCTGCCCAACATCATGAAGGCCAAGAAGAAGCCGATCGCCGAATCGGTCGCCGCCGACTGGGGGGTCGATCCGGCGCCGCGGCTGGAGGTGCTGACCACCCGCGAACCGCCGGTCCGCAAGGCCGGGGTCAAGGTCGCCTCGGTCGCCGATCTGGTGTCGAAGCTGAAGAACGAAGCCGGCGTGATCTGAGGGGAGCCGCGACATGACCATTCTGCTCATCGCCGAACACGACGGCACGGTTCTCAAGGACGCCACCGCCAAGGCGCTCTCCGCGGCGCTGCGCATCGGCGGCGACGTCGAAGTGCTGGTCGCCGGCCACGGGGTGGCGGCGATCGCCGCCCAGGCGGCGCACCTCGCCGGGGTCTCCAAGGTGCTGGTCGCCGACGCGGCCCATCTCGCCCACGGCCTCGCCGAACCGCTGGCGGCGCTGATCGTGTCGCTGGCCGCGGGTCGCTCGGCGATCGTCGCGCCGGCCACCGCTTCGGCCAAGAACGTGCTGCCGCGGGTCGCGGCACTGCTCGACGTGATGCAGATCTCCGAGATCTCGGCGGTGGTCGGGCCGGACACGTTCGAACGGCCGATCTATGCCGGCAACGCCGTGCAGGTGGTCCGCTCGAAGGATCCGATCAAGGTGGTGACGGTGCGCACTGCGGCCTTCCCGGCGGCGCCCCAGGGCGGCGCGGCGGCGATCGAAAACGTCGCGGCAACCGCCGATCCGGCGCTGTCGCGCTTCGTCGGCGAGGAACTGTCGGTCTCCGACCGGCCGGAGCTGACCTCGGCCAAGGCGATCATCTCGGGCGGCCGCGCCTTGCAGAGCCGCGAGAACTTCACCACCTACATCGAACCGGTCGCCGACAAGCTCGGGGCGGCGATCGGCGCCTCCCGCGCCGCGGTCGATGCCGGCTACGCCCCCAACGACTGGCAGGTCGGCCAGACCGGCAAGGTGGTGGCGCCCGAACTCTATCTGGCGGTCGGCATTTCCGGGGCGATCCAGCATCTCGCCGGGATGAAGGACTCCAAGGTGATCGTGGCGATCAACAAGGACGAGGAGGCGCCGATCTTCCAGGTCGCCGACTACGGTCTGGTCGCCGACCTGTTCGTCGCCCTGCCGGAACTCGCCGCGAAGCTCGGTGAGGCCGGAAAGTGACGGTGCCGACCTTTCTGCGACGTCATCCCTAGGGATGACGTCGGACGGCTTGCCGTCCGGGCGCGGCGTTCTAAGATCGGCCACCGCTCGTCGGCGACGGGTGGGGCGGGACCCTCGGGAGGCGGCATCCGTCTTTCTCCTGATACGGCTTCCGTTGTTGCAAGAACTTGCGGGGCTGACTATCAGGATGCGGGACATGCCCGTCCCGACCGCCGCGATCGAGGCGGGATTTCCCGAACGCGTCCACGAGAGACCGAGGCCACCATGGGGTTCGATATCAAACGTGTCGGTGTGATCGGCGCCGGCCAGATGGGCAACGGCATCGCCCACGTCTGTGCCCTCGCGGGCTACGACGTCTCTCTGAACGACATGTCGACCGAGCGGATCCAGTTGGGACTGGCGACGATCAACGGCAACATGACGCGTCAGGTGAACAAGGCGCTGATCGCCGACGCCGACCGGGTGGCGGCGCTCGCCCGCATCACGCCGGCGGTCAATCTCGACGCGCTCGCCGAATGCGACATCGTGATCGAAGCGGCGACCGAGAACGAACAGGTCAAGCGCAAGATCTTCCAGCAGCTGTGCCCGGTTCTGAAGCCGGAGACCCTGCTCGCCACCAATACCTCGTCGATCTCGATCACCCGTCTGGCGGCTTCGACCGATCGGCCGGAGAAGTTCGTCGGCGTGCACTTCATGAACCCGGTGCCGCTGATGCAGTTGGTCGAGCTGGTGCGCGGCATCGCCACCGACGACCACACCTTCGACCTGTGCAAGAAGTTCGTGCTGCGGCTCGGCAAGATCTCGACGGTGGCCGAGGATTTCCCGGCCTTCATCGTCAACCGCATTCTGCTGCCGATGATCAACGAGGCGATCTACACCCTCTACGAGGGGGTCGGATCGGTCGACGCGATCGACACGGCGATGCGGCTCGGCGCCAATCACCCGATGGGGCCGCTGCAGCTCGCCGACTTCATCGGCCTCGACACCTGCCTGTCGATCATGCAGGTGCTCTACGAGGGCCTCGCCGATTCCAAGTACCGGCCCTGTCCGCTGCTGGTGAAATACGTCGAGGCCGGGTGGCTCGGCCGCAAGACCCAGCGCGGCTTCTACGATTATCGCGGCGAGAAGCCGATTCCGACGCGCTGAGTGCGTCGATCGTCCGATGTCCGACGCGCCCGACCCCTCGGGCGCGTCGTTCGTTTCCGTCGGGTCGTTCGCGCGCCGGCGTCGCCCGGTGGATGCGTCCGCCGACATGCGGAGTTGGATGATGACGTCTCGATCCCTGGCGACCTCGATCGGCCTCACGGCGATCGTCATGTGGGCGTCGCTCGGAACCCTCGTCGCCGTCTCCGGTCGCATTCCGGCCTTCGAGATGAACATGCTGACCTTCGGCATCTCCGGCGTCGCGGCGACGGTGTGGCTCGCGGCGACCGGTCGACTCGGGGTCCTGCGGCAGCCGCTGCGGGTGTGGGCGCTGGGGGTCGGCGGTCTGTTCGGCTATCACGCGCTGTTCTTCACCGCGCTGCGGCTGGCGCCGCCGGTCGAGGCCAATCTCGTCAACTATTTGTGGCCGCTGCTGATCGTCCTGCTGTCGGGGCTCCTGCCGGGCGAGCGCCTGCGGCCGCATCATCTGATCGGTGCGGCGCTCGGGCTGTTCGGGGCGGGTCTGGTGGTGACGCGGGGCCGGGGCATCGCCATCGACCCGGCCGATCTCCCCGGCTATGCCGCGGCGCTGGCCTCGGCCCTGACCTGGGCCGGCTATTCGGTGCTGTCGCGACGGATGGGGGCGGTGCCGACGGCGACGGTGGCGGGCTTCTGCCTGGCCACGGCGGTGCTGTCGGGGGTCTGCCACCTGATCTTCGAGACGACGGTCTGGCCCCGGGGCGGCGTCGCCTGGGGCGCGGTGGTCGGGCTCGGCGTGTTTCCGGTCGGCCTCGCCTTCTTCGTCTGGGATCACGGGGTCAAGCGCGGCGACATCCAGGTGCTCGGCGCGGCGAGCTATGTGACGCCGCTCCTGTCGACGCTGCTGCTGATTCTCGCCGGGTGGGGCGAGATGTCCGTTTCGATCGGTTTCGCCGCGGTGGCGATCACCGCCGGGGCGCTGATCGCCTCGTGGGACGTGATCCGGCCGGCGTCGCGCAAATCCCGCTCAGGCGACGCCTGAGCCGCGCGGCCGTGGCCGCCAGTCGGGCGGCGCCAGTTCGAAGCCGGCGAAGTCGAAGCCCGGCGCCACCGTGCAGCCGACCAGGGTCCAGCGGCCGAGCGAGGTCGCGGTCTGCCAGGCGTGGGCCGGGACGATCGCCTGGGGCCGCTGATCGTGGATCAGGTCGGGGCCGAGATGGGCGCTCCAGGCGTCGTGGCCGTTCTCCGAGACGGTCAGCGCCAGCGGGCCGCCGCCGTACCAGTGCCAGATCTCGACCGCGTCGATGCGGTGCCAGTGGGAGACCTCGCCGGCCTCCAGCAGGAAGTGGATCGCCGTGGAGCGGGCGCGGCCGTCGGGGCCGGGCCGATCGCGGAAGGTCTCGCGGTAGCGCCCGCCCTCCGGATGTGGCGCGAGATCGAGGAGGCGCGCGACCTCGGCGGCGGTGAGATCGGCGAGCGTCTCCATCGGGCGGGTCCTTCCGCTCAGAAGTGGTTCTTGCGTTCGCGCAGCTCGGCGAAGACCTCGACGTCGGGGCGATCGGCCATGCCGACGGCGGCCTTCACGGTGGCGAGATCGGCGCGCAGGAAGGGGTTGGTGGCGCATTCCTGGGCCAGCGTGGTCGGCAGGGTCGGCAGACCCTCGTCGCGCAGGGTCGAGGCGTCGAGCAGGCGCTGGCGCAGGACGAGGTTGTCGGGCTCGACGGCGACCGCGAAGCGGCCGTTGGCGACGGTGTATTCGTGGCCGCACCACACCCGGGTGGCCGGCGGCAGGGCGCGCAGGCGCCGGAGCGAGCCCCACATCTCCTCGGCACTGCCCTCGAACATCCGGCCGCAGCCGAGCGAGAACAGGGTGTCGCCGACGAACAGCGCCTCGGCTTCGGGGATGTGATAGGCGACGTGGCCGCGGGTGTGGCCGGGGGTGTCGATCATCGTCACCGCGACGGCGCCCAGCGCCAGCGCCTCTCCAGGAGCGATCGCCAGATCGATCGCCGGGATGCGATGGGCGTCGGCGGCATTGGCGACCACCCGGGCGCCGTACCGCTTCTTCAGCGGCCGGATCGCCTCGACATGGTCGTGGTGATGATGGGTGACGAAGATGTCGGTGAGGCGCCAACCGGTCTCCTCGAGGGCATCGACGATCGCCTCGTCCTCGGGCGCGTCGATCGCGGCGGTGGCGCCGGAGACGTCGTCGTGGACGAGCACCGCGTAATTGTCCTCGCGGGCGGGCACTTGGCGGACGTGGATCATCGACTTTCCTCCGACCGGATCGCACCGGGTCGAAAACCTCTCCGATTCATCGTGGGAGCAGGTTCTCGTCGATCGGGCTGGTTTGCCGATCGGAACATGCTCTAACATCCCCGACGGGTGATGGCGACCCGCGTTCCGTTCCGGAACCGGGACCCGCCGCGACGGATGGTGCGATGTTCCTCGACGTGGTCGATCTCCGGAATTTCTACGGCGGACCGCTCGGCGGTCTGGTCCGCAAGATGCTGCGCGCCAAGCTCGCCGAGATGTGGCCCAAGGTCGGCGGCGACCGGGTGCTGGGGATCGGTTACGCGACGCCGTTGCTGCGCCCGTTCATCGGCCGCGCCGAGCGGGTGATCGGCTTCATGCCGGCCCGCCAGGGGGTGGTCAACTGGCCGTGGGAGGGGCCGTCGGCGACCGCGCTGATCGACGAGACGGCGCTGCCCTTGCCCGACAGTTCGGTCGATCGGGTGCTGCTGGTCCACACGCTCGAGATGGCCGACGATCCGAGCGAGGTGCTGCGCGAGATCTGGCGGGTGATGGCGCCGGGCGGACGGCTGATCTGCGTGGTGCCCAATCGCATCGGCCTGTGGGCGCGGCTGGAGACCACGCCCTTCGGCTACGGCCTGCCGTTCAGCCAGGGCCAGCTCGATTCGCTCCTGAAGACCACCCTGTTCTCGCCGATCGACTGGCGCGGCGCGCTCTACATGCTGCCGTCGTCGCGGCCCTTCGCGATCCGGATGGCCGGCGCGCTGGAACGGTTCGGGGCGCGGACCTGGCCGACGCTGGCCGGGGTGCTGGTGGTCGAAGCGACCAAGCAACTCTATCAGGGCCTGCCGGCGCGCTCCGGCAACCGCCTGCGGGCCGCGCCGATCTTCCGCCCGGCGCTGATCCGGGTCGCCGAGGACGAGGCCCCGGAGCTCGGGCACGGCCGGCCGACCTGACGACGTCTCAGCCTTTGCGCTTCAGCACGAACACCGCCTGTTCGCCGAACAGATTCCAGAACCACCACGGCGCGTTGAACGACAGCTTGCGGCCCCAGGCGTCGAGCGCGATGGCCTTCTCGATGTCGGCGTCGATCTCCTTGGCGAGTTCGACGAAGTCGCGGATGGTGCAGAAGTGGATGTTGGGGGTGTCGTACCAGGAATAGGGCAGATCCTCGGTGACCGGCATGCGGCCGAACAGCAGGAACTGCCAGCGGATCCGCCAATGGCCGAAGTTGGGCAGCGACACCACGGCGCGGCGGCCGATGCGCAGGAGCTGCTCGAGCACGCGGCGCGGGTGGGTGGTCGCCTGGATGGTCTGGGACAGCACGACATAGTCGAAGGCGCCGTCGGGATAGGTGGCGAGGTCGGTGTCGGCGTCGCCCTGGATCACCGACAGGCCGCGGGCCACGCCGGCGTTGACGCCCTTCTGCGACAGTTCGATGCCGCGGCCGTCGATGCCCTTCACCGCCGCCAGATATTCGAGCAGCGAGCCGTCGCCGCAGCCGACGTCGAGCAGGCGCACCCCGGCCGGGACCAGTTCGGCGACCACCGCGAGGTCGACGCGGGCCTCGGGCACGGTCGGAATCTTGGAAATGCCGGAGGCGTCGAGCATGGCGGGGTCCTTTCGGCCGACGGGGGGCGGTGCCCGCCCGCCGGGCGCAGCGAGGTCACAGGCCGCGGGCGCGGGCGGCGGAAGCGATGAAGCCGGCGAGGATCTGGTGCATCTCCGGTTCGTCGAGCAGGAAGGAATCGTGGCCGCGGTCGGCGACGATCTCGGCGAAGGACACCCGTGCGCCGGCGGCGTTCAGGGCATGGACGATGGTCCGGCTGTCGGCGGTCGGGAACAGCCAGTCGGAGGTGAAGGACATCACGCAGAAGCGGGTCGCCGTGCCCTGGAAGGCATGGGCGAGGACGCCGCCGTGCTCGGCGGCGAGGTCGAAATAGTCCATCGCCCGCGTCACGTAGAGATAGGAATTGGCGTCGAAGCGCTCGACGAAGGACGAGCCCTGGTGGCGCAGATAGCTCTCGATCTGGAAGTCGCTGTCGAAGCCGAAACCCAGCGTCTCGCGGTCCTGGAGCTTGCGGCCGAACTTCTGGTGCAGCGACGATTCCGACATGTAGGTGATGTGGGCGGCCATGCGGGCGACGGCGAGGCCCTTCTTGGGCGAGGTGCCGGCGGAGAGGTAATGGCCGTCGCGCCAGTCGGGATCGGCCATCACCGCCTGACGGCCGACCTCGTCGAAGGCGATGTTCTGCGAGGAATGGCGGGCGCCGGTGGCGATCGGCAGGGCCGCGAACACCCGCTTCGCCTGGGCCGAGGCCCATTGCAGCACCTGCATGCCGCCCATCGAGCCGCCGGCGACCAGGAACAGGTCGGGGATGCCGAGATGGTCGATCAGAGCCGCCTGCGAGCGGACCATGTCGGCGACGGTGACGACCGGAAAATCGAGGCCCCAGGCGCGGCCGGTGGCCGGGTTGGTCGAGGCCGGGCCGGTGGTGCCCATGCAGCCGCCGAGCACGTTGGCGCAGACCACGAAGAAGCGATCGGTGTCGATCGGCTTGCCCGGTCCGACCACCAGCTCCCACCAGCCCGGTTTGCCGGTGACCGGATGGGTCGAGGCGACATACTGGTCGCCGGTCAGGGCGTGGCAGATCAGCACCGCGTTGGAGCGGTCGGCGTTCAGGGTGCCGTAGGTCTGATAGGCGATCTGCCACGGCGCGAGAGTCACGCCGCAGTCGAGCATCAGCGGCGCCTCGGGCCCGAATCGGGCGACCAGGCTCGACGGCTGGTCGGCCTGACGGTGGCGGCTGGTCTCGGCCTCGCGGACCGGATCCTCGGTGGGCTGCATGGCGCGTTCGTGCCTCGAATGGGCGATCAGCCATGCTGACCGAGGGTGCGGCTGTCAATGTTTTCTTTGATTTCGCCGATCGAGCGGCTATGAAGGCTGCGATCTCCAGGGAAGGTTCGGGTCGGCAAGCCATGACCGAGACGATCGATCCGGGCCGGCGTCTCGCCGGGCTCAGGCGCGAAATCGACACGATCGACGAGGAACTGCACCGCCTCCTGGTGGCGCGCAGCGCGATCATCGACGAGTTGATCAAGGTCAAGGGCACCGTCGCCTCCGGCGCGGCCTTCCGGCCGGCGCGCGAGGCCGACATGATGCGCCGGCTGGTGACCCGCCACCGCGGCATCCTGCCGATCGCCACCGTCGAACACATCTGGCGCGAGATCGTCTCGACCTTCACCTTCCTGCAGGCCCATTACGAGGTCTACATGGACGGCGGTCGCGATCCCGTGGCGATGCGCGACCTCGCCCGCTTCTATTTCGGCTTCACCGTGCCGGCCCATCTGGTCGCCGGACCCGAAGAGGTGATCGATGCGGTCGCCCGTTCGGTGTCGGATCTCGGCATCGTGCGCAGTGCCCAGCCGAGCTGGGTCGGCCCGTGGTGGCATCGGCTCGGCGGCGAGGGCCGGCCGCTGGTGATCGCCCGCCTGCCCTACATCCTGTTCCCCGGCCGGGTCGCCGATCTCGCGGCGCTGGTCGTCTCCAATCCGATCTCCGAGGGGGTTCCGCCGGAAGTGCTGATCCATGCGGTGGTCGGGGTCGGCGATCGCGATCCCAGCGACGCCCTGGCGGCGGTCGGGTTCGAACTGCTGGCGCGGCACGATGACGAGCCGCGCACCGAATTCCTGGTGGCGGCGCCGGCGGCGGCGGGGGTCGAGGCGATCCGCGCGGCCTTCGCGGCGGGGGGCGTCGAAGTGCGCGAGCCGCGACAGGTCGGCGGCTATCCGGCGCCGATTCGACATCCCGGGCCGGGCGCCGCCGGGTCGACCGAGGTCGACGGCGGGGTTCCGGCGATCCGCTGAACCGCCTTTTCCTCCCGCTTTTCGAAGAGATTCGCCATGACTTCCGAAGACACGCGCCCGCAGCGCCCGGTCCCGCGCTCCGGTATCCTCGACATCGCCGCCTATGTCCCGGGCAAGTCCAAGGCCACGGGGGGGGCGAAGCTCTACAAGCTGTCGTCCAACGAGACGCCGCTCGGCGCCAGCCCCAAGGCGATCGCCGCCCATCAGGCCGCCGGCGCCGCTCTCGAGCTCTATCCCGACGGCGCCGCGACGGCGCTGCGCGAGGCGATCGGTCGGGCCTATGGGCTCTCGGCCGAGCGCATCGTCTGCGGCAACGGCTCCGACGACCTGCTGCACCTGATTTCCCAGGCCTATGTCGGCCCCGGCGACGAGGCGGTCTACAGCGAGCACGGTTTCGTGGTCTATCCGATCTCGGTGCGGGCGGCCGGGGGGCGGCCGATCGCCGCGCCGGAGCGAAATCTCACCGCGGACGTCGACGCGCTGCTGGCGGCGGTGACGCCGCGCACCCGAATCGTGTTCCTGGCCAATCCCAACAATCCGACCGGCACCTATCTGCCCTTCGACGAGGTGCGGCGGCTGCATGCCGGCCTGCCCAAGTCGGTGCTCTTGGTACTCGACGCGGCCTATGCCGAATATGTCCGGCGCAACGACTACGAGAGCGGCATCGAACTGGTGGCGACCAGCGACAACGTGGTGATGACCCGCACCTTCTCGAAGATCCACGGCCTCGCCGGGTTGCGGCTCGGCTGGCTCTACGGCCCCGACCACGTCGTCGACGCGCTCAACCGCATCCGCGGTCCGTTCAACGTCAACGCCGCGGCGCTGGCCGCCGGCATCGCGGCGATCGAAGATCGCGACCACCAGCAGGCGGCGGCCGATCACAACGATCTGTGGCTGCCCAAGGTCACGGCGGCGCTCGAGGCGCTGGGGCTGACGGTGACGCCGTCGGTCGGCAACTTCGTGCTGATCGGCTTCCCGGATCTGGCGGGCAAGCGCGCGGCGGAGGCCGACGCCCATCTCCTCGCTGCGGGCATCGTGCTGCGGCGGATGGAGTCCTACGGCCTGCCGCACACGCTGCGCATGACCATCGGCTCGGCCGAGGCCAACGAGGCGACGATCGCCGCGCTGACGGCGTTCATGAAGGGATGACGGGATGACCGCGACCGAAGCCACGCCGGAGCGGCCGGGCTTTCACCGGCTGACGCTGATCGGCATCGGGCTGATCGGCTCGTCGATCGCCCGCGGCGCCCGGGCCCGCGGCCTCGCCGACGAGATCGTGATCTCGACGCGGCGGCCGGAGACGCTGGAGCGGGCGCGCGAGCTCGGGCTCGGCGACGTCTATACCCTCGATCCGCTGGAAGCGGTCGCCGGCGCCGATTGCGTGATCGTCTCGGTGCCGGTCGGCTCGTCCGGGGCGGTGGCCGAGATGATCGGGCCGGGGCTCGCCGCCGGAGCGATCGTCTCCGACGTCGGTTCGGTCAAGGCCGACGTGGTCGCCCAGATGGCACCCCATCTGCCGGACCACGTCCATTTCGTGCCGGCCCATCCGGTCGCCGGCACCGAGCATTCGGGTCCCGACGCCGGGTTCGCCGAACTGTTCGACAACAAGTGGTGCATCCTCACGCCGCCGCCCGGCACCGACCCCGAGGCGGTGGCGCGGCTCTCGGCCTTCTGGCGGGCGCTGGGCTCGAAGGTCGAGACGATGACGCCTGAGCACCACGACATGGTGCTGGCGATCACCTCGCACATCCCGCATCTGATCGCCTACAACATCGTCGGCACGGCGGCGGATCTCGAGACGGTGACCGAATCGGAGGTCATCAAGTTCTCGGCCGGCGGTTTCCGCGACTTCACCCGCATCGCCGCCTCGGATCCGACGATGTGGCGCGACGTGTTCCTGCACAACCGCCCGGCGGTTCTGGAGATGCTCGGCCGGTTCATCGAGGATCTGTTCGTGCTGCAGCGGGCGGTGCGTTTCGGCGACGGCGAGACGCTGTTCCGCCAGTTCACCGAGACCCGGGCGATCCGCCGCGGCATTCTCGACATCGGCCAGGACACCGCCGCGCCCGACTTCGGGCGCACGCCGAAGAAGGGCTGAGCGGGGCCGGGTCAGCGGGTCTCGGTGTATTTCTTGCGGACTTCCTGGGCGGCCCAGGCGGCGCGCGACTGCTCGTCGGGCTTGAGGCCGCGGGTGGCGCAGAACAGCAGGAATTCGGTCGGATCGAAGCCGATCCGCACCACCTTGTCGCCGCGGGCGGAGATCTCGCGCTCGATCTGGCGGGCGCTCTTCAGCCACTGGTCGAAGGTTTCGAACAACACCTCCGGATCGGTCATCAGGCCGCGGTCGCGGGCGTAGGTGGCGCGGTGGAACCAGCAGAAACCGAAGATGCGGAGCGTGGGCGCGGTCGGGGCGGTCGGTGTCGTCGGGGAGTCGGTCATGGCGGATCTCGGGGTCGGGCCGACGGGCGGGCATGCCGTCGGCGCTCGGTTCAGGGGTCAGATGGTCTGGTTGTAGGCGCCGACTTCCGGGTTCTCGCGCAGCACGGCGTCCATGGCGTGGAACATCGCGCGATAGCGGGCCTCCGACACCGGGCTCTCGATCACCACCACCAGCTCCGGCTTGTTCGACGAGGCGCGGATCAGGCCCCAGGTGCCGTCGGCGGTGGTCACCCGGATGCCGTTGACGGTGTTGACCTCGACGATCGCATGGCCGTCGAGCGGTTCGCCCGATTCCTTCATGGCCAGCAGCCGGGCGATCACCTTGTCGACCACGCCGTATTTGACCTCGTCGCCGCAGTGGGGCGACATGGTCGGCGAGGACCAGGTCTTGGGCAGGGCCTGGCGGAGGTCGGACATCTTCTTTCCGGGATTGCGGGCGAGCATGTCGATCACCGCGATCGCCGAGACGAAACCGTCGTCGTAGCCGCGGCCGATCGGCGCGTTGAAGAAATAGTGGCCCGACTTCTCGAAGCCGGCGAGCGCCCCGAGCTCGTGGACCCGGCGCTTGATGTAGCTGTGGCCGGTCTTCCAATAATCGGTGGTGACCCCGAGGCTCTGCAGCACCGGATCGGAGTGGTAGAGCCCGGTCGACTTGACGTCGACGACGAAGGTCGGCTTGTCGTGGACGCGGGCGAGGTCGCGGGCGAGCATGACGCCGACCTTGTCGGCGAAGATCTCCTCGCCGAGGTCGTCGATGACGCCGCAGCG
>NZ_SJFN01000040.1 GCF_004328075.1 Siculibacillus lacustris | reverse complement strand
TAGACCGACGACCATTTGCCGAAGAATTCGGGCAAATCGCGCCACTGGGCGCCGGTGCGGGCGATCCAGAAGACGCCGTCGAGGACACGCCGATGGCCCTGAGGTCGCCGGCCGCTGTGCGGGCCACGTCTCGTCACGAAGGGTTCGAAGAACGCCCATTCCTCGTCGCTCATCAGGTCTCGAATCAACGCCGCCGCCCTCCGAAAGCGACGTTGAATCATTCCTGGACCCGAAGGGGAATCCTATTCCTCAACAGGACCTAGATTGTGGAACATAAGATTCCACCACCGCAACATGTCCAGGGCCCGTCAACACCGAATTTCCCTTCATAAAAACGAGCAAATCACCTTGGCGAACATGGAGAGGATCGTTCACAGCTTTCGCAGCACTAAAATAGGACGCAGCGGAAGTATCTCTCTGCACGGATTGCGAATCCGGCTTCTTTCCACGTGCAATCAAGTAATTTGTCACAAAACCAGAACAATCTATACCCATGTTTTGGTCAAAATATGATTGAACTGTTGTTTGAGAAGGATTTTGTATATGATTTTCGTAGAGGGCCCACTGGAGAGCGAGACCATAATCTTCCGGAGAACCCTTGCCCATTGCGGCAGTCCGAATACGTTCCTTGTACTGGCGGAACCAGGCATCTTTAGGTGATCCGGCGGTCACAGCAGCAAATTCGGTGGCTTGACTCGAGCCCGCCGCCCAATTCATCATAAAATACTTATTGAGACTTACCGTGACAGGAATGACCGACGTCACTCTCTTGAGATTGTCCTGAGCCTCTATATTTACAACAATATTGCGGTACCTGAGCATAAACTGCAGCGGCGTTATCATGTTTCCAATCTCCACTCCCTAGTCACATCGTTCATTTTATTGGATTTCCGATTTTTCGCAGTGGCGATGTACACCGCTTACTCACCGCAGAATCCACCAAGCCCCGTAACTTCGCCCCTGGTATAGGAAAAGACCTAAACCGAATTACATCAGTTACACATATTTCATTTTCTGTTATTTTTGATATAGCAACATATATACTCGTAATCACTTCTGGCTCTCTGCTCTTTTCATGTGCCAGGATACGAACAATAAGCGCAGCAGGATTCGATCGAATACCGTCTACACCAACCCTCCACTCAACTTTATCACCCAAACTCGACATCGAACGAGTAACCATGTCTTGGTAGTTGAGAGGGAAAATCCGTTTTGATGGATCAACGACATTGATCGACAAGCGACCTGATTCAACCTGTCGAACGTGCAAACTATATCCAAGTACTCCTGGGCAAACCAAAAAAGGGGTTTCGTTGGGATCGTCTTCATAAAAGACTTAGTACAGTACTTTTCATTTATACTTGTGTATAATGAATCCATTTTAATCGTTTTAGCATCTGCTGTATTGCAGAGAAAACCTGATAAGGCGACCAAGAAAAGAAGGCGGCCAGCTAAGGAATCCATTTTCAACATGCCTCCTTGTGGCATTTTCCGACCTCACCGCGAATTCGTCGATAACAATATCCACGTTTGGCTATATCACTAGCGATAATACCACCTCCGGTTTTGTAAACCCATAGCTCTTACGTCTTAGAGCCACAAGTTGGTTTCTGTTGACGTCGCACCAGCGATCCCGGTCCGCTGAATCCGGAAGGTCCAGGCCCCGATCGAAGATCACATAATGCGCTGCCGAACCGGATCGCACGAAAATTCAACAAATTGACGAGCCTTCTGTGGCTTACTACTCGCTAAGACAAGACTGCTGACTGCCACCTCAGTTTCGTCCTAATTGCGATCATTCGACTATGGCTACGCATCTCGTCAACGGGGCAAATGAGCGCGCGCAAAGCACGCGATTCCCAAAGATCTTGCATTTACCGCCGCGGCGGATTATCCCTACCGCCATCGGTCGGCAGTTCACCGAGGCGTCGCTCCCCGTAGGGGGTCTAGACCTGCCATTCTTCCCGTGACGTTCGACACCCGTTTCCCGCGTGCCGCCGTCGACAAGGGCGACCATCGACGATCCTTTGCCTGCGGCACGACGCAACGAGGTCGAACGATGTCCAGATCCCCCCTCCCCTTCGCCGCGAACGACATCGCGGGGCTCGCCCGCGCGCTCGAACGCCAGCTCGGCGCCCACGACGGACCGCCCGGTCACGTCGAGATGCTCAACATGCTGGCCCGCGCCGGCGGCTTCGCCAATTACCAGCACTTCCGCGCCCAGGCCGAGGCTCTCGACCGGCTCGCGACCCCGACCCCGCCGGCCCCGCCGATCGACACCGCGCGGCTGACCCGGATCGCCGGATACTTCGACGGCGAAGGAAAATTGATGCGCTGGCCCGGCAAGGCCAATCATCGCGTCGACTGCCTGTGGGTGATGTGGTCGCGCCTGCCCGCCCGGCTGGTGATGCACGAGCGCGAGATCAACCGGCGCCTCCGCGACGAGCACCGCTTCGGCGACCACGCCCTGCTGCGGCGCGAGCTGGTCGACGGCGGCCTGATGTGGCGGACCCTCGACGGCACCGAATATCGCCGTATCGAATCGCCGCCGCCGCCGGAGGCGCTGGCGCTGATCCGGCTGCTGGCCCGGCGCGCCGCGCCGCAGGGCCCGTCCCCGACGCAGGGAGAGGAGGCGAGCCGATGACCCCCTCCCCCGACGACCGCCGCCGCAGGGGTGCGACGATCCTCGCCACCTACCGGGTCGAAACCTCCGCCGACGGCCTCGAATATGCCACCCGCGGCGACGGCCCCGCCGTCCTCGCGCTGCACGGCGGGCTCGGCGGCTGGGACCAGAGCGCCCTGCTCGATCACCTGCTCGCCGGCGAGGTGCCGCATACCGCGCTGGCCGTGTCGCGGCCCGGCCATCTCGGCTCGCCGGCGGGCCTCGGCCGCGACGCCGACGCCCAGGCCGACGCCTACGCGAGGCTCCTCGATCGGCAGGGCTTCGCCGATGCGGTGGTTATGGCGATCTCCGGCGGCGGGCCTTGCGCGCTGGCCTTCGCCCACCGTCATCCCGAGCGCTGCCGCGGCCTGGTTCTGGTCTCGGCGGCGACCGATCGGCTGATCCCCAAGATGCCGCTGGCCTTCCGGATCCTGATGCTGGCGGCGCGGATCAAACCGCTGGTCAACTTCCTCGCGGCGCGGGCCGCCCGCGATCCCGAGCGTGCCGATCGCCGCGCGATCCCCGATCCGGACCTGCGGGCCCGCGTGCTCGCCGATCCCGATACCGCGGGAGCGCTCTCCGCGCTGCGCGCCTCGCTGTTCGCGCGGCTCCCCGAGCGGCTCGGCGGGCTGGCCCTCGACCTCGACCAGTGTCGCGACCAGCGCACGCCCGAGCCGGGCGCGATCGCCTGCCCGACGCTGATCGTCCATGCGGTCGACGACGTGGTGGTGCCCCATGCCATGTCGGCGCGGCTCGCCGAGCGCATCGCCGGGGCCGAGCTGATGACCCTCGAGGGCGGCGGCCACATGGCGTTGTTCACCGATCGGCGCCGCATCGCCGATGCGGTCGCGCGCTTCCTCGCCGCCCTGCCGCCGCCGAAGGCGTGAGGCGACCTCCGGCCGCCCCGCTCAGCGCGGGGCGCGTCGGCGGGCGGCGAAGCCCGCGAGGATCGCCCGGGCGAGCGGGCTCTCGAACAATTCGACGTCGTCGAGGGCGAGGCGGCGGCGCCAGTTCGGGCGCTGGCGGTCGGTGCCGGGCAGGTTCAGCCGTTCGGTCTCGCCGGCGAGATCGTCGGCCTGGACCAGCGCCAGGACGGACCGCCCGCCGGAGATCCAGGCATGGATCGCCGCGGCGATCTCGGCCGGCATTCCGTCGTCGAGCAGTTCCTCGTCCCATTCGACCGACAACAGCCCGACGTGGATCAGCGAATCGACCAGCAGGCGCTTCTCCTGCTCGCGATCTTCCGCCGCCTGGGCCAGCGCCTCGGCCGAGGTGGTGCCGAGCCGCAGCATCTCGACGATGTCGGTGCCCTCCCACCAGCCGGCCAGCGTCGCGAGGTCGTGGGTGGCGACGCAGGCCGCGCCGAGGCGGGGATAGCGGGTCGGCGACATGAAGTCGCGACCGTCGCGCTCGAACCACAGCACCTGATAGGACAGCACCTTGGCTTCGGCCAGCCGCTCGCGGAAGCCCCACGGCACGGTGCCGAGATCCTCGCCGACCACCACGCAGCCGGCCCGCCGGCTCTCCAGGGTCAGTTGCCCGAGGAGATCGTCGAAGGGCTGGTCGACATAGGCGCCCTCGCCGCCGCGCGCGCCGTCGGGCACCAGGAACAGCCGCCGCAGCCCGAGGACATGATCGATGCGCAGCGCCCCGGCATGGGCCATGTTGGCGCGGATCAGTTCCGAGAAGGCGCGGTAGCCGGTGCGCGCCCAGGCGTAGGGGTTGGGCGGCGGCAGCGACCACACTTGGCCGTCCGGCGAGAACGGATCGGGCGGCGCGCCGATCGACACCGCGCGCATCAACTGATCGCCGGCCCCCCAGGCCTCGGCCCCGTCGGGCGCGCAGCCGACCGCCAGATCGCGATAGAAGCCGAGATCGAGCCCGGCGGCCCGCGACCGCGTCGCGGCCTCGGCGAATTGGGTCGCGGCCAGCCACTGCAGGAACATCGAGCGTTCGACGGCGCGGGCATGGGCCAACCGGAAGCCGATCACCCCGGACGATTCGCTGGTCGCCAATTCGCTCGGGAAGCCCGACGCGGTCGAGGCGCCGTGCTCCGCGGCGATCGCCTCGAAGGTCGCGAACCGCTCGAGGCCTTCGCCGCCCTGGACCACGAAGGCCAGGAAGGCGGCGACCAGACCGTCGCCGGGCCGCCGCTCGCGCAACGCCTCGAAGGCCCGGAAGGCGGCGTCGAGTACCGTCACCTTGGCCGCCCAGACCGCAGTGTAGTCGATGTGGGCGAGGCCGGCGAGGCGCCCGAAGATCGGGGCCGCAGCGGCGAGATCGGTCTCGACCGCGCTCGCCAACGCCTCGGGCAGGCGCGTCACGTCGATGTAGATCGGATCGAGGAAGCGCCGGTCGGAGGGCGAATAGGGGCTCGCCCGCTCGCGGTCCTGGGGGAACAGGGCGTGGATCGGATTGAGACCGATGGTCACAGCGCCGACCGCGGCCGCGGCGGCGCCGGTGCGGCCGAGGGTGGTGAAGTCGCCGATGCCCTGGTCGCCGGCGCTGCGCAGCGCATAGAGATGGGTGGCGATGCCGAAGGATCGGACGTCGCCGTCCCACTCCGCCGGCAGATGGGTGGTGCGCGGCGCCACGGTCAGGGCCGTGGACTCCTGCGACCCGTCGATGCGCAGGGTGTAGCGGCCGAGCGGCAGGTCGGGCAGCGCGATGCGCCGTTGCAGGATCACCCGCCCGTCGGCGGTGGTCACCCGCTCGGTGCGTCCGTCGCCGGGCTGGACCACCAGCCCGCGCGCCTCGCCGATCGCGTCGGTGATCTCGAGGGCGAAGGAGCGCAGGCCCCGCGACGGCGCACCGCCGAGCGGCACCTCGCAGGGCGCGCCGGAAAACACCGTCTGGGCGAAGGGCAGCGGCCGACCGGTGGTCTCGGCGATCAGGCGATCGTAGCTGTCGCGCGCCTCGCCGAGCGTCGTCGCCGGCAGGCCCATGGCCGCCAGCACCGCTCGCTTGGTGTCGTCGCCGACCTTCACGCAGTTGCCGGAATTGTCCCACCACTCCGGGGCGATCCCGGCGGTACGGGCGAGCCGATCGAGGGTACGCGGATCGGCGCGGACCGCCCGCACCTCCTCCGGCACCGGCTCCTCGACCACGAACACCACGGCGCGGCCGTCGATCGCGAATTTCGAGGCCGCCACCGGCTCGCGGTCGGGATGGGCGCTGTCGAGCACCATCCGCCAGCGATGCCCCGATCGGGCCATCGGCGGGATGAACACCGAGGCGCGCAGGTCGGCCGACACCACGACCGCCACCCGGTCGAACTCGCCGCCGTGGTCGACCACCGTGAACACCGCGGCGAGGCGATAGTTCTCCGGATCGTGCCAGTCGCGCGCCGCCAGCGGGCGGCCGTCGAGATGGCGCCATTCGACGTCGGCGAGGCCGGAATCGTCGACCGGCTCGCCGATCGGCGGCTTGTCGTCGTGCAGCGCCGGATGGGCGCGCCGGAGGTCGAGCAGCCGCCGGGTGAAGTCGACCAGGCCCGAATCGACCTTCGACCAGTCGAACCACGAGATCGCGTTGTCCTGGGCATAGGCGTTGTTGTTGCCGCCCTGGGTGCGGCCGCATTCGTCGCCCATCGACAGCATCGGCGTGCCGCGCGAGCCGAGCAGCGTGGCGATCAGCGCCCGCACGTCGCGCGCCCGCGCCGCGACGATCGCCGGATCGCTGCTCGGGCCTTCGACACCGTGGTTCCACGACTGATTGGCGTCGCTGCCGTCGCGATTGTTCTCGCCGTTGGCGAGATTGTGCTTGCCCGTATAGGACACCAGATCGGCGAGGGTGAAGCCGTCGTGGGCGGTGACGTAGTTGACCGAATCCGAGGCCTTGCGTCGGCGCCCGGCGAAGACGTCCGAGGAGCCGGCGAGCCGGGTCGCGAGGTCGCCGACCAGCCCTTCGTCGCCGCGCCAGAAGCGGCGCATGGTGTCGCGGTAACGGTCGTTCCATTCGCCCCAGGTCGCCGGGAAGGCGCCGAGCTGGTAGCCGCCGGGACCGATGTCCCAGGGCTCGGCGATGTGGATCAGGGTACGCAGCACCGGATCCTGCTCGAGCGCCGCCAGGAACGGCGCCGCCGCATCGAACCCGGCCCGCCGCCGCCCCAGCGTCGTCGCCAGATCGTAGCGGAAGCCGTCGAATCCGCCGCGCAGCGCCGAGACGCGCAGCGCCTCGAGGCCGATCCGCATCATCGCCTGCCGATCGAGCGCCGGCACGTTGCCGCAACCGGCGTCGTCGACGTAGCGCGAGCGATCGTCGGTACGGGTGCGGTAGTAGAGGGCGTTGTCGAGGCCGCGTAAGGATACTGTCGGCCCGTGGTGGTCGCTCTCGCCGGTGTGGTTCAGCACTACGTCGAGGATCACCGCGATCCCCACCTCGTGCAGCGCGTCGATGGCGGTGCGGATCTCGCTCCAGCCGCCGGGCGCGAGCCGCGGATCGGGGGCGAGCGGGGTGATCGGGTTGTAGCCCCAGTAGTTGGTCAGCCCGAGCGGCGCGAGATGGCGTTCGTCGAGCCAGGCCCAGATCGGCATCACCTCGACCACGTTGATCCCCAGCCGGATCAGGTGGGCGATCGCCGCCGGATGGGCGAGGCCGGCGAAGGTGCCGCGGATCGCCTCGGGGATGTCGGGATGGAGCTGGGTGAAGCCCTTGACGTGGAGCTCGTAGACCACCCGGTGCTTGGGCGAGATGCGCGGCCGGATCACCGGCTGAAGCGGCTCCGGCGCCTCGACGATCGCCTTGGGCACGTGGATGCCGCTGTCGATGCGGTCCTCCGCGGCGCCGCGGGCGCGCTGGTCGAACAGGGCGGGATGCAGGCGGAACGGCCGGTCGATCTTCTGAGCGTAGGGATCGACGATCAGCTTGGCCGGGTTGAAGCGGTGGCCGTCGGCGGGGTTCCACGGGCCGTCGACGCGCAGGCCGTAGCGGGTGCCGACCGGCAGCCCGTCGATGCGGCCGTGGAACACCGGCCCGGTGCGCGACGGCAGACGGATGCGTTCGATCTCGCGGTCGCCGGTCGCGTCATAGACGCAGAAGTCGACGGCGGTGCCGTTGGCCGAGACCACCGCGACGTTGACCCCCTCGCCGTCATGGGTGACGCCGAGCGGCTCCGTCGCGCCGGGACCGATCGCACCGTGGATCATCGTCGTCGTCCCTCCCCCGTGCGCCACCGTCAGGCGCCGCGCTCGACGACCAGACCACGGTAGAGATCGGCATAGCGACCGGCCGAACGGGACCACGACACGTCGGTCTTCATGGCGTTGCGCATCAGCCGCCGCCACAGTGTCGGGTCGGCGTGCAGGCGCGCGACCCGGGTCAGAGCGCCTTCGAACTGCTCCTGCGACAGGGGCGAGAACACCACGCCGGTGCCGGTACCGGCGTCGATCGCCATCTCGTTGGCCTCGATGATCGTGTCGGCGAGGCCGCCGACCCGGCTCACCAAGGGAATCGCGCCGTAGCGCAAGGCGCACAATTGGGTCAGCCCGCAGGGCTCGAAGCGCGACGGCACCAGGATCACGTCCGACCCGCCCTGGATCAGATGCGCGAGCGACTCGTCGTAGCCGATGGTGCAACCGATGCGACCGGGATTGGTCGATGCGGCGCGCTGGAAACCGGCGGTGAGATCGGCGTCGCCGGAACCGAGCAGCACCAATTGGCCGCCGAGCGCCAAGATCTTGTCCATGCCGGCGAGCACCAGATCGAGGCCCTTCTGCCACGACAGGCGGCTGACCACGCCGAAGACGATCGCCTTGGGATCGTCGACGAGGCCGAAGCGCCGGCACAGTTCGGTGCGCACCAGCCGCCGCCCCAGGGGCGAGGAGACGGTGTAGTGGGCCGGCAGCAGCGGATCGGTGGCCGGATTCCACACCGTGTCGTCGATGCCGTTGAGGATGCCCGAGACGACCGCCCGACGCGAATTGAGCAGGCCCTCGAGGCCCATGCCGTTCTCCGGCGTCAAGATCTCGTCGGCATAGGTCGGCGACACCGTGGTGATCCGATCGGCGAAGCGCAGGCTCGCCTTGAGGAAGCCGATGCCGCCGTAATATTCGATGCCCTCCATGCCGAAGGCATAGGACGGCAGGCCCATCATCGGCATCAGCGAGGCCGGGAAGCGACCCTGGAAGGCGATGTTGTGAATGGTGGTGACCACGCCCGGCCGGCGCCGGCCGTCGTAGGTCAGATAGGCGGCGACCAGTCCGGTCTGCCAGTCGTGGGTATGGACCACGTCGGGCACGAAGGCCGGGACCGCGCCCATGGCGATCTGCGCGGCGATCCACGACAGCGCCGCGAAGCGCACCGCGTTGTCCTGCCAGTCGGCGCCGCCCGGGGCCTGATAGGGGCTGCCGGGCCGGGCGTAGAGATGCGGCGCATCGACCACGAACAGCTCGAGCCCCGCCGCCTTGCCGGCCAGCACCCGCGCCGGCCCGCCCCACAGCTCCTCGATCGCCACCACCGTCGAGGCGATCTCCAGCGCCGCCATCACCGACGGATAGCCGGGAACGACGGTCCGGACCTCGACTTCGTGAGCGGCGAGCGCTCCCGGCAGGGCCCCCGCCACGTCGGCCAGGCCGCCGGTCTTGATCAGCGGATAGAGTTCGGAGACGACAGACAGAACCTTCAGAGCCGACATGCCCGACTCCGTCACTTCGCGAGGCGATCGATCATCGGCTGCGTGATCAGACAAATGCCGCTCTCGGTGCGGCGGAAGCGCAGCGCGTCGAGTTCGGGATCCTCGCCCACCACCAGCCCGTCGGGCACATGGGTGCGCGCGTCGACCACCACGTTGGTCAGGCGCACCCCGCGACCGGTCGAGGCATAGGGCAGGATCACCGCATTCTCGACGTGGCTGTAGGAGTTGATCCGCACCCCGGTGAACAGCAACGACCGCTTGAGGAAGGCCCCCGAGACGATGCAGCCGCCCGACACCAGCGACGACACCGCCGAGCCGCGCCGGCCGTCGATGTCGTGGACGAACTTGGCCGGCGGGGTGATCTCGCCATAGGTCCAGATCGGCCATTCGTTCTCGAACAGGTCGAGTTCGGGCACCACGTCGGTGAGATCGATGTTGGCTTCCCAATAGGCGTCGATGGTGCCGACGTCGCGCCAATAGGGCTGCGCCTCGGCGTGCGAGCGCACGCAGGAACGCGAGAAGTGGTGCGCCACCGCCTTGCCGTTCTTGACGATGTAGGGGATCAGGTCCTTGCCGAAATCGCGGCTGGAATGGGGATCGGCGGCGTCGCGGTCGAGCTGGTCGAACAGGAACTTCGCCTCGAACACGTAGATGCCCATCGAAGCCAGCGACTTGTCGGGCTTGCCCGGCATCGCCGGCGGATCCTTCGGCTTCTCGACGAAGGACACGATACGGTCGGTCTCGTCGACGTGCATCACGCCGAAGCCCTTGGCCTCCTCGCGCGACACTTCCAGGCAGCCGATGGTCACGTCGGCGCCCTGCTCGACGTGCTGCTGGAGCATCTGCTCGTAGTCCATCTTGTAGATGTGGTCACCCGCCAGGATCACCATGTACTTGGGATCGTAGTCGCGGATGATGTCGAGGTTCTGATAGACCGCGTCGGCGGTGCCGGCATACCACTGCTCTTCCGAGACGCGCTGGCTGGCCGGCAGGATGTCGAAGCTCTCGTTGCGTTCGGGACGGAAGAAGTCCCACCCGCGCTGGAGATGGCGGATCAGCGAATGCGCCTTGTACTGGGTCGCCACGCCGATGCGGCGGATGCCCGAGTTCATGGCGTTCGACAGCGCGAAGTCGATGATCCGCGACTTGCCGCCGAAATAGACCGCCGGCTTGGCGCGGCGATCGGTCATCTCCATCAGGCGGCTGCCGCGCCCGCCCGCCAGAACGTAGGCCATCGCGTGCCGCGACAAGGGGGCACCCGCGGCGTGCTGGCGTGTCGTGGTCGTCGGCATCGTGTTCATGGAACCTTCCTCCCGGTCGGGCACTCTTGTCATGGGGGCTCACTCGCCCTGGTATTCGAAGTACACCGTCGCCAACGGCGGCAGTCGCATCAGGGCCGACACCGGCAGGCCGTGGGCCTCTTCACCATCGGTCCACACCGCACCGTCGTTGCCGAAGTTCGAACCGCCATAGATCGCCGCGTCGGTGTTGAGAATCTCCCGCCAGCGACCGGCCAGCGGCAGACCGACACGATAACCCTCGCGCGGCACCGGCGTGAAGTTGGAGATCGCCAGAACCGGCGGATCTTCGGGTCCACCGGACCGGAGGAAGGCGAACACCGACTGATCACGGTCCTCGACCACCACCCAGCGGAAGCCTTCCGGCTCGCAGTCGCGAGCGTAGAGAGCGGGCACCTCGCGGTGGATGCGGTTGAGGTCACGGATCAGCGTCTGCACCCCGAGGTGATCGGGGAACTGCGTCAGGTGCCAGTCGAGGCTCTGATCCGACTTCCACTCGTCCCACTGGGCGAATTCCTGTCCCATGAACAGGAGCTTCTTGCCCGGATGGCACCACATGAAGCCGTAGTAGGCGCGCAGGTTGGCGAACTTCTGCCAATGGTCGCCGGTCATGCGGCGGATCATCGAGCCCTTGCCGTGCACCACTTCGTCGTGGCTGATCGGCAGGACGAAGTTCTCGGCGAAGGCGTAGAGCAGACCGAAGGTCAGGTCGTCGTGGTGCCAACGGCGATGGATCGCCTCACGCCCCATGTAGCCGAGCGTGTCGTGCATCCAGCCCATGTTCCACTTGAAGCCGAAGCCCAGGCCACCGGCATAGACCGGGGCCGAGACGCCGCTCCACGAGGTCGATTCCTCGGCGATGGTGATGGTGCCGGGATAGAGCTCGTAGCACAGCTCGTTGACCCGCCGCAGGAAGGCGACCGCGTCGCGATTGTCGCGTCCGCCGTCTTCGTTGGGCGACCACTCGCCTTCCTTGCGCGAATAGTCGAGGTAGAGCATCGACGCCACCGCATCGACCCGGAAGCCGTCGACGTGGAAGCGATCGAGCCAGTAGAGCGCGCTGGCGGTCAGGAAGTTGGCGACTTCCTTGCGGCCGAAATCGTAGATCGCGGTGTTCCAGTCGGGATGGAAGCCGCGCCGCGGATCGGCGTGTTCGTAGAGCGGGCCGCCGTCGAAATGGCCGAGCCCGTGCTCGTCGGTCGGGAAATGGGCCGGCACCCAGTCGATGATCACGCCGATGTCGGCGGCATGGGCGGCGTCGACGAAACGGGCGAAGGCCGCCGGATCGCCGAACCGCCGGGTCGGCGCGAACAGGCCGATCGGCTGGTAGCCCCAGGACATGTCGAGCGGATGCTCGCTGACCGGCATCAGTTCGATGTGGGTGAAGCCCAGCGCCTTGACGTAGGGGATCAACCGCTCGGCCAGTTCGTCGTAGGTCAGGAAACGGTTCCAGTCGCCGCGCTGCCACGAGCCGAGATGGACCTCGTAGATCGACATCGGCTTGCGGCGCGGGTCGCCCTGGGCGCGCGCCGCCATGTAGGCGTCGTCGGTCCAGGTCAGGCGGTCGGTGCGGTCGACCACCGAGGCGGTCGAGGGCCGGATCTCGCTGGCGAAACCGAAGGGATCGGCCTTGAGCGGCAGCAGCCGGCCGTCGGCGGCGATGATCTCGTATTTGTAGACCGCGCCGACGCCGACGCCGGGGGCGAAGATCTCCCAGATGCCGCTGTCGATGCGCTTGCGCATCTGATGCCGGCGGCCGTCCCAGGCATTGAAGTCGCCGACCACCGAAACCCGCGACGCATTGGGCGCCCAGACCGCGAAGTTGACGCCCTCGACGCCCTCGTGCTCCAGGACCTGCGCCCCGAGCCGCTCGTAGAGCAGGCGATGGGTGCCCTCGACCAGCAGATGGTCGTCGAGCGGCCCGAGCACCGGACCGAAGGCGTAGGGATCCGCGAGCTCCCAGGAGCCGCCCTTGTTGCCGGCGTGGATCCGGTAGCGCGGCGGCGGTGCCGAGACCTTGACCCCGCGCTTGCGCTTGATCACGCCCTCGAAGAACCCGGCATCGTGGGTCTTGTCGAGCGCGGCGAGCACCTTGCCGTCCTCGCCGACCACCTCGACCGTATCGGCATGGGGCACGAAGACGCGCACCGCGAACCCGCCCTTGACGGCATGCGGCCCGAGAACCGCAAAGGGATCACCATGACGCCCGGCGACGATCGCCTCGACGTCGGTTTCGCTCGCCTTCGACAACTGTTCGCTCATCCGTGCCCCCTCTGGAGACAATTCGCCTGCGGCCCCGAAGGTTCCGAAGGCTCCGTTTCCGTTTCGCGGGCCGACCCGGGAGTCGGGCCGGTCCCGCGAAGGGAACCACGTCTCTCCGGTCAGCCGTGTGGCGGCCGCACCGAAACATTCCAGATGTCCTCGGCATATTCGGAAATCGTCCGATCCGAGGAGAACCAGCCCATGTTGGCGGTGTTGAGCGCCGCCGACTGACGCCAGGCGGCCTTGTCCCGCCACTTCCGGAACACGGCCCGCTGCGTAGCATAATAGCTTTCGAAATCAGCCGTAACCATGAAATAGTCGTGGTAGGTCAAGGCATCGACCAAGGGCTTGTACCGATCGGGTTCTCCCGGAGAAAATACGCCGCTACCGATAGCATCGAGGACTTCGGCAAGGATCGCCGACTTGGCGATCGTTTCGCGCGAGTCGATGCCGAATGCCCGATGTTTCGCGACTTCTTCGGTGGTCAAACCGAAGATGAAGATGTTGTCGTCTCCGACATGTTCCTTCATCTCGACGTTGGCGCCATCGAGCGTGCCGATGGTCAACGCACCGTTCAAGCCGAACTTCATGTTGCCGGTACCGGAAGCCTCCATGCCGGCGGTCGAGATCTGTTCGGACAGATCGGCCGCGGGAATGATCTGTTCCGCCAAGCTGACATTATAGTTGGGTAGAAACACCACCTTGAGCTTGCCGCGCAGGGTCGGATCGGAATTGACCACCTTGGCCACGTCGTTGGCGAGCTTGATGATCAGTTTGGCCTGCGCGTAAGAGGCCGCGGCCTTGCCGGCGAAGATCTTGACCCGCGGAATCCAGTCGCGAGTCGGCTGCGCCCGCATCGCGTCATAGACCGCGACGGTCTCGAGGATGTTGAGCAGCTGGCGCTTGTATTCGTGGATGCGCTTGATCTGCACGTCGAACAGCGCGTCCGGATCGACCTTGATCTCCAGCCGGTCGAGGATCACCCGGGCGAGGCGTTCCTTGTTGGCGCGCTTGACCGCCGCGAACTGCTGCTGGAAGGCCATGTCGGAGGTGTGGGGGATCAGATCGGTCAGGCGGCTGGCATCGTCGAGGAACGCCGGTCCGATCGTCTCGGTGAGCAGCCGGGTCAATCCCGGGTTGGACTGGTAGAGCCAGCGCCGGAAGGTGATGCCGTTGGTCTTGTTGACGATCCGCCCCGGATAGACGCGGTTCAGGTCGTTGAACACCGTGACCTTCATCAGGTCGGAATGCAGCGCCGAGACGCCGTTGACCCGATGCGAGCCGAGATAGGCGAGATGGCCCATGCGCACCCGGCGCCCGCCCGCCTCGTCGATGATCGACAGCGCCGACAACAGCGCCCCGTCGACCTCGCCCTTCTCCTTCATCTCGTCGAGATGGAGGGCGTTGATCAGATAGATGATCTGCATGTGGCGCGGCAGCAGCCGCTCCATCAGCGGCACCGGCCAGGTCTCGAGCGCCTCGGGCAGCAGCGTGTGGTTGGTGTAGGAGAAGGTCCCCACCGTCATCTTCCACGCGGTCTCCCACTCGACGTCGTGAATGTCGACCAGGATGCGCATCAACTCGGCCACCGCGATCGCCGGATGGGTGTCGTTGAGCTGGATCGCCACCTTGTCCGGCAGGGTCTCGAGCTTGGGATGCTGGTTGAGGTGGCGCCGGATCAGGTCCTGCAGCGACGCCGAGGCGAAGAAGAACTCCTGGCGCAGGCGCAGCTCCTGGCCGGCCGGCGTGGCGTCCGACGGATAGAGCACCTTGGAGATTGCTTCGGCCTTGACGCGTGCCGCCGCCGCTCCGACGTGGTCGCCGCGGTTGAAGGCGTCGAGGCGCAGCGGATCCGGCGCCTTGGCCGACCACAGACGCAGGGTGTTGACGTGCTGGCCGCGCCAGCCGGCGATCGGCGTGTCGTAGGCGATGGCCATCACCGTCTCGGCCGGACGCCATTCGTGGCGCACCGTGCCGTCGCGCTCGTTCAGCGCCTCGACCCAACCGCCGAAGCCGATCGGATAGGCCACTTCGAGCCGCGGGAATTCCCAGGGGTTGCCGGCCGCCAGCCAGTCCTCGGGATATTCGAGCTGCCAGCCGTCCTTGATGCGCTGGCGGAACAGGCCGTGGTCGTAGCGGATGCCGTAGCCGTAGGCGGCGATCGACAGGGTCGCCATGCTCTCCATGAAGCAGGCGGCGAGCCGGCCGAGGCCGCCGTTGCCGAGCGCCGCGTCGGGCTCGACGGTCTTCAGCATGTCGAGATCGACCCCGAGCCCGGCCAGCGCCTCGCGCACCGTGTCGGTCATCTCGAGGTTGCCCATGGCGTCGAACAGCAGGCGCCCGATCAGGAACTCGAGGCTGAGGTAGTAGACCCGCTTGTCGTCGTCGCGGTAGGTGCGGGTGGTCGACTCGATCCAACGATCGACGACCTCGTCGCGCACCGCCAGAGCCGTGGCGAAGAACCAGTCGTGCGCACTGGCGGTGATGGCGTTCTTGCCCACCCCGTACTTCAGCTTCTCGACGATCGCTTCGCGAATCTCGTCGACCGTTCTGGCCGCCCGACCGGCCGACGCCGGGGTCGATCCGTTTGTCGCCTGATCCATCGCCTGCGCTCCCTCTGTGAAATCCCCGACAGCGGCCGACCCCACGCCGTGCGCGAGTCGTCGGACGGTCCACCCGGTGGCATCGATGCCACGGTTCGAACCCCGTTTGCAATTCCGATGCCCGAAGGGAACGGCACGTCGCGAGGCGCGGCGGCCACCGTGACCGGCGGCGCCGACCCTCGGCTCGCAGGGCCCGCGGTCGGGGGCTTTCACCCCCTCTCGAAAGTCGCGGTCAGTCCGCCTTGTGTGCGGCGGCCCACTTGGGAAGGAAGGAGAAGGCTTCGTCGAGCAGATGCGGCGTGTGCAGCCCGGTGGTCCCGTGCATCGCCCGATCGAAATACTCCTGCAGCGCCGGTTTGAACGACGGATGGGCGCACTTCTCGATCACCAGCTTGGCGCGGTTCTTGGGGCTCAGGCCCCGCAGGTCGGCCAGACCCTGCTCGGTGACGATCACCTGGACGTCGTGCTCGGTGTGGTCGACGTGATTGACCATCGGCACGATGCAGGAGATTGCCCCGTTCTTCGCCGTCGACGGCGTCATGAACATCGAAATATAGGCATTGCGCGCGAAGTCACCGGAGCCGCCGATGCCGTTCATGATCGCCGTGCCGCCGATGTGGGTCGAGTTCACGTTGCCGTAGATGTCGGCCTCGATCATGCCGTTCATGGCGATCACCCCGAGGCGGCGGATCAGCTCGGGATGGTTGGAGATCTCCTGCGGGCGCAGGATGATCCGCTCGCGATAGAAGTCGATGTTCTGCAGGAAGTCGGCGGTCGCCTCTTCCGACAGCGACACCGCGGTCGCCGAAGCCATGGTCAGCTTGCCGCACTTGATCAGGCTGAGCATCGCGTCCTGGAGGACTTCCGTGTAGGCGGTGAGGTTCTCGAAATGCGACGCCTCGAGGCCGGCCATCACCGCGTTGGCGACGTTGCCGACGCCCGACTGGAGCGGCAGCAGATTGGCCGGCAGGCGCCCGGCCTTCACCTCGTGGGCGAGGAAGTCGATGATGTGGCCGGCGATCAGCTGCGAATTGGTGTCCGGCGGCGAGAAGGCGGTGCAGCGGTCGGAGGAGTCGGTCTCGACGATCGCCACGATGCGGTCCGGATCGACCCGGAAATAGGGCTCGCCGATGCGGTCGGCGACGGCGACCATCGGGATCGGCTTGCGGTTCGGCGGCCGCTCGGTGCCGTAGTAGATGTCGTGCATGCCGTCGAGGGCCAGGCTCTGCCAGGAATTGACCTCGAGGATGATCTTGTCGGCCTGATCGAGCCAGGTCTTGTTGTTGCCGATCGACGACGACGGGATCAGGTGCCCGTCCTCGGTGATGCCGGCGACCTCGATCACCGCGACGTCGAGTTTGCCGAGGAAGCCGAACCAGACGTATTGGGCGACATGGGAGAGATGGATGTCGATGTAGTCCATCGTCCCTTCGTTGATCCGCTTGCGGCAGTTCGGATCCGACTGGTAGGGCAGCCGCATCTCGATGGCGTCGACCTTGGCGAGCGCGCCGTCGAGCTCGGGCGCCGTCGAGGCGCCGGTCCACACCGAGATCTTGAAGGGCTCGCCGCGATTGTGGATCTCTTCGATGCGCTTGGCGAGTTCGACCGGCACGAACTTCGGGTACCCGGACCCGGTGAAGCCCGACATGCCGACATGCGATCCCGACGGGATCAGCGCCGCCGCCTCCGCCGCCGACATGATCTTCGAGCGCAGTGCTTCGTTGAGGACGCGGGACTGGGGAGCATCGATCGACATGAACGGAGGACCTCTTCTTCGAGCGCCGAAAGGACGCCGTCGGGCGACGGACCGTCCGAAATCGCTGCCGACCCTCGTCTCGACGAGGCCATCCAGTCCTTCGAACGATGGTGTCTGCCTACCCCGACTGGGGCGAAAAGCGTAGTCCTACCAAATACGTAAGGAGAGGCCACGATGATCGCGGCCTCTCTTCGCGGCTGCCATAACAGGCTGAAACATCACCGCTATTCGCTTCGCCGCACCCGGACCGGAGGGGGCGCCCGCCACCGACGCGACGGGCCGGCAGACCCTCCCGCCTGCCGGCCCGTCGATTTCGCCGCCGCCCTCAGCCGAACTTGTAGAGCACGCCGTAGCCGCCGCGCGGATAGTCCCACTCGATGTCGCCGGAGGCTTCGCAGAGGATTCGGCAGGTGCCGCATTCCATGCAGCCGTCGGGGGTGATCTCGACCTGGCCGCGATCGTTCATCTCGTAGCACTTGGCCGGGCACACCGCGGTCAGGGCGACCAGCGCCGCGCTGGGGGTTTCGTGCGCCCGCACCTTGATGTGGGGCTTGCCCGCATCGACCAGGTAGCGGTTCTGGAACAGCTTGTCTTCGACGCGAGCTTCGGTTGCGACCGTCATGGTTCCGTCCTCCGATCCCGGGGCCGGGGGAGCGCCGCGCTCCACCCGAGAAATTGTCGGATTGCCGACCGGGCGGACCCGGTCGAAGTGCCTTGTTGCGAGAGTGAAGTCTCCCTTGCGAGGATCGTGCCGGACCGCGGTTGCCGGCGATCCCGACGGCCTCAGCGCCAGGCCATCGCCAGTTTCACCGCGTCGGAGATCAGGCCGAGGCGCGAGCGCTTGTCGATGAACGAGCGCAGGGTCTTCTTCTCCTTGTCGATCTTCGGCGTGCCGTCGACCCGCAGATAACTCTGCGCCGCCTGGCTCATCAGCTGCGGATAGGACAGGAAGAAATTCTTCGAATTCGTGTGAAGAAGTCCAGGCAGGTCCTTGTATTTTTTCAGATCCTTCATCAGGAAGGATTCGTCCAGGAGCTGCTTGTAGAGCTTCAGCGTGTCCTTGGTCAGGGGATCGCGGGCCGCCTTGATGCGGTGGATCGCCTCGCCGGCGAGCCGGCCCGAGGTCATGGCGAGGTTGGAGCCCTCGCGGTGGACGGCGTTGTTGAAGTGGGCGGCGTCGCCGACCACCACCCAGCCGTCGCCGTAGAGCTGCGGGATCTCCTTGAACCCGCCTTCGGGGATCAGGTGGGCCGCATATTCCTTGCACTCGGAGCCGGCCAGCAGCGGCGCGATCGAGGGATGAGCCTTGAACGCCTCGAGCATCGCATAGGGGCTCTCGCGGGTCTCGGCGAAGTCGGAGACCAGACAACCGAGCCCGACCGAGATGCTCTCCTTGTTGGTGTAGAGAAAGCCGAGCCCGGTCATGCCCTTCGAGAAGGTGCCGACCATCTCGATCACCACGCCTTCGTCGCCCTTGATGGCGAAGCGGCTCTCGATGGTCTCGGCCGGCAGGAAGTGCATCTCCTTGACCGCCAGCGCCACCGTCTCGGGCTTCGGCGAGGCGCGCAGACCGGCGCGGGGGCCGAGCAGGCCGTTGACGCCCTCCGCCAGCACCACCACGTCGGCGAACACCGCGCCGCCGCGGCGGTCGGTCTTGACCCCCAGCACCTTGCCGGCATCGTTGCGGATCAGCTCGGTGACCGTGGTCTCGCACAGCAGCGTGACCCCGACCTCGCGGCACTTGCGCGAAAACCACTTGTCGAACTGCGCCCGCACGATGGTGTAGCGGTTGGGCTTGTCCTCGTTGAAGTCGTCGGAGCGGTAGTGCATGCCGGTGTGGGAGCGGTCGTCCATCACCCAGAAGCGTTGTTCGACGAGGTGGCGCTCGAGCGGCGCATCCTCGCGGAAATCGGGGATGATCTTCTCCAGCATCGACGCGTACATGATCGCGCCCTGGACGTTCTTGGAACCCGGATATTCGCCGCGCTCCAGCTGCAGCACCTTGAGGCCGCGCGAGGCCATGGTGTAGGCCGCGGCGTTGCCCGCCATGCCGGCCCCGATCACGATGGCGTCGAACCGTTCTTCGATCATCGTCTCGTCTCCTCGTCAGACGGCGTCAGCCGGCGAGCTTGTCGCGATTGTGGGGCGAGAGGCGGCGCGAGAACGCCTCGGTGAGGGCCGGCAGGAAGCGCACGGCGTCGGTGACCAGACCGACATGGGCGAAGTCGAAGATCGGCGCGTTCTTGTCGGTGTTGATGGCGACGATCAGGTCGGCGCCCTCGACGCCGACCCGGTGCTGGATCGCACCCGAGATGCCGGCGGCGATGTAGAGCCGTGGCCGGATGGTCTTGCCGGTCTGGCCGATCTGGCGCTCCGCCGGCATCCAGCCCTTCTGGACGATCGGTCGCGAGCAGCCGTATTCGGCGCCGAGCGCCTTGGCGAGGTTCTTGACCAGTTGCATGTTCTCGACCGCGCCGAGGCCGAGGCCACCGGCCACCACGATGTCGGCATAGGCCAGATTGACCTTGTTGGTCTCGCGGTCGGCGACGAAGGCCAGGATCTTGGTGACGATGTCGTCTTCGACCATCGCCAAGGGATGGGACACGACGCGTCCGACCGGCTTCTCGACCCGCGCCGGCATCTTCATGACGCGCGGCCGGATGGTCGCCATCTGCGGCCGGAAATTGAGCGTGTAGATGGTGCACAGCAGCGAACCGCCGAAGGTCGGGCGGGTGGCGGCCAGCGACTTGTCGGCGTCGACGGCCAGTTCGGTGCAGTCGGCGGTGAGGCCGGTGAGCAGGGTCGTGGCCACCGAGCCGGCGAGATCGCGGCCGAGCGTGGTCGCACCGAGCAGCAGGATCTCCGGCTTGTAGGTATTGACCAGATCGGTCAGGCCCTTGGAGAAGGGCTCGTTGCGATAGTCGGTGAGGAGCGCGTCTTCCATCAGATAGACGAGGTCGGCGCCATAGGCGAAGCTCTCGGCCACCGCATGCTTCGTGCCCTCGCCCGGCGGTCCGAGGACCACACCGGCGAGATCGACGCCGAGCTGGTCGGCGAGCTTGCGGCCTTCGCCGAGCAGTTCGAAGGAGACGGGATGGACCACCCCGCGCTCGACTTCGACGAACACCCACACGCCCTTGTAGGCCTTGAAGTGCTCGGGCAGTTCCTTCTTCATGCCGGCGCGGCTGCCACCGGCGGCGGGAGCGGCGGGCGTCACGGGCTTGTCGGTCATGGGTCCCCTCCCGGTGATCAGAGCGTCTGGTGCAGTTCTACGAGGTCGCCCTCGATCCCGGCGATGCCGCCGAAGATCGCCGCGACCAGCGCATCGGCGGTGTCGCGGGTGGCCGGCTGGATCTCGATCATCTGGGCCTTGTCGGAGCGGGCGGCCGGCGCGAACACCCGCTTGACCACCGTCGGCGAACCGCGCAGGCCGCACTTCAGGACGTCCTCGATGCCGGCGTCCTTGGCCGACCAGGTGACGATCTCGGCGCGGGCGGCGCGCAGCGCGTCGACCATGGTGCCGCGGCGCATCTCGTTGGTGCCCTCGAGCATGGTGATCAGCACCGGCAGGCGGGTCTCCAGCACCTGGACGCCGCCTTCGGCGCGGCGCTCGACCTTGATCCGCCGGGCGGCGAGGTCGAGTTCGGCGATCTTCGAGACGTAGGTCAGCTGCAGCAGCTTCTGGCGCTTGGCGATGCCGGGACCGACCTGGGCGGTGTCGCCGTCGATGGTCTGCTTGCCGGTGAACACGATGTCCGGCGTGCCGAAGGTCTCGCCGATCTTGGCGATCGCCTGGGCCAGCGCGAACGAAGTGGCCAGCGTGTCGGAACCGGCGAAGAACCGGTCGGTGAGCAACACCGCGCGGTCGGCACCGAAGGTCAGCGCCTTGCGCAAGCTGTCCTCGGCCATCGGTGGGCCCATGGTCAGCACCGTGACCGTGCCGCCGTGCTCGTCGCGCAGCCGCAGCGCCGCCTCGAGGGCGAAGAGATCATAGGGATTGATGATCGTCGGCACGCCCTGGCGCATGATCGTGTTGGTCACCGGATGCACGCGGATCTGCGCGGAATCGGGAACCTGCTTGATGCAGACGACGATGTGCATGGGCGCTCTCCTCGACGGCGGCGGATCGATCGGCGACGACCGATCCCTCGGACCAGCCTACGCACGGCCCGTGCCAGAGCGCGAAACGGCGGTTTTTCGCCGAATTCAGGAGATGTAAGTGAAATCCCGCTGCGACGATCCGTCCGACATTCACGACCGCCGCTGTCGGATTTGCGACAGGGTCGGTGGGAGCGAGGGCGCGCGAGGTGCGGGCTCGGCGGTGGGGGCGTTCAGGGGGAACAGGGGACCGATGTCGGCTCGCGGCTCATCGCGGCCGAGCGCACGCCACGACGAAGCGCCGTCGGCCGAGATCGTCGGTCGGCGGCGGCGCAGGATGCGCGGTCGAAAGGCCGATCAGTGGGTCCAGGTGCCGACCCGGCCGAACTTGAAGTTCTCGGAGTAGGACACCGTCTTCGGCGTCTTCTCCTTGGGCTCGATCACCCGGTACTCGAGGCCCTTGCGCTCGGCATAGGCGATCGCCTCTTCGCGGGTCTCGAAGAACAGCCGCACCTGAGCCTGGGTGTCGGAGGTCGAGGTCCAGCCCATCAGCGGCTCGGTGGTCTTGGCGCTCGCCGGCTCGTAGTCGAGCATCCAACGGCGGGCCTTGGCCTGTCCGGACTGCATGGCCGTCTTGGCCGGTCGAGAGATGCGCGCCACCATCGTCGTTGCCCTCGTCTGTCGCCCGGTCCGGCCGTCGGACCCGAGCCCCGTGCCGTTCGTCGCCCACCGCTGCCGATCGGTCGCGCGGGCGAGTCGAACCCGCGACAACACCTTGATTCTCTGCGAGGTCGTCGCAGCGGTGTCGCCCGGCCGGGGCCTATGGTTTCACCCGACTGCGCGGGCGCCGTCAAGGCGGAACTTCGCTCATGCGCATGTCGTCCCGGCGGCTCCGGGCGAGCGCGCGCCGACCGGTCCCGCCGCACTCACCGACCCGTGACCGCGGCGGCCACATCCGGCGTTGACGCTTCCGTCGTCGCGGGAGACGCTGGCGGTCCAACACCAAGGGGAGGTCACGCATGCCGACGATCGCGATCATCGGAGCCGGCGCCATGGGCGCCGCGGTCGGCCGCCGGCTGGTGGCCAACGGCGCGCGGGTCCTCACCGCGGCGCAAGGGCGCAGCGCGGCGACGCTGGCGCGCATCCGCGACGCCGGAATGATCCCGGCCGATCCCGACGCTCTGGTCGAGGCCGCGTTGATCCTGTCGATCGTCCCGCCGGCCGAGGCGATCGCCGTCGCCCGAGGACTCGCCCCGGCGCTGACCGCGGCCCGGGTCAAGCCGGGTTTCGTCGACTGCAACGCCATCGCCCCGGCGACGATGGCGCAAGTGGCGGCGATCCTGGCGGAGACCGGCTGCGCGGTGATCGACGGCGCGATCATCGGCGCACCGCCGCGGCCCGACGGGCCGGGGCCGGCCTTCCACGTCGCCGGCGACCCCGACCGGCACACCGACGTGCTCGCCACCCTCGGCCTGAAGCTCCACCGCATCGACGGCCCGATCGGCGCGGCCTCGGCGCTGAAGATGGTCTATGCCGGCATCAACAAGGGGCTGACCGGCCTCGGCACGGCGATGTTCCTCGCCGCCGAACGCTCGGGCGCGGCCGAAGGCCTGCGCGCCGAGATGGCCGACAGCGCCCCGGAGGTGCTGGCGCGTCTGACCCGGGCGATCCCCGACATGTATTCCAAGGCTCACCGCTGGGTCGCCGAGATGCACGAGATCGCCGATTTTCTCGGCGAGGACGACCCGGCGGCGCCGCTCTACCGCGCGCTCGGGGCGGTGTACGCGCGCATCGCCGAGGATCGCGCCGGCGACGGCACGGCGATCGCCGATCTCGACGCGGCGCTGGGCGGCCGCCGCGAGGCCTGACGGGCGGAGGGAAGCGGACGAATCCCACGAAATCGGCTTGGTCGGGGCAGTCGGATTCGAACCGACGACCTGAAGTACCCAAAACTTCCGCGCTACCAGGCTGCGCTATGCCCCGTGCCGAGGGAGTGCCGGTTTTCTACGGGTTTCGCCGGTGGGGGGCAAGGGCGCCGCGGCGGGTTCCACCGCGAGGACCGCGGAAGCGGCGATTTCCCGCACCGGCCGCTCGGCGTATCCAAGGTGAGGCCACCGGCCCGCGCCCTGCCCTCCCCGCCGTCCGGCGGCGAGCGTCAGGGGGCCGGACGGATCCGCGCATGGACTACCCGGTCGCCCGGCGCGACGCCGAGGCGGGCGGCTGTGCCGGCCACCACCTCCAGCACGTAGCGCACCGGACCGCCCGAACCGATCGGTGCTTCCGACAGCGGCGTGGTGTCCTTGGCGATCGAGCGGATCGTGCCGTCGGCGCGGATGAACACCATGTCGAGCGGCAGATAGGTGTTCTTCATCCAGAAATAGACCGGTTCCTCGCGGCGGAAATCGAACAGCATGCCGTGGTCGGTGGCCATCTGGGTGCGGAACATCAGCCCTTGGCCGCGGGTCGCCTCGGTGTCGACCAGTTCGACCGAGAAGGCGCGCGGGCCGGCCGCGGTGTGGATCTCCAGACGGTCGCCGGCAGCCGGTGTTTCGGCGCTCATCGCAGGGATCGGGCCACCGATCGTCGCGATCAGCAGCACCGATCGCGCGACCGCGGCGAGGCGGGCGAGCCCGCCCGGCGCCCGGGCCGATCGTCGTTCGTCGAATGCGCCGCCGACCCGGATCCCGTGCCGTCCCCCGTTCCCCGTCGTCTGCGCCACCCGCCGTCTCCTGCTGATCGATGGATCGGACGCCCGGTGCGCCCCGACCCGGTGCGATCAGAGAAGCCTCGACTTCGGGCGATTTCACGGCGGCGCGCGATCGGACACCGATCCGGCACGAGGTGCGGCGGCGACGGACACACGGGATGACGGGGGATCAGTGCGAGGCGGGGAGCTGGGTGACGCCGTCGGGGCGGATCTCGGCGGCCATCAGGCCCTTGGGGCCGTCGCCGAAACGCACCCAGACCACTTGGCCGGGGCGCAGCTCGGCGAGACCGTAGCGGCGCAGGGTCTCCATGTGGACGAAGATGTCCTCGGTCCCCTCGCCCCGCGTCACGAAGCCGAAGCCCTTGATGCGGTTGAACCATTTGACCGTCGCCCGCTCCAGGCCGGAGGTCGGCACGATCTGGGTGTGGGTGCGCGACGGCGGCAGCTGGGCCGGATGGATCGCGGTGGAATCGTCCATGTGGAGGATGCGCAGGGCCTGCAGCCCGCGCGGCCGGTCGAGGACTTCGCAGACGATGCGGGCGCCCTCGTAGGCGGTCTGGAAACCGTCGCGGCGCAGGCAGGTGACGTGCAGCAGGATGTCCGGCATGCCGTTCTCGGGCACGATGAAGCCATAGCCCTTGGCGACGTCGAACCACTTGATGGTACCCACCACCTCGATGACGTCGACGGCTTCGGCATCGCCGACGGTCCGGAGCTCCGGCTGGGTCTCGGTGTCGAACTTGGCCCCCATGCGCTGCTCCCCTTCCGCCGTCCGCCCTTCCGCCGGAAGGTACGATCGATCCCGCGATCGGCCGCCGTCGGCGTCAGCTCGGCGACCGCCGTGACCGAAGAGATGCGCTCGAATCGCGCCCCCGATGCCCATCGAAGATAGCACCGGCTCGGAGGCTCGCTATCGGCATTTACGACTTCGTAAGGATTATCCCCGGTGCCGCTCACAGCGCCGAGAACACCGTGCCGATCGATCCGCGCAACACGCGGTCGGCGATACCGTCGAGGGGGGTCGCGTCCCGGTTGACGATGACCAGGCGCGATCCCTGGTATTTGGCGGCGAGCGGCAGGCTCGCCGCCGGCTGGACCTGGAGCGACGAGCCGACCGCCACGAACAGGTCGGCCTCCTCCATCGCCTGTTCGGCGCGCAGCATCTCGTGGGTCGGCATGGCCTGACCGAAGGAGATCACCGCCGCCTTGACCAGTCCGCCGCAGGCCCGGCACACCGGGCTGTGACCGGTGGTGGCGATCTCCTGCTCGAGCAGCCCGAGTTCGTGGCGCTTGCCGCAGTCGAGACAGGTGGCGTATGTGGCGTTGCCGTGGATCTCGATCAGCCGGTCGGCCGGCACCCCGGCGCGCTGGTGCAGTCCGTCGATGTTCTGGGTGATCACCGCCCCGACCTTGCCGTCGTGCACCAGCTTGGCGATCGCCCGATGGGCGATGTTGGGCTCGGCGGCGAGGAACTCCTGGCGGAAGGCGAAGCGCCGCCGCCAGTCCTCGAGCCGCGCCTCTTCCGAATGCACGAACTCTTCGAAATAGATCGGCTTGATCTTGGCCCAGATGCCGTTGGGGCTGCGGAAGTCGGGAATGCCGGATTCGGTGGAGATCCCGGCGCCGGTGAACACCACCACCCGTTCGGCTTCGCCGACCAGATCGGCGAGAACCAGGCTTCCCTCGTGGGCGTCTTCGACGATATTCATGGGTTCCTTCCCCCGCCGCTCGAGGAGCCGACGATGAGATTTCTGCACACGATGGTACGCGTCCGCAATCTCGCGGAGAGCCTCGCCTTCTACACGACCCATCTCGGTCTGGTCGAACTGCGCCGAATCGAGAGCGAGAAGGGCCGCTTCACCCTGGTCTATCTCGTCGCCCCCGACGACCGCGCCGAGGCCGAGGCCGACCTCGCCGCCGGCCGCCGCGACGCCCCGTCCCTGGAACTGACCTGGAACTGGGACGACGAAGAACTGACCGGCGCCCGCAACTTCGGCCATCTCGCCTACGAAGTCGACGACATCCACGCGACCTGCGCGCGCCTGATGGCCGCAGGCATCGTCATCGCCCGCCCGCCGCGCGACGGCAACATGGCCTTCGTGCGCTCGCCCGACGGCATCTCGATCGAGTTCCTGCAGAAGGGCGCGCCGCTCACCCCCGCCGAGCCGTGGCTGTCGATGCCCAACACCGGGACGTGGTGAGGGCAACCGGCCTCGACGGTGCGTCGGCACCCGCGCCGCGAAGCGGACATGCTTGACGTCGACAGCGATATGGTTGATTCAGTCAATCATATCGCTGGAGACCGCCGATGACCCTCGCCGATGCCACCCCTGCCCTCGCCGCGCCCCAGGCCCCGCCCGCGCCGTCGCTCGCCGATGCGGCGATCGATCGGATCCGCGCCTTCAACCGCTATTACACGCGCCGGCTCGACATCCTCGCCGAGCATTATCTCGACAGCCCCTTCACCCTGGTCGAAGCGCGGCTGGTGTGGGAGATCGCCGATCGGCGCGCCGCCACCGCGGCCGATCTCGCCCGCGACCTCGGCCTCGATCCGGGACAAGCGAGTCGCATCCTCAAGCGCTTCGAAGCCCGTGGCCTGATCCACCGCACGCCGGCCCCCGACGACGGCCGGCGCTCGGAGATCCGCCTGACCGAGGCGGGTCTCGCCGCCTTCGCGGCGATGGACGCCGAACAACGCGCCAAGGTCGGTCGCGACGTCGCGGCCCTCGACGGGGAAGCGGTCGGGCGCCTGACCGCGGCGATGGCCGACGTGCGCCGTCTCGGCGATTCCGACCGCGCGACGCTGCCGCTGATCGTCCGGCCGCATCGCGCCGGCGACGTGTCGTGGGTATGCCACCGACAGGTCGCCTTCTATGCCGAGGTCTACGGCTTCCGCGGCGACTTCGAGACGCTGGTGATGGACGTCGGCGCCGATTTTCTGCGGACCTTCGATCCGCGGCGCGACGCCTCGTTCCTGGCCGAGGTCGACGGCCGGGTGGTCGGCTCGATCTTCGTCACCCGCGCGCCCGATCCGAGCCTCGCCAAGCTGCGGCTCCTGTGGGTCGAGAGCGAGATGCGCGGCCGCGGTCTCGGCGGCCGGCTGATCGGCGAGGCGGTGCGCTTTGCCCGCGACGCCGGCTATGCGCGCATGACGCTGTGGACCCACGACGTGCTCGACGACGCCCGCCGGCTCTATGCCCGCGCCGGCTTCCGGTTGGTCGGCGGCGAACGCAACGCCGCCTTCGGCCCGGAGATCGTCTCCGAGCACTGGGATCTCGATCTCTGACCTCGCGCGCCTACACTCAGGCCGCCCGGCGACGGGCCCGGATGGGGGCCAGCAACCGGCCGATCTGGTCCGACTGGGAACTGATCTCGTCGCACTTGCGCACCAACTCGGCGATGATCTCCGCCTGCCGTTCGAAGGTGTGGGTCGCGGTGGAGACCGCTTCGACGGTCTCGCCGACGTTGCCGCGGATCTCGGCGGTGAAGTGCTCGATCTGACCGACGGTGTGGAAGGCCGAATTCGACAGCGCCCGGACCTCTTGGGCCACCACCCCGAAACCCGCGCCGAGACTGCCGGCCCGCGCCGCCTCGATCGAGGCGTTGAGGCCGAGAAGTCGGGTCTGCTGCGAGATGTCGCGGATCGACGAGGCCAGACCGTCGATCCGCCCGAGCGTCGTCTGGATCGCCGAGACGACGTCGGTCTCGAGGTGCGCCTGAATGGTGCGGCCCTGCCCGCATTCCTGCCCGAGACGTTCCGCGGCGTCGCGCACGCCCGCGGTCTGAGCGGCGATCGAGTCCGACATGACCTTGACCACGCTCTTCAGCTGCCAGGCCTCGCCGATCTTGCCGGCGACCAGGAACAGCAGTTCGGCCGCCGCCTCGATCTTCTCCGGTGAACTGTTGGGGACCTCGCGCGCGGCCGCCACCAGTGCTTCCGGGTCGATGCCGATTTCCTTGGCATAGGCGCGGACGCGGGTCTCGTCGGTCGGCCCCGGCAACACCTGTCCGCCGAGCACCGAACCGATCTGCCGATCGCCGACCATGATCGGCGCGGCGAAGTCGACCAGCCCGGCGTGGCATTGGTAGATCGCCGGGCGCCCCTCCTCCCGCGACTTGCGGCCGCCGGAGAGGTCGCATTCGTTGCAACGCCGCGCCCCTTCCGGGTTCTTGCGCATCAGGTCCATGCAGAATCGGGTGAAGTTGCTCCCGTCGGTGACGGGCTTGGCGAGATCGACGGTGAGGGTCGCCAGACCCGTCGCTCGCGAGAAGGCATTCTGGAACGCCTGCCAGAAGTCCTTCTCCATGATGTCCGAAAGCTCACTGCCGACGCCTGCGATCACCGGAGCATTCATCGCCATGTCCTCCCACGGATTGCGTTCGGGGGAAGGAAGGTCGCCGCCTCCTCGTCCCACCGCCGCGTCTTCACGAACGATCGCGAAGTATCCGCCGGACTCCGGTTAACGAAAACTGAACGGAATTCCGTACTGGAAGGTTACAAAACGAGATTCATCGAAAAGCGAAACAGATCGACCGAAAAGCACAAGCCTTGACGCGGTGAATCGCGGCCATCGCTCACGCCATCTCGACGATCTTGCCTTCGTCGAGGGTGATGCGGCGGTCCATGCGGGCCGCCAGGTCCATGTTGTGCGTGGCGATCAGCGCCGCCAGACCCGAGGCGCGGACCAGCGCCTGCAGGGCGTCGAAGACGTAGTGGGCGGTCTTCGGGTCGAGATTGCCGGTCGGCTCGTCGGCGAGGATCAGCCGCGGCACGTTGGCGACCGCCCGGGCGATCGCCACCCGCTGCTGCTCGCCGCCCGACATTTCCGACGGCCGGTGCTCGGCTCGCGCCTCGAGACGCATGTAGGACAGGAGCTGGCGCGCCCGCTGCGCCGCTTCCTTGCGGCCGAGGCCGCGGATCATCTGCGGCAGCATGACGTTCTCGAGCGCCGTGAACTCCGGCAGCAGGTGATGGAACTGGTAGACGAACCCGATCTCCATCCGCCGCAGGCGGGTGCGTTCGGCGTCGCCCAGCGAGCCGGTGGCGACCCCGCCGAGATAGACCTCGCCGCCATCCGGGCTCTCGAGCAGCCCGGCGAGATGCAGGAGCGTCGACTTGCCGGCCCCGGAGGGCGCGCAGAGCGCGACGATCTCGCCGGTGCGGATCTCCAGATCGGCGCTCTTCAGCACCTCGAGCCAACGCTCGCCCTCGGGATAGCGCCGCTCCACGCGGGTCAGGCGCAACACCGGCGGCTCGATCGCGCGCGCCGCTTCGTCGTCGTCGAGATCGACCGCAGCCATCATTCGTACCTCAGGGCTTCGACCGGATCGAGCTTGGCGGCCTTCCAGGCGGGATAGATCGTGGCGATCAGCGACAGGCCGAGGGCCAGCAGGACCACCGAAGTGGTCTCGCCGGTCTGCATGTCGGCCTTCATCCGCGACAGGAAATAGACCTCCGGCGGGTAGAGCTGGGTGCCCATGATCCAGCTCAGGCCCTGGCGCACCTCTTCGATGTTGAGGCACAGGAACAGCCCGAGCAGGAAGCCGGCGATGGTGCCGGTGGTGCCGATCGCCGCGCCGGTGATGAAGAAGATCCGCATCACCGAGCCGCGGGTGGCGCCGATGGTACGCAGCACCGCGACGTCGCGCGATTTGTCCTTCACCAGCATGGTCAGGCCGGCGACGATGTTGAGCGCCGCCACCAGCACGATCATGGTCAGGATCAGGAACATCACGTTGCGCTCGACCTCGAGCGCCGAGAAAAAGGTGACGTTGCGTTGTCGCCAGTCGGTGACGTAGACCGAGCGCTGCGCCGCCTCTTCGATCGGTTTGCGCAGGGCGCCGACCTTGTCGGGATCGGCGACGTGGATTTCCACCGCGCTCGCCCGGCCGTCGAGGTTGAAATAGTCCTGCGCCACGCCGAACGGCATGAACACGAAGCCGGCGTCGTATTCCGACATGCCGACGGTGAAGATCGCCACCACCGGGAAGGCCTTGACCCGCGGCGTGACGCCCATCGGCGTGACGTTGCCGCGCGGCGAGACGATGGTGATCGGATCGCCGAGGCCGATGCCGAGGTTCTGGGCGAGGCGCGAGCCGATCGCCACGCCCTTGCCCTGCTCGAAGTCGTCGAGCGAGCCCTGTTTGATGTTGGTCGAGACCAGGGTGATCTTGTCGAGATCGCGTCGTTCGACGCCGCGCACCAGGGCGCCGAGCGCGCCGCCGGGGCCGGAGGCCAGCGCCTGACCTTCGATGAACGGCATCGCGAACTTGACGCCCGGCACCTTGGCCAACCGGTCGGTCACATCCTTGTAGTCGGTGAAGGTCGAGGCGGTGGCCTGCACCAGGATATGGCCGTTGAGGCCGAGGATCTTGCCGACCAACTCGGTGCGGAAGCCGTTCATCACCGCCATGACCACGATCAGCGTCGCCACGCCGAGCATGATGCCGGCGAAGGAGAAGCCGGCGATGATCGAGATGAAGGTCTCGCGCCGGCGCGATCGCAGATAGCGCCAGGCGATCATCCATTCGAAGGCCGCGAAGGGGCTGGTCCCCGTCGGTTCGTTGAGTTCCGCCGCTCCGTTCATGCCGTCGCTCGCATCCTTCTCGGCCGTCTCGATCACGCCGTCGCGCCCAGGCGCGCGAGCGCCGCGGCGATCGGCAGCACTTCGCGTTCGCCGGTGGCCCGGCGCTTGAGTTCGACGTTGCCTTCGGCCAACGACTTCGGACCGACGATCAGCTGCCAGGGCAGGCCGATCAGATCCATGGTCGCGAACTTGGCACCGGCGCGGGTGTCGCTGTCGTCGTAGAGGGTCTCGATGCCGGACCGCTCGAGCGCCGCATAGAGCGAGGTGCAGGCGGCATCGACCGCCGCGTCGCCCGGCTTCATGCTGATCAGCCCGACCTGGAACGGCGCCACCGCCTCCGGCCAGATGATCCCGGCGTCGTCGTGGCTGGCTTCGATGATCGCCGCGACCAGACGCGACACGCCGACGCCGTAGGAGCCCATGTGGACCGGGCGCTCGACGCCGTCGGGGCCGGCGACCTTGGCATTCATCGGCTCGGAATATTTGGTGCCGAAATAGAAGATGTGGCCGACCTCGATGCCGCGCGCCGAGACCTGCTTGTCGGCAGGGATCGCCGCGAAGGCGGCCTCGTCGTGCTTCTCGTCGGTGGCGGCGTAGAGCGAAGTCCACTGATCCATGATCGGGGTCAGATCGCCGGAGAAGTCGGTGTCCTCGCCGGGGATCGGCAGATCGAGCAGGTCCTTGTGGCAGAACACCTGGCTCTCGCCGGTGGACGCCAGAATGATGAACTCGTGGCTCATGTCGCCGCCGATCGGGCCGGAATCGGCGCGCATCGGGATGGCCGTCAGGCCCATGCGGCGATAGGTGCGCAGGTAGGCCACGAACATCCGGCGATAGGCGTCGCGGGCCTTCTCCTGATCGGTGTCGAAGGAATAGGCGTCCTTCATCAGGAACTCGCGACCGCGCATCACGCCGAAGCGCGGACGCCGCTCGTCGCGGAACTTCCACTGGATGTGGTAGAGGTTGAGCGGCAGGTCCTTGTAGGAATGGACATACGAGCGGAAGATCTCGGTGATCATCTCCTCGTTGGTCGGACCGTAGAGCAGATCGCGCTTGTTGCGATCCTTGATGCGCAGCATCTCCTCGCCGTAGTCCTCGTAGCGGCCGCTCTCGCGCCAGAGATCCGCCGACTGCAGGGTCGGCATCAGGACCTCGATGGCACCGGCGCGATTCTGCTCCTCGCGGACGATGCGGCCGATCTTGTCGAGCACCTTGAGACCGAGCGGCAGCCAGGAATAGATGCCGGCCGCCTGCTGGCGGATCATCCCGGCCCGCAGCATCAGGCGATGCGAGACGATCTCGGCTTCCTTGGGGGTCTCTTTGAGGATCGGCAGAAAGTAACGCGACAGACGCATGGGGGGAGCCTCGACGAGGGCGCCGGGAAGGAACCGTGGGACGCGCCCACGAGGGCACGAGAATCCCGGCGAAATGAAGATCGTATCGGCCCCTTGGTGGACGAGTGGGCACCAAAAGACAAGGGTCGCCGCCGATTGTCCCCCGCCGCTCCGCTCGCGCCGCGATCCCTCACCTGCGCGGCACCATACTTGATCATACTTTGGTCGTACCGCAACCTCGGTAATCGGCGGAACACCGACGCGAAATCCGAAAAGCATTGATCGTCAGTTACTTGTATCCGCGCGCCGAACTGCCCGGATGTTGAGCGTCCTGCCCAAAAAGAGGAGGACAAACCGATTTAGTTTGGCTATGGTCCGTGCATAGAAGAGGGCTGGTGAAGACCGGAACGGCGCACCGAAGGCCCCTTACATCGCGGTCTAAGTCTCGGGAGGAATGCCCCTCGGCGCCCACAGAGGACTTCGGTCCGAAGGAGCTGCCGCGAAGCAACGGCGTCATCGGGAAGACGGTGCTTCGTCACAGGGGTAGGACGCGTAACTGCAAATTGAGAAGCAAGGCTCTCACGGAGCCTTGCTTTTTTATTTGCCGACGCTTCTCCGTCCCGCCGTTTCTGCAACCCTCGCGCACCGCCGGCGCCCGCCGAAAACGACGAGAGGCCCGACCGTCGGCAGACGGTCGAGCCCCGTGACGACAGGCCTTCGGGCGATCGTTCAGCCGACGATCTCGAGACCCGAGAAGAAGAAGGCGATCTCTTCCGCCGCGGTCTCCGGCGCGTCCGAGCCGTGCACCGAGTTCTCGCCGATCGACAGGGCGAAGTCCTTGCGGATGGTGCCCTCGGCGGCGTTGGCCGGGTTGGTGGCGCCCATCACTTCGCGGTTCTTGAGGATCGCGCCCTCGCCTTCCAGGACCTGGGCGACGATCGGGCCGGACGACATGAATTCGGTCAGTTCGCCGTAGAACGGCCGCGCCGCATGGACGGCGTAGAAGGCCTGGGCCTGGCGCAGCGACAGCCACAGGCGCTTGGAGGCGACGACCCGGAGGCCGGCGGCCTCGAACCGGGCGACGATCGCGCCGGTCAGGTTGCGCTTGGTGGCATCGGGCTTGATCATCGAGAAGGTGCGTTCGATCGCCATGACGGTCGGTCCTCTGGTCGAAGGGAAAGGCTCGCGGGCCGCCACGGCGGCCGATGGCGGGCTCTTAGCATTCCCCGCCGCGAGCGCCAAGCCGCACCGTGACGAAAGGCCGCTCACCTCGCGTCAGGGCGCACTCCGGCGACGCGGAGGACGCGGCGCGTGGCCCTCAGCGCCCGCGGAAGTCGCGGAAGCCGAGATCCGGCGCCGAGGTGTTGTGGCTCGACGGCACCGAGCGGGCGAAGGTCACGTCCGCCGCCTTGGCATCCTTGAAGTCGACCACGGCGATCGAGGTCGGCGCCGCGCCCGGGGTCGCCCGCACCACCGTCTCGGCGGTGTCGGCATTGCCCGGCGCGACATACATCGAGCGCAGACCGGCGAAGGGCAGGTTCGCGGTGTCGACCCCGTCGAAGGTGACCGCGACCGTCGAACGGCCGACGTCGACGCCCGTCACCTCGATCCACGCCGTGCCGCCGCGGGCGAATTCCAGGGTGAAGCTGGTGGTCGCCGGCTCGAATCGCACCGACTTGTAGGCGACGTAGGGCCGCGTGCTCTCCTCGACCGGGCCGATCAGGAAGGACGAGCCATAGGCCACCTCGCGGGTGCGGGCCGGCGGCAGGCCCTTGAGGCGCCAATAGCCGTCCTGTGGGTAGAACACCAGGAACTCGACCGGTCCGGCCGGGGTCTTGCGCCACAACTGCACCAGATGGAGGAACTTCTGGGTGAGCTTGCCGACCGACACCGGCACCTCGGTCGGGCGCCAGAAATCGGGATAGACCACGCCCTTCAGCACGAAGTCGTCGTTTTCCCACAGCGTGCCGGTGGGCGGCGTGTAATGCCCGCCGTCGGCACCGCTCGAGCCGCCGAAGTTGCAGCCGGAGAAGTCCGGCGCGGTGCGGTCGCGCACCAGCCCCGCGACATAATCGGGCGACCGCGCCTCGATGGTGAAGCCGCCGATGTCGGGCGAGGACAGGGTGTAATAGACGTTGTCCTCCTCGGCACAGGCGGTGCGGACCGAGCGATTGTGGACGTCGACGGTGATCGGCTCCCCCGCCGTCGCCGCGCCGCCGAACCCGACCAGGACGGCGAGCGCCAGGCCTACGAGACCGCCCCGCCGACCGCCGTTCCGTCCGTTTCGTGCCACTACCGCCGCCATGTACCGTCTCCCCTCGCCTCGGTCGCTGCCCGCGCCGATCGCACTGCCGTCGCCACGTTCGTCGGGCTTCGCGGCGAGACCATGGCCGCGTTCGCGCCTCGATGGAAGACGCGCCGAAATCCCCTTGGTTCCGCCGCAAGCCTCACGTATCTGCGGGAGAGACCGCGTTTTTCTCCCGGAGACAAGCCCCCGTGACCGCCCCCGCCGAGAATCGCCCGCCCCGCTCGCGCCTCGCCCGCGCCGCCGCCGCGGTGGCCCGCCTGCCGCTGCTGATCCTGGTGACACTCTACTTCATCATCGACGAGGTGGTGCTGGCGGCGGTGCGCCCGGTGATCGCCCGGATCGGGGCGTGGCGCCTGTTCGAGCGCCTCGCCGCGGCGATCCTGAGCCTGCCGGCCTATCCGACGCTGATCCTGTTCCTGGTGCCCTTCGCGATTCTCGAGCCGTTCAAGATCTGGGGCCTGATCCTGCTGGCCGGCGGCCACTTCGTCTCCGGCGCCATCATGCTGGCGGCGTCGCACCTGACCTCGATCGTGCTGGTCGAGCGGCTGTTCCATCTGACCCGCCCGAAGCTCCTGACCATCGCCTGGTTCGCGGCGGTCTATCTCCGGGTCGAACGGCTCTACGCCTGGTCGCTCGGCCGCCTCAAGGCGACCGCCGCTTGGGCGTTGGTGCAGTCGGCACTGGCCGCGGTGCGGGGCGCCTTGCGCACCGCCCGCAAGGCGATCGCCGCCCGGCTCAAGCCGCTCCTCGCCGAACTCGCCGCCGGCCTGCGGCGATTGGCGCCGCGCCGCGACTGACGCGCGCTCAGCGGGTCGCGGTGCCGGGCGGCCGCACCTCGTCGGAGCGGTCGCGCAACGGCCGCTCCTCGAGGAAGCACAGCAGCACGAAGGCGATCGTCTGGCCGAACGCCGCCACCGCGAACACCCGCGTGAAGGCCGCCCCGGACCGCGCCGCTGCGACCGGGTCGAAGCCGGCGTTCGGGTTGCCGAGGTCGAAGCCGCCGTCGCCGGAGGCGAGCAGCACCGCCCCGAGGATCGCCACCGCCACCACCGCGCCGAGCGAGCGCAGGAACGACAGCGTGCCGGTCGCCACCCCGAGATCGCGCCGTTCGACGGCGTTCTGCACCACCACGGTGCCGATCGGAAACAGCGTGCCGGTGCCGGCGCCGTCGGCGAACAACAGAATCTCGGCCGCCCAGAACGGCAGGCGCGAGGCGCCGACCGCCAGCGCCGCGGTCGCGGCCACCGACACCGCCAGTCCGGCCAGCACGAAGCGTCGATAATGGCGCAGCCGCCGCATCATCCGCCCGGCGATGTTGGCGCCGATCACCGTGCCGACCGACAGCGCCATCAGCCCGAGCCCGGCATCGGCCGGTCCCAGCCCATGGACCTGGGCGAACCACAGGGGCGCGAAGACCGACAGCCCGACCTGTCCGCCGGCGGCGAAGAACAGCGCGGAGGAGGCCACCGCGATCACCGGATGGGCGAGGATCGGCAGCGGAATCAGCGCTTCCTCGACCCGGGCGATGTGGTGGGCAAAGCCCGCGAACAGCACCGCCGAGAGCGCCAGCAGACCGAGGATGGTCGGCGAGCCCCACGCCTCCCGCACGCCGCCCCAGGTCAGTGCCAACATCAGGGCGATGGTCGCCACCACCACCAGGGCAGAGCCCACGAGATCGAGCCGCGCCGGCCGGGTGACGTCCGGCAGTTTCTGCATCGAATGGCGGATCATCACCACGGCGATCGCCGCCAGCGGCAGGTTGATCCAGAAGATCATCGACCAGTGGAGGTGTTCCGCGAAGACCCCGCCGAGCAGCGGCCCCGAGACCGACGCCGTCGCCCAGACCATCGAGATGTAGACCATGTAGCGGGCCCGCTCGATCGGCGGCACGACGTCGCCGATGATCGTCTGGACGAGCGCGATCAACCCGCCGCCGCCGAGCCCCTGGACGGCGCGGCCGACGATCAGCACGGCCATCGACGGGGCGAGCGCACAACCGATCGAGCCGAGGGTGAACAGCGCGATGGCCGTATAGAGCGTCGGCCGGCGGCCACGCAGGTCGGCGAGCTTGCCGTAGAGCGGCGTCACCGCGGTGGCGGTGAGGAAATAAGCCGAGACCACCCAGGAGAGATAGTCGGCATCACCGAGCTGCGCCCCGATGGTCGGCAGGGCCGGCGCCACGATGGTCTGGTCGAGCGCCGCCAGCATCAGAGTGACCAGCGCCCCGATGACGATCAGCAGGCGTTCGGCGTCGGTGAGCGACGCGACGGGCATGACGGATCCTCCACGGGGGACATTTCGAGGCGGGCGCCGCCGGCGGCACCGGACGACGGGAGAGCGGGACGCCGAGCGCGTCCCCGTCGGCGAGATAGGGCGGGCCCCGCTCCGGCCAAGGCGCGAGCGCCGCGCCGCCGGCGGTGTCAGGCCGGAACCACCGCCGCCGCCGCATCGGCCAGCGCCAGCGGCAGGGCCGCGGCGAGCAGGTGGAGATCGGCGTCGGTGCCGGCGGAGATGCGGATGCAGCGGTCCATCGGCGCCAGTCCGGGTTTGCGCACGAACAGATCGCGGGCGATCAGGCCGTCGAGCACGGCGCGGGCGAAGGCACCGTCGCGGCCGCAGTCGACCGCCACGAAATTGGTCGCCGACGGCAGCGAGGTCAGGCCGTTGGCCGCGGCGATCGCGGCGATGCGCGCCTTCGAGCGGTTCACCGCGGCGATCACCTCGGCGAGCCAGACGCCGTCGCCGAGCGCCGCGAGAGCCCCGGCCTGGGCGATCCGGCCGATGCCGAAGTGGTTGCGGATCTTGTCGAAGGCCCGGGTCACCTCGGGCGCGCCGATGCCGTAGGCGACGCGCAGGCCGGCCATGCCATGGGCCTTGGAGAAGGTGCGGAAGCGCAGCACCCGGGGGTCGTCGGGATCGATCCGCGGCAGCACTCCGGCGGGGGCGAACTCACCGTAAGCCTCATCGAGAATCAGCAGCGTCCCGGCGGGCAGCCGCGCCACCGCCGCCTCGACCGCCGCGGCCTCCCACCAGGTGGCCATCGGGTTGTCGGGATTGGCGAAATAGGCGAGCGGCGCGCCACTGCGATCGGCGGCGGCGATGAGCCCGTCGAGATCCTCGCGGTCGTCGACGTAAGGCACCCGCACGAAGGATCCACCGTGGCCGGCGACGTGATAATCGAAGGTCGGGTAGCCGCCCTGCGAGGTCACCACCGGCGTGCCCGCCTCGACGAACAGCCGCACGGTCTGGCCGAGCAGGGCGTCGATGCCCTCGCCGACCACCACATGGTCGGGGGTGACGCCATGGGCCGCGGCGATCGCCGCCTTGAGCTCGAAGACCTCCGGGTCGCCGTAGAGCCAGACGTCGTCGGCGGCGGCGCGCATCGCCGCCACCGCCTTGGGCGACGGGCCGAACACGCTCTCGTTGGCGCCGATGCGGGCGCGGAACGGCGCCCCGCGGGCCCGTTCCATGGCCTCCGCAGCGACGAAGGGAACGGTGGCGGGCAGAGCGGCGATCAGGGGCGTGAAGCGCGAGGCGGGCATGGGGGGCTTCCGAACCGAGAGGATCCGTCAACCTCTATCCGGCGATCCCGACCTCTGTCGACGATTTATCGTGGGCACGCCTTGATCGGAACACGAAGTTCCCGCATACAGGCCCTGCGACGCTGCACTGCGGGAGACTTTCCGCGTCAGAGGTCCGGAGACGCGTGACGGGTGCCACGCGGGCGGTGAACGGGATCCCTCGGATCGGTTCGGCTCGCCTCGCACCTTCTTCGGCCGCTCGATCGCACCCACCCCGACAAGCCCCATTCACGCGGGGATCGTCATACGATCCCGACGCACGCGCGCCCTCCTCGGTCGCCGCGCCCGGGGCTTTTCGCATTCGAAAGACTCCCCTTGACCAATTTCTCCGACTTCGGCCTCTCCGCTCCGATTCTCGCGGCGCTCGACGCGTCCGGCTACACCACGCCGACGCCGATTCAGGCGCAGGCGATTCCGCTGCTGATGGCCGGCCGTGACCTGCTCGGCATCGCCCAGACCGGCACCGGCAAGACCGCCGCCTTCGCGCTGCCGCTGATCGACCGGCTGACCCGGAACCCGAAGCGCACCATTCCCCACGGCTGCCGGGCCCTGGTGCTGGCCCCGACCCGCGAGCTCGCCTCGCAGATCGCCGAGAGCTTCCAGACCTACGCCGGCACCCTGAACCTCGACGTCCAGGTGGTGTTCGGCGGCGTGCCGATCGGCCGCCAGGAGCGCGCCCTGATGCGCGGTCCCGACGTGCTGGTCGCCACCCCCGGCCGTCTGCTCGATCTGATCGAGCGCCGCTCGTGCCGGCTCGACCAGGTCGAACATCTCGTCCTCGACGAGGCCGACCAGATGCTCGACCTCGGCTTCATCCATGCGCTGCGCCGCATCGCCAAATTGGTGCCCAAGGCGCGCCAGAGCCTGTTCTTCTCGGCGACCATGCCGCAGACCATCGCCGCGCTCGCCGACAGCTTCCTCGACAACCCGGCCAAGGTCGCGGTGACCCCGGTCGCCACCACCGTCGATCGGGTCGAACAGGCGGTGTTCCTGTGCGAGAGCCGGGTCAAGCAGGCCCTGCTCGAGAACCTGCTCGGCGATCCGAACTTCGACCGCGTCATCGTCTTCACCCGCACCAAGCACGGCGCCGACCGCGTCGTGAAGAATCTGGTGCGCTCGGGCTTCGACGCCGCGGCGATCCACGGCAACAAGAGCCAGCCGCAGCGCGAGAAGGCGCTCGCCGCCTTCCGTGAGGGTCATTGCCGCGTGCTGGTGGCGACCGACATCGCCGCCCGCGGCATCGACATCGACGACGTCAGCCACGTCGTCAACTTCGAGCTGCCCAACATCCCCGAGAGCTACGTCCACCGCATCGGCCGCACCGCGCGCGCCGGCAACGGCGGCTCGGCCGTGTCCTTCTGCAACGCCGAAGAACGCGCCTATCTGAAGTCGATCGAGCGGCTGATCCGTCGCACCATCGCTCAGTTGCCGGTGCCGAAGTCGGTCCATGCCCGCGCCGACGAACTCGCCAAACTCGCCAAGCTGTCGACCGACGACGAGCGTCCCGAGCGCGAGGCCCGGCATCACGCCGGCCGGCCCTCCGACGGCCGCCGCGGCGGCGAGCGTCATGCCGCCGGCGACGCCAATCGCACCCGCGCGCCGGGCCCCCGCGGCCCCCGGGGACCCCGCGAGGAGTTCCGCGCCCGTGACGACGCCCGCCCGGCGCGTGACGATGCCCGTCCGGCCCGCGACGACGCCCGGCCCCGCAGCGATGCGCGCGGCCGCGACGACGCCACCGCGGTGCCGCCCAAGGCGATGCGCGACACCCACCACGGCGAACGCGTCGCCGGGGGCGGCAAGGCCGAGACCCCGCGCGGCGGCCGCTTCGACCCGCGCGCCGAAGGCC
>NZ_SJFN01000039.1 GCF_004328075.1 Siculibacillus lacustris | reverse complement strand
CTTCTCGCCCCATTCGGCACCGGTGTGGGCGCCGATCTCCAGCTCCATCAGGCGCTCCGCGGCGAAGCCGATCATCTCGCGCAAAACATCGGCGTCGGCGCTCTTCTCCACGAGCGTCCGTAGGCTCATCATCATGTCGGTCATCGGTGGCTCCTCGGTCGGGTTGGTTCTCGCAACTCCGACCATACCGCCGCACCGCCGATGACCACCGTTCTCGTCAGCTACACCACTTCATGGGACACGACCTCGGATTGCGGGCGACCCACTCGGCACCCTCGCGCCGCCCGTCGGGCAACCACCGACTGACGATCGCGTCGGAGCGAGCGAGAGCGGCGGCGGCGATGCGCTGAAAGGCGATGCGGTGAGCGGTCGTCGCGACGGAACCGCCCCAACTGCGAGCGCCCTCCGTCCAAGGATCATGGTTCGTCACGAGGTTGTTGCCGCGATCGACGGCGAGGAAGCGGCGATATTTGTCGGTCATCGCACGCCCTCGCTCGTGTTGGTGCGGACGCCGGCATTGACGAAGACGGCGAGATCCTCGACCGCATAGGCCACACGGCGGCCGATCTTGCGATAGATCGGACCACCGCCGGAGACCCGCCACGCCTGGAGCGTGCGCGGGCTCAGCCCGAGCCGCCCGGCGGCATCCTTTTCGTCGATCAACACGGGGAGTGAATTCGAAGCGCCCATAGGGCTCGCCTCCAACTTCCGGGGGGCACGATTGCCACCAACCGGAAACGATGGAAGTCGAGCAGGTGCGCTCAATCAACGGCATAGGTCGGCATTGCCATAGTTTGCCAAGACCCGCCGCGCGCCGCATGATCGCCGTCCGTCGCTGCACGCGGGCGCTGCGCAAGAACGGGAGTGGTCGAGCCATGGCCTTTGAATGGGACTGCCGGCGATTCGGTCCCTACGAAGACGCACGCTTCGCCAGCGGACCCTCACGGACGGCATCAGGGCAGCTCGCGCCGAGATCGCGAAACGTCGGTCCATGAAAATCTGACCACCGCCTCGGCGGTGGTCACTCGGGCGGGGCGGGACACTCGGCAATTTTCGCCACGGTGGCGCGGTTGCACCTGGTCACGGCCTGGACGATCGACCCGCCCGCGCCGGAACCGGCAAGTGACGGCCTGCGACTCGAAGCGGCCATCCACATTAGCGCCGACCGGTCGACGACCTACAGCGATCGCTCGAAGAAGACCAACCATTCGGCCATGCGCGGTGAAACCGGATAATAGGCGGGGACCCGCCGAAATCCCGATCGCTCGTAGAGGCGGATGGCTTCGGCCTGCCGAATGCTGGTGTCGAGGCGCATCAACCGGTAACCGGCATCCCGCGCATCGGTCAGAATCTGGCTTGCGAGCGCGGACCCGACACCACGGCCGCGAAAGGATTCCGGAACGAACATCCGCTTCATCTCGCAGAACCCGCTGCCCAGATCGTGCAAGGCGACACAGCCGGCCGGCGCTCCGTCGACGTCGGCCAGTAGGAGACTGCCGGACGGTGGCGCATATTTTCCAGGAAGGGCGGCCAGTTCGGCAGAAAAGGCGGCCTCGTCGAAATAGCTGTCGATCAAGGCCAATTCGTCGGGGTGCCTCTCGCGGTGCCACCGCACGAAGGCGCGCATCAGGTGGCGGACGTGGTCCAATTCGGTTTCGGTGACGGCTCGAACGACACGAACGCTCATCTTCCCCCCTATGACAGTTCTGCGGACGCCTTCCACGACATTCGTTCGGGCTTGGCGCCGTCAGCGCGGGTCGCGCGGCGGTGTGAGCGGCGGCGGGCGACGACGCGACAGAATTACGATGGCGATGCCGCCGAGCACCGCCGACGCGGCGACGGCCAGTCGCAACGACAGTGATTCCCCCAGCAGCAATACCGCACCGAGCGCGGCAATCACCGGCACGCCGAGTTGGACCGTGGCGGCGAATGTCGCGGTCAGGCCCGGAAGGGCGGCATACCAGATGGCATAACCCAGGCCCGAGGCGACGGCGCCGGAAGCAATCGCCCAGCCGACGCCGGCGGGGTCGGGACGGGCGTGAGCGATCAGAACTGCGCTGCCGACGAGGCTCAGTGGGACGGTGCGCAAAAAGTTTCCCGCCGTCGCCACGATCGGATGGCCGGCGCGCCGGCCGCGCAGCGAATAGACGCCCCAGGCGATGCCGGCGGCGCTCATCGCCAGCGATGGGATCAGGGCCGGTGCGGTGATGCCGGGCGCCATTAGGGTGATCAGGCCGCCCGCCGCCAGCACCAGTCCGGCCGACTGGATCGGCCGAAACCGTTCACCCTGCGACAGGCCCCAACCGATCATCGTTGCCTGCACGGCGGCAAAGAGGATGAGCGCGCCGGTCCCGGCGGCCATGGCGGTATAGGCGAAGGAAAAGAACACGGCATAGGCGAAGAGCGCGAGGGCCGATGGCCAATTGCCTTCGGCGAGCGGTGAACGCCGCATCCGGGCGGCGATCGCGGCGAGAATCAGCGCGCCGGAAACGAGGCGAATCGAAGTGAAGGTCATGGCGTCGATCGGCGTGTCGCGCAGCGCCGTGCGGGCGAGAAGCGAATTGCCGGCGAAAGCGACGAGGGCGACGACCGTCAACGCCGCCGTGCGCAGTGGGGGCATGTCGTCGCCTCGCTCTCTGGGCGGATCGATTGGATCTTTGCGGTTTCAATCGATCCAATAGAGCGTATCTCGTGCGAAATGGGAACGACGCGGTCGGCGCAGGCGTTGAAAATCGTCGATGAGGGCGGCGCGACGATGCTCAGATGAAGACGCTCGGCGACCAAGGCACGAAAACACGGCCGAATGCCCGATTCACGGCCGGGTCCCATTTGGCGCCGTCGGCCATCGATGCCGGATTCACTGATTGATCCGTGCGACCCCAACGAGCTTCCGCTTTCGGCGCTTAGCGGAGGCTCGTCGATGCCTCGCGCGCCCCTTCATTCTGCACGCGTCTCTTGCACGATAGAACCACTCGAGGTGGTCGGGTCCTCATATCCGTGCCCAATCACGCGTTTGCGCGAGATTCGGGGGCGGTGTGTGTCTCGGAACTCGATAAGGTCAACAATCCGATAGAAACACGGTATTCACTCGGGCCTCATGAGATAGTGCAGTCCGACTATTGCGGCAGCAAATCCGGAAGCCGCGCCGACGCCCAGCGCCCAGCGCGGACCGAAGGCATCGGCAACCCAGCCGACGATCGGGGCGCCGATCGGCGTCGCGCCGACACCGATCGCCAGACGCAATGCCATGACACGGCCGCGCATCACCGGCTCGGTCGATAGTTGCATCAGACTGCTCGTCGAATTGGTGAAGGTCAGAATCGAGACGCCGACGACGACGAGCGCGGCACCGAACAACCAGACGTTGGGCGCGATCGCGGCGAATGCGAAGCCGAGTCCGAAGATCGCGGCGGTGAGGGGGAGAAGCCCGAACCGAGGTTGCTCCCGTCTGGCGGCGAGCAATGCGCCGGCGAGCGTGCCGAGTGCCATGACCGAAGTCAGCAGCCCATACTGATCGGCTCCGCCATGGAAGACGCCGGTCGACATGGTCGAGATGAAGATCGGGAACTCGAGCCCGAACGTGCCGACCAGGAAGAGCATCCCGAGGATGACGATCAAGTCCGGGCGCGACCGGACATGGCGGAAGCCGTCCACGAGGCCGCCGCGGGCGCGCCCGGCGCGTGCGTTGGGATGAAGTTCCGCCACGCGCAGAAACCCGAGCGACACGAGCACGGCACCGAAGGAGGCCGCGTTGATCAAGAACGCCCAACCAGAGCCCACGACCGCGATCAGGACACCGGCGACGGCCGGCCCGACCATTTGCGCGACGTTGATGGATGCGGAATTCAGCGCCACCGCGTTGGAAAGGTCATCGTCTCCGACGAGATCGGAGACGAAGGTCTGTCGGGCTGGGCCGTCGACCGCATTGACGCAGCCGGATAGGAGCGCGAGCCCGTAGACATGCCACAGCTGGACGAACCCGGTGACGACGAGAAGACCGAGGACGAGCGCCAGGATACCCGAAGCCGCCTGAGTGGCGATCAGGAGCCTGCGTCGGTCGAAGCGATCGGCCGCATAGCCGGTCCACGGCAGCAGGAGAAGCTGCGGCCCGAACTGCAGGCCCATCACGATGCCGACGGCCGTTGCGCTGTGATCCGTGAGTTCCGCCAGAACCAGCCAGTCCTGGGCGGTGCGCTGCATCCATGTTCCGACATTGGAGACGAGCGAACCGAGGGCCCAGACGCGATAGTTGAAGACCTTCAGTGAGCGGAACGTGCCGTTGGCCATGCCGTCAGGAGCCGGTGGGCGAATTGCCGCCGTGGAACCGCCCGAACAGACGCGCGGACATCACACCCATGAGCAGAACGCCCAGACCTGCGGCAGTGACGTGATCGGCGGCTCGGAGAGTGAAGCATCCCACGCGGGCAATGAGAAGGTAGGCGACGACGAAGTTCGCAAATCCCCAGAGCACGTTCACGGTCGAGGACGACAGACCTTCTCCCGATGGCTTGGCAAACGGGCTCTGAAAAGACCGCCCCATCATGCCGCTGACGAAATGCGGAACGGCGTTCGCCAGAAAGGCGCCGCCGAACAGGTAGGAGAGGTCGTGAAGCCATTCCATGGTCAGGCACTCCTCTGCAGAAGATCGATGATGTCCCGCGTCGTGCCGGTTTCCCCGATCCGGGGAAAAACGCGGGTGATGCTGTAGGTGTGGGCCTCGGCGTTCGCGTCGGTCATCGCGTCGATTGCGAGGGTGACGTTGAAGCCGAGCTCAAACGCTTGGCGCGCGGTGACCTCGACGCCGTTGCTGGTGGCGACGCCGGCAATCACGACTTGGGTGACCCCGAGTGCCCTCAAATGGGCGTCGAGACCGGTATTGGTGAAGGCGCCCGGTGTGTGCTTCGTCACCACGTGGTCCTGCGGCTGCCGGTTCAACTCGGGGACGAGATCGGTCCAGCCGGTTGGAAAAGCCCCATCGAGGCGCCGCTGTTCGGTCCGGCCCGGCGCAACGCCGGCGACGTTGACCAACACGACCGGCAAGCCTTGCGCGCGAAAGGCCGCCGACATCGTGCCGACGCGCTCGATCACGGCCTCGATGGGATGCGTCGCGAGCAGCGAAACAATGCCTTTCTGGAGATCGATGACGATCAACGCGGTCTTCGGATCGAGGGCGGTCAAGGGCATGGGCGTGTCTTTCCATCCAAACGATCGAGAAGCATCAGGAATCCCCCAAGCGTTTGATGAGCGCCGCGGCGGACAGCAGCGTCTGTCGTTCTGCCGGATGGAGTTTTGCCACGGCCGCGAGTAGCCACGCGTGCTTTGCCAGACTTCGCTTTCGTCGCGCCTCGGCACCCGCCGCCGTCATCGAAAACAAAACTTGTCGTCCATCGGAAGGATGCGGCTTGCGCTCGACCAGGCCCTCCTGCTCGAGGCCGGCCAAGATGGTGCCCATCGACTGGGGTTTCATCGCTTCCGCACGTGCGAGATCTGCGGTGGTCATCCCGCCGCTCTCTTCCAACAGGGCGAGAGTCGCCGATTGTGAGAAGTTCAGACCGTCCGGATTTGCATCCGCACGCAGGCGGCGCAGCACTCGTCCGATCGCCTGCGTCAGCGCGGGAACGACGATTTCGGGAGATATCGGTGGTTCAGGGATGGTAGCCATTTCTCATATATCGCACATCAACAGATAGACTGGCAAGGTTGCCTGCGGATATGAGCTGCCGATGGCTTTCCGCCCATCGATGGCGACGGCGATGGCGGCTGCTCCGGTGCGGACTTCAGGAGTTTCGCACAATGCAAGAGTATTGGATTACCGGCATCTGCTCACGATCTGCCCCTCGCGCAGGCTGCCCGTTTCCAGAGTGATCCGGTACCTCGTGAGCTTTCGGCGCGACGCGGCCGGTGACGTGAGCGACTGCAAACGCCCGAGTGCGGCATCTAGGCGTGCTTCGCTCGATGTTTCCGCTGCCGTGGATTGTGGTCGGGCGACGCCGATGTTCATTCCTGCAACCATCTGGCGAGAGCCAAGGAGACGAGCAGCGGTTGTTCGATCGTAGAAGCATGCCCACAGTCGGGGACGACGACCAGAGTTGCTCCGGGAATAAGGGACGCGATCTCCTCTGACCGCTCCGGCGGCGTGAGCGCATCGCAGTCGCCGACGAGTACGAGTGTCGGAACCCGAATCGCCGCGAGACCCGGGCGGGAATCGGGACGGTTGATGACCGCTTCGGTTTGCCGAGCAAACCCTTCCAAACCGACAGCTTGGCCCATCCTTCTATTGATCTGACGCAGGTTTGCGTCCGCACGGCGCGAGGGATGCAGGATCGAGGTCAGCGTTTCTTCGCTCCAGGCGGCAAAATCGCTCTCCCGAGCGCGCGCCAACATCACCCGACGCTGGCTTGTCTGCTCAGGTGTGTCGGGTTGTGCCGACGTGTCGAGGAGTGCCAGCCTTGCTACCCGTTCGGGTGCCTGCCGCATGATCTCCATACAGATGTACCCTCCCATCGAGATGCCCACCAAGGCGAAGCGCGGTGGAGCATTGGCCAGGACAGCGGCCGCCATCTCGGCGATCGTTTCCCCTGACAAGGTCGATGCGGTCGTGATCGGCCCGAATTCCCAGAGGGCAACCGATTGAGGAGCGAAGGCCTCTGCCGAACAGAGCAGGCCGGGTACGAATACGATCGGGGTCATCGTCACCACCTCTTGGTTTTGAAACGGTCCTCGTAGCCAAGTCTGACTGGGTTGCCTCGGACTGCCAACCGACTTGCGGGCATAGAGGTCACCCATATCAGCCTCCCGTAGGGAAGAAGGACGCGCGGTACGGTGCCGGTGTTGTCGATACGGATCGTCAAGAACGACGCGGGGTTACCGACATTTTGGAAGCCGTAGCCGACCGGTGCGACCCTTACACGCTTGGAACTGGCGTGGGGGCAGCGGCCGATATCGGCGCGAAGCGGTAGCGTCGCCCCCCTCGCGGAGGATCCGCACCGAGCCCAGGTGGCCGAGGCCGGGCAGCGCCACGGCGAGACATTCGGTCGCTTGCGGTATGCCGACGAAGGACTTGTCGACAGGTACCCGGAGGCGCACGGTGCGCCCCGACCGAGCCGGGAGCCAGGCTGTGCACGACGCACGACCGCACACCATCGAAGAATGCCGCCCCGTCGCTGCGCGGACGGCGGCTCGTGCCGCCCTGCCGCACCGTATCCGCCGCTCGGTGGCGCTCGGACCGCGGGGTCGTCTTCGCCGTCGCGCCCCGGTCGGCGAGTCCCGGGACCGCACCGGCCATGAAGGTTTCGACGCCGAGCCTCGTGCTCGGCGTTTCCGTCTCGGCGGAGCGCGGTCGCTCCCCGGTGGCCGGGTGACCACATCGGTCGATCGCCCGCCCGCGAGATCCGAGAAACCGGGACGCCGGCGGGTCCGAGCCATACCGGACAGCCGGACGCGATCCCGGTCGATGGGCAGCCGACGACGAGAGATCGACGCAGGCTCGACGCAACGGGCTTTCGTTGCCCGACGACATTCGATACGGCGAACGGCATGACATCGATCGACGACCTGGTTCGAGCCAATCACGACTATGTCGTCGGTTTGCGCAGACACTTTCGAGCCCACCCGGAACTGAGCGGCGAGGAACACCGGACCCAGGCGCGGATCGCCGCCGAGTTGGCGGCGCTCGGCCTCTCGCCGCGGCCGATCGCCGGTACCGGTCTGGTCGTCGACATCGCGGGAGGCCGTGCGTCCGGGCGGGCGGGCCGGTCGATCGTCGCGGTGCGCGCCGACATGGATGCCCTGCCGATCACCGACGAGATCGAACGGGACTACCGTTCGACCGTCCCCGGCGTCTGCCACGCCTGCGGCCACGACGGCCACATGGCGATGCTTCTGGGCACGGCCAAGTCCCTCTGCGAGATCGCCGAGCGTCTGCCGGGCGACGTCCGCCTGCTGTTCCAGCCGTCGGAGGAGCAACTGCCGGGGGGCGCCCGCTCGATGATCGACGAGGGGGCGCTCGACGGCGTCTCCGCCGTGCTCGGCGCGCATCTGTGGCAACCCTTTCCGGTCGGGACGATCAACCTGACGCCCGGGCGTCTGATGGCGAGCGCGTTGGAATTCGCGATCACCATCCGGGGGCGCGGCGGTCATGGCGCCGCGCCGCATCGCACCGTCGACCCGATCCTCGTCGGGGCCCAATTGGTCACCGGGCTTCGGACGATCATCGGCGCCCAGGTCGATGCCCACGAGACGGCGGTGCTGACGCTCGGCGCCTTCAACGCCGGCACGGTGTTCAACGTGATTCCGGACAGCGCGGAACTGAAGGGCACGGTGCGGGTGTTCGACGCGGCGCTCGGCCGGCGGATCTTCGAGAGCATCGACCGCATGTGCGCCGGGCTCTGCGCCGCCTCCGGTGCCGAGTACCAATTCGTTCCGACCATCGGCTATCCGGCGGTGATCAACGAGTCCGGGATCGCCGGACTGGTCGCCGAGGCGGCGCGCGAGGCCTTCGGAGAGGCGGCCGTCCGCGAAGTCGAGCCGTTGATGGGCGGCGAAGACTTCGCCTATTACCTCGAACGGGTGCCCGGTGCGTTCTTCCTGATCGGCGCCGGCAACGCCGACGCCGCCGTGTACCCGCACCATCATCCGAAGTTCGACATCGACGAGGCGGCTCTCGACGACGGGTGCCGAGCGATGACGCATGCCGTTCTCAAAGTGCTCGAGCGAGCGCCCTGAGCATCGACGACAACCAGGGCCGGCGACAAACCGACCGAACACGAGAGGTTGGAAGATGAGTATGCAACGGATGATATTGACGGTCTTTCCCTTCATATGGACGATCGGTCTCTTGCCGTTCGCCAATCATGTCAAACCGTTCGTCTTCGGACTGCCGTTTCTGGCATTCTGGCTGTCGTTCAGCATCTATGTGACGTTCGTCTGCATCCTTCTCCTGTACCGGCTCGATTCTCGCGCCCGCCGAGCCGAGGGGGGCAACCTCGATGACTGACCAGACGATAGCCCTCGCCATCATTTTCGTGTTCGTGGTCGGCGCGACGGTGATCGGCCTCATTCCAGGCTCCAAGAAGAAGCTGTCGGTGGAAGAATGGGCGGTCGGTGGCCGCAACTTCGGACGGTGGCTGAGCTGGTTCATTCTGGCCGGCGAAATCTACACGGCCTTCGCCTTCCTCGGCGGCAGTGGCTGGGCCTATTCGCGCGGTGGCCCGACCTTCTACATCCTGGGCTACGGCGCCCTCGCCTACATGGTCGGCTACCATCTGCTGCCGGCGATTTCGCCGATCGGCCGGCGCCACGGGTTGATGACCCAGCCCGACCTGATCGAGCATCTCTATGGAAGCCGCACCCTCGGCGTCCTCACGGCCGCCGTCGGCGTCTGCTTCCTGCTGCCCTACCTTCAGTTGCAGCTGACCGGCCTCGGCCTGATCATCGAGACCTGTTCCTATGGCGTGATCACGCGGGTTCCGGCGATGCTGATCGCCTTCACCCTGGTCGCCGCCTTCGTCTATCTCAGTGGACTGAAGGGCGTGGCGCTGACCGCGGTGTTCAAGGACGTCACGATGATCATCGCCGTGGTGTTCTTCGGCCTCTACCTGCCCTACCACTTCTTCGGCGGTCTCGGGCCGATGTTCGATGCCATCGAGGCGGCGAAGCCCGGCTTCCTGGCGGCGCCGGGCGGCACCAAGAACCTCGACGTCAGCTGGATGATGTCGACGCTGGTCTTGACCAGCCTCGGCTTCTACATGTGGCCGCACTTCACCGCCAACGCCTTCAGCGCCAAGAACGCCGAAGTCCTGCGGCACAACGCGGTGTTTCTGCCGCTCTATCAGATCTGCCTGTTGTTCCCGATGCTCGTCGGTTTCGCGGCGCTGCTGATTCTGACCCCGGCGCTGAAGACCCCGGACATGGCCTTCATGACCATCGTCCGTGAAAACTTCCCCGGCTGGGCCCTCGGTCTGGTCGGCGGTGCCGGCGCGCTGGCCTGTATGATTCCGGCGGCGGACCTGATCCTGTCGACCTCGATGCTGACCACCCGCAATCTCTACGGTCGGACCGTCGGTGCCGGTACGTCCGCGGAACATCAGGGCAAGGTCGTCCGCTTCGTGGTGCTCGGCCTCACGGCGCTCGCCCTGGCCCTGGCCATCGGCGCGCCGAACATGTTGGTCAACCTGCTGTTGACCGGCTATTCGGGGGTGAGTCAGTTCTTCCCGCTGCTGGTCCTGGGGCTGTTCTGGAAACGCGCCACCCTGGCGGGTGCCTTCTGCGGCCTGATCACCGGCGAATTCCTGGTGTTCTGGCTGATCCTCGACAAGCTGGACCCGCTGGCGATCCTCGGCCTCAACCTCAATGCCGGCTTCGTCGCCCTGGTCGCCAATTTCGTGGTGTTCGTGGCGGTCAGCCTGGTCACCTCGAGCGAGGCGAGCATCGAACGCAAGGCGCGGGCGATCGCCTGACGCAAGCCATCCGGCTCCCGACCGCGCGCGTCGCGGCCGGGGGCAGGTCGTCCAATCCCAGGTTCGGGCCGGCGGGCCGGGCCGCGGCGACAGCGCTCCGGAGAGCACCGCGACGACGGAATTCGCCTGTCGCGGCATCTTCCGCATCACGAAGCGAACCCGGCGCGCGTCGAGGGGGGCGAAACTCTCCACCTCGATCGAGCAAACCTCCGGCCGTTTCCCGAGTCGGAAACCGACCCGGGCGAGACGTGAGACGGGTCTCGCGGACGCGTCTCGCAGGCGCCTTCCGAATTCGAACGAGACCCGTGACCGGTCCGACCGCTTCGGCCGACCCCCTCCCTTGGTCGGTGCTTGACCGTCTCCTCGGCGGCGGGGAAAGTAGCCTCCCTTTTTTCGACGGCGGGCGTTCCACCGTCGGTCTCGTCCGCCCACGGGCGAGACGTCCGGGAGAAACCGCATGTCCGCGCCCGACGCTCCACCCGGCCCCGCCGCGACGAGCGCCATTCGCCTCGACGATGTTCGCATCGCGTTCCCGATCAAGGGCCAGTCGACCTATGAAGCCGTGGCTTCGACCTCGTTCGCGGTCGCCGAGAGCGAATTCGTGTCGATCGTCGGCCCCACCGGCTGCGGCAAGTCGACCTTGCTCAACGCCGTCGCCGGTCTGGTGAAGCCGGCCGGCGGCCGCGTCTCGGTGCTCGGTCGGCCGCTCGTCGGGTTGTGCCGCGAGGCCGGCTATCTCTTCCAGCAGGACGCGGTGATGCCGTGGAAGACGGCGCTCGACAACGTCGCCCTCGGCCTGGAGGTGGCCGGACGGCCGCGCGCCGAGGCGGAGCGCGAGGCCCGCGACTGGCTCACCCGCGTCGGCCTCGCCCGCTTCGCCGATCGCTACCCCCACCAGCTCTCCGGCGGCCAGCGCAAGCGCGTCGGCCTCGCCCAGGTGCTGATCCGCCACCCCAAGATCCTGTTGATGGACGAACCCTTCGGCCCGCTCGACGCCCAGACCCGCCAGATCATGGGCACCCTGCTGCTCGACCTGTGGGCCGCCGATCGCAAGGCGGTGCTGTTCGTCACCCACGATCTCGAGGAGGCGATCGCGCTGTCCGACCGGGTGCTGATCATGTCGGCCGGCCCCAATGCCCGCATCATCGGCGATCATCGCATCGACCTCGCCCGGCCGCGCGACACCGCCGACATCCGCCTGGATCGCCGCTTCCACGAACTGCACCGGGCGATCTGGAGCGAGCTCAAGGCCGAAGTGGTCAAGACCTACGGGGAGGCGAGCGCATGAGCCGCTGGAAACTCCTGGTCCTCCAGGTCCTGGTCGGCGTGGTGGCGATCGCCGCGTGGTGGATCGGCTCGTCGGTGAAGATCGCCGGCGTGCTGCTGCTGCCGCCGTTCTTCTTCTCCACCCCCGGCGACGTCTTCGCCCGGGTGATCCGCATGTTCGCCACCGGCATGGTCTGGCGCCATCTCGGCATCACCCTGCTCGAGACGGCACTGGCCTTCGCCATCGGCGCGGTCGGCGGCATCGTCTTCGGCTTCTGGTTCGCCCGCAAGCCGACGGTCGCCGCCGTCTTCGATCCCTATCTGAAGATGGTCAACGCGCTGCCCCGCGTCGTCCTCGCGCCGATCTTCATGCTGTGGCTCGGCCTCGGCATCTGGTCGAAGGTGGCACTCGGCGTCACGCTGGTGTTCTTCATCGTCTTCTTCAACGTCTATCAGGGGGTCAAGGAGGTCAGCGCCGTGGTGCTCGCCAACGCTCGCCTGATGGGCATGAACGAGCGTCAACTGTTCCGCCACGTCTACTGGCCTTCGGCGCTCTCCTGGATGTTCTCCTCGCTCCACACCTCGGTCGGCTTCGCGCTGGTCGGGGCGGTGGTCGGGGAATATCTCGGATCCTCCGCCGGTCTCGGCTATCTCATCCACCAGGCCGAGGGCGTCTTCGACATCGCCGGGGTCTTCGCCGGCATGTTCGTCCTCGCCGCCTTCGTCCTGGTGATCGACTGGGCGGTGACCCTGGTCGAGAACCGTCTGCTGGTCTGGCGCCCGCAGAGCGCCCTTCTCAACGAATGACCCTCGAAGAGGGCAGAACACGCGATCAACAGGGAGAAAACGCGATGAAGCGCCTCGCACTCGGCCTCGCGGCCGGTCTCGCCGTCCTCGGCCTCGCCGTCGTCCCGGCCCTCGCGGTCACCCCGGAGAAGCCCAAGATCGAACTCGGGGTCGGCGGCAAACCCTTGCTCTACTACCTGCCGCTGACGCTGGCCGACCGCCTCGGCTATTTCAAGGACGAGGGCCTCGACGTCACCATCGACGACTTCGGCGGCGGCGCCAAGGCGCTGCAGGCGCTGATCGGCGGCTCGGTCGACGCCGTCACCGGCGCCTATGAGCACACCATGCGGATGCAGCAGAAAGGCCAGGAGATCACCGCGGTGATCGAGCTCGGCCGCTTCCCCGGCATCGTCTGGGCGGTGGCCAAGGCCAAGGCCGACAAGGTCAAGACCGTCGCCGACCTGAAGGGCCTGAAGATCGGCGTCACCGCGCCGGGCTCCTCGACGCACCTCACCACCGTCTATCAGCTCGCCAAGGCCGGGGTCTCCGCCGAGGACGTCGCCTTCGTCGGCGTCGGCAGCGGCGCCTCCGCCGTCGCCGCGCTCGAACAGGGCAACGTCGACGCCGTCGCCCATCTCGATCCGGTGATCTCCAAGCTCGAAGCCGACGATGCGGTCAAGATCCTGGTCGACACCCGCACCGAGGCCGGCACCCGTGCGGTGTTCGGCGGCACCAATCCGGCCGCCGTGCTCTACGTCAAGGCCGACTTCGCCAAGGCCAATCCCAACACCGTCCAGGCGCTGACCAACGCCTTCTATCGGACGCTGAAGTGGCTCGACAAGGCGACGCCGGCCGAGATCGCCGCCGCCGTGCCGGAGGACTATTGGCTCGGCGACAAGGATCTCTACCTGCGCGCCGCCAAGGCGTCGCTGCCGACCTATTCCAAGACCGGCATCGTGCCGCAGGAAGGCATGACCTCGACCCTGAACTTCCTCGAGGTGACCGAGCCCGGCTCCTTTAAGGACGCCAAGATCGATCTCGGGCGGACCTTCGACGATCGCTTCGTCAAGAAGGCCGCCGAAACCATCAAGTGAGACGGCGGCGGGCGGTGGTTCCCATCGCCCGCCCACGATCCTGCGGACGGGGGCGGATCCTCGGAGAGCGAAGGCGAGACGGCTCGGCGGCCGTTGCCGCGCGGGCGCCGCCGCCCTCGGAAGACGCCGCCCCGCCCGGACTCGTCGGGGGACCTCGGGTCATGCGCTTCGTCCTCGGTCTGCTGTCCGGCCTCCTCGGCCTTCTCGCCGGTTGGTTCGGCCTCGCCTTCCTGGTCATCGCCCTCGCCGGTCACGACCAGGACGGCGGCATCGCCATGGCCGCGGTCTTCCAGATCGGACCGCTCGGCGGCCTCGTCGGATTGGCCGCGGGCGTCGGCCTGTTCCTGTGGAAGGGCCGGGTACGCGGACCGGCGACGCCGGCCGGTCCCGCGCCGACGCGGACCTCACGCCCCTTCGCGGTCGCGGTTCTGGCGGTCACGGCCGGCCTCGTTTGGTGGGGCTGGTGGGAATTCGTCCGCTCGCCCTACCTCGGCCATGGCTTCATGACCCTCGAGCTGCAGTTCCGCCTGCCGTCCGGCATGGCGCTGCCGGCGTCGGCCGCCGACGTGCGGCTCGCCGTGGAGGAAGACGGGCAATCGGCGATCCCCATCCTTCCCGAAGGGCGGTGGCACGGCCACGACGGCGATCGCCCGGTGATCCTCGCCAGTGCCTCGCTCAGCCGGAAGACGTCCCGAAGGATCGTGCGGCTGGTGATGCCCGACGTCCCCGAACGGGTCTGGTGGCTCGACCTCCCCGCCGACCCCGACCCGACGCCGGGCTTCACGCCCTGGCGCCTCGCGACCCCCGCCGCCGCCCCGGCGATCGAGATGAACTATCGCCTCGGCGCCGACCGGTGAGCGGAAAACGGCCGGCCGATGGGGGCGATCCACCGGCCGACCGTTCGCGGACCGCCGACCCGGCACCGGGCCGGGTCGACCCCGTCCTCACTTGTCGAAGATCAGATGCAACGGCTCGCGCACCTGGGCGTGGCGGACCTGGGCATTGTCGAAGAAGGCGATACCGAAGCCGTAGACCTTTGAGAGGTCGGCGAACTGGACGTCGAACTTCGACGCCGTGGTCAGCGGGCGCTCGAACACGATCGTCCACTTGCCCTCGGCCCACTTGGCCGAGACCTTGATCACGCCGCGATCGCCGGTGAAGGGCGCGACCAGGATCGACGACACTTCGTCCCCGGGGACGAACTTGGAATCGTCGAACGCGACCTTGTCCTCGGCCTTGAGCCAGTAGGTGCCGCCCTTGTTGGCCGGCTTGGCGTCCTTGCTCATGAACTCCGGCTTGCCTTCGACCAGCTTGATGTCGGCGTAGCCGCCGGGGTTGCCGGCAGCGCTGGCGTCGGACTTGCGCCCGGCGTCGGGGAACTTGGCCGCGTCGAAGCGGGTGCTGTCGAGATACTGGTTGTCGGCCTGGCCATTGAAGCCGCCACGGACATATTTCATGTGCCAGATGTCGCCGAGCTCGCCCTCGTCCTCGGTGTACTTGTTGCCGTAGGGCTTGCCGGGTTCGCCGGCGTGGCAGGAGGCCTGACAACCGAACTTCTCGTCGAAGCCGAAGATCGAGTGATCGATGTTCCAGATCAGCGCGGTCTTGTCCTCGTAGTACTTGTTGTTGTCGCCGCCCTTGTCGTCGGGATCGACGAGCTTCTTCCACGAGCCGTCGGCCTGCTTGACGTAGGGCATGCGCCGCACCGACAGGGTCGGATCGTCATAGACCACCCGCAGCCAGATCGTCTTGGCGTCGTAGGCCGCCTGGATGGTGCCGGTGGTGTTGCCCTGGCCGTCCTTGAAGTTGATGCCCTTCTGGGCCTTGACCTCGGTTGCCGGCGCGGTCTTCCAGACGCCGTCGACGACCGCGGCGTCGAGCACCGGCGCCGCGGCGACCTTGACCGCATGAACGTCGATCGGCTTCAGCGGCACCCGCTTTTCTTCTTCGGCGAAGGCTCCGCTGGCATAGAGGCAGACCGGAAGGGTCAGCGCGACGGTGGCGAACAGACGTCTCATGGTTGTTTCCCCCTGGTGTTGGATCGGCACGGCGAGATCACTCCTCGTGCCAACCGGTGATCATCATCTTGAACAGCGAAGTCACTCGGACACCGGTGGTGCCGAGATAGATGTGGGCGAGCATGAAGAGGATGACGACGCTACCGGCGATGTAGTGCAGGAAGGCGACCGGCAGCAGACCATCGACACCGAACATCTTGGCCGGTGCGAATTGCGGGTAGAGAAAGACGAGCCCGGTGACGACGACGACCGGCACGACCGCATACATGATCAGCCAGTAGACGATCGCCTGGAGCGCGTTGAAGTTGGCTTCGACGGTTGGCGGATAGGGGTGTGGATCGCCCTTGAAGATGCCCCAGCCGTAGTACACCGCCTGGCGCCAACAGCGCCCGAGCACCCCCGGCGGCTTCGGCACGTATTGCCACCAGTTGCCGGAGAGGATGTTGGCGACGACGAAGAAGCCGTAGGTCGCGACCAGGGCGACGCCGGCGATGTCGTGGATCCGCGCGGCGAGGCTGAAGGGCACCAGCAGCGGGCCGGAGCCGGCGAAATGCAGGCTGGCGCCGGTGATCGCCAGCACGATCATCAGGACGGCGTTGGTCCAGTGCCACAGGCGCAGCCAGACCGGCAGGAGATAGATCCGATGGCTCACGACGACCTCCTGCGGCGGATCAGGGCGAGGGCGATGCGGAGCGCGCCGTGGCCGAGGAGCACGGCGACGGTCAGTCCGAACAGCACGCCGACGGTGCGGTCGACGATCGGATTGCGGGTGGCGCCGACCACATAGGCGCTGTCGAGAATCGCCGCGTTGGCGAAGCCGAGGTCGGCGGTGCCGTTCTCGGCGGCGAAGCGATAGAGGCGGGTCGCCAGCGCGGTCTCCTGCGAATGGCAGGTGACGCAGTTCTTCTCGGCCTTGTCCTTGCCGAGAATCTCGTGAGACATGCCGAGGCTCTTCACCGGCGAGGTCGGGGTGTGGCATTCGATGCAGCGCACCGCCTGCCAGTGCAGCCGGGTGTTGGGCAGCCAGGCGTGCAGGGTGTCGAGATCGGGGCGGACCTTCTGCGGCGTCACGCTCGCCGAGAACAGCGCGAAGCGCAGGTCCGAGTTGTGGCAGCCGACGCACATGGCGTTGTCCTGGGCCACGATCTTGTGCGGGTCGCCGAGCTTGGCGGCGACGCGGAAGGCGTGCGGGTCATGGCAGGTGCGGCAGGTGAACTGCTCCTTGAAGTTCTTGGCATGGACCGAGGCTTCGAACTGGGTCTCGATCCGCAGCGCCTTGGTGGCGTGGCACTCGCCGCATTCGCTGATCGACTGCTTCGCGCCGGCCGCGTGGGGAAAGGCCTTGTAGCCCTGCCCGTGACAGACGGTGCATTCCATGCCGGCGTGATTGGAGGCGTCGAACTGCGCGGGATCGTGGACCAACTGCCGCAGCTTCTCGAGGTCCAGGTCGGCGCGCGGCGGGGCCTTCAGACCCTGCTCGGTGTGGCAGCCGTAGCAGGCGGCATTCGACTGGCGGATCTTCTCGACCAGGGCCGGATCGCTGGGGGCGGCCCCCTTGACCTCGGCGGCGAACGCCGAGGCACCCGAGACGGCGACCCCGGCGAGCACGGCGAAGGCGAACAGCGATTGGGTGACCGACTTCATGCGGATTCCCTCGTCTCGGCGAGGAGGGAACCGCAAGATCGAGGCCAGCCGGGCCGCGGCGGGAACCGCGGCGTTTCTCGGCGGTTTCGCGCGGGCGAGGCGATCGATGGTGTCGCGATTTCACGACAGCTGTCGTCAATCGGTGACGATCGCCCAGCGCTTCATGCGGACATAGAGATTCTGGCGGGGAATGCCCGACAGGCGGGCGGCTTCCGAGATGTTGCCGCCGGCCGCGGCGAGCAGACCGCGCAGGTAGTCCCGTTCGAAGTCGTGTCGGGCCTGCTGGTAGCCGAGCGGCCCCGGCGCGCCGACCGCGGCGGCCGGCCCCGGCGCCACCGCCTCGATGACTCCATCGAGATGCGGCACGTCGACCGGGCCGCCGGGATGGAGCGCCACCAGTCGTTCGATCGCGTGTTTCAACTGGCGGACGTTGCCGGGCCACGGCTGGATCTCGAGGGCGCGCAGGGCCGCCGGCGAGAACGGCCCGACCTTCTTGCCGAACTTGGCGGTGAAGTGGTCGAGGAAATGGGTCGCCAGCAGCACCACGTCGCCGACCCGATCGCGCAGCGGCGGCAATCGCAGCACCACCACGTTGATGCGGTAGAACAGATCCTCGCGGAAGCTGCCGGCCGCCACCGCCGCCGCCAGGGGGCGATTGGTGGCGCAGATCAGCCGGAAATCGCTCGACCGCCGTTCGGTCGCCCCGACCCGGGAGAAGGCGCCGTCCTGCAGCACGCGCAGCAGCGACGACTGCAGCTTGGGGCTCATGTCGGCGATCTCGTCGAGGAACAACGAACCGCCGTGCGCCTTCTCGAAGGTTCCGGCGGTGGTCTTGGCCGCCCCGGTGAAGGCGCCCTTCTCGTAGCCGAACAGCAGGCCCTCGAGCAGGCTCTCCGGCAACGCGCCGCAGTTCACGTCGAGATAGGGGGCCTTGGCCCGTCGGCTCTCGGCATGGAGCATGCGGGCGACGACGTCCTTGCCGGTGCCGCTCTCGCCCTCCAGCAACACGGTGGTGTCGAGTTTGGCCACTTGGCGGATCTGCTCGGCCAGACGCATCACCACCGGCGAGGCGCCGATCAGGGACGGCCCGGCGAGCGACGCCTTCAGCGCATCGATCTCGCGATAGGCGCGGTCCATCTCCAGCGCCTTGCCGATCACCCGTTCGAGATCGTCGAGATCCTCGAAGGGTTTGGTACGGTAGTCGAACAGCCCTTCGCGCACCGCCGCCATGGCGTCCTTCACGTCGGCGTGGCCGGTGATCATGATCGCCGTCAGGCGCGGCCGGATCTTGCGGAACTCCCGCAGCAGATCGAGCCCGTTGGCGTCCGGCAGGCGTTGGTCCATCAGCACCAGATTGAAGTCCTCGGCGGCGAAGGCGGCGCGCGCCTGCCCCCCGGTCTCGGCCAGCCGCAGATCGAGGCAGCGCCCCCGCAGCAACCCGTCGAGGAGGGTGCGGGTGAAGTGGTCGTCGTCGACGACGAGGATCTTTGCGCTCTGCATCTCTCGCCCCGATCAAGCCTTGTGTCCGACGTCCGGCGAACCCTCCGGCCGGCGACCCTCCGCGAGCCGTCCTTCGGGAAGCCATAGAGCAAAACACGCACCACCCGCCGGTCGGTTGCTCGCGGTGACGATTCCCTCGTGCAGCAGGGCGATGTGCATGACCACGGCGAGACCGAGACCGGTGCCCTCCGGGCGGGTGGTGAAGAACGGCGTGAACAGCTTGGCGGCCACCGTTTCGGAGAGGCCGGGCCCCTCGTCCTCCACCGTCAGGCGCCAGCCGGCCCGACCGTCGTCGAGGCGCTCCGGGGCGAGGGTCAACAGGATGCGCCCGTCGTCGCCCATCGCCTGCGCCGCATTGGTCAGGAGATTGAAGAGGGCGTGGCCGAGCAGGTTGGGATCGGCGCCGATCGAGACCTCGCCGTCCGGCAGCCGGCGTTCGACGCCGACGCGGCGCCCGATGCTCTGGTGGAACAGCGCCAGGGCCTCGTCGATGATCGCGCCGAGATCGCTCGGGCGGCTGTCGAAGCTCGAGACCTTGGTGAAGTTGAGCATGCGCTTGACGAAGGCGCTGCAATTCTGCCCGGCCTTGCGGATCTCGCCGAGCAGTTCGCGCACCCGCCCGGGATCGTCGACCGAGCGCTCCGCCAGTTGGGCCATGTTGATGACCCCGACCAGCGGATTGTTGAGCTGGTGGGCGATCTCGCCGATCATCGTGCCGACCGCCGAGAGTTTCTCGATCTGCACCAGACGCTGGTGTTCGTTGGAGATGGTCAGCAGCCGATGCTCCAGGGCGTGCTGGCGCCGGTAGTCGGCCTCGACCCCGGCGAGGGCCCGATTGAACGACAGGAAGACGATCGTCCCGGCGCCGAGACTGACCAGGGTGGCGAGCACCATCCAGAAGGTGAAGGTCGCCTGCGCGCGGCTGCGGTCGCCGACCGTCACCAGCTTGCCGAGTTCGCGACCCGAAGCATCGCGCAGCGGCAGGACCATGACCGCCAGCGTGCGGCCGTCGATCGACACGCTGCGGGCGGCGGTGTCGCGGACGGCGGTCTGCAACAGCGCGGTCTCGGCGCCGTCGACCTCGGCGACCGACTGCGACACCAACACGTGATCGCCGAAGTCGAGCGGGGCGATGGGACGCCCCATCAGACGGCGCCCCTGCTCCCAGGCCGCGTGATCGAGGAGATCGCGCGCCAACAGCACATAGAGATGCACGCCCAGGGACGCACCGGTCTCGGTGAGGAGCGGCCCGACCTCCTTGCCCAATTCGATGAAGCCGATGATCCGGCCGTCCTGCCGCCAGGGACTGACCGAGCGCAGCGTCAGGGTTCCGAACGATCCCAACTCGATCCCCGCCGCGGTCTCACCGGTGGTCGCGGCCTGGAGCATGGTGAAGCGATCGATCAGGCCGCCGGAGTGCTCGGGGTCGTGGATCCGCACGAGGTTCACCCGGTCCGGACCGGTGAAATAGAGATGGGTGAGGGCGTGGTCGCGATGCAGATCGCGAAACAGCGGCGCGGCCAATGTCTCCAACGCGTCGCGATTCTGGGAGGCCAGCGCCCGGGCCAGGGCATCGGAGGCTTTGAGCGCGGTCGCAGTGGCCTGCATCAGCCCGCTGGAGGTCGCGATCTTCTGCGCGAACAGGGTCTCGACCGAGGTCGCCACGGCGACGAAGTCGTCCTCGCGGGTCTGCCGCTCGATCCCATAGACGGTCATGATGAAGGCCGCGACGACGAAACCGACCAGCCCCGCCAGCCGGGCCAACATCCGCCGACGGATCGGTGGTCGCGTGGTCGTCGCAACGAGCGTCATTAAGAATTCGAGCCCGGGAGGTGAGCAAGGGTCGACGAGCGATCACCTCATCTTCTGACACTTCGCCGGGCAACTGGCAAATTTCGCGAGGATCTGCCGTTCGGGCCGTCACGCCCGTCGAGACCGACGCCGTCCTCCGTCTCCCCACGCCTGCGAGCGCCCCTCGTCCCTGCCGACCGGACCGCCGACGCGACCTCCAGCTCGGGTCAGATGACGAACACGCCGCGGTGTTCGGCCTCGCCTTCCGGTTCGACGTGGATGGTGACGACCGCCTGCGCGATCACGCCGGCCAGCGCCGTCTCGATGCGGTCGCAGATGGCGTGGGCTTCGCGCACCGACAGGGTGCCGGGAACCACCAGATGGAAATCGACGAAAGTCGCCTTGCCGGCATGGCGGGTGCGGATGTCGTGGGCCTCGAGCGCGCCGCCGGCGTGGGCGCCGATCGTCGCGCGGATCTCGGCGAGCGTCTCGTCGGAGACCGCCTCGTCGAGCAGGCCGGACAGCGAACTGCGCGTCACCTGCCAGCCCGACCACAGGATGTTCAGCGCCACGATCGCCGCGAGCAGCGGATCGAGGATCATCCAGCCGGTGATCACCGCCAGGAGCACACCGAGCACGACGCCGACCGACGAGATCACGTCGGAGAGCAGATGATGCCCGTCGGCGACCAGCGCCGGCGACCGCAGTTTCTTGCCCTGCGACACCAGAACCCAGCACCAAAAGCCGTTGAGCGCGCTGGCCACGCCGTTGATCAGCAACCCTACGAGCGGCGCCTCGAGCGGCTGCGGGGCGAGAAATCCCTTGTAGGCCTCGTGGATGATCAGGATCGCCGCGACGATGATCATCACCCCCTCGAGCACCGCGGAGAAGAACTCCGCCTTGTGGTGGCCGTAGGGGTGTTTGGCGTCGGCCGGCCGGGCGGCGACGTGGATGGCGATCAGCGCGGCGATCGCCGTGGCGACGTTGACGGTGCTCTCCAACCCGTCGGAGAGCAGCGCCACCGAACCGGTCACCCACCAGGCCAGCAGCTTCAGCGCGAGGACGATCAGTCCGACGACGATGCTGCCGGCCGCGATGCGAATGGTCCTGTCCATGATCCCCCCGAAGGCCGATCCCCGGCCGACGTCAATCGTCCGCACCCCAGCGCCGGCCGTGGCGACCATGGCCGCCGTGATCGTCGCGCCCGTCGTCCTCGAGTCGTTCGAGCGTGGCCGGATCGAACCGCCCCTTGACGATCTCGCCGCGCCCGTCGCGGCCGATCGCCTTGTAGCAGCCGTCGTCTGAGCGGATCTTCGCCGCCGTCCAGCCGTCCGCCTCGAGCTTCTTCTGCAGGGCCTCGCGCGGTTGCCAGTCGGCGAGCGGCACGTCGCAGCGCGGCTCGGCGAGCCCCGCCCCGGCGGACATCAGCAGCACGACGGCGGCGAATACGGCACGGCGGGACAAGGGACGGCATCCTCCTCGAGAGGGGCGAGAGATCCATTCCACCACGCGGGCCTGAAAGCGACCTGAACGCGCGGTCGAAAATCGCCGCCGCGTTCGCCGCCGCTCGGTCTAGACTGGTGCGACGCGGCGGCATCACGACGGCGAGACGACCCATGCGCATTCTCTCGATCGAAGACGATCCGGTGCTCGGCCAGGCGGTGCGCGACCAGATCGTCGCCGACGGCCATTCCGCCGACTGGGTCACGCGGCTGGCCGACGCCGAGAGCGCGATCCGCACCGCGGTGTTCGATCTCGTCCTGCTCGATCTGATGCTGCCCGACGGGCGCGGCCTCGACTTCCTGAAGCTGTTGCGCAGCGGCGGCGACGTCACGCCGGTGATCGTCCTGACGGCGCGCGATCAGATCTCCGACCGGATCGCCGCGCTCGACGCCGGCGCCGACGACTATCTGGTCAAGCCGTTCGATCTCGCCGAACTGTCGGCGCGCATCCGCGCGGTCGGCCGCCGCTATTCCGGCAATCCCAACCCGCTGGTGACGATCGGCGATCTCGACGTCGATCTCGGCGGCCGCACCGTCCACCGGGCGGGCCGGACGGTGGCCTTGACCCAACGGGAATGGTCGCTGTTCGAGGCCTTCGTGCAGCGGCCCAATCAGTTGCTGTCCAAGGCCCAGCTCGAGGAGCGGCTCTATTCCTTCGAGTCCGAAGTCGAGAGCAACACCATCGAGGTCTATGTCGGCCGGCTGCGCAAGAAGCTCGGCGCCGCGGCGATCGAGACGGTGCGCGGCATGGGTTACCGGCTCGGCTCGCCCGGGGGCGGCACATGAGCGGACCGGCGCAGCGCAGGTGGAGCCTCGGGCGCCGGCTCGGCGTCGGCCTCGTCCTCGCCGTCACCGTCCTGTGGCTCGCCGCGGCGACGGTCGCCGGCCTGGTCCTGCGCCGGGAGATCGACCAGATCTTCGACAGCGCGCTGCAGGAGGTGGCGCAGCGCGTCCTGCCGCTCGCCTATTCCGAACTCCTGTCGCGCGAGGCCGGGGATGCCGCCCAGCACATGGCGCCGATCGGCCCGCATCGCGAATTCATCACCTATGTCGTGCGCGACGGCGAGGGCCGGGACCTGCTGCAATCCTCCGACGCCGAGCCGCACCGCATCCCGAAGGGCCTCGACGACGGCTTTCGCTCGGTCGACGGCCTGCGTCTCTATACCGAGTCGGCGGTGCGCGGGACGGTCCGCGTGACCACCGTCGAAGCCCTCGCCCATCGCGACGCGGCGGTGCGGCGGGCGGTGCTGGCGCTGGTCTGGCCGCTCGCCGCCCTGGTGCCGGTGGCGCTCATCGCCGTCGTCCTGCTCGGGCGGGCGACGCTGCGGCCGATCCTGGTGTTCCGCCGCGAGATCGAGGCGCGGGGCCGCGGCAATCTCTCGCCGCTCGCCGCCCGTGGTCTCCCCGACGAGATCGCGCCGATCGCCGGCGCCGTCGATGCCCTGCTCGACCGGCTGCGCGGGGCGCTCGAGGCGGAACGATCGTTCACCGCCAACAGCGCTCATGAACTGCGCACGCCGATCGCCGCGGCGCTCGCCCAGGCGCAGCGCCTCATCGCCGAAATGACCGACGAGACCGGCCGCGAGCGGGCCCGCGCCGTCGCCGCATCGTTGCGCCGGCTGTCCGGCCTGTCCGAGAAGCTGTTGCAACTCGCCAAGGCCGAAGGCGGCGGCCTGATCGCCGAGAAGGCCGCGCCGCTCGGGCCGGTGCTGGCGCTGGTCGTCGAGGAGATCGACCGGCGCTTCGACGTCGCCGAGCGGCTCGACGTGGCGATTCCCCCCGACGGCGGCGGGCCGAGCGACCTCGACCCCGACGCCTTCGCGGTCTTGGCGCGCAATCTGATCGAGAATGCGCTGAAGCACGGCGCGCGCGACGGCAAGGTCGCGGTGCGCCTCGGCGACCATCGCTTCGAGGTCGAGAACGACGGGCCGGCGGTCGCCCCCGATCGGCTCGAACGGTTGACCCGCCGCTTCGAGCGCGGGCCGACCACGGCGGAGGGCTCGGGTCTCGGCCTCGCCATCGTCGCGGCGGTCTGCCGGGGGGCCGGTCTGAGGCTCGATCTCCTGTCGCCGATTCCCGGCCGCGCCGAGGGTTTCCTCGCGCGCGTCGAACTTCCGCGCAGCCGATCTGCCGCCTGACGGCGAGCTGAACGCCGCCCGGTCGGTCGTTCAGGTGCCTGTCAGGTCGCCGCCGCAGGGTGATCCGGTCGCCTCAGACCGGAGCCCCCGATGAAAAGACCTCTCCTCCTCGCCGTCGCTCTCCTGGCCGGCGCCGCCTCGATCGGCGTCGCCTTCGCCGCCACCGACGTCCTCCATCATCGCCACGGTGCCGAACATCGCGATTCCGTCGCCGCCTCCGACGACGACGGCGCGTTCCGCGTCGCCGATCGCGAGCGGCACGGGCACCACGATCGCGACGGCCGCCACCGCCGCCATCACGACGACGAGGGCCACGGCGCGCGCGACGGCGCCCGCGCCGAGCGCCCGGCGGCGACCGACCCCGCCGCGCCGGTCCCCGACAACCGCCTGTTCCAGGGCAAGGCCCGCCCGACGGTCGAAGTGAACTGACGCCGCGCCGCGGCGCGCCGCTCTCCCCTCCCGAGACAACGGAACCCGGATCATGAAGATCGTTCTTCCCGCCCTCGCCATCGGCGCGGCCTTCCTCGCGCCGATCGCCGCCGAGGCGAAACAAGTCACCGTCCAGACCACGATGAAGGCTTACGGCGGCAGCGGCGCCTATGCCGTGCTGTGGGTCGGCGACGCCGGCGGCAAGTACAAGGGCACGCTGTGGCTCGCCGGCGACCGCGCCAAATACTGGCGCCACCTCGCCGATTGGCAGCGCGCCTCGGGCGGGCGGCCCGCGGAGGTCGACGGCATCACCGGCGCCAGCATCGGCTCGGGCCGCACGCTGAAGATCACCGTCGACATCGCCGACGCGCTGATCGACGCCGGCTACCAGCTTCACGTCGACACCGCCGTCGAGGACGGCCGCGAGGTCCCCGCCGACGCGGTCGTGCCGCTGTCGACCGATCAGGCCGGCAAGCCGGTCGTCGGCAAGGGCTACGTGAAGTCGCTCCTGGTCACCTTCTGAACCGGAGGCTCTCCGCCATGCTCCGCCGCCTGCACAATCTGCCCGCTCTCGTCCTGGCGCTGGCCCTGGTGGCGATCGCCGTCACCGGCGCCGCGCTCTCGGTCCTGCCCGCCGTCGATCGCCTCTCGACGCCGGCGATCGAACGGGGCACCTCGGTCGCCACCCTCGCCGGCGCGGTGGCGGCCCGCCACGAGGTCGTCTCGACGATCCGGGTCCGGGCGAACGGCGTCGTCACCGCCGCCTTCACCGACGGAGAGACCAGCGGCGTCGAGCGCGTCGACCCGGCGACCGGGGCCGGCCTCGGCTCTTTCGCCCCGGCGCCGGCCACGCGCTGGCTGACCGATCTGCACCGCGCCTTCGCCGCCGGCGACGGCGGTCGGCTCGTCGCCGGCCTGACGGCAATTGCCATGTTGGTCGTGGCGCTCTCCGGTGTGGCGCTGCTCGCCCGCCGGCTCGGCGGCGCCCGCGCCCTGTTGCGCCCGATCCGCGGCTCGGCGCTCGATCGCCTGCACGGCGAAGTGGCGCGTCTCGCCACCGTCGGCCTCGTCCTCTCGTCATTGACCGGTCTGTGGATGTCGGCCTCGACCTTCGATCTCCTGCCCGAGATCCCCGCCGCGGCCCCGCTCGTCGCGGCGAGCACCGGCGCCCCCGCACCGATCGACCGCCTGCGCGCACTCGCGGCCACCGACGTCGCCGATCTCCGCGAACTGACCTTCGCCGACCCCGCCGACCCCACCGACGTCGTCCGCCTGCGCACCGCGCGCGGCGAGGCGATCGTCGATCCGGCGAGCGGCGCGATACTCGCTTTCACCCCGGCGACCCTCGTCGAACGCATCGACGACGTCGTCCGGATGCTCCATACCGGCCGCGGCGCCTGGGCGCTCGGCCTGCTCCTCGGGCTCTCGGCGGCGAGCGTGCCGGTGCTGGCCGGCAGCGGGCTGGTGATGTGGCTGCGCCGCCGCCGGGCTGCCGCCGCGACGGTCGGCGCCGCGCCGGCTGTGCCGGTCGCGGCGGCCGATACGGTCGTCCTGGTCGGCAGCGAGACCGACAGCACCCGCGGCTTCGCCGCGACGCTCGCCCGGGCGCTGACCGCGGCCGGCCACGCCGTCCACCTCGGCGACATGAACGACCTCGGCGAGGCCCATGTCCGCGCCGACCGCCTGATCCTCCTCGCCGCCACCTGGGGCGACGGCGGGGCGCCGGCCTCGGCGAAGCGCTTCCTCGACCGGCTCGCAGCCCTCGAAGGCCGCACGGCCGTGGCGGTCCTCGGCTTCGGCGACCGCACCTTCCCGAACTTCTGCGCCTATGCCCGTTCGGTCGCCGAGGCGCTCGCCGCGAGAGACTTCCCGAAACTCCTGGAGATGCGGCGGATCGACCGGCGCTCGGCGCAGGAATTCGCCCAGTGGGGCCGCGATCTCGGCGCCGTGCTCGGTCACGCCCTGGTGCTCGAGCACGTCGCCGAGACCCCCGCCACCACCGCGCTCGAACTGGTCGAGCGCGAAGACTACGGCGCAGCGATCGGCGCCCCGGTGGCGATCCTGCGCTTTTGCGCGCCGCCGACCCGGAGCGGTCGGCCCGGCCGTCTGCCGGACTTCGAAGCCGGCGATCTGCTCGGGGTGGTGCCGAAGGGCGAGGTCCTGCCGCGCTTCTATTCGCTGGCCTCCTCGAAGGCGGACGGCGTCGTCGAGATCTGCGTGCGTCTGCGCCCCGGCGGTCTGTGCTCGACCCGGCTGCATGCGCTCGAGCCCGGCGACACCATCGACGCCTTCGTGCGCGCCAACCCGGGCTTCCGACCGGCCGACACCGCCTCGTCGCTGATCCTGATCGGTGCCGGCGCCGGCATCGGACCGCTCGCCGGATTCGTGCGCGCCAGCGACGGTGGCCGGCCGATCCACCTCTATTGGGGCGGCCGCAACCCGGCGTCGGATTTCCTCTACGAGGACGAACTGGCCCGTCATCTCGCCGAGAAACGGCTGACCTCGCTCACCACCGCCTTCTCGCGCGGTCCGCTGCCGAGCGCCCATGTGCAGGACCGCCTCGCCGCCGATGCGCCGCGGCTGCGCGAACTGGTGCGCCACGGCGCGCAGATCCTGGTGTGCGGCAGCCGCGACATGAGCGCGGCGGTCTCCCGCACGCTCGACGGCGTCGTCCGTCCGCTGGGTCTGGATCTGGCGACGCTCCGAACCGGAGGCCGTTATGTCGAAGACGTCTATTGAACCCTCCGCCGCCGGGCCCGCTTCCGTGCGCCGCGTGCTGAGCGGACCGGCGATGGGCGCCCGCTGGTCGGCGATCGTCTACGCACCGCAAGCCTTCGACACCGCGGACCTGGCCCAGGCGCTGGCCGACGCGGTCGAGGAGGTCGAGAGCCAGATGTCGAGCTGGCGCCCGGACTCCGACCTCGAACGGCTGAACCGCGCGCCGATCGGCGAGTGGTGCGCGATTCCCCCCCGGCTGCTGATGGTGCTCGAGCGGGCGCTGACCATCGGGCGCCTGTCCGAGGGCGCCTTCGACGTCGGGGTCGGCGATCTGGTCCGTGCCTATGGCTTCGGCGGCGGCCGTCGCACCCCCGACGCCGCGCGGATCGCCGAAACCGCCGGCCGCGCTTCGTTCGTGCCGCCGAAGACGCTCGAGCTCGATCCGGTCGGCGGCCGCGCCCGGCGTCTGGCTCCGCTGACCGTCGATCTCGCCGGCATCGCCAAGGGCTACGGCGTCGATCGTCTCGCCGAAGTGGCGATCGGCTTCGGACTCGCCGCGTTCCTGGTCGGCATCGACGGCGAGTTGCGCGCCCGCGGGACCAAACCCGACGGGCGGCCCTGGGCGATCGCCCAGGAGCGGCCCGATCGGGCGATCCGCGACGTCCTCGGGGTCATCGACCTCACCGACGCCGCCGTCGCCACCTCCGGCACCTATCGCCATGTCGTCGAGATCGACGGCGAGCCGCGGTCCCACACCATGGATCCGGCCACCGGCCGGCCGCTCCGGGGCGATCTGGTCCAGGTCAGCGTGGTGGCGCCCGACTGCACCAGTGCCGACGCCTGGGCGACGGCCCTGTTGGTGATGGGCCGCGACCGCGGTCTGGCGTTCGCGCGCCGCCTCGGCCTGAGCGCCATCCTGGTCGGCGCCGACGGCGCGACGCAGTCGACCTTGTGACGGCGGGCCCGCCGGGCGGATCCCGCGGCGCGTCGCCGGGCCCCTCCGGCCTCCACGGGAACGGGCCGCGGCGGTCGCGGGCGGCGCTCTGAACCGCAGACCGGCGGAACGGATTGTTGTATGTATCCCGGCGCGGACCGAACCTCCGGGAACGGGAGGGCGCGCTTTCGCAGGGAACAAGGGGGCCCCGGGATGTCGACTCACTCTCTCGATCGTCGACGGTTGCTGACCGCCGCCGGCGCCGTCGGTGTCGCCGCGGTGTGGCCGCGCCGCGCCCGCGCCGCCACCAAGGTTGCCCTCGGTGTCCTGCGCCTCGGCAGTCATGCTCCGAGTTTCATCGCCTTCGAGCGCGGCTATTTTCGCGACGAGGGCCTCGACGTCGAATTGAAGTTCTTCGAGGCGGCCCAGCCCCTGGCCGTGGCGATCGCCTCCGGCGACGTCGACTACGGCGTCACCGCGATGAGCGGCGGCCTCGTCAGCCTCGCCGAGAAGAACGCCGTGCGGGTGATCGGCGGGGCGCTGCGCGAGGAGAAGGGCAAGGTCGGATCGGTGGTGCTCGCCTCCAACAAGGCCTGGGAGGCCGGGTTGAAGAGCCCGAAGGATCTCGCCGGCCGCAGCTGGGGCATCACCACCGCCGGCTCGTCGTTTCATTTCATGATCCACAAGGTCGCGCTGGCGGTCGGCGTACCGCTGGCGTCGATCTCGCTCCGGCCGTTGCAGAAGCTCGGCAACCTCGTCGCCGCCCTGTCGAGCGGCCAGATCGACAGCTGGGCGATCCAGCAGAGCATCGCCAAGAAGATGCTCAACGAGGGCACGGCGCGGGTGATCGGCACGATCTCCGACTACGCCCCCGACTATCAGGTGACGACGGTGTTCACCTCCAAGGCCAACGCCTCCGACGAGCGCGAGAAGACCAAGACCTTCATCCGGGCTTATGCCCGCGCCGTCGACGACTACGACGCCGCCTTCGTCGACCGCTCGGCGCCGGCCGGCGAGATCGACGCCCTGACCCGCATCCTCCACACTTATGTCAGCACCTCGAGCCCCTTCGCCGAGGTCCGCGAGATGCTGGTCGACGACGCCACCCGTATCAATCGCGGCCTCGCCCTGTCGTTGACCTCGATCACCGAGCAGCTCGACTGGTTCAAGGCCGAGAAGATGGTCAAGGACACCATCACCCCGGAGATGGTGGTCGACACCTCCTACGTGAAGATCCTCTGACGGTCCGACGTCGTGACCGCATGCCCCCCATTCGGCCCCGTCCGGCGGAGACCTCGATGGACCTGTTGATCGAGAAGGTCGGCCATTCCTATGGATCGGTCGAAGTTCTGCGCGACGTCTCGCTCGACATTCCGCGCGGCCAGATCGTCTGCCTGGTCGGCCCCTCCGGCTGCGGCAAGTCGACCCTGCTGCGCTTTCTCGGCGGGCTCGAGGTGCCGGACCACGGACGGGTGCTGACCGTCGGCGAACCGCCGGCGGATTCGCTCAATCCCCTGACCTACGTCTTCCAGCACTTCGCCCTGCTGCCGTGGCGGACCGTCGAGGGCAACATCCGGCTGGTGCTCGAGGATCATCGCCTCGGACGCGCGGAGACCGAGGCGATCGTCGCCGACGTGCTGGCGCGCACCCGCCTCTCGGAGTTCCGCGGCGCTCTGCCCAAGCAACTGTCGGGCGGCATGAAGCAGCGCGTCGCCATCGCCCGCGCGCTGGCGGTGCGGCCGGCGGTGATGCTGCTCGACGAGCCGCTCTCGGCCCTCGACAGCCAGACCCGCGAATTGTTGCTCGACGACCTCGTCGCCCTGTGGACGCGCCAGCCCTTCACCGCGGTCTACGTCACCCACAACCTCGCCGAGGCGGTGCGCCTCGGGCATCGCATCGTCGTGCTGTCGCGCCGTCCCGGCCGGGTGCGGGCGGTGGTGTCGGTCGACATGCCGCTCGCCGCGCGCAGCCTCGGCGATCCGATCCTCGAGGCGCATCAGAAGGAGCTGTGGGACCTGATGCGCGACGAGGCGATGGCGGCGGATCGGGAGTTGATCGGTGACTGAGCTCAGGGGACGTCCGGTGGCCTTTCGCGGGCGGGGCTTCGCGCCGCGGCCGATTCCCGGCATCGGGCTGGTGGTGTTCGTGGTGCTGATCGGCGCCGCCGAACTCGGCACGCGCAGCGGCTGGATCTCGGCGCTGACGCTGCCGCGCCCCTCGGCGGTGTTCGCCAATTTCGTCGATCTATGGAAGAGCGGCCTGCTGTGGGTCCATCTGGTGCCGTCGCTGCGGCGCCTCGCGGTCGGCGGCTGCCTCGGCATCGGCGTCGGCGTGTCGCTGGGGGTCGCGATCGGCCTGTTCGGGCTGGTCCGGGCGGGGCTGGTGCCGCTGGTCGCGGCGCTGTTTCCGATCCCCAAGATCGCCCTGCTGCCGCTGTTCGTGATCTGGTTCGGCATCGACGAGACCTCGAAATACATGCTGATCGCCTTCGGCACCTTCACCCCGACGGTGGTCGCGACCTATGGCGCGGTCGACAACGTCGATCGCGGCCTGATCCGCATGGGCCAGAGCTTCGGCCTGAGCTGGTGGTCGATCGTCACCAAGATCGTGCTGCCCGGCGCCTTTCCCGGCATCCTGTCGGGCCTCAGGGTGTCGATCTCGATCGGCATCATCCTGCTCGCCGCCGCCGAGATGCTCGGCGCCGAATTCGGGGTCGGGGCCTATATCCTGGAGGCCGGCTCGCTCTACGATCTCGAGCGGCTGTTCACCGGCGTCGCTCTGCTGTCGATCCTCGGGCTGATCGTCAGCCGCGCGATCACCGCCGTCGAGAACCGCTTCCTCGATTGGCGCGGCTGAGGCGGCGCCTCACCGGAGCGCCGCCGTCGGCAGGATCGACGCGACCAGGGCGGCGAGGCGCTGGGGGAGGGTGAGATCGGGATCGTCGCGGATCAGGCGGGCGCCGAGATTGCTCGGCGGCGTGCCGACCGAACAGCCGCCGCTGCGCGGATCGCGGACGAAGTCGCTGACGTAGCCGCGATGGCGCCCTTCGACGACGCGCACACCGCAGTTGCGAGTCTCCCGCGGCCCGGCCCCGGCGCCGTCGACATGGCGCGACCAGCAGCCGTCGGTCCATTCCCAGACGTTGCCGGCGACGTCGGCGAGGCCGTGGGAGTTGGTGCCGAAATGGCCGAAGGGCCGCGGCTTGCGATCGATCGGGGCCGCCTTCGCCGATTCGGCGGCATAGGCGGCGAGCCAACGCCGGGCCGGATCGCGCGGATCGGCGGCGGCCACGGCGGTCTCTTCGACATGGGCTTCCGCCGCGAGCCGGACCCATTCGGCGTCGGTGGGCAGGCGATAATGGTGTCCGGTGGTCCGCGACAGCCAGGCCGCATAGGCGGTGGCGTCGCGCCAACTGAGGCCGACCGCCGGCAGATCGTCGCGGGCCGGGGCCTCGTCGGCGTCGTCGGGTCCGTCGCAGGCCTTCGCCGCGACACAGGCGCGATAGGCCGCGGCGCTGACCTGGGTGCGCATCACCGCGAGCGGCCGTTCGAACGTGACCGCGACCACCGGCGCATCGACGCCGCTGCCGTCGCGGCTGAAGTCGCCCGCGGCCCGGTAGGTGACCGTGGTCGGTGGCAGGATCACCAGATCGGTCGAATCGGTCGGCGGCATCGTCGGCGTGCCGATCAGCATGCCGACGGCGACGACGGTCGCGAGGCCGGAGGAGAGCAGGACCCGATGACGGGGGATCGACATGGTGATCGCTCCTCGGCCGGGCCCTGGACGGACCCGGCCCCTTGCGGTGCTCAGTGGGTGGCGATCGGGCCGGCGGCGGAGACCAGCTTCATCAGGTCGTCGTTCCAGGTGCCCTCGACCTTGAAATGGGCGGTGGCGCCGAGTTCGGTCGCTTCGATCAGGTTGTGGTTGACGTAGGCGTAGATCCCGGGCTGGCGGAAGGTGTAGAGCGCCGCGCCGGCCGATCCGCCGCGGATGAACCAGGTCTCGAGCCCGGTCTGGGGCGGGTTGTCGAACTTGCCGGTCTCCCACACGTAGTCGCCGTGGCCACCGATGATGTGCGGGCGGGTGTCGCGATTGGCCTGGGCGTGGACGATCAGCACCGTCTCGCCGACCTTGGCGGTGAGCGCGTGGTCGCCGGTCAGCGCCCCGACCTTGCCCTCGAACACCACGTGCGACGGGATCAGGCCGCGCATGGTCTTGGTGACGTCCTCGTAGGCGTCGCCGAGCGACGGGTAGGTCTTGTAGGCGCCCTTGGCGTCCTTGGGGACGTAGAAGTCGCTCTCGCCGATGTACCAGACGCGATCGTAGTGGAGCTTCTTGCCGGCGCGATCGGTGAGACCGCCGCGTGGCATCACCATCACCACGCCGTTCATGCCCGAGGTGACGTGCCAGGGGATCATGCCGGGAGGGGCGCAGTGATAGACGAACACGCCGGGCCGGGTCGCCTTGAACCGCAGGGTCGCCTGTTCGCCGGGCGCCACCAGGGTCAGTTCGCCGCCGCCGAGCGCGCCGGTCGCGGCATGGAAGTCGATGTTGTGCGGCATGGTGTTGGTGTCGGGGTTGATCAGCGTCAGCTGCAGATAGTCGCCCTCGTGGACGATCATCATCGGCCCCGGGATCCAGCCGTCGTAGGTCATGGCGTGCATCTTGGTGCCGTCGGAGTCGATGACGATCTCCTTCTCGACGATGGTCATGGTGAACTCGACCACCTTCGGCGCCTCGGCCGTCGCCTGCTCGTGGGCATGGACGAAGGGCGGGGCGACCAGATCGACCTTGACGTGGCGCAGCGCCGCGACGTCGTCGCCCGTGGCGGCGGCGAGGGCCGGAGCAGCGGTCGCCGCGGCGGCGGCGAGGGCGACCAGGGTGGAACCGAACAGGGCATCGCGACGGGAGAGCATGACCGGCGTCCTTCACAGCGGGTTTCGTGGGGCAGCAGCGTGTTTCGTTGGGAGGACCTTGCGCCCGGTCGGCGCTTCCTTCGTTGTCCGGGAACAAACTGGATTACACTCGCAGGTCGCGGCTCCACCGGAAGGGCCGTCCGGCCGCCCCACGCGGAGGAACCAGCGCTTGTCCGCCCGACGCCTCGATCGATCCCTGATCCGCGACCTCGGCCTGTTCCACTCGCTCGGCGAGGCCGATCTCGACACCGTCTTGGCGACCGCGCGGGTGCAGCGGATCGCCGAGGGCGCGACGGTGTTCGAACAGGGCACCGTCGCCGATGCCTTCTATGTCCTCCTGCACGGTCGGCTGAAGGCGGTGCAGTCGACGCCCGACGGCCGCCAGGTGGTGGTCCGCCACCTCGATCCCGGCGACCTGTTCGGCATCGCCATGGCAATGCGCCGCCCGGATTATCCCGCGAGCGCGGTGGCGGTGGTCGAGAGTCTGGTGATCGGCTGGCCGGCGAGCGAATGGGACGGCTTCGTCGGCCGCAATCCCACGGTCGCCCTCGATACGCTGCGCACCGTCGCCGAGCGTCTCCAGGACGCCACCACCCGCATCCGCGAATTGTCGACCGAGGAGGTCGAGCGCCGCATCGCCCATGCGGTGTTGCGGCTGGTCGCTCAGGCGGGCCGCAAGACCGACGAGGGCATCCTGATCGATTTTCCGATCACCCGCCAGGAACTGGCGGACATGACCGGATCGACGCTGCACACCGTCAGCCGCACGCTGAGCGCCTGGGAGGCCCAGGGGCTGGTGAAGAACGGGCGCCGCAAGATCGTGGTCTGCGCCCCGCATCGGCTGCGCCTCGTCGCCGACGGCGGCGAGCGCGAATCCGACTAGCGGGGGGCCTCGTGCGCCCGCCCGGCGGCGGCGGCCAATTGGGCGAGCACCGTGGCGCGGTCGAGCGCATGCTCGGCGCAGGCCTCGGCGATCGTGTGCATCCGCCCGACCGGGCAGCCGATGCAGTGCATCCGGTTGGCCAGGAACACCGCGATCGTCGCGGGCCACCGCCTCATGACGTCGTCGACGACGCTCTCCGGGTCGATGTCCATCGTCGCCGACCTTCCATTCGAGTTGGTCGTGACGATAGCGCCGCGGCGGCTGGCGTCGTTGTGCGGGAACAACCCCACGGGCGATGCCCGCGCCGCCGGTGATCGCCGCTCACCGGCGCGACGGGTCGCCGCCGGCCCTGCCCCCCCTTCACTTCTTCGGGACGAAGGCCGCGGTCGCGCCGTAGCGCTCGCCGGTGATCTCCTCGGGCGGAATCGCCGCTTCGATCGCCGCCACGTCGGCCGCCGACAGCAAGACGCTCGCTGCCGCGGCGTTCTCCTCCAGCCGGTCGATCCGCCGCGTGCCCGGGATCGGCACGATGTCGTCGCCCTTGGCCAGCACCCAGGCCAGCGCCAATTGCGCCTTGGTCGCGCCGTGGCTCTCGGCGATCTCTTCGAGGACCGCCACGAAACGGGCGTTGGCGGCGAGCGCCGCCTCCTGGAAGCGCGGCAGGCGGCGGCGGAAGTCGCCCTCGGCGAGGTCGGTCGCGGCGGTCACGCTGCCGGCGAGGAAGCCGCGGCCGAGCGGCGAGAACGGCACGAAGCCGATGCCGAGCGCCCGCGCGGCCGGCAGCACCTCGGCCTCGACGCCGCGCGTCCACAGCGAATATTCGCTCTGCACCGCGGCGATCGGATGCTCGTGGTGGGCCCGGCGCAAGGTCACGGCGTCGACCTCGGAGACGCCGACGAAGCGCACCTTGCCCTGGCGCACCAGGTCGCCCATCGCCCCGACGCTCTCCTCGACCGGCACCTTGGGGTCGACCCGGTGCAGATAGAACAGATCGATCACCTCGATGCCCAATCGCTTCAGGCTCTCCTCGGCGACCTTGACCGCGGTCTCCGGACGGCCGTCGAGCCCGATCATGCGGTCGACCGACGAGCCGGTGTCCGGGCCGATCTCGAAGCCGAACTTGGTGGCGATGGTGACCTTATCGCGCAGGCCCTTCAGCGCCTTGCCGAGCAGGATCTCGTTGGTATAGGGGCCATAGACCTCGGCGGTGTCGAAGAAGGTGATGCCGATGTCGACCGCGCGGCGCAGCGTGTCGATCGATTTGGCTTCCTCCTGGCCGCCGTAGGCATGGCTCATGCCCATGCAGCCGAGGCCGATGGCGGAGACTTCCAAATCGGGACCGAGACGGCGGGTGCGCATGGCGGAACTCCTCGAGGAACGGGTACGGGTTGGTACTATGGCGCCTGTCGCGGCGCTTGCCCAGGTTCACCGACGCCGACTCAGGGTCGCGCTCTCGGCAAGGGAGGCGATCCGGGAAGCCCCGACCTGCCGCGCGCTCGCGCCTCTGCTAGGATCGCCGGTCCCGAGATCGAGCGAGGACGACCACGTGAGCGATACGATTCCTGAGACGGCGAACGACCCGGCGATCGGCGAAGCGCGCGCGCAAGACGACGCGGCGGTGGTGGCATTGTGGACCGCCTGCGGGCTGGTGCGGCCGTGGAACGATCCGTTCGACGACATCCGCCTGTGCCGCGAGTCCGGCCACGGGGTGCTGCTGGTGGCGCGCGACCAGGGCCGGGTCGTCGGCGCGGTGATGACCGGCCACGACGGCCACCGCGGAGCGGTCTATTACCTCGGCGTCGATCCCGCCGCCCGCCGCGCCGGCTGGGGGCGGCGTCTGGTCGCCGCGGCGGAAGATTGGTGCCGGGCGCGCGGGCTGCCCAAGATCAATCTCCTGGTGCGCAAGGAGAATTCCGGCGTTCTCGGGTTCTACGAGGCGCTCGGCTGGCGCGACACCGGCTGCGTCTGCCTCTACCGCGCCCTCGACCCCGACAAGGCCGAGGTCGAAGCGGCCCAGAAGGCCGAGTGGGCGGCACGCGTCGCCGCGAAGGCGGGCGCCGGGCGCTGAGGGGGCGTCGAGCGCGGCGCGCCGATCGTCGCGATCGCGCCCGCGCGGCGGTCGGTCCCCGCTTCGGATCTGCCGGGGCCCGCAGGAGCGGGCGCCGTCGCCCGCCCGCGCGTCGCGGCCTTGGTCGCTCAGGTGTCGTCCGAGCCGCCGAAGTCGCCGCCGTCGTCGGACGAGTCGAACAGGCCGGCGGTGCGGGTGTCGTCGCCGCCGAAACCGCCCGAGCTGCGGTCATAGCCGCCGCGGTCACCCTCGAAGACGTTGACCGTCTCGTTGACGATCGTCGTCGGCTGATCGAACAGGCCGGCGCTCTGGCCATAGCCGCCGTAGCCGTGCGAGCCGCCGCCGAACAGACCCTTGATCGCCTCGAAGGCGAACAAACCGCCGGCCACGCCGGCGCCGGTCCGGAGCGCGCTGCCCCAGAAGCTGCTGCCCTGCTGCGGCGCCGTCTGGCCCCAGGGGCCGGAGGCGGGGGCCTGCGGCGGTCCCCACGGTCCCGGCGTCGGCGCGGGCGACGGGCCCCACGGACCGGCACTCGGGGCGGGGGCGGGCGCGCCGCCGAACAAGCCGCCGCTCGTCGGCGCGGAGCCGACGTTGGCGAGCTGCTGCTTCAGCGCTTCGTTCTCTTGCGCGAGAGCGGCGCGGGCCCGGTCGGTCAGCACCAGGGCGCGCACCAGCGCCAGCCCGGCGCCACGCTCGGCCGCGAGCTGCGCCGCCACGAGGCCGGAAGCCTCGGCGTCCGGCTGACCCTGGTCCATCGCCTTCAGACGGGCGAACACGTCCTTGATGATCTCGGCTTCCTGCGGCGTCATGGCCGGCTCCTCGTCTCGGATCGTGGACGTCGCCCGCGGGCGATCGTCCGGAAAGAGAGATGGGGAGTGCGAGGCGGGATGCAAGACGCGCGCGATCAGGTGCGGAAGTGCTTGGAGAGCTTCAGGCCCTGGGCCTGGTAGTTGGAGCCGATGCCCTCGCCGTAGAGCCGCGCCGGGCGATGGGCCATGCGCTCGTAGACCAGTCGCCCGACGGTCTGGCCGTGGTCGAGGATGAACGGCACTTCGTGCGAGCGCACCTCAAGCACCGCCCGGGCGCCGCGGCCGCCGACCGGGGCATGGCCGAAGCCAGGATCGAAGAAGCCGGCATAATGGACCCGGAATTCGCCGACCAGCGGATCGAACGGCACCATCTCGGCGGCATAGTCCGGCGGCACGTGCACCGCCTCGCGCGACACCAGGATATAGAATTCGTCCGGATCGAGGATCAGCGAGCGCCGGCCGCGATTGTCGATCGGCTCCCAGAAGTCGTGGAGGTCGAGCGCCCCCTTGCGGTCGACGTCGACCAGCCCGGTGTGGCGCTTGGCGCGGTAGCCGACCAGTTGCCCGCCGCTGCCCTCGGCCCCTTCGAGGTCGATCGACACGGCGAGACCCCCGTGGAACATCGCCTCGCCGCCGCTGACGATCGGGTCGCGGGCGTGCAGCGCCGCCAGTTCGCGGTCGTCGAGCCGGGTGTCGCCGCGCCGGAAGCGGATCTGCGACAGCCGCGAGCCGGCCCGCACCAGGACCGGGAAGGTGCGCGGGCTGATCTCCAGATAGAGCGGCCCCCGGTAGCCGGCGGGGATCGTGTCGAAGGCCCGGGTGTGGTCGACGATGACGCGGGTGAACACGTCGAGCCGCCCGGTCGAGCTCTTGGGGTTGGTCGAGGCCGCGACGTCGGCCGGCAGTTCGAGGCTCTCCATCAGCGGCACGATGTAGACGCAGCCGGTCTCCAGCACCGCGCCGACCGACAGATCGATCTCGTGCAGGGTCAAGGCCCCGACCTTGTCGGCGACCGAACAGTCCGGTCCCGGCAGGAACGATGCGCGGACGCGCAGCGCCCGCGATCCCAGCCGCAGGTCGAGGCTCGCCGGCTGCACCTGATCGGCGTCGAACGGCCGCTCGGTGCGGATGCCGCCGGCCTGCGCCAGCGCATGGATGTCCTGCACCGCCAGGATGCCGTCCACCGCTACTTCGTCCATGTCGGGGATCCGCCTCGTCGTCGTCCGTGGTTTCCTGCGGTTTCCTAGCCGATCGTCGCGCCCGCCGCCAGCCGGGCGATGGGGGAAAGCCCGCATCGACGGCCCGTTGACGCGCCCGGATCGCAGGACTAAGACGAAACGGTCCCGTGGTCATTTGAGCCGGCCGGCTTGCCGCCACGTTAAACAACGATGCTAAAAGGGCCGGGATCTGGGACAAGTGACCCGGTCCGGCGCCCGTCGGCCGGGTTTTCGTTTCTTCGTCGGCGCACGCGCGGCGGAGGACCGTCCGGAGTGAGAGCCATGTCCGATACGCCGCGCCGTCGCCGCCCCGCCACCGAACTCGTCCACGGCGGCATCACCCGCTCCCAGTGGGCCGAGACCTCCGAGGCGCTGTTCCTGACCCAGGGCTACGTCTATGCCAACGCCGAAGAGGCCGAGGCGCGCTTCCTCGGCACCTCGCCCGGCTATCAATACACCCGCTTCGGCAACCCCACCGTGACCATGTTCGAGGAGCGCATGGCGCTGCTCGAAGGGGCGGAAGCCGCCCGCGCCACGGCGACCGGCATGGCCGCGGTGACCGCGGCGCTGCTCTGCCAGCTCTCCGCCGGCGATCACGTGGTCGCCGCCAAGGCGCTGTTCGGCTCCTGCCGCTACGCGGTCGAGGAGCTCTGTCCGCGCTTCGGCATCGCCTCGACCCTGGTCGACGGCACCGACCTCGCCCAGTGGAAGGCGGCGATCCGCCCGAACACCAAGGTGCTGTTCCTGGAGAGCCCGACCAATCCGACCCTCGAGGTTTACGACATCGCCGCGATCGCCGAGATCGCCCACGACGCCGGCGCCCGGCTGATCGTCGACAACGTCTTCGCCACGCCGTGCTGGCAGTCGCCGCTCGCTCTCGGCGCCGACGTCGTGGTCTATTCGGCGACCAAGCACATCGACGGTCAGGGCCGCTGTCTCGGCGGCGTGGTGCTGTCGAGCCAGAAGTTCGTCGACGACCATCTCCAGGTGTTCATCCGCCAGACCGGCCCGTCGCTGTCGCCGTTCAACGCCTGGGTCCTGCTCAAGGGGCTCGAGACCCTGTCGCTGCGGGTCGAGAAACAGACGGCCAACGCCGCCCGCCTCGCCGATGTGCTGGTCGGCCTGCCGGGGATCTCCCGGGTGATCTATCCCGGCCGCGCCGATCATCCCCAGGCCGCTCTCGTCGCCCGCCAGATGCGCGCCGGCTCGACGCTGATCGCCTTCGAAGTGGCCGGCGGCAAGGCCGGGGCCTTCGCCTTCTCCAACGCCCTGGAGATCGTCAAGATCTCCAACAATCTCGGCGACGCCAAGAGCCTGATCACCCATCCGGCGACCACCACCCACCAGCGCCTGAAGCCCGAGGCCCGCGCCGAACTCGGCATCACCGACGGCCTGCAGCGCCTGTCGGTCGGTCTCGAGGACATCGACGACCTGATCGACGACGTGACGCAAGCCGCGCGCGCCGCCGCCCGCCGCTGACCTCAGGCCGGCGCGGCCCGGGGGGTTGCGCCGGTCGCCGGTTGCGGCATGATGACGGCGAGAAGTCGGTCGGGACGCGATCCGCGCGCCGACGACGGCGGTTGCCCACGGGTGTCGAGATGTATCAGGCGGTCACGCACGGAATCCGGGTCACGGTCACGCCGGAGTTCCAGAGGGACAAGTCGGAGCCCGAGGAGGCGCGCTGGTTCTGGGCCTATACGGTGGAGATCACCAACATCGGCGCCGGCCCGGTGCGCCTGCGCGCCCGCCATTGGCGGATCGTCGACGCCCGCGGCCAGACCCAGGAGGTCAACGGCCCCGGCGTGGTCGGCGAACAGCCGCTGATCGAGCCCGGCGCGACCTTCGAATACACGTCGGGCTGCCCGCTGGCGACGCCGTCGGGTTTCATGGTCGGCAGCTACCGCATGCAGGACGCCGCGGGCGCCTTCTTCGACGTCGACATCCCGGCCTTCTCCCTCGACGTCCCGAGCGTCCCGCGGGTGCTGAACTGAGGGCTCACATCTTCCGATACCGGACCCGTGCCGAGCGCTCGATCGCCGCGGAGATCAGCGGGTCGAGGTCGAAGGCGTCGCGCAGCATCTCCAGGAAGCGCAGTTCCTCCTGGTCGGCGACCCGGTCGACCGCCACCACCTCGACGCACAGTGCGTAGGCGGTCTCGTAGAGCTTGTCGGGCAGCGCCGCCTTGGCGCGCTGCAGCAGGCGGTCGAGGCCGTCGTCGGCTTCCAGGAAGTTCGCCGTTTCGTCGGCCAGCGCCGGCAGACGCGCCCGGTCGAAGTCTTCGAACACCGGCAGCGTGCCGACCAAGAGCCCGATCTCGGCGACCTCCTTCTCGGTCATCCGGCGGTCGGCCATCGAGACGGTGACCATCAGATGAATCAGGGCCTCGTGCGGACTGAAGGGCTTCGGCATGGAGTCTCCGTGGGGATCCGTGGGAAAGGGGCGGCGGGACGGTAGGTCCGCGGGCGGCCGCTGGCAAGTCGACCCTCGTCGTGGCCGCCGCATCCGGCGACACGTTGACGCTCCATCCCGCCGCGACTAGTGTCCGCCGGCCCCGCCCGGGGGCGCGATCCCGCCCGAATGCCTGTGAGGTACCGTCCATGACCGCTGCGACGCCGCGCGCGCTCGATCTGTCCGCCGAACTCGTGGCGGCCGCCGCCAAGTCCAAGGCGTGGCCGTTCGAAGAGGCGCGCAAGATCGTCGCCCGGCTGGAGACCGCGCCCAAGGACGTGGTGCTGTTCGAGACCGGCTACGGCCCCTCGGGCCTGCCGCACATCGGCACCTTCGGCGAAGTCGCGCGCACCTCGATGGTCCGCCACGCCTTCCGGGTGCTGACCGGCGACCGCATCCCGACCCGGTTGCTGTGCTTCTCCGACGACATGGACGGGCTGCGCAAGGTGCCCGACAACGTGCCCAACAAGGAGATGGTCACCGCCCATCTCGGCCGGCCGCTGACAGAGGTCCCCGATCCCTTCGGCACCCACGACAGTTTCGGCGCCCACAACAACGCCATGTTGCGCGGCTTCCTCGACGCCTTCGGTTTCGACTACGAGTTCGCCTCGTCGACCGAATATTACCGCTCCGGCCGGTTCGACGCGACGCTGCTGGCGGTGCTCGCCAACTACGACGCGGTGATGAAGATCATGCTGCCGTCGCTCGGCGAGGAGCGGCGCGCCACTTATTCGCCGTTCCTGCCGATCTGCCCGCGCACCCGCATCGTCCTGCAGGTGCCGATGGAGCGCATCGATGCGGCCGCCGGCACCGTGACCTGGCGCGATCCCGAGACCGGCGAAGCGGTGACCCAGTCGGTCACCGGCGGCAACGTCAAGCTGCAGTGGAAGCCCGACTGGGGCATGCGCTGGGCGGCGCTGGGCGTCGACTATGAAATGGCCGGCAAGGATCTGATCGACTCGGTCAAGCTCTCGTCGAAGATCTGCCGGGCGATCGGCGGCCGTCCGCCCGAGGGATTCAACTACGAGCTGTTCCTCGACGAGAAGGGCCAGAAGATCTCGAAGTCCAAGGGCAACGGCCTGACCATCGACGACTGGCTGACCTATGCCTCGCCCGAGAGCCTGTCGCTCTACATGTTCCGCGAGCCGAAGGCGGCCAAGAAGCTGTTCTTCGACGTGATCCCGCGCAACGTCGACGAATATTACCAGTTCCTCGACGCCTTCGATCGCCAGACGCTCGAGCAGCAGATCGCCAATCCGGTCTGGCACGTCCATTCGGGCGAGCCGCCGAAGAAGCACATGCCGGCCTCGTTCTCGATGCTGATGAACCTGGTCTCGGCCTCGAACGCCGAGGACGCCGGCGTGCTGTGGGGCTTCATCCGCCGCAATTCGCCGGAGATCACCCCGGAGACCGCCCCGGAACTCGATCGGCTGGTCCAGTACGCGATCCGCTACTTCCACGACTTCGTCAAGCCGAACAAGGTCTTCCGCGCCCCCGACGCCGCCGAGCGCGAGGCGCTCGCCGCCCTCGATGCGGCGCTCGCCGCCCTGCCGGCCGACGCCGATGCCGACACCGTCCAGACCATCGTCTTCGACGTCGGCCGCGCCCATTTCCCCGACCCGGCCAAGAAGGGCCCGGACGGCGGTCCCGGCGTGTCGCTCGGCTTCTTCGCCGGCCTCTACCAGATCCTGCTCGGTCAGGAGAAGGGCCCGCGCTTCGGCTCCTTCGTGGCGCTCTACGGCCTCGCCGAGACCCGGGCGCTGATCGCCGCGGCGCTGTCCGGCGCACTTGCGTCGGTCTGAGGCCTCACGGAATCAGCCGCATCGGCCCCTCCGGCCCCGCCGCGAGCGGGCGGGAGACCGACGCGGGCGGCACCGGCGGCGGAGCGACCGTCACGGGCGGGAGCGGCGCCGCTTCGACCGTCGGCGGCAAGGCCCGGGCCGGGGCCTCGACGACGCGCGGCGGCGCCTCGGCGGTCCCGCCGGCCAAGGGCGCGGTGGTGCGATCGGGCGGCACGTCGACGCCGTTCGGCCCGGCATCGGGGAGCGGGGCCACCGGCGGCGCGACGCTGCGATGGACGCCGCGGCCTTCGCGCTGCGCCGTTTCGGCCGCCGCGCGCGCCGTCTCGCTGCTCTCGTCCGGGCGCGCCCAGCCCTGTTCCACCGCCCAGGTCGCCAGATCGATGCCGCCGATGGTGCAGGCGACGTCGAAGGTGCCGGTGCGCGCCGTCTTCGGCAGCGGGCAGGTGACCGTCCGGCCGCGCACGAAGGCGCGGATCGCCGCCAGCGCCCGTCGGCCGCAGGGCCAGATCTGCCCGGCCGCATCGCGACAGGTCTCGTCGAGCGGCACCGCCACCACCCCCGGCAGGCGCAGGTGCAGGCGTCCGGCGCCGAGCGTCGCGGCGTCCTCGACCACCACCGGCGCCAGCCGGCGCGGAACGATCGGCGCCGCCGGGAGGGCCGGCGGCTGCGGCGGCGCGACCCGTTGCGGCGGCGTTGCAGCGGCGGGCGGCGGCGCCAGG
>NZ_SJFN01000038.1 GCF_004328075.1 Siculibacillus lacustris | reverse complement strand
TTGCCGAAGAATTCGGGCAAATCGCGCCACTGGGCGCCGGTGCGGGCGATCCAGAAGACGCCGTCGAGGACACGCCGATGGCCCTGAGGTCGCCGGCCGCTGTGCGGGCCACGTCTCGTCACGAAGGGTTCGAAGAACGCCCATTCCTCGTCGCTCATCAGGTCTCGAATCAACGCCGCCGCCCTCCGAAAGCGACGTTGAATCATTCCTGGACCCGAAGGGGAATCCTATTCGTCAACAGGACCTAGGCTCGATCTCGTCGGGAAGAGAGAGACCGCCGCCCCCCGGACTGGTCTCGACCCTCCCGCCACACTGAACCCGCCCCGGGTTCGTTTCGACGAGAAGAGAGACCGACACTCTCACGGCCGCGATCACGTCCCCCCCACCCGTCCCAAAGTCGATCGCGTCCGCCCTCACGGGCCGGTATCATCCGATACCGGCCCGTTCTCGCGTCGGGACGACGGGTGTTCGTCGGGGTGATCGGGAGCGTCAGAGCGGCTTCAGGCCGTCGGCATAGCGGCGGGCGTTGCGGGCATAGCCCTCGGCCGAACGGGTGAGGCGCGCCACCGCGGCGTCGTCGAGGAGACGGATCACCCGGGCGGGCACGCCGACGATCAGGGAGCGGTCGGGGAAGGCCTTGCCCTCGGTGACCAGCGCGCCGGCGCCGACCAGACAATCCTCGCCGATGCGGGCGTGGTTGAGGATGGTCGCGCCCATGCCGATCAGCGAATTGCGACCGATGGTGCAGCCGTGCAGCGTCACCTTGTGGCCGATGGTGCAATCGGCGCCGATGGTCAGCGGCGCGCCGAGGTCGGTGTGGAGCACCGAGAGATCCTGGACGTTGGAGCGGTCGCCGATCTCGATCCATTCGTTGTCGCCGCGCAGGACCGCGCCGAACCACACGCTCGACTCGCGCCCGAGCCGCACCCGGCCGATCAGATCGGCGCTCGGGGCAACCCAGGCGGATCCGTCCTCGGGCAGGTCGGGAGCTTGTCCGTCGAGCATCCAGATCGCCATGGCGGGGCTCTCCTCGTCGATGCGGCCCCGGAGAGGGGCCGCCGGGTCGATACGGCCCCGGAGAGGGGCCGATGGAACGCGCCGTCGGTTCGGAGACCTCAGATCAGGCCTTGGCGCATGGCGATCACCGTCTGCAGCACCAGCACACCGGAGCACAGGCTCCAGCCGGTGGCGATGGCGGTCGAGGCGACCAGCCAACCGACCGGGCGACGCTCCAGCATGCGGCCGCGGATGGCGTTGCGCATGATGATGAAGGGGCCGGCGATGGCGCAGAGCAGCACGCCCACGACGCCCTTGCCGAAGGACTCGATCTCGACGGCGAAGCGCGCCGGTCGGTCGGTCACCAACTGATAGAACGAGGCCAGAACGCCGGCCGCCACGAAACCGGACGCCGCCGCATAGGCCGCTATCGCCAACTCGAACAACATGGACGCCACCCGCCTCGTTAACTCTTTCTTAAGCATTACCATGGCGCCTTCGGGTCTGTCGCCCCCCGGCGGCGGATTCGGCCGGGAAATGCGGTCCCGTGGTTAACTTGCGACAGGCCGGCGAGGAGCGATCATGCGGATCCGATGGGCGATCGCGGCGGGGCTGGCGGGGCTTCTCGCCGTGGGGCTGGTGGTCCTGCGCGACCTCGCGTCGCCGCCGCCGGCCGAGACTTCGAGCGAGCCTCTGGCGGTGACGGTCGGCGGCCACGCTCTGATGCTGCCGCGCAACGTCCTGCGCTTCCCCGCCCAGCGCGCCGGCGGCGTCCAGCCGCGGCTCGATCTGGCGCTGAGTTGGCCGGAGGCGGAGGGGCGGACGGCGGCGACGGCGGCACGCTTCGACACGCCCGGGCTCGCCCCGGACATCGTCTATGTGACGATCGCCGCGGGCGGCGACGGGCTCGATTCGGCGGGGCGTCTGGCGACGGTCTACGGGCGGTTCTTCGAGGGCGAGGCGCGGCCGGGGCCGGACGGACTGGTCGGGCGGCGTCTGGCGGCGGCCTCGGGCTATGCGGGCGAGGAGGTCTATCTCGAACCCGGCTCGGTCCATCCCTTCGTGGCGCGCTGCTATCCGCTCGCCCCCGGCGAGGCGCCGTCGGTGTGCCTCCATGACGAGGTCGTCGACGGTCTGGCGATCACCTGGCGCTTTCCGCTGGCGCTGCTCGCCGACTGGCGGCGGCTCGGCGACATCCTGCCGGCGCGAGTCGCGGCGTGGCGGGCGGGATCGTGAGGCGGAGGCCTCAGTCCTCGAGGTCCATCTCCAGGATGGCCATCTGGAGGTTCCACGAGGTCTCGCCGTCCTCGTCGTCGCGGTAGATCACCGCGACGAACTCCTCGCCGATGAACACCTCGGCGGAATCCTTCTTCTTCGGCCGCGCCACCACTCTGATCGTGGCGAGTTCGAACTTGCGCCGGAGATAGGCCTGCAGCTTGGCGAGTTCGGTCTTGTCCACGGCGCGGGCTCCGGATGGGATGACGGGAGGGGGCGACGCGACGGTCGCCGAAGGGTGCCCGCTTTTGCCATGGGCGGGCGGCCGCGTCAAAGCCCGATCGGCGGATGCCCACCGCGGCGATCGCAGAGCTCCGTCCCGCCTCAGGCGGGATCGCGGATCATCTGGTCCATCGCCCGTGACGGTTCGCTGCACGGCGCCTCGCCGACGACGCGGGCCGGCACGCCGGCGACGGTGGTGCGCGGCGGCACTTCGGCCAGCACCACCGAGCCGGCGGCGACGCGGGCGCAATGGCCGACCACGATGTTGCCGAGCACCTTGGCACCGGCGCCGATCAACACGCCGTGGCGGATCTTGGGATGGCGATCGCCCATCTCCTTGCCGGTGCCGCCGAGGGTGACGCCCTGGAGGATCGACACGTCGTCGTCGATCTCGGCGGTGGCGCCGATGACGATGCCGGTGGCGTGGTCGAAGAACAGCCCACGGCCGAGCGGCACCTGGGGATGGATGTCGACCTGGAACACTTCCGAAGCGCGGCTCTGGAGATAGAGGGCGAAGTCGCGCCGCCCGTGCCGCCACAGCCAGTTGGCCAGGCGATGGGTCTGGATGGCGTGGAAGCCCTTGAAATAGAGGATCGGTTCGATCAGCCGTTCGCAGGCCGGGTCGCGGTCGTAGACCGCCTGGAGGTCAACGCGGAAGATCTCGCCGAGGCGGGGCTCGTCGGCGAGCGCCTCGGCATAGGTCTGGCGGATCAACGCCTCCTTGACGGTGGGATGGCCGAGCCGTTCGGCGACGCGGTGGACGATGGCGTCCTCGAGGCTGCCGTGGTTGAGCACCGTCTCCCAGATGAAGCTGGCGAGCGCCGGCTCGACTTCGCCCATGGCGGCGGCCTCGGCGCGCACCCGACTCCAGATCGGATCGACGTTGGACAGAAGCGGGACGGCCTTGGACGACTCTCTGGTCATGGAACTCCCCTCGGGCGCGGACCCCGATCGAAGGCGGATCATACGCTTTTTCCCAGGCCGACCAAATGACGAGTTCGTCGTCGCGGCGGATACGGTAACTCTTTTCCTCCGCGCCCGTTCCGAAGGAACGCCCGCCGTTCGGAGATCCTCCCGTGACCCATGCCGCCGTCGCCCCCACCGTCCTCTCCCTGCCGACCGGCGATCCGCACATCCGTGCCGAGGTCGACGGGGCGATCGGCCGGCTGGTGGTCGACAATCCGGAGCGGCGCAATGCCGTGTCGCTGGCGATGTGGACGGCGATCCCGGGGGCGGTCGCGGCGCTGGCCGGGCATCCCGACGTGCGGGTGATCGTGGTGCGCGGCGCCGGCGATCTCGCCTTCGTGTCGGGCGCCGACATCTCGGAATTCGCGACGGTGCGCAAGGACGCGGCCTGCGCGCGAGCCTACGAGGGGGCCAACGCCGCGGCCTTCGCGGCGGTGCGGCGGGTCGAGAAGCCGACGGTGGCGATGATCCGCGGCTTCTGCCTGGGCGGCGGCATGGGGCTGGCGGCGGCCTGCGACCTGCGGATCGCCGCGGCGGACGCGGTGTTCGGGATCCCGGCGGCGCGCCTCGGGGTCGGCTATCCGCCGGACTGCGTCGCCGATCTGGTGGCGGCGGTCGGCGGCCAGCGCGCCAAGGAGCTGTTCTTCACGGCGCGGCGGCTGCACGCCGCCGAGGCCCTGGCGGTCGGGCTGGTCTGTGCGGTGCACCCGGTCGAGGCCTTCGAGAACGAAGCCTACGACCTCGCCGCGACCATCGCCCGCAATGCGCCCTTGACCATCCGGGCCGCCAAGGCGGCGGTCGATGCGGTGGTCGACGGCGCCGGCAGCGCCCGACGCGAGCGCCTCGCGGCGCTCACCGACGCCTGTTTCGCCTCCGACGACTTCGCCGAGGGGCGCACCGCGTTCCTGGAAAAACGCGACCCGGTGTTCCACGGCCGCTGAGGCGCGGCGCTCACGGACGCCGGGCGAGGAAGGCGAGGACGCCCTGTTTGTGGACCTTGTCGCCGACCGCCTGCATGTGGTCGCGACCGGGGATCGCCAGAGCTTCCGCGCCGGGGATCAGCGCGACGAACTCGTCGAGCGAGCCGGCGACCGTATCCTTGGTGCCGACCGCCACCAGGACCGGCAGGTCGAGGGCGGCGAGCGCGGCGCGGTCGACGGTGCGCCGCGAGCCGCGCATGCAGGCGGCGAGCGCCAGCAGGTCCGATCCGGTCTGTTTGCCGAAGGCGCGATAGGTGCGGCCGATCGGCGAGGTCACGTCCTCGTCGCGTGCGGCCTCCAGCGCCACGGCGATCGCCTCCTGACCGCCGAGCCCGTCGATCATCGCCATGGCGAGACCGCCGAAGATCGCCGAGCGCAGCCGCTCGGGATGGCGCACCGCGAGGTGGCCGGTGATCCAGGCGCCCATCGAATAGCCCATGACGTCGGCCCGAGCGATGCCGAGGTGGTCCATCAGGCGGCGGACGTCTTCGGCCATGCAGGTGCCGGTATCGTAGAGCGCCGGGTCGTGGGGACCTTCGGAGGCGCCGTGGCCGCGGTTGTCGATCGCCACCACCCGGCGGCCGGCACCGACGAGCGCATCGACCCAGCCCGGGCCGATCCAGTTGACCCGGACGTTGGAGCCGAAGCCGTGGACCAACACGATCGGTTCGCCGTCGGGCGGGCCCTGGTCGATATAGGCGAGCGACAGGCCGTCGGAGTCGAAACGCGCCATGTCGGGCGCGCCGCGGGCGGGAGACGTGGAGAGGGGTACGATCTTCATCGGGGAAACCTAGCGGAGGCGACGCGTCGCCGGAAGCCCCGCGGCTCGCGGGGCGGCCCGGCGCGCGGGCCGCGGGCAGGGGCGCGGCCCCGTGACCGGAGGTCGCGGCAGGTGCGGTCACCGGCACCCCACCCTTTTCCCACTACCCTCGCGGCGCGGGCGTCGCTATGGTGCCGGCCTCCGAACCGACCGACGAGGGAAGATCATGGCGGATGCTGCCGTTCCTCACTTCGCCAACGACCATGGTCTCGACAAGATCGTGATCGGGGCGCGCGAGTTCATGTGCGTCGGCGCGCTGCCGCCGTTCGATCACCCCCATGTCTTCCTCGACATGGGCGGCGATTCGGAAAAGCTCTGCCCCTACTGCGGCACCCGCTACGTCCTCGATCCGTCGCTCGGAGCGAAGGCCAGCATCCCGGCCGATGCCTTCTACCAACCCGTGACCCTGCGCGCCGCGGTGTGATCGTCGCGCGACGGGATGCCCGTCGTTCGACGCCCGCTGCCGTCCCACGCAGGACCGATTCGATCGGACACCATGTCGGGACATTCCCTCCTCGTCGCCGGCGGCGGCATCGGTGGTCTGACGGCCGCCCTGGCGCTGGCCCGGGCGGGGCACCGTGTGACCGTGCTGGAACAGGCGGCGCGGTTCTCCGAAGTCGGCGCCGGCATCCAACTCGCCCCCAACGCGTCCCGCGTCCTGATCGACCTCGGCCTCGGGCCGGCGCTGGCGCCCTTCGCGGCGATTCCTGAGGATCTCCGAGTCTATTCGACCCGGGCGGGCGGCGAGATCGGCCGCACGGCGCTCGGGGCGGCGATCGCCGAGCGTTACGGCGCGCCCTATTGGGTGATCCACCGCGCCGATCTCGCCCGGGTGCTGGCCGCCGCGGTGCGGGCGCGGGGCGACGTCGAGCTGGTGCTCGGCGCGCGGCTGCGCGACGTCGAGGCCGAACCGGACGGCATCCGGGTGCTGGCGACGGTGGCGGGACAGCCGCGCGAATTCCGTACCTCCGGGCTGATCGGCGCCGACGGCGTGCGCTCCTGCGTGCGCACCCGCATCCGCGGCGGCCCGCCGGCCCGCTATGCCGGGCGCACCGCCTATCGCGCCACGGTACCGATCGAAATGATCCCCGAGGACCTGCGGCGGTCGACCGGCCTGTGGATGTCGCCCAAGGCCCATCTCGTCCATTACCCGATCCGCGCCGGGCGCGAGCTCAACCTGGTCGCGGTGGTCGAGGATTCCTGGGTCGACGAGAGCTGGTCGGTGCCGGCCAGCGCCGACGCCTTCGCCCGGCACTTCGGCCTCGACGGGCCGGTGCGCTGGCCCGAACCGGCGCGGTCGCTGCTGCGGCTGCCGAACAGTTGGACCAAATGGGCGCTGTGCGGCTTCGATTCGCGCTTCGAGTGGTCGTCGGGGCCGGTCACCCTGCTCGGCGACGCCGCGCACGCCACCTTGCCCTTCGCCGCCCAGGGCGGCGCCATGGCGATCGAGGACGCGGCGGTGCTGGCCCGCACGCTCGAAGCCGCGCCCAACACCGCCGCCGCCTTCCTCGCCTACGAGACGCTGCGCAAGGGTCGCACCCGGGCGATCGTCGAGCAGGCGCGCAAGAACGGTGCGATCTATCACATGGGCGATCTGCCGGCGCTGGCCCGCGACGCGGTGCTGCGGATGGGTGCGGCGACGCACCTCGACGATCGGGTCGCCTGGATCTGGCGCTGGACGCCGGCGTGAGCGACGAGTTCACCGTTATTGCCGCTCGCCGCGCAGGCGTCGCTTGAGAGGCGGCGACGATTGGACTATCGAGGGCGGATCGGTCGGCCCGCGACCTTTGCCGACATTTGGAGAGGCGCCATGATCCCGGACGACCCGACGAGTCCTGCGCCGCGTGCGGACGACGGCATCGTCACCGCCGGATTCCTGGTGATCGGCGACGAGATCCTGTCGGGCCGCACCAAGGACAAGAACATCGGCTTTCTCGCCGACGCCCTGACCGCGGTCGGCATCGACCTCACCGAAGTGCGGATCGTGCCCGACGACACCGACCGCATCGTCGAGGCGCTGAATGCGCTCCGAGCACGGTGGACCCACGTCTTCACCTCCGGCGGCATCGGCCCGACCCACGACGACATCACCTCCGACGCGATCGCCGCGGCCTTCGGGGTCGGCATCGACCATGATCCGCGCGCCGTGGCGATCCTGACCGCCCGCCTCGCAGGTCGCGCCGAGATCAACGAGGCGCGCCTGCGCATGGCCCGCATTCCCTTCGGCGCCGATCTGATCGTGCCGGCCAACGGCATGCCCGGCTTCACCCTCGGCAACGTCCATGTGATGGCCGGGGTGCCGTCGGTGTTCCAGGCGATGGTCGAGCAGGTGGTGCCGACGCTCGGCGGCGGCCGGCCGATGCTGTCGCGGTCGATCGACGCGAAAGTCGGCGAAGGCACCATCGCCACGCCGCTCGGCGCCATCCAGAAGGCCCATCCCGCCACCGTGATCGGCAGCTACCCCTATGAGCGCGACGGCCGCTACGCCACCAATCTGGTGGTGCGTTCGCGGTCGCAGGAGGCGCTCGATGCCGCCCATGCGGCGATCGAGGCGATGCTCGCCGACATCCACTCCCACATGCCCGCGAGGTGACCATGACCACCGCCCCCCAACCCAAGATGTTCCCCGTGTCCTGGGATCAGTTCCATCGCGACGCCCGCGCACTCGCCTGGCGGCTGTCCGGCCAGGGCCATTGGGACGCGATCGTGGCGATCACCCGCGGCGGCCTGGTGCCGGCGGCGATCGCGGCGCGCGAGCTCGACATCCGGATCATCGAGACGGTGTGCGTGGCGAGCTATCACGACTACAAGAACCAGGGTGAACTGGCCGTGCTCAAGACGGTGGCGCCCCATCTCGTCGAGTTGGCGGGCGGCGACGGCGCCGGCGTGCTGATCATCGACGATCTGGTCGACACCGGAAAGACCGCGCGGGTGGTGCGCGAGATGATGCCCAAGGCGCATTTCGCCACGGTCTACGCCAAGCCGCAGGGCCGCCCGATGGTCGACACCTTCGTGACCGAGGTTTCCCAGGACACCTGGATCTATTTCCCCTGGGACATGGGTCTGACCTTCCAGCCGCCGATCCGCGAGGGCGGCGCCTGACTTCGACGCGTCGGTCGCGCCCCGAGGGCCCCGGCGCCCATTCCCACTGCATCTCAGAAGAGGCGAGCCGATGGTCAACGGCGGCAACGACAACGACAACGACAACGACAACTTCGAATCCTACGACGACGAGCAGGAAGCCCACGCCGAAGCGCTGCGTGAGATGGTCCTCGACTATCTCGACGAGAACGACGTCGACGAGGGCACCGCGGTGTTCGGCCTGATCGAGATCGCCCTGTCGATCGCCATGTCGGGCTATGTGATGAGCGTCGAGAAGCCCTCGGCGGGCGGGCTCGGCATGGCGCTCGACCGGCTCGGCAAGGACATCGCCGATCTGCTGCGCGAAGCCAAGAAGGGCGCCAAGTCCTTCATCGAAGAGACCCAGGCGGCGCTCGAAGCCGACGGCGGCGACGAAGCCTGAGGCTCGTCCCGGACCGCCCACGGGCGGTCGCAGAAGCTCCTACCCTCCCCTCGGCCGTCATCCCCGGCCGGAGCCGGCGCGAGCCGGCGGAGGGGAAGGGGATCCGGAGAGGGTGAGATGGAAGTCTCGGGCGCTTCTCCGGGGGGGCCTCTGGGTCCCCTTCCCTCGCCCTGCGGGCTCGCCGGGGACGACGGCCGAGGGGAGCCGCGACCGATCCGCGGGAATCGGCATCGAGGATAAATCGACCTCCGATTTCCGTCCGGATCGCCCCGCCCTCACTTCACCTGTTCGCGCACCAGATCTTCCACCACCCGGTCGAAGCCGTCTTTGGCGGCGGGCTGCTTGGCGCGTTCGGCGGCGACGAAGGCGTCGCGCTTGGCGACCACCGCGGCGAGTTCGCTCTGGAGATGGTCGCGTTCGGCGCTCTTGGCGGCGATCGTCGCCTCGAGCTCGGGCTTCGACAGCGCCTGAAGCTCGGCCGGCAGATCCTCGCGCGCGACCTTGGCCGCCTCGGCCCGCTTGGCGATCACGTCGGCGACCAGATCGCCCTCGCCGGTCACCACCTTGCGGGCGGCGGCCGAACCGGCGCGCACGCCGTAGCTCGCCATGTCGGAGGCCGCCGAGGCCGGCGCGGCGGCGGCCATCGCCGCCTTGGACCGGACCTCCGACTGCTGCTTCTTCGATCCGTAGGGCACGATGGTGCGGTGCAGGCGCAGCTGCAGCTGGATGATCTCGTCGTCGAAGGGGCTGGGGATCGACACCACGCCGCCCGATTGGGGGATCTGCACGTAGCGGCCGTGGCCGAGCTGGGCGATGGTCTTCCAGGCGAGCGCCGTATCGGGGGCGTTGCCGGCCTGGAGCGCGTCGACGACGATGCCCTCGCGTTCGGCGATCTTCAGGGTGTCGGTGAAGGGGATGTCCTGGACGTAGTCCATGTGCGGCGGTGCGTCGCCAACCAGGAAGATCAGCCGGCGGGTGTCCGGCGCCTTGGTCCAGCCGAGGCCGTTGACCGCCACCGACAACGCCTCGTTGACCGATTCCGGCCAATCGCCGCCGCCCTGGGCCTGGAACTGCAGCAGCTTGCCGTAGACCGCATGGATGTCGGTCGAGAGCTCGGTCTTGTCGGTGACATAGGCGTCGCCGCGGTCGCGATAGGCGACCAGCCCGATGCGGATCTCGGCATTGGGCTGGGTCTTGCGGATCTCGTCGGCGATCGCCCAGATCTTGCGCTTGGCGCCGTCGATCAGGCCGGTCATCGATCCGGTGGTGTCGAGCACGAAGGCCACCTCGACGCGGGCCGGTTCACCCAGCACCGCGACCGAGGTGCCCGAGGGCCGGGTCGCGGCGGTCGCCTGGCCCGGCGCGGTCTCCGCATGTCCCGAAGTCGCCGCCACCATCAGCGCCGTCGCCAGTCCCGCCACGAGAATCAATCTGTTCATCGAAACCTCCCCGATCCTGCGGACGTCGCCCTGGGGCGGATGCGGCGGGCGGCAGGACGGATCCCGCTCGGCCGACGATCCCGGCGGCGTCGGCGCCCGCGATCGAGGGGAGCTTCGACCCCGATCGCGGTCGCTCTTCGGCCGGGACGTGGCGTAAGGAAGGCGGAAGCGGACCTTTGTCGCGACCGGGAGTCGCACCCCTCGGGCGAAGGCGCCGGATGCCGCAGCTCTCGGGAGAGGGCTGACAGAGCGCGTCGGCTCGGGTAGAGGGAGATGAGAGGCCGCTTGCCGAAACTGGTAGACGGAAGGCACTTAAAATGCCTCGGGCTTCGCCCGTGTGGGTTCGATCCCCACAGCGGCCACCACCCGATACCCGGACCGCTCGGCCCCGCGATTTCGGGTCGACATCCCGGCCGTCTCGGGCCATCAGGACCGGGCCACCCCTGCCCTCCCCTCGAGCGACGAAGACCTGCCGATGCTCACCTGCCATGTGATCAATCTCGCCGACCGGCCCGAACGGCTCGCCCATATGGCCGACCAGTTCGCGCGGATCGGCCTGCCGTTCGAACGCATCGAGGCGGTCGACGGGCGGGCGCTGGCGGCGCGCGGGCTCGTCCATCCGCTCCTCACCGTCGGCGGGCTCGGCTGCTTCCATTCCCATCTCGCGGCGATGGCGCGGATCGCCGCCGGCGACGCGCCCTACGGGGTGGTGATGGAGGACGACCTGTGGTTCACCGATGCGCTCGGGCCGCTGCTGGCCGATCCGTCGTGGATCCCGGCCGGCGCCGATCTGATCAAGCTCGAGACCTCGCTGCGGCCGATCCAGATCGGGCGACGGTCGCGGCCGATCGGCGACGGCATCGCGCTGCATCGCCTGTGGGGCCGGCACATGGGCGGCGGCGCCTATGTGGTGGCGCGGGCGACGGCGGCACGCTTCGCCACCCTCGATCCGATGGCGGCGACGGCGTCGATCGACGCGCTGCTGTTCGATCCCAAGGTCGCCCCCTTTCCCGGGCTCGTGCGCCATCAGGTGGTGCCGGCGGTGGCGGTGCAGGACATCATCGTCAAGGACGAGGCCGATCTGGTGTTCGCCTCCGACACCGACTTCGACCTCGCCGAGCGGCGACGGCGGCGGGCGGAGGCGCGCTATCGCGGTGTGCTCGGGGGCCTGCGCAGGCGCAGCAAGGGCGGGCGTGACCGGATCAAGACCTGGATCGACCTCGCCCGCCGGGCGATTTCCGAACGCACCCTCGATCTCCAGAGCCGAATCGTGCCGGTGGCGCCGCTGCCGGACGAGCGCGGCGGGGCTTGAGCGGCGCCTCACGCGACGTGGGGATCGGGGCGGCGCGCGACGCTTCGCCGGGATGGTCATGAAACCGTGACCGAGCTGCGGCCTGATGGGCGTGGGCAACGTGGCGCGCACCCGAGCGCCCGCGCGATGCCTCGCCGTCTCCCGCTCCGAGGTGCCCGCCCGTGACCGCCGCCAGCCCGCTCCTCGTCGGCCTCGTGTGGGCCCATCACTTTCCCGCCGACGGCGGCCGTTCGACGCCGATCCCCGAAGGCACGCCGCTCGCCGATCTGCCCGCCGACGGCTTCCTGTGGCTGCATTTCGCGCTGCCCGACTTCCGGGTCGAACCGCTGGTCGCGGCCCTGCCGGGGATGCCGCGGGAGGCGGCCGCGACGCTGGTCAGTCGCGATCGCCACCTGTTCGTCACCGTGGTGTCGCCGGCGCTGGCCGGGGTGATGCCCGACTTCCAGCAGGATCTCGACGGCCAGAGTCCCGAGGTCGACCGCTTCCGCTTCATCGTCACCGAACGCTACATCGTCACGACGCGCAACCATCCGCTGCGCTCGATGGCGGCGATGCGCAGCGCGATGCTCGCCGGGCGCGGGTTCCGCTCGCCGATCGAGTTGTTCGGGGCGATCTCGGAATTCTTCGAACAGGCGATCGAGGACATGCTCGACGAGATCTCCGACGACGTCGACAAGATCCAGGACGAGCTGTTCAAGGGCGTGCAGGCCGATCTCCGGGCGCGGCTCGGCGGGCGGCGGCGCGAGGTGGCGCAGATCCATCGCACCCTGCGCACCACCGCGCGATTGTTCCACCGCCTCGACGCCCAGACCGGCGACCATTTGCCGGCCGGGTCGCGGGCCGTACTGGAGCGGCGCTCGCAGCATCTCTCGGCGCTCGACCAGGACGTGGTGTTGATCGACGAGCGGGCGCGCCTGCTCTACGAGGAGATCGGCTCGCGCATCCAGGATCAGATCAACCACCGCCTCTACGTGCTGTCGCTGGCCACCGTGGTCTTGATGCCGCCGACCTTCGTCACCGGCTTCTTCGGCATGAACACCAAGGACATGTTCCTCCAGGACGTGCCCGACGGCACGCTGTGGGCGGCAGGAATCGTGGTGGCCACCGCGCTCGCCGCGCTGACCGCGCTGCATCGCTTCGGATCGGCGGCGCGTTGACGGGCGAGGGTGGTCCGGGGGGCGCGCGCTGCGGAGCGCGACGCCGTCACAGGCGGTAGCCGGCGCCGTCGCGGCCGTTCAGCGCCCGGACCCGGCCCTGGGGCGTCGCCTCGGGCGCGGTCGTCGGGCGGCGGGCGAGCCGCACCCGGCGTTCGCCCGGCGCGAGATGGAAGCCGGAATCGGCCGGCTCGAAGGCCGGATCGTCGATCGCCACCGACAGGGCGGCGCGGGTGCAGCCGATCACCAGCTCCCAAGCTCCCGGACCGCCGTCGAGCCGAGCGGTGAGCCCCAGATCGTGGCGCTCGAGGCTGCGGCCGCCGGGGACATGGAAGGCCTCGGCGAGAACCCGGCCGTCGGCGGCGACGAGGCGGGCGTGGGTCAGATCGTGGGCGGGCGGGCCGAAGCGATAGGCGCGGGTGGTGTCGAAGAAGGCGCCGAACAGCTCGGTCGCGGCGAAGCTCAGCGATCCGCGCGCCGGCACCTCCACGTCGCGGGCACCGCTCGCGACCGGCAATCGGCCGTCGGCGAGCGCCGCCAACTCGAGGCGGCCGGCGACCGGGGTCGCGGTCTCGTTGGCGAGATGGCAGTCGAGGCCGTTGACGCCTTCGTCGGCGAGGAGCAGGGCGAGCGGCAGGGCGGCGCGGGCGAGCGCGTACCACGACGACTTCGGCCGACCGGCGGCGTCGACGAAGCCCCAGCCGGCGCCGAAGCGCAGGTCGCGATGGAGGAACACCAGCGCGCCGCGGGTCGGCGAGCCCGGCCGGCGCCATTCGGCGAAGGTCGATTCGACGACATGGGCGGTGGTGGCGCGGGCGACGTCGCGGGCGCGGGCCGGATCCTCGAGCCGCAGCGCCGGCACGGTCGGGCCGAAGATCTCGGCTTCGTAGTGGCACCGCACGTCCTCGAAGTCCCAGGCGGCGCCGGGATCGCGCGGGACGCGGTCCTTCCAGCGCGGATGATGGACAAAGGGCACCGCGAGCCCCTCGTCGAGGGTCGCCTCGTCGGGGACATGGGCGAAAGCCAGGCATTCGGCGGCGAAGCGGACACGGGCGCGGCGGGCGTCGTCGAGCGGCCGGCGATAAGCGCCGACGCCGTAATAGTGGCCGACGCCGACGTCGACGACGAAGGGCATCGCGCCGCCGTCGGGGGTCGAGCGGACCCAGGCGACGTCGGGGCGGCGGGCGGCGACGAGTTTCGGCAGGACCTCGTCGAACAGCGGATGGGCCCAGGCGGCCGGCGGCAGGCCGGTCATCGCCGCCTGCTGGGTGATCTCCGAGCCGCCGCAGACCACCGCCAGCGACGGCGACAGGGCGAGGCGGGCGAGGACCTGCTCAGTCTCGGCGCGGCCGAGCGCGGTGAAGTCGGGATCGCTCGGATAATCGAAATTGGCGAACATCAGGTCCTGCCAGACCAGGATCCCGCGTTCGTCGCAGAGATCGTGGAAGGCCGGCGTCTCATAGGCACCGATGCCGGCGATGCGGATCATGTTCAGCCCGGCGGCGGCTAGGCGTTCGAGATCCGCGGCGTGGGCCCCGCGGTCGCCGGGCAGGCCGACCGGATCGGACGGGGTCCACACCGTGCCGCGGGCGAAGACCGGCACGCCGTTGACCACCAGTCCGAAGCCGCAGCCGTCGGCGTCGCGATCGACGCTGAGCGTGCGGAAGCCGGTGCGGCCGAGGGGGACGACCCGGCCGTCGATCTCGGCGGCGACGTCGTGCAGGGTGGGTTCGCCGAGGCCGTTCGGCCACCATGGCGCGATGCCCGGCAGGACCAGGTCGGCGACCAGGGCGCCGTCGCCATCGGCCCGGAAGGGGGCACGGCGGCCGGCGCAGACGAGGGCCGCGGCGGGCGGCGGGGAACAGGACGCGACGTCGAGCCGGGCGGTCAGGCGGCCGTCGATGCCGTCGTAGCGGGCGGCGAGGTCGCGCACGACGAAGGCCGGATCGGTCGGATCGACGAGGCGGATCGGCCGCCACGGGCCGATCACGTCGACCGCCGGGCACCAGCCGGGCATGTGGCCGAGAAGTGTGGTCCGCACGGCGCGGAGCCGTTGGTCGGGGATCAGCGCGGTGCGCCAGCGGGCGCGCTTCGGCCGGACCAATTCGAGATGGGCGGCGAGCGAGCGGAAGACGATCGCCAGCTCCGCGTCGCCGGAAAGCTCGACCTCGACCGCGTGGGTGAGGAACATCGAGCGCGACGTGAGGATCGGGCGGCCGTCGAGGAAGACCTCGGCGACGGTCGCCAGCCCCTCGAAGATCAGCCGGCGGCGACCGCGGGCGGTGAGGCGGCAGCGATACCAGTGATCGCGATCGTGGAGCGGCGTCGGCGCGTCGAGCGACCAGCGGCCGGCCGCGGCGAGCGCCCCGGCGACGGTGCCGGGCATGATCGCCGGCAGCCACTCGACGCCGTCGGGGGCGATGTCGGCGGGCGTGGCCCAGGCGCCGGGCGGGGTGGCGGTAGTGGTCCAACCGGTGTCGAGGATGAGCGCGGGCGCGGGGTCGGCCATCGGACGGGTCTCCCTCGACGCGCGGGCGCGCGGCGGCTCTCGTGGGTCAGGCGGCGATGCGGTCGCGCGGGGTCTCGAAGCGCCGGGCGAGCGGCGGCACGCAGCGATCCCAGGCCTCGGCCAGGGTCTCGATCAGCGGCACCAGTCCGTCGAAGCGGCCGCGGGCCATGGCGCGGGCGAGTTTGAACTGCAAGACCTTGGCGCCGTCGGCCAACTCGCGGGCGGCCTGGGCCATCGGCTCGAGGCCCCCCTCCCCGACCGACCCCAGCCAGTCGAGATGGGCGGCGAGCAGTTCGAAATTGGCGCCGAACTGGCGCGGCAGGGCGAAGGCGTAGGTGTGGAACCACTCCGGCGGCCGGGTCGCCAGATCGGCGGCGTGGCGTTCGAAGTCGCGGGCCCAGGCGCGCAGCGGATTGGCGGCGGGGCGGCGGGCGAGATGGCGGGCGAGCAGCGCCACCGCGGCGCGCGGCAGATCGACCGCCGGCGGCTCCGCCGGGATCTTGACGAATTCGACGTAGGGCGGCAGGCGGGACGGGTCGGCCGGGTCGGCGAACAGCCCGTCGTAGTCGGCGCCGTCGAGGGCGAAGAAGCCCTCGTTGTGGAAATATTCGAGGCGCCGGGCGACGGGATCGATGCGGGTGATGCCGATCGTGGTCTTGGGGTGGGTGGCGCGATAGGAGACGCCGAGGGTGTCGGGCAGGAAATGGCCGTCGACCTCGGCGAGCACCAAGCGGCCGCGGGCCACCTGCTCGGCGACATGGGTCTCGAAACGGTCGTAGATCGAGAGTTCGAGCAGGCGCAGGCCCCACAGCTGCTCGACGTCCTCGCTCGGCACCTTGAAGAAGGTCGCCTGATCGCCCTCGTAGTCCTGCATCACGGTGAAACCGAGCACCGCCGCCGGCTCGTGACCGAGCGCGGCGACGATCTCGATCCACAGATCGGTCCAGCAGTTGGTCTGCGGCCAGATGCGGTCGCCGGCATGGAGCGCATGGGGCACGTGGGCGGCGGGATCGAGGGCGGCGAGACGATCGATCACGAGGCTCACCCCCACAGGACGGCGCGGACCGCCGCCGGCCAGGTCGCCGTGTCGGTGCCGTGATGGCGGAACAGGGCCAGCGCGATGCGTTCGAGGCCGAAGCCGACGCAGGCCGAATGGGCGCGTTCGCCGTCGGCGCGGGTCAGGCCCCACAAGGCGCCGAAATGGTCCTGGTGGTAGTTGAACGACAGGCAGGCGGTCGGCTCGGCGCCGTCGTTGACCGGCACCAGGAGTTCGAACTTCAGCTGCTGGTCGCGCTGATTGCGGGCCATCAGCTTGCCGCCGCGGCCGAAGAACGGATCGTTGGCGACGTCGAGTTCGCACGGCAGGCCGAGCGAGCGGATCATCTCGGGGCCGCGCTCCAGCCAGCGTTCGCGGAAGGCGCGCACCTGCTCGGACGAGCCGAGGCAGACGTTCTCGCGCATCCGGAAGAACTGCATGCGCGTCGGTTCCTTCGACGGCTCATGACGGAAGCAATAGCTCTTCAGATCGAACAGCGCGCCGGCCTCGGGCAGCGGCCCGCGGGCGGCCACCGCCGGGTAGAGCGGATAGCAGGCGGCCGGGGTCAGGACCACATCGGTCGGCGACTGCAGGTCGCTCCAGTCGCGGCCCTCGGTCAGGGCTTCGATCAGCCGGCAGTGGTCGGCGTCGTTGCCGACGAAGGAATGGATCGCGCCGGCGAGCTGGGGGAAGCTCTTGAGATAGCCCGACTTCTCCATGTTCACCCGCGGCATGGCCGGGGGGAAATGGACCTTGATCGCCCCGTCGGCGCGGGCGAAACGCTCGACCAGCCGCTCGAAACCCTCGATCACCTCCTCGAAGGCGCCGGAGCGGCCGTAGAGGCCGTCGACGCCCGAGGGCATCAGCACGCCGTCGGCGAACAGCCGATCGAGGAAGGTCGCGGCGTCGGGCGTCGCGGCTTCGGGGGTCGAGGCGCCTTCGGCGCGGTCGGTCGAACGAATCGGCGGCGTCGGTGCGTTCATGCGCTCAGGCTCCGATCGTGGTGTCGACCCGGCTCATCAGGAGCAGGTTCGAGGTGTTGCCGAGGATGCGGTCGTTGTTGATCATGATCGCCGCCGACAGCAGGTCGCGGTAGTTGCGGGCGATCGTGAAGGGACCGTCGTTGCGATAGCCGGCGAGCCCGGTGATCATCAGCGCCTGCTGGCAGATCTCGACGGCCAGCGTCGAGGTCGCGACCTTGAGATTGTTCATCTCGGCGATGAAGGCCATCGATTCCAGGAGCCGTTCGTCGATCAGCGCCGCCTCGTAGCGGGCGATGCCGGCGACGATCATCGCCTTCATCTTCTGCAGCGAGGTGGTGACCTCGGCCAGACGCAGGGCGCCGGGCGGCACCACGCCGGGGCGCTTGCGGGCTTCGGCGCGCACGAAGTTCTGCGACTTGACCACCGTGTCGGCGGCGATGCCGTACCAGGTGGCGCTCCACACGATGTGGGCCATGGCCAGCATCGACTGGGCGGCGATCTCGGAGAAGGGCTGGACGAAGATCTGCTCGGCCCTGCCCTCGGCGACCAGCTCGAAGCCTTCGGAGCGGGTGCCGCGCATGCCCATGGTGTCCCAGCCGACGGTCTGGCGCAGGGTGTATTCGCCGAAGCGACACACCACCATCACCTGATCGGAGCTCGCCGCGTCGGGCGAGCGGCGGCAGGTGGCGAGGATGGCGTCGGCCTCGCGGCCGTAGGAGATGCAGGTCGCCTGCTTCACCAGCCGGAAGCGGCCGTCTTCGACTTCGACGGCGCAGATCGAATTGCGCAGATCGCCGCCGATGCCGCCTTCGGTGGTCGCCGAGCCGAGCAGCAGCTGATCGCGGGCGCATTCGCGCATGTAGTCGCGGTGCCAGGGGCTGGCGTCGGAATGGCGGATCAGGCTCGACATCTTGATCTGATGCATGCCGTAGATCATCGCCGAGGAGCCGCAGGCCTGACCGAGCCGCGCGCAGAGATCGGCGATCTCGGTCAGCGAGGCGCCCTCGCCGCCGTATTCGCTCGGGATCCACACCCCGAGCAGGCGTTCGGCCTTGAGAGCGGCGAAGGTCTCGGCCGGGAAGCGGCCGGAGCGGTCGACGTCGGCGGCGTGGATCGCGGCTACCTCATCGGCGACGCGAGCCATACGGGCCAGGGCGGAAGTGGCCAGAACGGCGTGATCGGGAGCGATGTTCATGAGGCTCAGGCCCTTCCACCGGTGAGTTCGGCGACCGAACGGTCGATCGCGGCGAGGGTGGCGAAGGTCTTGCGATTCAACATGCGTTCGGGGAACTCGATGTCGAAGGCTTCTTCGAGCGCCAGCATGAGTTGGACCGACGCGAAGGACGTCATGCCCAGTTCGTAGAGATCGGCATCGACGTCGATCTGGTCGACGGCGACGGGTACGAGCTTGCGACTGCCGATGAGTTCTCGGATGCGAGCGGCCATGGGCACTCCTCCTCTTCAATTCGTGGCGGTCACCGTAGCGCGCATTCCCGAAAATCGACTTAAACAACATCATTACGATTCACTTGACGTGACCCATGGGAACCTTTCCGGGGCCGCCCCGCGAGGCCCCAGGTCCATCGCCCCTGCGCCTGCCCGCCTCTCGGCCGGCATCCCCGGCCGGAGCCGGCTTGCCGGCGGAGGGGAAGGGGATCCCGGGGGGTAGGCTCCGAGCCATCGGCGTTTCGCGCGTGGCCTCTGGGTCCCCTTTCCTCGCCCTGCGGGCTAGCCGGGGACGACGGCGGAGGCAGGATGCGACCGCCGGGAGGATTTGGGCTTCGAGGACATCCCCATGCGACGGCCCGGCCCCGCCCCCCTCCCCGCGCGTCCGGTTCGGCGCGGCGAAGCGACCGCATTGCGGGGCGGCGCGCGGCGTGGCACTCAACGCTCGTACGACGACAGCGACAGGGAGAGACAGATGGCTCGGCATCCGGCGACGACGGCAGGGGGACTCGCGGTGATCACCGGCGCGGCTTCGGGGATCGGACTGGCGGCGGCGGCGCAGTTCGCGCGGCTCGGCATGCGGGTTCTGCTGGTCGACGTCGACGAGGCGCGGCTGGCGGCGGCGGCGGACCAGGTGGCGGCGGCCGCTCCCGAGGGGCGCGATGCGGTCGACACCTTCGTAGCCGACGTGTCGCGGCGCGCCGAGCTCGGGCGCCTCGCCACCCATGTCGGGACGCTGCCGGGCGGCGCCGACGTGGTGATGGCCAATGCCGGGATCCAGCCGGGATCGCGCCTGTTCGGCGGCGAAGACACCTGGCGGGCGGTGATCGACGTCAACCTTTGGGGGGTGATCGACACCTGCCGGATGCTGGTGCCGGGGATGATCGCCGGCGGCAAGCCGGGGCTGGTGATCGTCACCGGCTCCAAGCAGGGCATCACCACGCCCCCGGGCGATCCCGCCTACAACGTCGCCAAGGCCGGCGTGAAGGCCTTCGCGGAGGCGCTCGAACACGAGTTGCGCAGCACCACCGAGGGCCGGGTCTCGGCGCGGCTGCTGATTCCGGGCTTCGTGTTCACGCCGCTGACCGCCCGCGGGCGGGTCGAGAAGCCGGCCGGCGCCTGGACGCCGGAGGAGACGATCGCCTTCATGATGGAACGTCTGGAGGCCGGCGACTTCTACATCCTGTGCCCGGACGGCGAGACGACGCGCGAACTCGATCGCCGCCGCATCGCCTGGGCGGCGGGCGACGTGATCGACAATCGTCCGCCCCTGTCGCGCTGGCACCCGGACCATGCCGAGGCCTTCAAGGCCTCGCTCGCCGATCTCGCGGGCTCCTGAGGGCGTCCGAGCCTCCGCCGCGAGCGACGCGGGGGAGGCTCGACGGCGCGACTCAGTCGAAGCTGGCGGTGGTGGTGTCGGTCTTCTTGTTGTAGCGGATCGTTACCTTGGCCACCGTGCACAGATCGATGCCCGACCACACGGCGTTGGAATCGTCGACCGCATAGACGACCTTGAGGTCCCACTTGCAGGTCTTGGCCGAGCGCTGGAAGCGGATCTTGAGGGATTCGCCGTCCGAGAGCGTGTCCTGGCCGAGGACGTCCTCTTCCCAGTCGTTCGACTTGGCGGGCGATACGAAGACCGCGTTGATCTCATAGCCGGTCTTGTTGACCAGAACGAAATTCTGTTTGGCCTCGGCCGCAACGGCGGAGGTCACCGGCACACTCATCGCCGCAATGGCGAGACCGAATGCCCAAACGACTGCCTTCATCGAATTTCCCCCTGTCGTTGCCGCCGGCCCGGTTGCCGGGCGGGTTCTCCCGGGCGTCCCCTCCCCGGGAGCGGGCGCGTTCCGCCTTTCGCATGAACGCCTTCCGTCGGGGGAGTAGGCCCCGACGGCACCGGTCGGGTCAAGCCGGGCGAAGGACGAAAACGCCGTCGGCGCCGCGGCGAATTGGCGATCGGGCGCGCAGTGGGCGGCGATCGCGGCCGGGGGCGGCGTCGTAACCGGATGCCGCGGCGCTTCCGTGGGGCTGGGCGACGAATGCGGCTTTGAAGGCGGCGCGTCCTGATGCTACAGACCGACACTGGTCGCGGTGGTAGCCCAACGGTAGAGGCACGGATTTTAGGTGTCCGTCAGTGCGGGTTCGAGTCCCGCCCGCCGCACCACCTCCCCCGTCAGCTCAGCCGGGCCGCGACCCGGGCGACGATCGCCCGCGGCGCGCCGGGGGTGAACCCGGGCAGCGGTTCGAGGCCGCGGCCGCACAGGATCGGGATCTCGACCGCCGGCAAGGGCCGGGCGAACAGGAAACCCTGCATCTGGCTGCAGCCCTGGGCGCGCAGGGCCTCGAACTGCTCGACGGTCTCGACGCCTTCGGCGAGCACTTCGAGATCGAGAGTCCGGCCGAGCGAGACGATGGTGGCGACGATCTCGGTGGAGACCGGATCGGCGGGCACGTCCTGGACAAAGCTGCGATCGATCTTGAGCTTGTCGAGCGGCAGGCGGCGCAGGCTGGCGAGCGACGACCAGCCGGTGCCGAAGTCGTCGATGGCGAGGCGGACGCCGAGGGCTTTCAGCGCCGCGAGGCGGCGGTCGAGTTCGCTGCCCTGCTCGAGCAGCGCGGTCTCGGTGATCTCGATCTCCAGGCAATGGGGCGGCAGGCCCGATTCCTCCAGAACCTCGGCGATGCGGCGGACGATGTCGGAGCGCTGGAACTCGCGCGGCGAGAGATTGACCGCCATGGTGGTCAGGTCGAGGCCGGCGTCGCGCCACTGGCGCATCTGACGGCAGGCGGCGTGGCGGACCCATTCGCCGATCGGAATGATCAATCCGGTCTCTTCGGCGGTCGGGATGAAGCGGTCGGGCGGGATCAGGCCGCGGACGGGATCGCGCCAGCGCACCAGGGCTTCGACGCCGTGGATGCGGCCGTCGACCGCGTCGATCAGCGGCTGATAGTGCAGTTCCAACTCGCCGCGCTCCAGCGCCCGGCGCAGGCCGGCCTCGAGTTCGAGCCGGTCGGCGGCTGCCGCGGTCAGCACGTGGGTATAGAAGCGATGGGTGGCGCCGCCCGCGCCCTTGGCCTCGTAGAGGGCGGCGTCGGCGTGTTGCAGCAGCTCGGCGGGTTCGCGGGCGTCGTCGGGGAAGACGCCGATGCCGATGCTGGTGGAGATGTAGATCTCCTGCCCGCCCGGCAGCACGAAGGCCTGATCGAGCAGCACGACCCAGCGACGGGCGAGATCCGCCACCGCGGCGGCATCTTCGACATCGGGGATCAGCGCGACGAACTCGTCGCCGCCGGAGCGCGACAGCATCGCGCCTTCGGGCAGGTCCTCGGCGAGGCGGGCGGCGATCATCCGCAACAGCTCGTCGCCGGCGGCGTGGCCGAGGCTGTCGTTGACGTTCTTGAAGCGATCGAGGTCGAGGAACAACACCGCACCGCGCCCATCGACCGCCGCCGCGGCGGCGATCGCCTCGCGCAGGCGGTCGGCGAGGAGGATGCGGTTGGGCAGACCGGTCAGCGGATCGTGGTGGGCGAGATGTTCGAGGCGCGCTTCGGACTGCTTCAACCGGCCGATGTCGGTGAAGGTGCCGAGGCGGTGGGTGACCTCGCCGAGATCGTCGTAGACCGAAGAGATGGTCAGCCATTCCGGATAGATCTCGCCGTTGCGGCGGCTATTCCAGATTTCGCCCTGCCAGTGACCGACGGTGGCGAGGGTCGCCCACAGTTGGCGATAGAAGGCGGCGTCCTGGCGGCCCGAGCGCAACCGCGACATCGGCTGCCCGACGATCTCGTCGGCCGGCCAACCGGTGATGGTGGTGAAGGCGGGATTGACGGCGAGCACCTTGCCGTTCGGGTCGGTGATGACCACGCCCTCCTGGGTATTGGTGAAGACCGCGGCGGCCTGGCGCATCTCGGCGTCGGCGCGCTTGCGGTCGGTGATGTCGACATGGGTGCCGACCATGCGTTTGGGCCGGCCGTCGGGACCGCGCACCACGAAGGCGCGCGAGAGGATGTCGCGCCATTCGCCGTTCTTGGCCCGCAGGCGGAACTCGCAGGCGTAGGAATCGCGGGTGCCTTCGAAGATGTCGCGGTTGCGCGCCGCGTCGGCGGCGGCGTCGGCGGGGTGGAACAGGCCCTGCAGGCTGTCGATGTGGTTGGCGATCTCGTGCGGCTGATAGCCGAGCATCGATTTCCAACGGGGCGAGAAATAGACCGCGCCGGTCTCGAGGTTCCAGTCCCACAGGCCGTCGTTGGCGCCGCGCATGGCGAGATCGAAGCGCTCTTCGCTGGCGCGCAGGCGTTCCTCCGCCGCGCGACGGGCCGAGACGTCCTCGACCATGGCGAGCACGTAGGTCGAGCCGTCGACGGCGTCATGGACCAGCGAGGCGGTGATCGCGACATGGGCGATCGAGCCGGTGATCCGGAAGATCCGACGTTCCGAGGTCACCGAGTCGACCTCGCCGCGGACGAGGCGACCCATCGAAGCAGCGACCTCGGCGCGATCGTCGGGATGCAGCACTTCGGCGAGAGTCATGCCGGCGAGGCGATCCTCGGGGAAGCCGGCGATCGCCGCGAAGGTGCGGTTGAAACGCAGCCAGCGCCCGTCGAGCCCGACATGGGCGATGCCGATCGGCGCCTCTTCGAAGGTCGCGCGGTAGCGGTCCTCGGCGGCTTCGACGCGACGCCGCTGGGCGAGTTCTCCGAGGGCGATGCGCAGGCGCTGGCGCTGCCACACGAAGAAGGCGAGGCCCAGACAGGCGAGACCGGCGACGGCGATCGACGCGGCGGTGGCCACCGCGAGGCGGTGGAGATCGCCGAGCGCCTCGTCCTCGTCGATCTTGGCGACCAGGGTCCAGCCGGAGATCGGCACGGTGAAGGCGGCGGCCAGCACCGGCACGCCGCGGTAGTCGACGCCGGACATGCTGCGCTCGCCGCTACGGATGTGGCGGGCGGCGGGCAGGTCGGGATCGTCGAGCGGGCGACGCAATTCCAGTGCATGGCCGGTGCGGCCGGGCGCCTCGGTCAGATAGACGAGGTGGTCGCGCCCATCGACGCGGGCGAGCAGGGTCTCCCCGGTCGAACTCGGCAAGGGCCACTTGGCGAGATAGGGATAGAGATCGTCCTCGGGCCGCAGGTCGAGCACGGCGATCGCCAGCAGGCGGCCGGCGTCGGCGCCGGTGCCGTACATCGGCACCAGGAAGCCGAGGTGCAGGCTGCCGTCGGCCCGGCGATGGAGATCGAGGAAGGTGATGCCGCCGTCGGCGGCGCGCTGCAGGGCGGCGACGTAGTCGGGGTGCTCCGAGATCGCCGCCGGGTCGCCGAGCATGAGATGGCCGCCGCGCTCGACCAGGGCGGTGGCGGCGAAGCCGTAGCTGGCACGAATGACGGTGAAGGCGTCGACCAGATGCTGGCGATCGTCGGGCGCACCGGTGCGGATCCACCGGGTCAGGACCTCGCGACGGGCCGGATCGGCGGCGACGACTTCGGCGTTGCTGCGGCGTTCCTCGAGCCAGCGCGCCACCGACTCCACTTCGAGTTCGGCGAGGGCTTCGACCTGGTGCAGGGCGGTGTGACGCAACGCCGTGGATTCGGCGCGAAAGGCGACGCCGCCGATCACCGTCAGGGTGAGCATCGCGACGGCGAGCGCCACGAACGGCATCCAACCGATCCGGCCCCGCGGGACGACCGACTCGTCGGGCAGGCGTTGGGCGTGGCGCAACACCAGAGCGAGCAGGATCGAAGTGGCACCGACGAAGAACAGACCCTTGTAGGTCGCGAGAGCGACCAAGGTCGACGCATCGACGATCGCGGCGAGCATTCGATCGGAAAAGTAGATCCAGGCCGCGGACAGGATCGCATAGCCGGAAACCGCTCGAAGGATGAAGGAATGACCCGTGTCCGACTTCATGCCGAGGATGACCTTCCCAGAGCCGAGAGCCGGAGTACCAGGACGTCGCGTCAATGGTACGGCGCTCTCACGTCTCATGCGGACAATCACCGATCCGCGGTAGACGCCCACTTCGAAACATTCCGACTTAGATCTCAATATCGGACCATGGTCATTGCAAAGTCATTAAGACCATCGCGTTGGCCATGTTGGATTTGATCTTCGCATTTCGTCTACACCGTCGCCCGGACCGGTGATCGCACTAGAAGCTTTCATCGCGACCTTCGCCACGAAGACATCACACATCGAACGACACCTCCCCGGATCGGGCGGATCCGGGGAGGTGGCGAAGGTTCGACGATGTCGGACGCAGGCACTCCCGGCGACGGTCAGTTGGCGCGCAGCCGGCCGAGGGTCTCGGCGATGCGGCGATTGACCCGCTCGAGTTCCTCGATGCGCTGGCGATTGCCGCGGGTCAGGTCGTCGAGCATCGCGTCGATCTCGCCGATCACCGACTTCTCGTCGCCGCTCTCGACCAGGGTCGACATCAGCGTCTTGATGGCGGTCAGGGAGGCCTCCATCTCGCGCAGCGTCACGATCACCTTGAGCCGATCGAGATCGTCGCGGGTGTAGAGACGCTTCATGCCGTCGCGATGCGGCCGCAGGAGGCCGGACTGTTCGTAGAAGCGCAAGGTGCGCAGCGACACCTGAAGGTAATCGGAGAGCTGACCGATGGTATAGAGGTCGGCGTCCTCGAGCGTTCCGAAGGCCATCACCGACGACAGCCGTTCCGCGATGATGGCGATCATGCGGGCGTTCTTGGTCAGTCGACGTTCACCGAGCGAGCGGCGCGACGTCGAGGAACCGATGTCGAGACCGGCATGAAGCGACGGCAAGGCCGCTGCGACGTCGACATGGGATTGCGGAAAGCTCTTGATGATGACGTTCGACATGGCCGTCTCCTCGGTTTGCCCTGGCCCTCTGATGACGCCATTCAATCAAATCGTTTCCGCCGCGGTATGCCGCCCGTGTGACACCGTGTGACGTTTGGTGACGCGAAAAATGAAATGTCAGCACTTCTGACGCGAAACTTCGTTTTCACTTGCAGTCGCGGCGGTGACGGATGACGCTGTGACGCGGCCCATCTCCCGCCAACGAGGCTTCGCTCCGTGTCCGATCCGGGTAGAACGCCCCCTTCCCCCGTGAGCGACGTCGCGTCCGAAGTGATCGGCCGGCTCGGCGACGCCCTGCGGCAGATGCGGCGGGCCTGTGCAACGCCGCTGCGCGGCCTCGCCTTCGCCGTGGCGCTGGTGGGAACGGCGACGCTGTTGCGCCAGGCGATCGGCGATCCGGTGCCGAGGCTGGTGGTGTTCCACTTCGCGGTGGCGGTGGCGGCGCTGCTCGGCGGGTTCCGCTGCGGTCTGATGGCGACGGCGCTCGCGGCGGTGGCGGCCGACCTGCTGTTGTTCGCGCCGCGGGGGTCGCTGTGGCTCGAAAACCTCGGCGACATGGTCTATCTCGGCTCCTTCGTCGCCACCGGGCTGGTGGTCAGCCTGATCGCCGCCGCCGACCAGACCACCCTGGACCGCGACCACCGCCGCTCGCGGCAAAGCCTGGTCAGCTCCGAAGCGCGCTATCGTTCGGTGGTGACCGCCCTGCACGAGGGCGTGCTGGTGTTCTCCACCGAGGCGAAGATCGTCTCGTGCAATCCGTCGGCCGAGCGCATCCTCGCCCACAGCGAGGCCGAGCTGACGGCGCTCGACAGCCCGCTGGTCCAACGCACCCTCTACGGCGCCGACGGACGGCCATTGTCGCGCGATCAGATCCCGGTCGAACGGGTGCTGGCCACCGGCCTGCCCTGCCACGACGTGGTGATCGGCGTGATGGCCGGCGACGGCATGGTGTGGCTGTCGGAGAACGCCGAACCGATCCGCGATCCGCTCACCGGCGAGATCCAGGCGGTGGTGGTGACCCTCGCCGACATCACCGAACGGCGGCGGGTGGAATCCGAGCTCGACCAGAGCCGGGCACGCTTCGCCTCGATCGTCGCCGGCGCCCTGGACGCGATCGTCACCGTCGACGCCGAACAGAAGATCGTGCTGTTCAACCGCGCCGCCGAGCGGATGTTCGGCTGCAGCGAGGCCGAGGCGCTGGGGATGTCGCTGTCGACCTTCGTCCCCGAGCGTCACCGTGTCGCCCACGACGCGGGTTTCCGTCGCTTTGCCCAGGGGCCGGGGGCGTCGCGGATGATGGGCCGGGGCATCGCCATCGCCGCCCGGCGCCTCGACGGCAGCGAATTCCCGATCGAGGCCTCGATCTCGCGGATCGATTCCGCCGGCGGACCGCTGTTCACGATCATCCATCGCGACATCAGCGAACGGCTGGAGGCCGAGCGCACCAACGCCCGGCTGGCGACGGTGGTGATGGCCTCGCCGGCGGCGATCATCGGCGGCACGCCGGACGGCATCATCGATTCCTGGAACACCGCGGCGACGGCGATGTTCGGCCATACCGCCGAAGAGGCGATCGGGTCCAAGGCGGGTTTCCTCTCCTTCCCCGACGATCCGGAGCACGGCGCCAAGATCTACGCCCGGGTCGTCGCGGAGGGCGTGGCGATGGAAGGCGAAGGAGTGCGACGGCGGCGCGACGGCACGGCGATCGACGTCGCCTATCAGGCCGCGCCGATCCGCGACGCCGAGGGACGGGTCACCGCGGTCAGTCTGATGATGACCGACATCACGCGCCGCAAACGCGCCGAGCGCCTCCTGCAAGAGCGCGACCAGGAACTGCGCCAGACGCTGGACGCCGCCGGTCTCGGCGTGTGGTGGATCGACGTGGCCAGCGGCCTGGTCCATTGCGACACGCGCAGCCGCGCCTTGTTCGCGGTCGAGGAGACGGCGCCGGTGGCGACCATCGCGGCCCTGTTCCGCTGGGAAGAGCGACCGGCCTTCCTCCGCCCGGGCTGGCAGGGCGACGGCACGCGCGGGGATGCGCCGCTGGTGGTGCGGGCGAACTACGGCGACGGACGCCTCGCCTGGCTGTCGCTCACCGCCAATCCCCGCACCACCGATCGCCGGACCGCCGAGATCTGGGGCACGGTCAGCGACGTCACCGACCAGCGCACCACCGAACAGGCGATGAAACAGATGGAGGCGTCGCGCCGGCTGGAGGCGCTGGGCCGCATGACCGGCGGCATCGCCCACGACTTCAACAACCTGCTCACGGTGATCTCGGGCAACCTGCAGCTGCTCGAGCTGCTGCCGCAGGAGCCGGCGGGACTGCGCTACATCGCCGAAGCGCTGCGAGCGACCGAATCGGGCGCCAACCTCAACCACCGCCTGACCACCTTCGCGCGCCAGCGGCGGCTGGAGCCGACGGTCACCGACCTCAACGAACGGGTCGCGGCGATGATCGATCTGGTCCATCGCTCGGTCGGCCCGCAGATTTCGGTCACCGCCAATTTCGCCAGCGATCTCTGGCACGTCCGCATCGACCCGACCGAGATCGAGAGTGCCGTGCTCAATCTGGTGTTCAACGCCCGCGACGCGATGCCGGCGGGCGGACGCATCGTCATCGACACCTGCAACATGGACCTCGACGCCGCCACTCTGCCGGCCGATCCGAACCAGCTCCCCGGTGCCTATGTGCGTCTGTCGGTGTCGGACACCGGGGTCGGCATGGCCCCGGAGGTCAAGGCGCGGGCCTTCGAGCCGTTCTTCACCACCAAGGCGATCGGGCGCGGCACCGGCCTGGGGCTGGCCACGCTGCACGGCTTCGTGCGGCAGTCGGGGGGCTTCGTGACGCTCTACAGCGAGGTCGACCGCGGCACGACGATCAACATCTACCTGCCGCGGGCCGAGTGCGGCGAGATTCCGGTGCGGCCGATCGAGGCGAGCCTGCCGCGGCGCGGCATGGGCCAGACGGTGCTGGTGGTCGAAGATCACCCGGAGGTGGCGCGCGTGACCCGGGAGCGGCTGCTGGCGCTCGGCTACCAGGTGATCGAGGCCGATCACGCGGCGGCGGCGCTCGAGATGCTCGCCGAGCGGCCCGAGATCGATCTGGTGTTCAGCGACATCATGATGCCGGGCGGCCTGTCCGGGCTCGATCTGGCGCGGCGGCTGCGGGCCGAGATGCCCGATCGACGGATCCTGCTGACCTCGGGCTTCGCCGAGGCGATCGCCCGCGGCGACGGACCGGCGCCGCTCGAATTCGCGCTGCTGCGCAAACCCTATTCTCAAGCCGATCTCGCGCGGGCGATAGCCGAGGCGCTCGACGGCAGCGACCTTCAGCGGCGGCCGACGTCCGCGGAGAACACGTAGCCGACGCCGCGCACCGTCTTGACCAGGGCCGGATGGTCGGGGTCACCCTCGATCTTGCGGCGCAGACGCGCCACCAGCGTGTCGATCGAGCGATCGAAGGGCGACCATTCGGCGCCCTTGAGCAGATCGAGGATCAGATCGCGCGACAACACGCGGCGTGGGCGCTCGACGAACAGCACCAGGAGATTGAATTCGGCGGTGGTCAGGTCGACGGCGGCGCCGGCCGGGTCGGTCACCACCCGCGAGGCGGCGTCGAGCGACCAGCCGTCGAAGGTCAGGAGCTCGCGGTCGGGCGCGGCCTCGGACACCGGCCGGTGGTTGGGCTCGTAGCGGCGCAGCACGGCGCGGATGCGGGCCAGAACCTCGCGCAGATTGAAGGGTTTGGTGATGTAGTCGTCGGCCCCGAGTTCCAATCCGACGATGCGGTCGACGTCGTCGGACTTGCCGGAGATCATGATGATCGGCACATCGAGCCGACTCCGCACGTCACGGGCCAGGGCGAGACCGTCTTCCCCCTGAAGATTCAGATCGAGCGTCACCAGAGAGGTCAGTCCGACCCGCAGTCCTTCCCACAATTCTTCGCCGTTCCGCGCTTCCGCGACCTCGAAGCCTTCGCGTTCGAGCAGCGACCGGAGGATGCTCCTGATCTGTTCATCGTCGTCGACGACTAGAATTCGTTTGGCGGTCACACTGACATTTCCAGTCTCGTTCGATCACTACAGCTTAGAGGATTCGCCGGCCGTTTCAAAAGTCGAATCCCGACGACAGCCCTCCGAACAACCGATATCAAGCGAATGAAGACAGGTATTGTAAATCCGCAGTTTAGACGGGTTGCAAAAGTCGTGAACTGCGAGAATTGCGGGAGAGTGAGAAGAAGCGCCGCAACGGCTTCGTCGGGCGGAGTGCAGCGTCGGTCTCGGTCGATCCGCCGCGGCCGATGACCGCAGAGATGTCGCGGCAGGCGACGCGCTCGTCGATTTTCTCACCGCGGCAGGTCGTCGCCGGATTTTCCCGCCCAATGCGCCACGATTTCGGCATCACTGCGGCCGGAAAGGCATTCGCCGGCGACGAACAGCCCCTTTTCGATCAGCGCATGGTGTTCGACACCGCGTCCGCCTGTGGATATCCGGGTGACGTGGCCGCCGGCGCGTTCGATGGCGGTGGCGAAGGGCGCCTGGAACACCGCCGGCACCGCGGTGTCGGTCGGATCGGTGAGCAGGAAGACGCGAGTCGGGTCGGTCCCGGTGGTGGTCGCCGCGACCCGCGCGGCGTCGGCCATCGGGTCGTAGTGGGCGCGCGGCCCCCGCTCGCGGAAGGTGATGCCGTAGCGGGCGGTGAAGGCGCGGAAATCCATCGGGCCCGAGGCGATCACCGCGCACCCGACGTCGTCGCGCACCGCGGCGATCGCCGGCACCAGCATCGCGCCGCCCGACTGACCCATCAGGTGGAAGCCGGTGAAGCCCTCGCGGGCCTTGATCGCGTCCAACGCCTTGCGGGTCACCTCGACCTCGAGGGCGGTGCGGCGGTCGCCGTGCCAGCCCGACGAGCCGTTGAGGCCCATCCGCCCGAAGAACACCACCGGCGCGCCGAGGCGGCCGGTCCACACCCGTGACGCGATGTCGATGTATTCGGGGGCCTGGGTGAGATAGCCGGGTTCGACCTCGCGACGGCCCTTGGCGTCGAGACCGAGGACGTCGCCGGTGAAGAACACCAGGGCCTTCTGCCCCGGCGCAGCGGCGGCGAGATAATACCGGATGCAGACGCCTTCGCCGAAGGCCTCGACGAAGACCGTCCGGGGGGTGCGTGCGCAGACCTCGCGCGACACCTTGGTCCCCTCGATCACGTCACGGGCCGAAAAGGTCTTCGGGCCGGGGGGCGCGCCTTGTGCGAGGACCGCGCCGCACGACGCCAGTCCCGCGACGAGCGCGACGAGGGCGCGGCGTCGCCCCGCCCTCACCACCACTTGTCCGGCGTGAAGCGCCCGGCGGCCTGTTCGATCACTTCGGCGACCTGGAACAGCGTCTCCTCGTCGAAGGGCCGGCCGATCAGCTGCAGCCCGAGCGGCAGACCCTTGGCGTCGAGACCGGCGGGCACCGACATGCCGGGCAGGCCCGCCATGTTCACGGTCACCGTGAAGATGTCGTTGAGGTACATCTCGACCGGATCGCCGCCCGACTTCTCGCCGATGCCGAAGGCCGAGGACGGGGTCGCCGGGGTCAGCACCGCATCGACGCCGGCCGCAAAGGCGATGTCGAAGTCGCGCTTGATCAGGGTGCGGACCTTCTGGGCGCGGACGTAATAAGCGTCGTAGTAGCCGGCCGACAGCACGTAGGTGCCGATCATGATGCGGCGGCGCACTTCCGATCCGAAGCCGGCGGCGCGGGTGCGCTCGTAGGTGTCGGTGATGTCGTCGCCGGTGACGCGCAGGCCGTAGCGGATGCCGTCGTAGCGGGCGAGGTTCGACGAGGCTTCGGCCGGGGCGACGATGTAATAGGCCGGCAGGGCATATTTGGTGTGCGGCAGCGAGATCTCGCGGATCTCGGCGCCGGCCGCCTTCAGCCAGTCGATGCCCTGGCGCCACAGCGCCTCGATCTCCTCGGGCATGCCGTCGACGCGGTATTCCTTGGGGATGCCGATGACCTTGCCGCGGATCGAGCGGCCGACCGCCGATTCGTAGTCCGGCACCGGCAGATCGACCGAGGTGGTGTCCTTGGGATCGACCGAGGCGAAGGATTTCAACAGGATCGCCGCGTCGCGCACGGTGCGGGCGAAGGGCCCGGCCTGATCGAGCGACGAGGCGAAGGCGACGATGCCCCAGCGCGAGCAACGGCCGTAGGTCGGCTTGATGCCGACGGTGCCGGTGAAGGCGGCGGGCTGACGGATCGAGCCGCCGGTGTCGGTGCCGGTGGCCCCGGCCGCCAGATGAGCGGCGACCGCGGCCGAGGATCCGCCCGACGAGCCGCCGGGCACCAGCGGCGTCGGATCGATCGAGCCGTCGGGCCGCTTGCGCCGCCACGGGTTGATCACGTCGCCGAAGGCCGAGGTCTCGTTGGACGAGCCCATGGCGAATTCGTCGCAGTTGAGCTTGCCGAGCATCACCGCGCCGTCGGCCCACAGATTGGTGGTGACGGTCGATTCGTAGGGCGGGGTGAAGTCGTCGAGGATCCGCGAGCAGGCGGTCGTGCGCACGCCTTCGGTGCAGTAGAGATCCTTGACGCCGAGCGGGATGCCTTCGAGCGCCCCGACCTCACCGCTCGCGCGCCGCGCGTCGGAGGCGGCGGCCATCAGCCGCGCCCGCTCCGGGGTCTCGAGCACATAGGCGTTGAGCGGCCGCGCCGCGGCCATCGCCGCGAGATAGGCCTCGGTCAGTTCGACGGCGGTGAAGTCCTTGCGCGCGAGGGCGTCACGGGCCTCGGCGATGGAGAGAGCGGTCAGGTCGGTCACGGGCGGCGATCCAAGGGTGAGGGCGGGAGGAGGCGATCGGCGGCGGGGCGCCGGATCACTCCACGACCTTGGGGACGACGAAGAAATCGTCCTCGGCGAGCGGCGCGTTCATCGTCACCTTCTGCGGAATACCGCCGTCGGTGACGACGTCGGTGCGCTTCTTCATGGCGATGGGAACGATCGAGGTCAGCGGCTCGACGTCGGAGACGTCGAGTTCGGCGAGTTGCTCGACGAAACCGAGAATCGAATTGAGTTCGCCCTGGAGCTTGTCGACCTCCTCGTCGGCGACGCGGATGCGCGCGAGGTGGGCGACGCGGACGACGGTCGAGCGATCGACGGACATGGGAACCTCGGGGGACGACGAACGGATGGGACGGGCCGGCGCCCCCGACCGGGACGATCGGCGAGGCGCAGCGACACCGTTTCTAGCATCCGGGCGGAAGCCGACGCAATTGCGCGGCGCGTCGCGTGATCGTCTCCCCCGACGAGGGCGCGCGCCCCGCCGGGCCGGAAGGCCTCGGGCGGGGCGCGGCGGGCCGCGTCACTCCAACTCGGCGGAGGTGGTATCGGACTTCTTGTTGTAGTGGATGGTGATCTTGGAGACCTGGCAGAGGTCGATGCCGCCCCACACCGCTTCGGAGGAATCGACCGAATAGACCACCTTGAGGTCCCACTTGCAGGTGCGATTGGAGCGGTGGAACTTGATGTCCCACACCGCGCCGTCCTCGAGCAGATCCTTGCCGAGCACGTCCTCTTCCCAATCGTTCGACTTGCTGGGCGAAACGAACACCGCATCGATGTCGTAGCCGGTCTTGTTGACCAGCGTGAAATCCTGCTTGGCTTCCGCCGCGCTCGCCGCGCCCGCGAAACCGACCGTCGCACCCAACACGATCATCGACGCCAAAAGAACCGACTTCATGCCGAACCTCCCCTGCTCGCGACCCCCCTCGGGTGATCGCTTCCCAAAACACCTCCGTGGCCCGAGGAACCGGACGCACGAATCCCCCTTCGCCGCGACGCTGCGTCGCCGACCGGCGAATGAGGCGGCATCGGATGCCCCGAGGTCAAGCGCGCGAGGCCGTGGCCGGGGTAGAATTACGGACGCGATGAACGAAGTCCTGCGAGCCTGTCACGAAACGACCCGCACGGGCCCGCGCGAGCGCTACTCGGAGGCGGCGAGCCAGGCCCGCAGCACGGCGGTGACCGCATCGGGGGCCTCGAGCGGCGACAGATGCCCGGCGCCGTCGATGATTTCGAGGGACGCGCCGGGAATCGCCGCGACCATCTCGCGGGCGAGGTCGGGCGGGGTCAGGGCGTCCTCGGCGCCGACCACCACGGTGGTCGGGCAGGTGATGGTGGCAAGCGTCGGCCGACTGTCGATCCGCCCGAGAATCGCCCGCTGCTGGCGCACGAAGGCTTCCGCACCGGTGTCGGCAGCCATGGCGCGGACCACGGCGACGAGGTCCGGATCGCCCTGATGGGCGGGCGCCAGGAGCTTCGGCAGTTGCAGATCGGCGATTCGCGCGAAGCCCCCGGATTCGGCGATGGCGATCTGGCGGCGACGGTTTTCCGCCGCGTCCGGGCCGTCGGGGCGGGCCTGGGTGTCGAGCAGCGCGAGGCGCTCGACGCGCTCCGGGGCGGTGCGCCAGATCTCCAGCGCGACGTAACCGCCCATCGACAGGCCGGCGAGCGCGAAGCGCGGCGGCGCGACGGCGAGGATCGCCGCGGCGATTCCCCCCATCGTGTCGACGCCGCGATGATCGGCGACCCCGACCGGACAGAGCGCCGACAGGGGCGCGATCTGCGAACGCCACAAGGCAGCCGTGCAATTCAGCCCCGGAACGAGCAACAAAGCCGATGCGGTCATGACGTTCTCTCTCTGCGAGCCGGGACGGTCGAAATGCGCTATGCTGACGCGAGACGTCGGCGTCGCGAAGTCCGCGCAACACCGGACCACTATACATCGCCGACGACACGGGCAAATCTGACGGAAGAACCTCGCCCACGGCGAAGTGCGTTGACTTTTTGGCCCCGTCGACTAAGTTGCAGCCGCAAAACTCGGATTTCTCAAAAGATTCTGCGCGCGACCGGCGCCATCCCGTGGAGACGACCCGAACGTGGTCGTCGTGGGACGCGGATCTCCGGAACCTGCGCGGCAGTGACGGAAAACATGACCTTCTCCACACTCGGACTCTCCGACAAAGTTCTCGCGGCGGTGACCGCTGCCGGCTACACCACGCCCACTCCGATCCAGGAACAGGCGATCCCGATCGTTCTGGAAATGCGCGACGTCTGCGGCATCGCCCAGACCGGGACCGGCAAGACCGCGTCCTTCGTGCTGCCGATGCTGACCCGCCTCGAGCAGGGCCGGGCTCGGGCGCGCATGCCGCGCACCCTGATCCTCGAACCGACGCGCGAGCTCGCCGCTCAGGTCGAGGAAAAGTTCAACGAGTACGGCGTCAACCACAAGCTCAACGTGGCGCTGCTGATCGGCGGCGTGTCCTTCGACGACCAGTTGAAGAAGCTCGATCGCGGCACCGACGTGCTGATCGCCACGCCGGGACGGCTGCTCGATCTGTTCGGGCGCGGCCGCCTGCTGATGTCCGGGGTCGAGATCCTGGTCATCGACGAGGCCGACCGGATGCTCGACATGGGCTTCATCCCGGACATCGAGAAGATCTGCAAGATGATCCCGCCGGGACGTCAGACCCTGATGTTCTCGGCGACCATGCCGCCCGAGATCCAGCGCCTCGCCGATCTGTTCCTGCGCAATCCGGTGCGCATCGAGGCGGCCAAGCCCGCCTCGGTGGTCAAGACGGTGACCCAGCGCCTGATCGCTTCGGGTCGCGAACCGGGCGACAAGCGCGACGTGCTGCGCGGCCTGATCCGCTCGGCCGAGGACCTGAAGAACGCGATCATCTTCTGCAACCGCAAGCGCGACGTCCAGACGGTGTTCCGCAGCCTCGAGAAGCACGGCTTCTCGGTCGGGGCGCTGCACGGCGACATGGACCAGCGGGCGCGCACGGCGATGCTCGAGGGCTTCCGCGGCAACAAGCTGACCTTGCTCGTCGCCTCCGACGTGGCGGCGCGCGGGCTCGACATTCCCGACGTCAGCCACGTCTACAACTACGACGTCCCGGTCCACGCCGAGGACTACGTCCATCGCATCGGCCGCACCGGCCGCGCCGGGCGCTCGGGTCTGGCGATCACCCTGGTGACCGATCTCGATCTCAAGCACCTCGCGGCGATCGAGCGGCTGACCGGCGATCAGATCGAGTGGCTCGGCGAGCACGTCTCGAAGCTCCCCCACGACGACCGGCCGCGGCCGGCCCGTGAAGAGGGTCGCGACTCGCGCGGCGGCGGCCGTGGCGGTGATCGCCGACGCGGCTCCGGTGCGGGCGGCGCTCCGCGCGGCGGACGCGAGGAGGCTCCGGCCGAGCGGCCGACGCGCAGCGAAGCGCCGCGTGGCGAACGCACCGCGCGACCCGATGCGGTGCGCAGCGTGCGTCCGACCCGGCTCGAGACCGAGACGCCGCGCGTGGCGGCCCCCGAACGGGAAGCGCGGCCGGAGCGCGAAGCGCGAAGCGAGCGTCCGGAACGCGAAGCACGGCCCGAGCGGGAACCCCGCGGCGAACGGCCGGCCCAGGCGGGTCGCGGCGAGCGCGAGGGCCGTGGTGAACGCGCGGTGCGCAGCGAGCGTCCGCAGCGCAACGAGCGTCCGGCGCAACCCGAGCGCGCCAAGACCCCGCGGATGGGCGACGAAGCGGCTCCGGTGCGGGCCGGCGATCGTTCGCCGGGACGCGATCGGCGCGAAGAGGCGGGCGACGAAGGGCCGATCTCCGGGCACGGCGATCACCTGCCGGCGTTCCTGCTGCGACCGGTCCGCACCACTCGCAGCACCGACTGACCGCCTTCGACTTTTACGATTCGACCTGAGAACGCGCCTCCTTCGGGAGGGCGCGTTTTCGCGATTCGCGGGCCCCCCAAGCGTTTCGAACCGTTCGGAATTTCAGCCCCGGGGTGCGGCGATGCGCCGCTTGTTTACCCAGGGTTAAACGATCCCGGCGCATTTTACGCAAAGTCGAACAATACGCGGTGCGCGTTTCCGTGGTTGGCGGGCGTGAAATCCAAACGGTGGGGGCAGGCGTCAGATGAGCGACCGGGACGATTTCAAGCGGACCATCGTCTACGGCGACAATGCCGTGGGCCATCTCCGCAAGAACGAAATCCCGGCCTATCCGCGCAACTACGAGTTGTGGTACACGTATGCTGCGGGCTTCAACCATGCGCTGAACAAGACCATCAACGAGATCATCCGCCAGCGCGGCAAGATCACGCTGGCCGAGGTCAACAAGGTCTACGACCAGTTCATCGCCCCGACCCGGATCGGCGAGCGGATCGACGAAGTCGGCGGCCGGCTGTCCGAAGAGATCAACGGCGTCAGCGGCATGATCGAGTCGTCGATGAAGACGGCGTCGAACTACACCTCGTCCCTCGGCGTCGCCCGTCAGGCCCTGGTCGGCACCCGCGATACGGAAGCCGTCGACGTGATCGTCGGCAATCTGATCGAGGAGACCCGCAAGACCGAGGCGACCAACCGCCAGCTCGAAAGCCAGCTCGCGGTGTCGCGCCGCCAGATCGCCGAACTGCAGGAGAGCCTCGAGGCGATCCGCTACGAGAGCCTGGTCGACGAACTGACGACGCTCGCCAATCGCAAGCACTTCGACCAGTCGCTGGAGCGGCTGATCGCCGAAGCGCAGCACACCAACGTGCCGTTCTCGGTGCTGTTCACCGACATCGACCATTTCAAGCGCTTCAACGACACCTACGGCCACCAGACCGGTGATCAGGTGCTGCGGCTGGTGGCGCTGGCGGTCAAGCAGAACATCAAGGGCCAGGACATCGCCTGCCGCTACGGCGGCGAGGAGTTCGCGGTGCTGCTGCCGCGCACCAATCTGGAGCAGTCGGCGGTGATCGCCGAATACATCCGCGAGGCGGTGTTCTCCAAGGAGCTGATCAAGCGTTCGACCGGCGAAGTGCTGGGGCGGATCACCATTTCGATCGGCGTCTCGGAATGGCGGCGCGGCGACACCGGCTCGTCGCTGGTCGAGCGGGCCGACCAGAGCCTCTATGCCGCCAAGCGCGGCGGCCGCAATCTGGTGCGCACCGAACGCCATGAAGACGTGATCGCCGCGATGCGGGTCGCCTGAGCGGCGGATTCGACGGAGATCCGAGGCGCACCGGCGATCGGCGGAAACGGAGCGCGTCAGGGCGACGCCCGATCGTCGGAAGCGACCGCGCTCCGAGCCTTCTCCCGGCGCGCAGCGCCCTTCCCTTCTCCCCTCGTGGGAGAAGGTGCCCCGCAGGGGCGGATGAGGGGGCGCGGCGCAGCGGCGTTCCCTCGAAATCACCCATTCCCACGACGACGACGAGAGGCCCAACCCCCTCATCCGGCCTTCGGCCACCTTCTCCCGCGAGGGGAGAAGGAACGGGAGCGGGCGGCCTCGGCCTCGTCCCCCTCCCGCTCAGACGTCTTCGGCGCAGCCCGGTTCGAGCTCCGGGCTGCCACTCCCGCCGCCCCCCTTCGCGCCGCGCCGCATCGCCCGCCGTCACTTGGCGTCGGCGGCGACCTGCAGTTTGACGATCACGTCGGGGTCCGTCACCGCGCCGTTGGCGGCAGAGGAGCCGCGCTTGATCTTGTCGACGAACTCCATCCCCGAGACCACTTCGCCGAAGGCGGTGTACTGGTTGTTCAGCGACGGCGCCGACGCGAACATGATGAAGAACTGCGAATTGGCGCTGGCGGGGCTCGACGAACGGGCCATGCCGAGCACGCCGCGGGTGAACGGCATCGGGTTGAACTCGGCCGGCAGGTTGGGCAGCGTCGAGCCGCCGGTGCCGTCGCCGCGCGGGTCGCCGGTCTGGGCCATGAAGCCCTCGATCACCCGGTGGAACTTGAGCCCGTCGTAGAAGCCCTTGCGGGCCAGGGTCTTCAGGCGCTCGACGTGCTTGGGCGCGAGATCCGGCCGCAGGCGGATCACCACCGGGCCGTCCTTCAGCTGCAGGATCAGGGTGTTCTCGGGATCGGCGACGGCCGGCCCGGCGGCTTCGGCGGCGACGGAGATAAGCGGCGCGCCGGCGAGGGCGGCGAGAAGGGTTCTGCGGAGCAAGTGCGGTCTCCCGGGTTGTGGCGGCGCTCGGCGGGTGCCGCGCCGTGGTGAGTACGACCTCGCCAAGGTGTCGAGAGCGAGGCGACGGGGTGCGCTCAGGACGCCGGGCGGAAGCGGGCGTCGAGGCGCGCGGCGACGCTCGCCGGCACGAAGGCCGAGACGTCGCCGCCCATGGCGGCGATCTGGCGGACCAGCGTCGCGGTGATGTGACGGACATGGGGCGAGGCGGGCAGGAACACCGTCCGGATGGTCGGGGCCATGGCGCCGTTCATGCCGGCCATCTGCATTTCGTAATCGAGATCGGTGCCGTCGCGCAGGCCGCGGATCAGCGCCTTGGCCTCGTGTCGGGCGGCGGCGGCGACCAGAAGATCGGAAAAGGCGATCACGTCGACCCGGTCCTGGGCGACGCCGAGCGTGGTCACCGCCTCGCGGATCATCGCCACGCGGGTGTCGAAGTCGAACATCGGCGGCTTGGTCGGGTGCACCCCGATCGCCACGATCACCCGATCGGCGAGGTCGAGGGCCTGGGACAGCACGTCGACGTGGCCGTTGGTGACCGGGTCGAAGGAGCCGGGATAGAAGACGGTTCGGATCATCGGGTCACCTCGGGGGCCGCCGTCGGCCCGAAAACCGCCGCGGGCGACGCGGACGCGCAACCTCGGGCACCGCCCTTCCCTACCCGCCCGGCCCGGCTGCGACAAGGCTCGGGCCGCCACCGAACGGGAAGAGCCGAGGACGGCCACGGCGTTCGCCCCCGCGCGCCGCGGCGCGCGGGGCGTCACGCCTCGACGCCCTCGTCGCTGTCGTCCTCGCGGATGCGCTCGACCGACACGACGCGCTCGGCCTCGGCGGTATCGAACACGATCACCCCTTGGGTCGAGCGGCCGGCGATGCGGATGCCTTCGACCGGGCAGCGGATCAGCTGACCGCCGTCGGTGACCAGCATGATCTGGTCGGCCGGCTCCACCGGGAACGAGGCGACCAGACGGCCGTTGCGCGGGCCGGTCGACATCGCGACGATGCCCTTGCCGCCGCGGCCGGTGGTCCGATACTCGAAGGACGAGGTGCGCTTGCCGAAGCCGTTCTCCGACACCGTCAGCACCAGTTGCTCGTAGGCCGACATGGTGTTGTAGCGATCGGGCGGCAGCTGGCCGTCGGTCTGGACCGGCTCCTCGTCGAGCGCGTCGATGGCCGGATCGGCCTCGATCTCGCCGCGCACCAGACGCGCCTGCTTGAGATAGACCGAGCGCTCCTCGGGCGAGGCGTCGAAGTGGCGCAGCACCGCCATCGAGATCAGATGATCGTCCTCGGCCAGCGCGATGCCGCGCACGCCCATCGAATCGCGGCCCTTGAACACCCGCACGTCGGGGACGGGGAAGCGGATGCACTGGCCCAGGGCGGTGGTCAGCAACACGTCGTCGGTCTCGGTGCAGGTCTCCACGCCGACGATGCCTTCGCCCTCTTCGAGCTTCATGGCGATCTTGCCGTTGCGGTTGACCTGGACGAAGTCGGACAGCTTGTTGCGCCGGACGGTGCCGCCGGTGGTGGCGAACATCACGTCGAGGGCGGCCCAGCTCTCCTCGTCCTCGGGCAAGGGCAGGATCGAGGTGATGCGCTCGCCCTGCTCGAGCGGGAACATGTTGACCAGCGCCTTGCCGCGGGCCTGCGGGGCCGCGAGCGGCAGCCGCCACGTCTTGGTCTTGTAGACCTGACCGCGCGAGGAGAAGAACAGGATCGGTGCGTGGGTCGAGGCGACGAACAGCCGGACGACGAAATCCTCGTCCTTGGTCGCCATGCCCGAGCGTCCCTTGCCGCCGCGGCGCTGGGCGCGATAGGTCGACAGCGGCACCCGCTTGATCCAGCCGGCGTGGGTCACGGTGACCACCATGTCCTCGCGGGCGATCAGGTCCTCGTCGTCGACGTCGCCGTCGACGTCGAGGATCTCGGTGCGGCGGGGGGTGGCGAATTCGTCGCGGACCTGCTGCAGCTCGGTCTTGATGATCTCGAGCATGCGCTCGCGCGAGGCGAGGATCTCGAGATAGTCGGCGATCTCCAGGGCGAGCTTGTTCAACTCGTCGGAAATCTCGTCGCGACCCAGGGCCGTGAGGCGCTGCAGGCGCAGGTCGAGGATGGCGCGAGCCTGTTCCTCGGACAGCCGATAGGTGCCGTCGGCGCCCATCACGTGGCGCGGATCGGCGATCAGTTCGACCAGCGGGGCCATGTCGTGGGCCGGCCAGGCGCGATCCATCAACTGGGCCCGGGCGGTCGCCGGATCCGGCGCGGCGCGGATCAGCCGGATGACCTCGTCGATGTTGGCGACGGCGATCGCCAGCCCGACCAAGACGTGGGCGCGGTCGCGCGCCTTGTTGAGCAGGAAGCGGGTGCGGCGGCCGATCACCTCCTCGCGGAAGGCGACGAAGGCGACCAGCATGTCCTTCAGGGTCATCAGCAACGGGCGGCCGGCGTTGAGGGCCACCATGTTGACGCCGAAGGTCGATTGCAACTGGGTGAAGCGGTAGAGCTGGTTCAGCACCACGTCGGACATGGCGTCGCGGCGCAGTTCGATGACCACCCGGTAGCCGTCGCGATCGGATTCGTCGCGGACTTCCGAAATGCCTTCGATCTTCTTCTCGCGCACCAGCTCGCCGATGCGTTCCACCATCGAGGCCTTGTTCACCTGATAGGGAATCTCGGAGATGATCAGCGCCTCGCGGCCGCCGCGGATGGTCTCGACGCGGACGCGGCCGCGCATGGTGACCGAGCCGCGGCCGGTGGCATAGGCCGAGCGGATGCCGGCCCGGCCGAGGATGATCGCGCCCGTCGGGAAATCGGGGCCGGGGATGATCTCGGTGAGGTCTTCGACCGACATTTCCGGGCGTTCGATCAGCGCGATGGTCGCGTCGATCACTTCGCCGAGATTGTGCGGCGGGATGTTGGTGGCCATGCCGACGGCGATGCCGCCGGCGCCGTTGACCAGGAGATTGGGGAAGCGCGCCGGCAGAACCACCGGTTCGCGTTCGGTATTGTCGTAGTTGCCCTGGAAGTCGACGGTGTCCTCGTCGATGTTCTCCAGCAACTGGCGCGAGACCTTGGCGAGGCGGACTTCGGTGTACCGCATGGCCGCCGCGGAATCGCCGTCGACCGAGCCGAAGTTGCCCTGGCCGTCGACCAGCGGCAGGCGCATCGAGAAGTCCTGCGCCATACGCACCAGCGCGTCATAGACCGACTGATCGCCGTGGGGATGGTATTTACCGATGACGTCGCCGACGATGCGGGCGGACTTGCGATAGGCCTTGTTCCAATCGTAGCCCATCTCGTTCATCGAGAAGAGGATGCGTCGGTGGACCGGCTTCAGGCCGTCGCGGACGTCGGGCAGCGCACGGCTGACGATCACGCTCATGGCGTAATCGAGGTAGCTGCGCTTCATCTCGTCGGCGATGGAAATCGGCTTGATGTCGGAGGCGTCGTCGCCGCCGCGGGTGGTCTCGTCTCGGCCGGACAAATGCGGTCTCTCTCTGGTGGTCGGGAGCGCTCGCGCGATCCGTCTCTATAGGCGATTCCGCTCGGGAAAGCCAATCCGCAGGCCGATTTCCCCAAGGAATCCAGAACGCGGGGGTCTCGGCGCACGACTTCGTGATAGGGTCGCGCCGCCCTGCCCCGCAACCCGGTCGCCGTCGATGTTCGATTATCTGCTCGAAGCCTTCGTCACGCTGTTCGTCACCGTCGACCCGCTCGGCCTGGCGCCGCTGTTCATCGGGCTGACCGCCGGATCGAACCGTGCCGACCGGATGTACGTGGCGGTCCGGGCGACGGTGATCGCCAGCGGGGTGCTGTTGTTCTTCGCGCTGATCGGCGGCAAGTTGCTGGCGATTCTCGGGATTTCACTCGCCGCCTTCCGTATCGCCGGCGGTCTGCTGTTGTTCCACATCGCCTTCCAGATGGTGTTCTCGCAGAAGCGACCGCGCGATGCCAGCGACGCCGAGACGGCGGTGACCCGCGACCACATCCGCGACATCGCCGCCTTCCCGCTGGCGATTCCCTTGCTGGCCGGTCCCGGCGCGATCTCGGCGAGCATCCTGGCCGCCTCCAAGGCGCCGAATCTCGCCGCGCTCGGCGCCTTCCTCGGCCTGATCGGCGTGGTGATGGGCATCGCCTTCGCGGTGTTCGTGGCCGCCGAACAGATCGACCGGCGGATCGGCGAGACCGGTCGGGTGGTGATCGAACGGCTGCTCGGCCTGCTGCTCGCAGCGCTCGCGGTGCAGTTCGTCGCCGACGGCATCAAGGCGGTCGTGCTCGCCTGAGGCCGACGCGCCGGAAGCCGGCGCGCGAGCGACGCCCGGAGCCGAGGCCGCGGCACGGCCGTGGCTCGACCGCGGGCCGCCCCCGCCGCAGAGTCGCAAGATCCCGGCGGACACAGAACACCGACCGCCCCACGCTCACCCGCGCCGCGCGACATCGGTCGGCCCGCCGGTTCACGTTCGCTCGATCGATCACCGCGCGCGACGATCGATCCGTTTTCCGACTCCGTCTCGACCCGCCGGCTCAACCCGCCGTCTCGATCCGCCGACGCGAAGGCCGCACCGCCCGCTCAGAACGGGATTTCGTCGTCGAGATCGCCCGAGGGCGGCGGGGTCGGACCGGCCGACCGGCCACCGCCGACGGCGCGCGGCGCGCCGCCGCCCGAACCGCCGCCGTAGCCGCCGCGGCCGCCCGCCGAACGG
>NZ_SJFN01000037.1 GCF_004328075.1 Siculibacillus lacustris | reverse complement strand
ACCACGTCGCCGACGCGGGTGTCCTGCCAGACGAGCGCGTTGTAGACGGCCTTGCCGGTCTTCTTGTTCCACACGACGGTGGTTTCGCGCTGGTTGGTGATGCCGATCGCGGCGAGATCGCTGGGCTTCAGGCCCTTGGCTTCCATCGCCTCGGCGACCACTTCTTCGACACGCCGCCAGATCTCCGCCGGATCATGTTCGACCCAACCCGGCTTCGGGAAGATCTGCTCGTGTTCCTTCTGCGCGACACTGACGATACGGCCGGTCTTGTCGAAGACGATGAAGCGAGAGCTCGTCGTCCCTTGGTCGATTGCACCGATGTAAGTTGACATGTTTCCTCTCCGAACACTTTGCTTGATTCGAATTTTCGAAGGCCCGTCGCGAACCCGGCGGCGGCGCTCGTTCCTTGGGACCGCGGCGACCGCGCGGCCGCGCCGGCCGGAAAGCGGTGGTCCGCGCCCTCGGGCCCGGCGACCGGCACCATGCCGCCGCGCGCATCGGCCGGTTTCCGCGGATCCCCGCAGCGGTGTCGATCGGGTCGTGGTGGGTCTCGCGCAACTCGGTTCCTCCCCGCGTCTGGGGGGCGTCCCGAAGTTTCGGGACGAGAGGGAGCCGCCGTCTCGCTCTCCGACGAGGGCGATCGGTTCTTGGCCGGCAGATCGAGTGCGATTGCGGTCTAACGGGCGAGAAGGCGGGGAGACGTGAGCCGCCTACCGCCGAAGATGGGCAGCAGGAGCAGTCCGCGCGAGGCGACGAGATGGCTCACGACCAACGCCAGGGCGCTCACCACGAGGTATTTGACGTAGATGTTCCAGTCGTATCCGCGCACGAGCAGGTTGAACGCGAAGACTATGGGCATGTGCACCCAATAAATTCCGAAGGAGGCGGCCGCCAGTCGTCCCAGAAAGGCGCCGGTCCGGTCGGCATGGGCCTGGAAGAGGCCGATGAGGGCGAGCGTCGTGGCGAGGCAGAACAGGCAGTGCAGGACCGCATGGCCGGCCCGCATCCACAATTCGGGCATCAGGAAGCCGACCCACATCTTGTAGACGAACAGCAGCGCGCCGGCGGCGACGGCGACGGGCAACCAGACCACGACGTTCGGTCGATAACCGCCGGCGACGAACCACCGACCACGGCAGGCATGGACGCCGAGGACGAAGTAGAACGCCTCGAGCGACACCCGGGTCGGCTGAACCCACAGCACGTAGTCGATCGGAACCCATTGGAAGTCAAACCAGAACTGGTTGACCGCCAGGAAGACGACCATCACCACGGCGCTGAACCCGACCCAGAAGGCCGCGGTCGGCCGTCCGGGGTGCTCGTCGACGCGGCGCAAGGCCGGCCAGGCCGCCCAGACGAGCGACAGAGCACCGAAGAAGACGGTGAGCACCCCGAGAAACCACAGCGCGCCCTGGGTGTTGTAGCGCTCGGTGAAATACAGATCGGTCAGGACGTGGAGAAAGCTCGGCGGATTCGCATCACGGCTGAGCAGCAGGAAGTACGGGCAGAACGGGGCGATCACCACGATGCCGAGCAGCCACGGCACGACGATCCGCCAAAACTTGTCGTGCCAGAAGTCGCCGAGCCCCCTCCGACGCAGCGACTCCAGGCCGAAGTAACCGGCCAACAGGAACATGATCGGCATGATCGGGACATCGGTGAGCAGCACCACCCCGGTGAAGAACAGGTTCTGCTGGGGATCGGCGACCGGCCACCACTCGGGGCAGAAGATCATGAAGGCCAGTGCGGCGTGGAAGACCACGACGATGCAGACGATGAACGACCTCAGATTATCCAAATAGTGAATGCGTCCATGATCCGCCGCATCCTGCCTATCGGCGTGTTGTTCCGGTGTGACTACACGCATTTCTTCCTCCACCGATCGATGGTGTGCGATGAAGACGGGGCGTTTCCAAGCCGAAGGCGGGCCGGTGAGTGGCGGAATTGTCTCGCAAACGCCGGCCTTGTCAGCTGTCAGAACTGACAGGCCGGCCGAGCCGCCCGTCCGCGTGCGGCGACGCGCACCTCGCCGAAACCGTCGAGGTCATTGCCACCCGACGCAACGCCGAAGGCCGTCGCGTACCCTGCGCGGGCCGCATGTCCGATCAGTCGAGCGAGATCAGGCCCCGACGCAGAGCGATGGCCACGGCCTGAGGGCGATTGATCGCGCCGAGTTTCCGCAAGACGTTGTAGACGTGGAAGTTGACGGTGCGCTCGCTGATGCCCAGCACCACCGAGATGTCCCACGAGCTCTTGCCGGCCTTCAGCCAGCCGAGAACCTGACGTTCGCGCCCGGACAGGGTCACCGCGCGATCGTCGCCGGCGTCGCGCTGCGTCACGCGGAGGAGAGCGCAGTGCAGGTGCGGGGCCAGAAGGTGGAGGATCCGATCGACCCGAGGATCGTAGGTCCGCTGCCCGGGCGAGGAGAAACACAGGATGCTGCCCGGCTCGTTCGGCGACATCGGCGCAACGCCGCACATGTAACCGGAGCGGATCCCGCAGTCCATGAGGACCGCGCTGCACGGATTGGAGATCGGGATCGTCCGCTTCTCACCGGTTCCGAGCAACAGATGCTCCAATTCGCCGCCGGACCAATACTGCGGTTGGAAGCTCCGGAAATGCTCCTCGATCACCAGGTCGTTCGTCTCCCAACCGCATTCGCCATAGGCGACGCGGACATCGTCGGGGACGTTGTAGTTGACGAAGCGCTGCAGGGTGATGCCGCGGCGATCCGCGCCGTTCGGTCCGAAGGCCGCGGTGGCATAGGCAAAGCGAAAGTCGAACAGACCCTCGAGCTTCGGCCAGATCGAAGCGCGGAAGGCGCCGTCCTCTTCCGCACCGACGCAGGCTTCGATGACCTCCAGGAGCAGCAGGGCGTCGCTCCCGGACAGGCGATCGATCGGTCTTCGCGGCAGAAGAGCGTCGTTTCGGCCCGCGTTCCACATGATTTCATCATGCTGGGTCGCGGCCACCGCAGCAAGAATTTTGCGCATGGTGCGACACTATCGGCCGCGTCGAGCCGATCGAACGGGTCGCCCCCCCGGTTCACCCGCTCACCGCGGCGCGCTCAACGACTGCAACACCGCTTCGCTCGGCCAACAGTCGACCTTCAGTCCGGCCGACTTCTGGTAGGCCCCGAGCGCCGCGCGGGTCAGCATGCCCGCCTTGCCGTCGATCCTGTCCTTGTAGAAGCCGAGGCGGGTCAGGTGACGTTGCATGGCTTCGACCGACGCCGTCCGCAATTGCGCCGACGCCGACCACGGCGTCGCGAAGGGCTCCGCACCGGCGATGCGGTCGGCGAGATGGCCGACGAACAGCACATAGAGGTCGGAGAAATTGTATTCCTTGATCACGAAGTAGTTCCGGGTGGTGAGGAACGACGGTCCGTAGACCCCCTCCGGCTGCAGCAGCGAGGCGGGCTCGGCGCGCTCGGCGGGCGACGGCGTTCGGCCGCGGACCGGCGTGAAACCGGCCCCGAGCCAGGCGCCGATCGGCTTCCGGACCTCGGGGATGCCCAGGGTGCAGTCGGCGTTTCCCGGAGCCCGCACCTCCCAGGCCCAGCGCACGCCGGGTTGCCAGCCCTTGTCGGCGAGCTGTTTGGCGGCGGAGGCCAGCGCATCCGGCACCGAATGCCAGATGTCGACGCGGCCGTCGCCGTCGAGATCGACGCCGTGCGCGTAATATTCGGACGGCAGAAACTGGGTGAGGCCGGTGGCACCGGCCCAGGAGGAGCGGAACTCCTTCCGCGTCACCGCCCCCTCGCCGAGGATCTTCAGCGCCAGAACGAACTCCGCGCGATACTGATCTTTGCGCCGGCCGGCATAGGCCTGGGTCGCGACGACCCGCAGCGCATCGAGGCGATCGGCGGCGTGGCCGTAGTCGGTCTCGCGGCCCCAGATCGCCAGCACCATCGTCGCCGGGACACCGAATCGCGCTTCGATCCGATCGAGGGCGGCACGGTGCTCGCGCGCCAGCCGCTGCCCGTCACGCGCCAGGCGGGCGATGGTGGCTTCCTTGACGTAGTCGGCCGGCGTCCGCACGAACTCCGGCTGCGCGGCGGCCCCGGTTTCGGGCCGCCCCGGCAGGGCGAGATCGGGCAATTTGTAATCGGGCTCGAGACCGCGCGTTTCGCGGTCGAAGGTCTCGCGCGAGACACCCGCCGCCTCGGCTTCGGGCCAGAGGGACGCGACGAATTGCCCGAAGGCGGCGTCGGCGGCGCGGGCCGGTGCCGGAAACGCCGACGTCGCGAAAAGCAGGCCGAGGGCGAGCAGGCTGAAAGGAAAGCGCAAGGGACCACCCGGGTTTCGATTGGCGAGGCCGTACCGTCCGACGCTAGCACGGCGACGGACGATCGCGAACGCGCCGCCGGTCGGCCGCATGCGCCTCGACACCGGTGGCGCGTCGGGTGACGGGCGACGGGGCGCCGAGGTGAGGGGGCGCCCGTGGATCGTTGCGGGGCGGCGCAAGTCTGGTGGGAACGGGCTCCGGCCCCGACGGTGAGCCCGGATCCCGACGAGGGCGGGCCTCGAGCTTCGCCCGGGGTTCGCGGTCGGAAGCCCGACGACCGGACGCCGCAGCGCCCGGCCGTCGAAGGTCACGTTCGATCACGCCCGAAGGGCGCTCGCATCCGAGCGGCCGCGGAGGGTCGGCCGATCGGACGTCGCCGTCACTTGCATTCCGGATCGTCGCCGAAGCCCTTGCAGAAGAACTGCGTCGCGTTGGCCTTGGTGATCATGTTCGAGGCGATCTCGATCTCCATCGAGCCGTCGGGTTTCTTGGTCAGCGTCCCGAGCTTCTCGAGCGCCGCCGTGTCCTTGGTGGCCAGGGCATGCGCCGCGATCACGCCTTCCGGCGCGACGGTGGAGTAGGTGAAGGTCGCGGTCAGGTCGCCCTTGTCCACCGAGCGGATGGCGGCGTTCTCGCCGTCGATGCCGATGATCAGGATGCCTTCCTTGGCACGGCCCGCGGCCTGGATGGCGCGCAGGGCGCCGAAGGCCATGTTGTCGTTGTGGGTGAACACCGCCTGGATCTGACCGGCGGGGAAGCGCTGGAGGGTGTCTTCCATGAACTTCAGCGCCTTCTCCTGATCCCAGTCGGCATGGGTCTCGGCGATGACCTTGATCGCCGTGCCGGCGATGGCCTCGGCGAAGCCGTCGTGGCGCTCGACCGCCGGGGCGACCGCCGGGTCACCCTTGATCTCGACCACGTTGCCCTTGCCGCCCAGCTTCTCGACGATGAACTTGCCGGCGAGTTTGCCGATCGGCTTGTTGTGGGGGCCGACGTGCAACGTCACCGGGGTGTCGAGGCTGCGCTCCAGCGTGACCACCGGGATGCCCGCCGCCATCACCTGCTTGATCGTCGGGGCGATCGCCGCGCTGTCCTGCGCGGAGATCATCAGCACCTTCATGCCCTGGACCATCAGACTCTCCACGTCGGAGATCTGCTTGGCGGACTTGCCTTCGGCGTTGGTGACGACCAGCTTGACGTCCTTGAAGTTCTCGGCGGCGTAGCTCTGATTGCGCTTGGTCATCGTATTGCGATGGGCGGAATTCGAACTCGCCTGCGAGAAGCCGATGACGATCTGATCGGCAGACATCGCCGGCAGAGCCGAGTAGACCAAAGCGATGCCGGCGAACAGTGCAACCGTGCGTCCGATGAGCTTAGACATGAAGATTCCTCCATTTGACCACTGGTTATTTATTGGATCTTCTCCCGGTCTCCAGAAGGACCGCAAGAATTATTATTGCACCCTTGACGACTTGCTGAGAGAAGGGTGAGACTCCAGCAAGATTGAGGACATTGGCGATGATGGCGAGCACCATGGCGCCGCCGATCGTGCCCAGGACGGTTCCTTCACCGCCGAACAACGAAGTTCCGCCGATGACCGCAATGGTGATGGCTTCGAGCTCCAGCCCGAGGCCCGAGTTCGGATCGCCGACCGACAGACGCGACAGGAAGATCAGCCCGGAGAGCGCCGCCAGGAAACCGCCGATGGCATAGACGCCGAAGGTAACCAGCGGCACGTTGATGCCGGAGAGCCGCGCCGCCTCCTCGCTGCTGCCGACCGCATAGATCGCCCGGCCGAAGGGCGTGTAGCCGAGCACGATCGCCGCGACCGCGCAGACCACGGCGAAGACGTAGATCGGGGTCGGAACGCCGAACAGATAGCCGCCACCGAGGAAGAAGAACGTGTCGGCGTGTCGACCCGGATTGACCGTGCCGCCGTCGGCGAGCATCAGCGCGAAACCGCGGACCATGACCATGGTGCCGAGCGTCGCGATGAAGGCCGGGATCCGCCAGTAGGAGACGCCGAAGCCGTTGGCCGCGCCGATCGCCACCCCGAGGGCGAGGCAGGCCGGTACCATCAACGCGATCGGTACGCCCTGTTCGAGCAGGAGCGCGCCCGCCACCCCGGTCAGCGCCACCGTCGAGCCGAAGGACAGATCGATTCCCTTGGTCAGGATCACGAAGGTCATGCCGACGCCCAGGATGCCGTAGAGCGCGACCTGACGCAGGACGTTCAGGATGTTGATCGGGTTGAGGAAGTGCGGCGAGATGAACGAAGCGGCGACGATCAGCACCACCAGGGCACCCGCCAGTCCCGCGCCACGCGGCAGGTTCTTCATGAAAGCCCCCATCATCAGTGCAACGCTGCGAAGTGCATGACTTCTTCCTCTGTCGTCCGCCGCGCATCGAGTTCGGCGGTGACCTCGCCCTCGCGCAGCACATAGACCCGGTCACACAGACCGAGGATCTCCGGCAGCTCGGAGGAGGCCATCAGGATGGCGAGGCCGCGGCTCTCGGCGAGTTCGACCAACAGATCGTAGATCTCGCGCTTGGCGCCGACGTCGACGCCGCGGGTCGGTTCGTCGGCGAGCAGGATTTCGCAGCCGGCGCTGACCAGTCGGGCCAGCACGCATTTCTGCTGGTTGCCGCCGGACAGGTTCTGGGCGGCCGTCGCCGCGTTCGGTGTCTTGATGTGCAGGCGGTCGATCAGACCGCGGACGATCTGCTTCTCGAGCAGGCTCGACAGCAGGCCGCGCCTCAGGATCCGGCCGAGGCTCGCCGACATGATGTTGAATCCGACACTCTGGATGAGGAACAGGCCCTCGGTCTTGCGATCCTCCGGCACCAGACCGAGGCCGAGGGCGATGCCCCGGCGCGGGCTGCCGGTGGTCACGGTCCGTCCCTTGACCCGGAGCTCGCCGCTCTCGACCGGGTCGGCGCCGTAGATCGCCCGCAGGAGTTCGGTCCGGCCGGCCCCGGCGAGGCCGAACAGCCCGACGATCTCCCCCTGTCGCAGGGTGATGCCGGCGTTCTTCAGCATCGTGCGGGTGGTCAGGCCGGTCGCCGCCAGCGCCTCGGCACCGATGCGCGGATGGCGGGTCGGGAAGACGTCGCCGACCTCGCGTCCGACCATGCTCCGGATCAGTCCGTCGGTGGTCATCGCCGCGGAGGGTCCGTCATGGACGACCTTGCCGTCGCGCAGGATGGTGACGGTGTCGCTGATCTCGAAGACCTCGCGCAGGCGGTGCGAGATGTAGGCGAAGGCGACGCCATCTTCGGCGGCCAACTGTCGGATGATCAGGAACAACTGATCGATCTCGGCCTGCGCCAGGACGGCGGAGGGTTCGTCCAACACGATGATCCGGGCGTTGCGGGCGATCGCCTTGGCGATTTCGACCATCTGCCGTTTGGCCACCGAGAGATCGCCGATCCGGGCCCGCGGATCGACCTCGAAGCCGAGGCGGGTGATCACCTCGGCGGTCGTGCGGTGGGCCCGCGGCCAGTCGACGAGCCCCGCCCGCATCGGCAGGCGGCCCATCAGGACGTTCTCGGTCACCGTCAGATGCGGCGCCTGCGCCAGTTCCTGGTAGATCACCGCCACGCCGCGCCCGATCATCGAGGCCGGCGTCGGGTCGACGACGTGTTCGCCGAACAGTTCGATGCGCCCCTCGTCGGCGGAATAGGCGCCGGAGAGGATCTTCATCAAGGTCGACTTGCCGGCGCCGTTCTCCCCGACGAGGGCGCGGATTTCACCCGGCCGCAGCGAGAAGGACACGTCGGCGAGCGCGCGGACGCCGGGGAAGGACTTGGAGATGTGCTCGAGCTTCAGGGCGGCGGTCATCTCAGCTCCTCCCACACCCGCAGGACCGTCGGATGATCAGCGACGGGGCGACCCTGACCTGCTTCACCGGTCCGTCCGGCGCGGCGATGCGGGTCGCCAACAGCGCGGCGGCGCGCATCCCGATCGTCTCGCTCGGTTGGGCGATCACGGTCAGCCGCGGCTCGAAGCAATCGGCCCATTCGAAGTCGTCGAAGCCGATCAGCGCGAGATCGTCGGGGACGGAGAGCCCGGTTTCGCGAACCGCCTTCATCACGCCCACCGTGGCGAGGTTGTTGCCCGCGGCGATGGCGGTCGGCCGGTCCGGACGCTCGAGCAGCCGCCGGGTCGCCACACGCGCCTCTTCGCTCGAGGCATTGCCCTCGTTCATCAACGTCGGATCGACGACGAGGCCGTGCTTCTCGTGGGCGCGGACATAGCCGTCGATACGTTCGACCGTGGATTGGAGGCCGGGCTCGCCGGGCACCAGACCGATGCGCGCGTGACCGTGGCCGACAAGATGATCGACCAGCAGTTCCATGGCTTTACGGTTGTGCAGGCAGACGCCGTCGGCGCGCGGCGAAGTGAGACGATCGACCAGCACGAACGGCATCTTGTTGGCGAACAGGAAGTCGATCGCGCGATTGTCGGGGTCTGCCGACGGCGCCAGGACCACGCCGTCCACACGTCGGTGCGCGAACTCGCGGACGACCTTCAGCTCCCGTTCCGGATCGTTCTGGGTGTCGCAGAGGAAGACCAGCCGACCGATCTTCGAGCAGGCCCGCTCGATCGACGAGACGATGTCGTTGAAATAGTAGTTGGTACTGATCGAGATCGCGATGCCGATGGCGTCGGTCGACGATCGGGCGAGCGAGCGCGCCACCGCATTCGGCACGAACCCGAGCTGTTCGATCGCCCCTTGGACGAGCGCGACGGTTTCTTCGTTGACGTGGCGAGTGCCGTTCACCACGTGCGAGACCGTCGATACGGAAACGCCGGCGACACGCGCGACGTCGATCATGGTTGCCATTTTGCCAAATCTGTCGGTTGTCGGTCGCCACGACGAGCAACCGAACTCGGAAGATCTCACGTTTCGCCCTTCACGAAGGGCGCGAGGCGCCATCGCCACGTCAGGTGGCGCAGCTATCCTGCTCTGATATTCATGAGAACCTTCGATCCTCCCATTTTCTTCTTGTTTGCTATGATTACGGCCATCGAAGCGCTTGCGCAAGCGCTTTTGTCGCGACGGCCTCGGGTCACCCGCCGACCGCGACCGACGCTGCCGCAGGACGCGTTGCGCCGGAGCCGGTTCGCCAACGGCATCCCGAACGGGCAAGGGCGGACGCGATCACGAGCGGTTCGGGCCGACCCGATGGATCGGGTCCGGCGGATCCTTGTCCCGGCGACCGGCATCGATCCGAGGAACCGAGACGCGGGGTTCGACGACGACGACGCGCGGCCGGGTTCGGAGCAACGGATCGCGAAGACATTCGGCCCCCGTCCATGCCGCCGGGGTCTCGGCCATCGAAGGCGGCTGCGCGCCCTTTACCGAGTTCGAGATCGCCGGAGCCTGTGGACGGGTCTCCGGTGCCGGTCTCGGGCGGATCGATCTACGCGGTGAGATCTCGATCCGCGAAGAGGCCACCGCGATCGGTTAGGGCCTCCAATCTGCCGCGCCCCCCGCCCCCGCATCCTTCCGCGATGGGAACGACCGCGTCTGCAAGGCCCGTCCTTTTCGCCGGATTCGAGCTCGCCAGTCGTCGCCCCGCGTTCGAATCGTCGCCATGACGTCGCCCTCGCCGTGACGGCGTCGTGACGAGCCTGACCGATCGGACGGGAGAGCGGAGTCCTCGATCTGCGTTTTACGCCAGACGAAACAAGGACTTGGGGAATGGTGGGCGCGACAGGGATCGAACCTGTGACCCCCTCGGTGTGAACGAGGTGCTCTCCCGCTGAGCTACGCGCCCCCATGCGGAACCGGGGCGATATAACGGGCGGGCGAGGGGCAAGTCAAGCCGCTCGCCCCCCTTTCCCCCTGCCGCGGCCGGCCGCTCAGCGCGGCTCGACCACCACCAGCGTCCAGAAGATCTGGTACTTCGAGTTCGGCGCCTGGGCGGTCGCCAGACCCACCCGGGTCGCGGTCGGCGACAGCATCGTCGCGTCGTGGATCTTCGATTCGCGCCAGCCCGAGAAGGCCTCCGCAAAGGTCCGGTAGCCCGCCGAGAAATTGGCGAGGAACATCTTGTAGCCGATGCCCGCGCCGGCGAGTTGGCCGTCGAGCCCGGCGTCGGCGACCGAATGGACCCGATCGCTCGCCGCCATCGCCGAAGACTGGCTCTGCGCCACCCGGGCCAGAGCCGGATCCCAGGTCAGCGGCGCGAGGCCGTGATTGCCGCGGTACTGGTTGATCATCGACAAGGACGAGGCCGGATCGACCGAACGGCCCGAGATGTCGAGGCGCTGGTAGAAGGGCGGGACGTTCTCCACCGTCGCCGGCGGCCGGGAACAGGCGGCGAGCGCGAGGACGAGGGTGGCGACGGCCGGGATGCGGCCGGCGAAGGACCGGGACATCGGATCTCCTGGGACGAGAGGGGCGACCGGCGCTCAGGCGTCGGTCTCGGGAAGTCCGCCGCCGCCGCGCGGGGCGGGGGGCACGAAGCGCGCCATCAGGCCCTGCAGGTCGTCGAGCTGGCGGATGTTGATGTCGCGCTGGGCGAAGGGAATGGTGATGTCGAGGGCGCGGAGCCGCTGGACGATCGAGAAGCGCAGATCGCTCTCCACCGAGAAGGCGTCGTTGACGTTGCCGACCGTGCAGATCAGGCGAAACTCCAGGGCGTTGTCGCCGAAGCCGACGAAGAACACCCCCGGCGCCGGGAAGGTCCGCACCTTGGCGTGTTCCCGGGCGCAGTCGAGCAGCGCCGCCCGCACCTTGTCCGGATCGGCGTCATAGGCCGCCCCGACGTCGACCACGCAGCGCCCGGTGAGGTCGCGGTGCATCCAGTTCTTGACGTTGCCGGAGATCAGGGTCGAGTTCGGGACGATCAGGCTGGCCCGATCGAAGGTCTCGATCTCGGTCGAGCGCACGTTGATCTTGCGCACGAAGCCCTTCTCGGTGCCGACCTCGACCAGATCGCCGGCCTTGATCGGGCGTTCGACGAGCAGAATCAGTCCGGAGACGAAGTTGTTGACGATCGACTGCAGGCCGAAGCCGACGCCGACCGCCAGGGCCGAAGCGACGATCGCCAGATTCTGCAGATCGAGCCCGACCACCGAGAAGGCCAGCATCACCGACACCACCACCCCGACATAGCCGAAGGAGGTGCGGATCGAATTCTTCAGGCCGACGTCGAGCCGGGTGCGCGGCAGGAGCTTCTGGTCGAGCCAGCCCTGGATGCCGCGGGTCAGGGCGATGCCGACCGCCAGGAACACCACGCCGCTGAGGATCGCCGAGGGCGAGAAGGTGAAGCTGCCGATCTTGAAGCCGAAGAACGCCACCTTGGCGTCGGCCAGCAGGTCCTGCGAATCGAGGCCGATCGGCGTCAGCACCAGCAGCGTGCCGAGGGCGATCAGGAACAGCCGCGCCGCCCCCGACAGGATCACGCCGATCTGCTCGACCGTCTCCCGCGAGAAGCCCATCGAGCGCACCAGCATCGTACCTACCCGGGTGCGCACGTCGAAGGTCGCGACGATCACCTCGTCGGCGAGCAGCAGCAGCAGCGACAGGAGGCCGAGCACCGCGCCGCCGCGCACCAACTGCTGCGTCATGAAGGCGGCCAGCGCGACGTGACCGGCGGCCAGCGCCACCAGCGCGCCGATCGCCACCAGCCAGCCGACCGGGATCACCCAGCGCCACAGCGAGCTGCGCCGGGTCGCCGCCTCCGAGACCTCGGCCTCGCCCGCCGCTTGCGCCGCCGGCTCGTCCTCGTGCGACAGCGACCGCGCCACCGCCCGCAGCACCATCATCACCAGCACGCAATCGCCCACCGCGAACAGCCCGGTCACCGCGATGATCTCGGCGACCGGCGCCGACAGCACGTCGAACATCCGCTCGGCGGTGATGCCGAGGCCATGGCTGACCGCCAGGATCGACAGGAGCCGCAGCACCCGCGTCGCCGTGGCGTCGCCGACCGCCGCCAGCCGCCATTGCGGCTTGCCCGGCGCCAGCAGCGCCAGCGAAATGCCGTAGATGGTCATCGCCGCGGCGAGACCCTGGACGATCGCCTCGAGGAAGTGATCGACCCGCGTCGGATTGAGATCGAACAGAGTCAGCGCCCGGGTCACCGCCCACAGGCCGAACAGCGGCACCACCATGTTGAGCATCACGATGCCGGTGGCCACCGCCGCCTGCCGCAACGCCGGCGGTTGTTCGACCGTCGCTTCGCGGGTGGTCAGGCGAATCAGCCGATGGCGCATGCCGAGCAGCAGCGCGCCGATCGCCGCCAGCGCCAGTCCGACGGCGAGCGCCGTCTCGCCGCCGCGCGACACCAGGAGCCCGAACCAGTCGCGCAACAGATAGCTCGCCGACGACACGGTGGTCGGCACCGCCTGCGCCGCCTCGCCCCACAGCGCCGGCTCGAGCAGCGAGCGCGACTGGTCGAACAGCTGGCTGGTGAAGCGCTTGCGGCGGATGTCGGCGATCGTCCGGACGATCTCGTCGGCGCGCAGTTGTAAGAGCTGGGCCTGTTTGACCCGCCCCTCGACCGCCGCGGCCAGCTTCTGCTGCTCTTCGCGTTCGGTCTTCAGCGCATCGGCCTCGACCGGTGCCGGCTCGTCCTCCTTGGCCTGCGGCGCCGGCCCGAGCTGCTTCAGCCGCGCCTCGATCGCCGTCCGCCGCGGGCTGTCCTGGGCGTCGATCTCCTCGGCCGCCTTGCGCAATTCGTCGATCCGGGCGCGCATTTCGGCGAGCCGCTTGTCGCTCTGGCCGTCGCGCACCACCCAGGTGGCGATCTGCTCCATCTCGGTCTTCAGCGCGTCGAGCTTGACCTGGGTCTCGTCGGGCTTGGCCTTGGCGGCGGCCGGCGGCGCCACGGTGATCGTCGGCGGCGGGCCGCCCTGGGCGTGCGAACCGGAGAGCGGGACCGCGACCAGCGCGAGCAACAGGGTGGCGGCGGCGAACGCGCGGGCGAAGGACAGGATCACGGCTCGGGGTTCCGGTGTCTCGGGTGGGACCGACGGCGAGAATCGCACGAACGCGGCGGACCGACCAGTGCCCGCCGAATGCGGCGAAAGCACAGTTCGCTCCCCGATTCGCGTCGAGCCACCCTCTCGCCCCGCTTCGGATCCGCGAAAAAGGCGATTGTCTCGGTCCTTCCCCTCCCCTAACTTTCGCGCCATGTCGCAACTGGACACCTTGCCCCCCACTGCCCCGACACCGCTGCCGCCGCGCGGGCCTTGGCGCGCGATCGGTCACGTGGTCTGGGACGCGATCTACTGGGGGCTGTTCCGCAACGAATCCTTCGCCCACGCCTCCAACATCGCCTTCGCGATCCTGTTCTCGCTGTTTCCCTTCATGATTCTGGTGACGGGCCTGGCCGGCTACTGGGGCGGCGCCGAGCTCGCCGAAGCCGCCACCCAGGGCACCGGCGGCATCTTCGCGGTACTGCCCGACGAGGTCGCCAAGATCCTGCGGCCGGAGGTCTCGGCGGTGTTGTCGACCTCCCAGAGCCGGGTGCTGACCATCGGTGCCCTGTTGCTCGGGGTGATCGTGACGGGTCTCGTCGAGAGCCTGCGGATGGGCCTGAACTACGCCTATCGCTCCTACGACGACCGCCACTTCCTGATCCGCCGCCTCGAAGGCACGTTCTTCATGCTGATCGGCGGGATCGTCATCCTGGGGTTGGGATTTCTGGTCGTCGTGCTGCCGGTGCTGTGGGGGCTCCTGCTGCCGCACGCCCCGGAGATCGGCCCCTATTGGTCCTATTTCAACCGGCTGCCGCTGGTGTTCTTCACCTTCGGCGTCTTCATGTTCCTGATCTCGGCCCATCTCTGGCTGCCGGCCCGCCGCCAGACCATTTCGGGAGTCCTGCCGGGGATCCTGGTGACGCTGGCCCTGTGGTTCGTCGCCGGTCTGGTGTTCTCCTGGTACCTGTCGCACTTCTCCGGCTACGCCAAGACCTACGCCGGGCTCGGCGGGGCCATCGCCTCGATGCTGTTCTTCTACATCATCGGCTTGATCTTCCTGCTCGGCGCCGAGATCAACCACTCGATCGAGACCTTGCGCCGCGCCTTCGCCGCCCGCCGCGCGGGCGAAGAGGCGCCCGGCGCCGCCTGACGGCTCAGCCGCGCAGGCGGCGGATCACCGGTGCGGTCACCGTCCAGGCGGCGAGCCGGATCGCCTCCCAGGTCGCCCGCAGCCGATTGTAGACCTCGCGCGCCATCACTCCGCGCAGCGGTACGTCGGCATAGGGGCTCATCGCCCGGTAGCGCAGGAACACGTCCTTGGCGGCATGGGTGCAGTCGACGTCGGTCGGCTTGCGGCGGCCGACGAAATGGATCACGTGGGCGCCGGCGAACACCTCGGCGACGCCGCCGCGCTTGGTGCGCGCCGAGCTGGCGTGGGCGTTGTAGGTCGGATCGAGCTTGGTCCAGCCGCCGGCTCGCGCGCAGGCGATGTTGAAGGCGTCCTGATCGACCCGCACCAGCTTGTCCGGCATCTCGCGGGAGATGTCGGTGATCCGCTGCGACCAGCCCTCTTCGACATAGCGCCGGTGATCGATCACCAGCACCCCGGAATTGAAATAGGGCGTGTCGAGCGGCAGCCCCAGGCGCTCGTTCCAGCCGGCGTGCTTGGCCTTGGCGAAGTCCTCGACCGCCGCCACCACCCGCCCCTCGAGGTCGAGCCGGGTCAGAGCGTCGAGCCGCCGGTCGACCACCGCGTCGCAGTCGAGATAGACGATCCGCTCGTCGCTCACCGGAATCACGTCGGGGGCCATCACCCGCATCCACATCGCCGCGCTCGGCCGCACCGCCAGCGGCACCGCGGCGATCATCGGCGGGATCCGGCGGTGATCGTGGATGTGGACCAGATCGGGCGCCAACTGCCGCAACAGGTCGAGACTCGCCGGCGCCAGGCGATGGCAGAAGACGTGGATCTCCGAGATGTCCTCTCGGCTGTTGGCCAGCGCCGAGACGATCATCACGCTGGTCATCTGCGTGTAGTTCTCGTCGGTCGCGCAGCAGAGCTTGAACTTCATCGCCATCCCCGGAGGCTCGCCCGCCCGACGGGCGGAGGGCTCCGGACCCTAGTCCGCCGTCGCCCTCCCGGCAACGGCCGTCGTGCCGGTCCGGTTCCGCCGCCGGCGCCGATCGCGCCGCCGTTCACCCACCGAGACGCCCGCGCCGCGGCTCAGCCGCGGCCGGCCTCGATCGCGTCGTCGAGGGTCTTCAGCCCGAGCTTCGGCGACGACACCAGCACCGCCATGTTGCCGGGCTGATGCAGGTTCTTCCACATCTTGGTGTGGGCCAGCGGCACTTCGTCCCAGACGAAGACTTCCGACATGCAGGGCTCGACCCGCCGCTCCAGCACGAAGCGGTTGGCGGCGGCGGCCTGCTTGAGATGGGCGAAATGCGACCCCTGGATGCGCTTCTGGTGCATCCACACGTAACGGGCATCGAAGGTGATGTTGAAGCCCGAGGTACCGGCGCAGAACACCACCATGCCGCCGCGCTTGACCACGAAGGTCGAGGTCGGGAAGGTCGTCTCGCCGGGGTGCTCGAACACCATGTCGACGTTCTTGCCCTTGCCGGTGATGTCCCAGATCGCCTTGCCGAACTTGCGGACTTCGGTGAACCACTTGTCGTACTCGGGGCTGCCGACCTTGGGCAGCTGTCCCCAGCAGTCGAAGTCCTTGCGGTTGATGACGCCGCGGGCGCCGAGGCTCATCACGTAGTCGCGCTTGGATTCGTCGGAGATCACCCCGATCGCATTGGCCCCGGCCGCCGCGCAGAGTTGCACGCCGAACACCCCGAGCCCGCCCGAGGCGCCCCACACCAGCACGTTCATGCCGGGCTTCAACTCGTGCGGCTCGTGGCCGAACAGCATGCGATAGGCGGTCGCCAGCGTCAGCGTATAGGAGGCGCTCTCCTCCCAGCTGAGGTGCTGCGGCCGCGGCAGCAGTTGGCGCGCCTGGACGCGGGCGAACTGGGCGAAGGATCCGTCCGGGGTCTCGTAGCCCCAGATCCGCTGCGACGACGACAGCATCGGATCGCCGCCGTTGCACTCTTCGTCGTCCCCGTCGTCCTGATTGCAGTGGATGACGACCTCGTCGCCGATCTTCCAGTTCTTGACCTTCGAGCCGACCTTCCAGACGATGCCGGCGGCGTCCGAACCGGCGATGTGGTAGGGCTGCTTGTGGACGTCGAACACCGAGATCGGCTGGCCGAGGCCGGCCCACACGCCGTTGTAGTTGACGCCCGCCGCCATCACCAGGACCAGCACGTCGTGGCTGTCGATCTCCCAGGTCGGCACCACCTCGAGCTTCATCGCCTCTTCCGGCGGCCCGTGGCGATCGCGACGGATCACCCAGGCCCACATGTCCTTGGGCACGTGTCCGAGCGGCGGGATCTCGCCGACCGCGTAGAGGTCCTTCACCGGCCGTTCGTCGGCCGCCCTGTCGTTCCCGCCCATGACCGTCTGTCCTCGTGGCTTCGTCGGCGGCCACTCGCGGGACCGCAGCGTCGATATTGCAGCGCAGCAGCGCTTCGCGAGCTCATGCCGCACTGCGACCGTCGGCCGCACTATCCTCCCGGAACACCGGAGTTTTCCATAATACTAAAGGATTGAAATCGTTTCGCCGTTCTTCGACTTCCGGACCTCCGCGCCCGCCCGGACGGGCGTCCGGCCCCGTCGCCCGCCCTACCATCGTGTGGGCTGACTCCGCTGTTGCGCTGCGGTATCCAATCGATTGAGATCCTTCCCCCAGTCATCGGACGCTCCGTCATGCCGCTCGCCACCCCCGACAAGCCCTGGCTCTTCCGGACCTATGCCGGCCATTCGACGGCGGCGGCCTCCAACCGGCTCTACCGCTCCAATCTGGCCAAGGGTCAGACCGGTCTGTCGGTGGCCTTCGACCTGCCGACCCAGACCGGCTACGACGCCGATCACCCGCTGTCGCGCGGCGAGGTCGGCAAGGTCGGCGTGCCGGTCAGCCATCTCGGCGACATGCGCGCCCTGTTCGACGGCATTCCGCTCGACCAGATGAACACCTCGATGACCATCAACGCCACGGCGCCGTGGCTGCTCGCCCTCTACGTCGCCGTCGCCGACGAACAAGGCGCCGATCGGCGGCTGCTCGCGGGCACCACCCAGAACGATCTGATCAAGGAATATCTGTCGCGCGGCACCTACGTCTTCCCGCCGGCGCCGTCGATGCGGCTGACCACCGACGTCATCGCCTGGACCTATTCGGCCATGCCGAAATGGAACCCGATGAACGTCTGCTCCTACCATCTGCAGGAGGCCGGGGCGACGCCGGTCCAGGAACTGGCCTTCGCGCTGGCCACCGCCATCGCCGTGCTCGACGACGTCCGCCGCACCGGCGCGATTCCGGAGGAAGAATTCGGCGAGGCGGTCGGCCGCATCTCGTTCTTCGTCAACGCCGGCATGCGCTTCGTCACCGAGCTCTGCAAGATGCGCGCCTTCGGCCGCCTGTGGGACGAGATCACCCGCGAGCGCTGGGGCGTCACCGACGAGAAGAACCGCCGTTTCCGCTACGGCGTCCAGGTCAATTCCCTCGGCCTGACCGAACCGCAGCCGGAGAACAACGTCTACCGCATCCTGATCGAGGCCCTCGCCGTGACCCTGTCGCGCGACGCCCGCGCCCGCGCCGTGCAATTGCCGGCCTGGAACGAGGCGCTCGGCCTGCCGCGTCCCTGGGACCAGCAGTGGTCGTTGCGGATGCAGCAGATCCTCGCCTACGAGACCGACCTGCTCGAATATGCCGACATCTTCGCCGGATCGACCGAGATCGAGGCCAAGGTCGAAGCCCTGGTCGCCGAAGCACGGGCCGAGCTGGCGGCGATCGAAGCGATGGGCGGCGCCGTCGCCGCGGTCGAATCGAGCTACATGAAGCAGAAGCTGGTGGAATCGAACACCCGCCGGCTCGAGGCGATCGAGGCCGGGACCGCGACCGTGGTCGGCGTCAACCGCTTCCGCGAGACCGAACCCTCGCCGCTGACCACCGGCGAAGGCTCGATCCTCACCGTGCCGGCCCATGTCGAGGCCGAAGCGATCGCCGGCCTCGCCGCCTGGCGTGCCGCCCGCGATCCCAGTGCCGTCGCCGCCGCGCTCGCCGACCTCCAGGCCGCCGCCGCCGAAGGCCGCAACATCATGGAACCGTCGATCGTCGCCGCCAAGGCCGGAGTCACCACCGGCGAATGGGGCGCGGCGCTGCGCGGCGTGTTCGGCGAATATCGCGCCCCGACCGGCGTCGGCCGCGCCGCCCAGGACGGCGGCGGCGATCTCGCCGCGGTGCGCGCGACCGTCGACGCGGTCTCCGCCCGGCTCGGCCGTCGCCTCAAGTTCCTGGTCGGCAAGCCCGGCCTCGACGGCCATTCGAACGGCGCCGAGCAGATCGCCGTGCGCGCCCGCGACTGCGGCCTGGAGGTGGTCTACGAGGGTATCCGCCTGACCCCGGCGCAGATCGTCAACGCCGCCCTCGAGGAGGGCGTGCACGCCGTCGGCCTGTCGATCCTGTCGGGGTCGCATCTCGCCCTGGTCGAGGACGTGCTGCAGCGGATGAAGGCGGCCGGGCTCGACGACGTGCCGGTGGTGGTCGGCGGCATCATTCCCGCCGAAGACGCCGCGGCGCTGCGCGCCCTGGGGGTCGCCGGCGTCTACACGCCGAAGGATTTCCAGATCACCGAGATCATCGCCGACGTGGTGCGGATCGTCGACGAGCGCCGGGCGCTCGCCGCCTGAGGCCGCGCCTCAGTCCTGGGCGAGCCCGACCCGGACATCGGCGATGCGCCGGTTGATGCCCTCGAGTTCGTTGATCCGCGCGACGTTGTCGCGCAGCAGCGATTCGAGCGTGCCGGCGATCGCCGTCTCGACCAGCGCCAGCGCGCTCGGGTCCTGTTCGTCGATCGCCCCGAACAACTGCCGGATCGCCGCCAGCGACACTTCCAGCTCGCGCAGGGTGACGATGATCTCCAGCCGCTCGAGATCGGCCGGCGAATAGAGCCGGCGCTGGCCGTTGCGGTCGGGGGACAGCAGCCCCGCCTGCTCGTAGAAGCGCAACGTCCTGAGCGACACCCCGAGATGGCTCGACATCTGGCCGATCGTGTAGGTCGCTCCCTGGTCGATCGCTGCGAAGCGCATGATCGATCGCAGCTTGCGACACAGTTCGGACGTGACGCTGGTTTCGCTCGCAGTGACGTTGATCTCGCTCATGGTGCCCCTCACGGATGAGCCGCGGGAACCCTGCCCCGCGGCCTCGCGCGTCGGGAGGCCGAAACGCATGTGGCGATTTGCCACACGACGCCGATCCCGTCCGCCCATCTTGCCACAAACGCGGCCGCTGCCTAGAGGCTCGCATCTGCGGAGATCTCGAGCAAATGCCCGACCTTCGGACGAACAGGGAGGCGGCGCGATCGTGGAGTCGGCCGCACCGGCAGAGAAACCCACGTCAGACGTCTTCGAGGACGCCCATCCGGCCGCTCTGAAAATCGTCCATCGCCATCCACAGTTCTTCGCGGGTGTTCATCACGAAGGGACCGTAGTGGGCGATCGGTTCGGCGATCGGCTCGCCGGCCAGCACCAGGAAGCGCGCGTCCTCGCCCTCCGCGGCGATCGCCACACCGTCGCCGTCGGAGGCCAGCAGCGCCACCGTGCCGCCCGCCACCCGGCTGCCGCCGACCCTGACCGCGCCGTCGAGCACCGCCACCAGCGTCGTCCATCCGGCCGCCACCGGCGCCGCGAAGACCTCGTCGGCGCCGAGCGTGCCGTCCCACACCGACAGCGGCGTGACCGTCGCGGCCGGGCCGACATGGACCGTGCCGGCCGGATCGGTGAGCGTGCCGGCGACCACCCGCACCCGGCCGCCGGCGGTGGTCACGGTCGGGATCTCGGCCGCGACGATCGCCTGATAGCGCGGTGCGGTCATCTTGGCGGCGGCCGGCAGATTGACCCACAGCTGGGCCATCGAGGCAGTGCCGCCGCGTGCCGCGAAGGCCCGGCCGTGCTTCTCCTCGTGCAGCACGCCCGATCCGGCGGTCATCCACTGCACGTCGCCCGGACCGATCGCCCCGGCGTGTCCGGCCGAATCGCGGTGTTCGACCACGCCGTCGTAGACCAGCGTCACGGTCTCGAAGCCGCGATGGGGATGGGCGCCGACGCCGCGCGGCACCGGCGACGGCGCGAACGGGGTCGGCGCCGCCCAGTCGAACATCAGGAACGGGCTGAGCGCGGCGGTGAAGGCGAGATCGCCGAACATCGGACGGACCAGGAAACCGTCGCCGACCCAATGGGTGCTGCGGACGGCGACGACGCGGGCGACGGACTTGGCGGTCAAAGGGGTCTCCTCGGGAGCGGACCGGGTCGCCACGGCGGCCGGTCGGGATCGGGTGGGTCGCTCGAGCGACCGTTCGGGGAGCAGATCTGGGGAGCCGAATCGATTTGTCGATGCCCGAATCGGCGAACACGCCGTTCGACGTTTCCCGCCTCAGCGCCCGGCCGGCGGGAGGATCGGTGGAATCCGGCCGATCACCAGCCGGCCGAGCCGCGCCTGACCGGCCTCGATCACCAGATCGAGGCGACGCCCCGGTCGCGCCGGGTCGGTCGACGGGCGGCCGAACAGGCCATAGGAGCCGATCGCCGCGGTCAGTTCCGGTCCGAGATCGTCGCGCGCCGTCACCAGATGCGCGAGCCCGTTCGCCGTGGTGGCGATCGTCCCCTGAAGGAGCCCGTCGGCCCCGAGCCGCAGAGCGCCGTCCCCGTCGATGGTCACGCCGCTCGCGCCGAGGCCGAGATGCAGCGGCTCGATCCGTCCGCCCGCGGCGACGAAAGCCGCGAGACGATCGCCCGGCCCCGGCACCGCCGCTCCGACCAGGGTCGCGGCGATCGTCAGATCGGCGCGGCGCGGCCCCGCCCGTCGGCCGTCGACGGTCACCGCCCCGGCCGTCGCCGTCATCGCCAGATCGAGATCCTGCCCTTGCGCGCCGCTGCGCCGGCCGTGCGCCTCGAACCGCGTCGCAACCGCGCGGATCGCCGGGCCAGTCGCCGATCGGAAGGTCGCGTCGGCCTCGTCGATCGCCAGCGACAGGCGCTCGACCCCGCTCGGCGACCACCGCAGCGAAATCTGAAGCGCCTTGAGGGTCGTCGCCACATCGCCGCCGCGCCCGTCCTCGGCGGCGATCGGCCCGTCGATCTCGGCGATCACCAGGAAGGGATCCCAGACCTGGGCGACCAGTCGCAGCGCCGCCCCCGAGGCGACCACGCCCGCGGCGGGAAGCGCCAGGCTCGGCGAGGCGCACGCCAGTTCCATGCGGAAGGGATAGCCGCCGATCACCGGCTCGGGGCACGTCACCACCACGCCGCGGCGCGCGAGCTCGGCGAGACCGGCGTCGACCCGCGCCAGCGCCTGGGCGCGACCGACGTACCACAGCGCCGACCACGCCACCGCGCCGATCACCAGGAGCCCGATCATCATCGTCGACAGACGCCGCCTGCGCCGCGACGCCGTCTGCCCGCCCGTCTCCGTCATGTCTCGCCTCCGGCCGTCCGCGAATCGCCGGCCGAGCTTCGGCGACCGCTGCGGCCCTGTCGAGGCCGCCGGGACTCTGCCGCGTCGTCGCGGGTGCGTCGGGATGATGTCAGTCCGGGAGGAGCGAACCGCCGAAGAAGGCGGTCGCCCGGTCGAGATCGGCCAACACCGCCAGCCGGTCGGCGGCGGTCGGCGCCAGATAATGGGCGAAGATCTCGCAATCGCCGGCCCGCGTCGCCGGCGTCAGGTCCCGCGCCTCGGCGAAGGTCGCCGGCACCATCGATCCGCAGCGCACCGCCACCACCGCGTCGTCGAGGTCGCCCTGGGGCAGGTCGCGGCCTTCGATTCGGGTGAAGACGTAGCGCCGACCCGAGGCGCCGCGCCACGCCCGAAAGCGCCGCGCCAGACCGCCCGCCACCGGAAGACTGGTGTCGCCGTCGTCGAGTCTGGGTGCCCTGCCGCGCATCGTCGTCCTCGCGTCCCTGTCCACAGGAACATACATAGAACGTTTACGCGTCGTCCACAAGTCCCCGCGCGGCGGTCGTCGCGGCAGCGGTTCGCGCGAGGAAATCGCGCCCCTCGGGCGGCAAGGGCGGCGGATCGTCGGCCGCCAGCGCCTCGCGGATCAGCCGGTCGGAGCCGGTCTCGATCGCCGCGCACATCGCCGCGAAGGCCACCTTCATCGGCAGCCCGGGCGGGATCGCCGGCAGGAACTCCAGCACCAGAGTGCCGGGATGGCGCAGGAACTGATGCCGCCCCCAGAACAGACCGGCATTGAGCGCCACCGGCACCATCGGCACCCCGAGTTCGCGGTAGAGATGGGCGACGCCGTGCTTGTAGGCCGGCGGCGCTCCGGCCGGACGCCGCGTGCCTTCCGGATAGATGATGATCTGCCGACCCTTGGTGGCTTCCGCCTTGGCCCGCGCCGCCATCTCGGTCAGCGCCGCGCGGCCCGCGGTGCGGTCGACGGCGATCTGTTCGGCCATCTGCGCATAGCGCCCGAACAGCGGGATCCTCAGCAGTTCGCGCTTCAGGACGTAGGTCGGATCGCGGAACAGATCGAGCAGCGCCACCGTCTCGAAGGTCGACTGGTGCTTGGAGGCGATGATCGCCCCGGTCGTCGGCACGTTCTCGAGCCCGCGGATCTCCACTCTGACCCCGGCGATCGCCCCCAGCGACCAGCGATTGATCCGCGCCCACTGCTTGACGCAGGCCAGCGTCACCGCCTTCGACATCAGCAGGGTCGGCAACATGCCGATCAGCCAGGCGATGGTGTGGAGATAGAAGAAGGCATTGAAGGCCAGACTTCGGAGAATGAGCATGCGGTCGTCGTCCTCGCAGCGATCGCCGAGCCGACGTCAGCGCGTCGCTCCGCTCGCGGTCGCCTGGGCGACCATCGTCGGCTGGCCGTGGGGCGTCGCCAGACCGAACCTCGCGCCCATATACTTCAGGTACTCGTGCAAGAGAAGTTTGGTCGTCGCCGGATGCAGAAACCAGCGGTCGAGATGGAGATCGGGCCGCATCACCGGATAGGGCACCATGCGGATCCCCGGCGCGGCGCGTTCCAGTTCCACCAACGACCGCGGCATGTGGTAGGCGCTGGTCACCACCACCAGACTGGAAAAGCCGCGCGCCCGCGCCCACTCGGCGACTTCGCGGGCATTGCCGGCGGTGGATTCGGCGCGATGGCCGAGATCGACGCAGCAGCCGAACATCCGCCGGTCGGATTCCGTCGCCCGGGCGATGTCGTCGGCGGTGGTCATCGGGTGGACGCCGGAGATCAGCAGCCGCCGGCCACGGCCCGCCTCCAGGAGATCGACCGCCCCCTGGACCCGGTCGCGCCCGCCGGTCAGGGCGACGATCGCATCGGCGCGCACGTCCTCGGCCGGCTCGGATCCGGCCACCACCACCGCGAAGCGCACGAAGCCGGCCGCGAACAGCGCCGCCGCGACCGCCAGGGCCACCACCGCGCCGATCGCCACCGTCGCCACCGCCCGCAGGGGGCCGTGCCGCCGCTGCGGAGACCCGGACGTCCCGCCGGCGGCGCCCTTGTCGCGGTCGCCCGGGCGCGACCGTGCCGATCTGTCCTTCATCTGCGCAGTCTACCAGAATCCACGATCCGCGGGATCCACCGGGTGATTTCGAGCCCCATCGCGATCAATCCAGCCGGCCGAGATGACCGAGCACCGTCGCCCGCGAGGTGATCGCCGTCAGCGCCGCGACCACGGCGACCAACCCGATCACCGCGGCGTAGCCGGCGAGCCCGACCGAGAAGCCGCCGAACAGCGCCTGCGCCTGATCGGCGAGCCCATCGGCGCGACCGCTGCGGGTCGCGAAGTCGGCGATCAGAAAGGCCGCCGCCGCCGCCGAGCCGCCGATCGCCCCGCCGCGCAGGCCCAGCAGCAGGAAATGGCGTTGGAACTGCCGGGCGATGAAGCGATCCTCGGCACCGACGAAGTGCAGCACTTCGATCACCTCGCGATTGCCGGCCATTGCCGCCCGGGTCGCGAACACCACCGACAGCACCATCGCCGCCAGCATCAGTCCGACCACGCCGACCCCGACCACCACCATCGCCCCGGCCATGGTGCGCAGCCGCGCCGCCCACACCGCATGGTCGTCGACCGCTGCGCCGGCGACCTCGGCGGCGATCCGCAGCCGGAGCCCGGTGAGATCGGCGGTCGCCGGATCGGCGAGGTCGACCACCACCAGCCGCGGGATCGGCAGCGACGACAGGTCGAGCCCGCGCCCGAGCCAGGGTTCGAGCAGCGCCGCGCTCTCGCGTTCGTCGACCAGCCGCGCCGAGCGCACCCCGCGGGTCGCCCGGGCGATGTCGAGCGCCTTGGCCAGCCGCGGCTCGATCGCCTGCCCGTCGATCGGCTTGACCTGGATCGTCGCCTCGCGGCTGACGTCGAGTTGCCAGTCCTGGGCGGCGGCGACCACCAGGGTCAGCACGCCGACCGCCAGCGCGGCGAGGAAACACATGATCGCCACCACCGAGACCAGCGCCCGCCCGGCCACCGCCTGCGGCGGCACGATCGTCTTGCCCGGTGGCGGCCGCGCCGGCCCCTTCGGCTTCGGCGCCCGGCCGCCGGCGCGCGCGGCGCTCGGTCGTGCTGCGGCCGGCCGATGGCCGCCCGACGGTGCGCCGCCGCTCGCCGCGGCGTTCACGGCCGGCGCATCTCGCGGCAGGACCTCCGGCGCCGGCTCCGGCGAAGCGGGTGCGGCGACGGACACCGTGACCTCCGGCGCGGACGGGGCGATGGTCGGCTCGCGCCGTCCCGCGCCGTCGAGATCGCGGGCCGCCGTCGGGCGCCCCAGCGACGACGACAGCGACGCCCGCATCCGCCGCGGCCCGAAGGACGGCGGCGGATCGAGCGGCGGCGGTTCGAGGCGGTCGTCGGCGGTCATCGCTCCCCTCACTCGTAGATCTCGATCCGGCCGTCGGCCAGGACGATGCGACGGGCATCGACCTGATCCATCAGCGCGAGATCGTGGGTGGCGATGAGCACCGAGGTGCCCAGGCGATTGAGTTCGATGAACAGGCGCAGCAGCCGGCGGGCGAGCGGCGGATCGACGTTGCCGGTCGGTTCGTCGGCGAGCAGGATCTCCGGCTTGGTGATCAGCGCCCGGGCGATCGCCGCGCGCTGCTTCTCGCCGCCCGACAGGACCGGCGGCAGCACGTGCATGCGCTCGCCGAGCCCCACCCACTGCAAGAGATCGACCACGTCGGCGCGGTAGCCGGCTTCCGACTTGCCGAGCACCCGCAGCGGCAGCGCCACGTTCTCGTAGGTGGTGAGGTGGTCGAGCAGCCGGAAGTCCTGGAACACCACGCCGATTCGCCGCCGGAGCGACGGCAGGTCGCTGCGCCCGACCCGCGCCGTGTCGCGGCCGAACACCGAGATCAGCCCGCGCGTCGGCTTCAGCGACATGAACAGCAGCCGAATCAGACTGGTCTTGCCCGCCCCCGAAGGGCCGGTCAGAAACTGGAAGGAGCTCGGCGCGATCTCGAAGGTGAGGTCGCGCAGCACCTCCGGTCCCATGCCGTATCTGAGGCCGACATTCTCGAACTTGATCAAGCCTTTGTGCTTTCCGATCCGGCGTCCGCACCCGGCCTCTGGTCCGCGCCGCCGGCGATCTCGAGATCGGGGATGCGACGGACGTGATTCTCTGCGATTCTGCACCTTGTCGAGTTTAGGATGTGTTGACCATCGCCGTCATCGTCCGCCCCCGGGGCGTCGGTCCTCGCCCCGGGGGTTTACGTGCCGTTCAGACGGATGACCGATGGTGGTTCCCGCCCCGCCACCCGCGAAGTGATCATGCGCGCCCATTGCCCGACCTGCGACACCGGTTACACGATCCCCGACGACCGCATCGGTCCGAAGGGTCGCAAGGTCCGTTGCACCAAGTGCGGCGACGAATGGCGCGTGACCCTGGCCGAACCGGACGCGGCGGTGCCCACGCCCGAACCCGAACCCGACTTCGAGCGCCCGGCGCCGCGCGCCGGCGCCGCGCCGCCCGCCGAACCGGTCGCCCCGCCCTCGGCCGCCGCCCGCGTCGAGGTGGACGATCTCTTCGGAGAACCCGTCACCGCCGCGTCGCGGGATCCCGAACCGGCGCCCCCGGCACCCGCCGCAGCCCCACCCCTCGCGGCGGCCGCCGCATCGCCCGCGTTCGACGCCTTCGACGAACCCGACGAACCGACCGCCCCGGTCCATCCGGCCGAGCCGCCGCGCGTCAGGGTCAAATCGAAGTCGAAGACCTCGCGACTGCCGCGCCTGAAGCTGCCGTCCATCGCCTGGCCCGATCCGTCGCGCCTGTTCGCCCGGCTCTCGCCCTTCGTCGGGCCGCTGATCTTCGTCTCCGCCTGTCTGGTGATCGCCGGGCTGGTGACCTTCCGCGGCGCGATCGTCGCCGCCCGCCCCGATCTCGCCGGCCTCTATGCGACCCTCGGCCTCGAGGTCAATCTGCGCGGCCTCGCCTTCGACCGCATCTCGACCCTGCGCGAGATCGAGAACGGCCAGACCGTGCTGGTGGTCGAGGGCTCGGTCACCAACACCACCCGCGACACCCGCGACGTCCCCGCCCTGCGCTTCGCGCTGCGCGGCGGCGATTCGCAGGAACTCTACGCGTGGTCGGTCGAACCCAAGGCCACGGCGCTGGCCGCCGGCGACAGCATCCGTTTCCGCACCCGACTCGCCGCCCCGCCCGATCAGGCGACCGACGTGCAGGTCCGTTTCGTCGAACGACGCAATCTCCAGGCAGGACTTCCATGACCGCTCGACGAATCGACATTCTCTTCAGCGCCGAGGCGATCGCCGAGCGCAACCGAACGCTCGCCGCCGAGATCCGCGACGCCGGATTTCGCGACGACGTGCTGGTGGTGGCGGTCCTCAAGGGCGGATTCGTCTTCGCCGCCGATCTGATCCGCGCGCTGCACGGCGCCGGCATCTCGCCGGAAGTCGACTTCATGTCGCTGTCGAGCTATCGCGCCGGCACCGAATCGAGCGGCCACGTCACCGTGCTGCGCGATCTCGAGACCGACGTGGTCGGCCGCAACGTGCTGTTGGTCGACGACATCCTCGAGTCCGGCCGGACGCTGGCTTTCGCCCGGCAATTGATGATCGATCGCGGCGCCGCCCGGGTCGGCATCGCCGTGCTGCTCGACAAGCATGGCCGCCGCGCCGTGCCCTTCGAGGGCGATTTCGTCGGTTTCGTCTGTCCCGACCTGTTCGTGGTAGGCTACGGCATGGACATGGGTCACGCCTACCGCGAGTTGCCCTATATCGGCCATGTGGTCGCGGGCGACGACCGCGGTCCGGCCGCCCCGGGCCCCCAGGGAGAGTAACCCGATGGCGCGTATCCTCATCGCTGAAGACGACGATTCGGTTCGTGCCTTCGTGCGCCGGGCGCTCGAGCTCGACGGCCACACCATCGTCGCGGTCGAAGACGGGTCGATCGCCCTCGAGGTCCTGGGCGAAGACGAAGTGCCCTTCGATCTCCTGGTCTCCGACATCAAGATGCCGGTGATGGACGGCATCGCGTTGGCCCTCAACGTCGCCCGCGACCGCCCGAGCCTGCCGATCCTGCTGATGACCGGCTATGCCGACCAGCGCGAACGCGCCCACGGCCTCGACCAGATCGTCCGCGACGTGGTGCTGAAGCCCTTCACCCTCGCCGACATCCGCCGCGCCGTCGCCGCCGCCCTGGGGCTCGCCCCCGCCCCGCGTCTCGCCGGCTGAACGAGCCTTCGGTCAATCGAGTCTCTGCAGACGATCGAGATAGTCGTGCTCGATGCGCGGCCGCTCCGGCTCGGCCAGACGCCGCCGGATGTCGTCGAGGATCCGCCGGGCTCGCTCGACCTCGATCTCGCCGGGCACCTTGACCCCGCCGCGCCCCAGATCGGCGCCGTTGCGACGCCGTCCGGCCGGATCCTCGTCGCCGTATTCGTCGCCCTCGCCGGGTTCGCCGCGCCCGCCGGGCTTGGCCGCCTGACCGTCGAGCCGACGCGCTTCCGACCTCAGCGCCTCGATCGCCCGCGCCTGGGCGTCGAGCGCCTCCTCGGTCGCGCCCGATCCCAGGGCCTCGCCGGCTCGGTCCATCGCCTCGCCGGCGGCGTCGAGATCCTCGCTCGAGCCCTCACCACCGCCCGGCCCGGGCTCGCGCCCACGCCCCCCCTGACCGAGCCCGCGCAGCGCGTCGCGCAGGGCCTTCTGCTGGCCCTTCAGGGCGCCGGGATCGCCGCCGCGGCCGGCACGATGGGTCTCGTCCATCAGTTTCTGTTGGCGGCGGATCATGTCGCCGAGCGCCGCGGTGGGGTCGTCGCCGCCGCCTTCGCCCGGTTCGCCCGAACGCCCGGCCTTGAGCGCCGCCATCACGTCGCGCAACTCCGACAGCAGCTGTTCGGCGGCGTCGCGCGCGCCGGTGCGGGCGAGCGATTCGATCCGGTCGAGCATCTTCGCCAGATCGCGTTCGCCGATCCGCCGCCGCTCGCGACCGGGCGGCGCGCGGCGCTGCGGATCGCGGCGGGCTTCTTCGGCGAGCGCCGCCAGATGGCGAGCCATCGCGGCCCGTAATTCCTGGACCAGCCGGGCGATCTCCGCGTCCGGCGCGCCGGCCGCCAGCGCCGCGCGCAGGGCCTCTTCGGCGTCGCGCAACGCCTTCTCGGTGTCGGAGGCGAGGCCGGCGTCGATGGTCGTCGCCGCGGTCCACAGCAGATCGACGACCTCGCGCAGATCGTCGTCGCTACGCGCCGCCGCCGCCCGGCGCAGGGCGAAGCGCAGGCCGAGGTGCGTCGAGGCGGCGACCGCGAAACGGTCCGGCTGCAGAGTCAGGGCGCGCAGCGCCTGGACCACCACCGGCGCCGCCCCGGCGTCGAGCGCCAGGCGCCGCCGCAGTTCGATCAGGGCCCGGGCGAGCGGATCGGTGAAGCGGCGTTGCGGCAGCACCAGATCGAGCGGTTCGCTCGCCCCCTCCTGACCGATCGCGTCGTGCACCACCAGCTGCAGTTGCAGTTTCGCACCCGCAAAGGGATGGGCCGAGAGATCACGGAGGGTGCGCGCCCGCCCGACCTCGGCGCGGCCCGGCGGCAGCACCAGCGGGAAGCTCGGGGCCGCATAGAGCGGTCGCGCGGTCGATTCGGGCGGTCTGGCGAGCCGCGCCTCGGCGTCGCTGACCCCCCAGTCGTCGCCGACCTCGTAGGTCAGCCGCAGGGCCCCGGCCGGCGTCGCCTCCGGCACGCCGATCAGCCGCACCGTCGGCGGCCGGTCGGCGACCACGCTGATCGCGCGGCTCAGCCGCACCCGGCCGGCCACCGTCGCGGTCGCGATGCCGTCGCCGTCGAGGGTCAGACGGCGTTCGCGCACCCGCGCCGGCGCAACTCCCGCCGACGCCTCGGGCTCCGTCCCGCTCGCCGCGACCACCGTCCCGTCGGCGCGCCGCAGGGCGAGATCGAGCGTCGGCGGCGGCGATTCGCTCGTCCCGCTCGCCGCGCGGGCCACCAGCCGCGAGCCCGCCGGCACCACCACCGGGCCGGACTCCGGGCTCGGCGATCGGCCTTCGACCCCGAGGACGATCGGCGGTCGTCCGGTATGGGCTGGCGGATCGATCCACAGGTCGAGCCGATCCTCCGCCGTCGCGACCGCCGTCGGCCCACGCAGCGTCTCGGCGAGGCGGCTGCCGTGTTGGCCGTCGGCGGCAAACCACGCGACGAACAGCACGAGGCCGAGCGCCGGCCGCAGCGCCCACGTGTCCCGGCGTCCGAGATCGGGGTGCGGCACCCCGGCCGACAGGCGGCCGAGCCGCACCGCGAGCCGGGCCCGATGGGCCGCCCACAGCGCCGCGGTGCGGCCGTCGCCGTCGCTCGCCGGCCGGTCGACCCAGCCGGTCAATTCCCGTTCGTGGAGATCGGAAGATTGTTCGATGCGCCGCAGCGCCGCCGTCCGCGACCACGCCGCACGCTCGCGGGAGAGCGCCAGGGCGCCGTGGACCGTCGCCGCGACCCCGGCGAGGGCGAACAGCCCGACCCCGGCGAGGCGCCACCCGTCGGGCAGCGCCGCCCACAATCCGAGCCAGGCCGCCGCGACGAAGACGCCGGCGACCCCGCCGACGATCCACAGGCGCAGCCACAGATGTTCGAGGAAGGCGACGAGGCGGGCGCGGCCAATCACCCGCGCGATGCGACGCTCCGGCGTCGCCGACGCCGTCTGCCGTTCCTGGTGATGATCGCCGTCGGTCATCCTCGGCCGCGTCTCCCGCCCGCCGATCGCGGTTCACCGACTGTCCCACGCCGGCGCCGTCCCGGCAACGCACGAGCGCGTGCCCGGTTCAATCCGCGGCTCAGAGGATCGGATCGAGCACGAAGGGCCGCGACGGCGGCTTCGGCGCCGGCGCCACCGGGGTCGGCCCCATCGGAATGCCGATCGGCCGTACGCTCGCCGCCGGCGCCGCACCGACCACCGGCACCTCCGGATCGGCCTTGCGGCCGCAGCCGGCGACCGCCAGCAGCAGGACCCCGACGGCCACCGCCGCCGCCACGCGAGAAGACGAGTTCGACTTGCGATTCAAGGCAGGGCCCACCGGTTGCGGAACGACGGTCTGAATCATAGCGGAAATCGCGTGGCGCGCCCGCCTCACTCGGGGGATTTTTCCCGGGCGAGACGGCTCTGCCAGCGCTTGGCCTGGGCGCGGACGTTCTTCGGCGCGGTGCCGCCGTAGCTGACCCGGCTGGCCACCGACTTGGCCACCGACAGCACCGAGAACACCTCCTCGGTGATGCCGGCATGCACCGCCTGCATCTCGGCGAGCGGGACGCGATCGAGGGTGATGCCCTTGGCCGCGGCGATCGCCACGATCGATCCGGTCACGTGATGGGCGTCGCGGAACGGGATGCCGAGCCGCCGCACCAGCCAGTCGGCGAGGTCGGTGGCGGTCGAGAAGCCCGATCCGGCCGCCCGCTTCAGCACCGCGAGGTCGGGTTCGAGATCGCGCACCATGCCGGTGGTGGCGGCCAGCACCAGCGACAGGGACTCGAGACCGTCGAAGATCTGTTCCTTGTCCTCCTGCATGTCCTTCTGGTAGGTCAGCGGCAGGCCCTTCATCACCATCGTGAGCGCCAGCAGCGACCCGGCGATGCGCCCGGTCTTGGCCCGCACCAGCTCGGCGGCGTCGGGATTGCGCTTCTGCGGCATGATCGACGAGCCGGTGGTGAAGGCATCCGACAGGCGCACGAAGCGGAACTGCGCCGAGGTCCAGATCACGATCTCTTCGGCCAGCCGCGACAGATGCACCGCAGCGATCGACGCCGCCGCCAGGGCTTCCAGCGCATAGTCGCGATCGGCCACCGAATCCATCGAATTGGCGGTCGGCCGGTCGAAGCCCAGCGCCTTGGCGGTCATCTCGCGATCGATCGGGAAGGACGTGCCGGCCAGCGCCGCCGCTCCCAGCGGGCATTCGTTGAGCCGGGCGCGGGCGTCGCGGAAGCGGCCGCGGTCGCGCGCCAACATCTCGACATAAGCGAGGAGATGATGGCCGAAGGTCACCGGCTGCGCCGATTGCAGATGGGTGAAGCCGGGCATCACCGCGCCGGCGTGGGATCCCGCCTTGTCGGCGAGCGCCCGCATCAGATCGAGGAACTGGCCGTCGAGATGATCGATCGTGTCGCGCACCCACAGCTTGACGTCGAGCGCCACCTGATCGTTGCGCGAGCGGGCGGTGTGCAGCCGCCGCGCCGCCTGGCCGATCTTCTCGCCGAGCCGCGCCTCGATGTTCATGTGGATGTCTTCGAGCGAGCGTTCGAAGACGAAACGCCCCTCTTCGATGTCGGCGGCGATCTCGTCGAGCCCGGTGCGGATCGCCGCCTCGTCCTCGGCCGAGAGGATGCCGCGCGCCGCCAGCATCGCCGCATGGGCCTTGGACCCGGCGATGTCCTGGGCCCACAATTTGCGGTCGAAGCCGATGGAGGCGTTGATCTCCTCCATGATGGCGGCGGGGCCGGTGGCGAAACGTCCCCCCCACATGCGATTGGACATGATGACGATCCTCGACGACAGTGCCCGCGAATGACCCACGGAGTTTACCGGTGACCGAGCCCGAGCCCCTCACCGCTTCTCAGCCCGAGCCCGCCCCGCGCGACCGTCGCCGGCTCGCAGCCGTCGCCCTGGTCGCCGGCGTGATCCTCGGCGTCGGCGCGGTATACGCGGTCGGCGGGTTCGGAGGCAACGCGCAAGACGCCGGAAAATGCGCCCTCGACCGCGCCCTGGTCGATCGGCTGACGGCACGGTCGATCGGCGAGGTCGCCGCCTTCGCCCCGGCCGCCCCGTCGCACGCCCTCGGCGATCTCGCCTTCGCCGAGCCCGACGGCCGCCCGACCACGCTGGCCGCCCGGCGCGGTCGGGTCGTGCTGCTCAACCTGTGGGCCACCTGGTGCGTGCCCTGTCGCAAGGAGATGCCGGCCCTCGACCGGCTCCAGAGCGCCGTGGGATCGCCCGACTTCGAGGTGGTGGCGGTCAATCTCGATCAGCGCGATCCCGACAAGCCGCGCCGCTTCCGCGACGAGACCGGGATCCGGGCGCTCGCCGCCTACGCCGATCCGAGCCTCGGCATCTTCCGCGAGATGCAGAAGATCGGGCTCGCCCATGGTCTGCCGACCACCGTGCTGGTGTCGCGGGAGGGATGTGAACTGGGATCGATGGCCGGTCCCGCCGAATGGGACGGCGCCGACGCGCGGGCGCTGATCGGCGAGGCACTGAAGCGCTGATCCGTCGTCGATCGCGCCGAACCGGTCAGGCGAAGATGTTGACCGACGTGCCGTTGCCGAACAGGTCGGCGCCGCCGGTCGCGAACAGATCGGTTGGATCGGACGTGGACGTCGTCGCGGTGATCTGGGCCATGTTCGACATGCCGTCGCCGAGGATCGCCGCACCGGACAGGCCGATCGCCGCGGTCGCCTTGGCGGCACTGGGCGCGCCGGAGATGGCCCGACGGTTGATCAGGGTCTGCGGCGCCGCGTGATGGGCGGTACCGGACTTCGACTTCGAGATGGAACCGACCATGTCACCGCTCCTCGTCCCCTCCCGGAAGGGAGGTGGGGGCGGGGGCACTCGGCACTGTCGAACCCCGCGGGACGACCATGCCACCGCCAGGGTAAAGGAAGTCTTGCGACCCCGCGCGGCGGCGCCGAAATCGTCGCCGCTCAGTCGACGAGACCGCCGCGCCGCTCGACGAAGTCGATCACCGCCTGCGTTCCCTCGCCGGATTTCAGGTTGGTGAAGACGAAGGGCCGCGCCCCACGCATCCGCGCCGCGTCGCGGGCCATCACCTCGAGGCTCGCCCCGACCAGCGGCGCCAGATCGATCTTGTTGATCACCAGCAGGTCGGAGCGGGTGATGCCCGGCCCGCCCTTGGACGGGATCTTCTCGCCGGCCGCCACGTCGATCACATAGATCGTCAGGTCGGCGAGTTCCGGCGAGAAGGTCGCGGCGAGATTGTCGCCGCCCGATTCGATCAGGATCAGGTCGAGATCGGGGAAGGTCGCGCGCAGATCGGCGACCGCCGCCAGATTGATCGAGGCGTCCTCGCGGATCGCCGTGTGCGGACAGCCGCCGGTCTCGACCCCGACGATGCGATCGGCCGGCAGCGCCCCGGAGCGCACCAGATAGTCGGCGTCCCAGCGAGTGTAGATGTCGTTGGTGATCGCCGCCAGCTGGTGGCGCTCGCGCAGCGCCTTGCACAGCACGTCCATCAGCGCCGTCTTGCCCGAGCCGACCGGCCCGCCGACGCCGAGCCGCAGGGGACCGTTGGGAGACTTGGCGGAAGCGGCGGTGGTCATGAGCGGAACAGCCTCGTGTACTGGGTTTCGTGACGCATCGAGGCGATGTCGGCGAGAACTGCCGCACCGCCCAGGAGATCGAGATCACCGCCGGCGCCGGCCGCCGCCACCGCTCGCAGCGTCGGCCCGAGCGAACGCAGCACCCGGAGCCCGTCGCTCTGGCCGAGCGGCACCGCCCGCACCCCGGCCGAGATCACGCTCGCCGCAAAGCCCTGCAGGAAGGCCGGCAGCACCCGATCGAGCGCCAGACCGTGGGCGCCCGCCGCCGTGCCGACCGCCACCGCATGGGTCCAGGTCGGCGTCGCCGGCGCCATCCGCGCGGCGAGGCGGTCGAGGAGCTCCGCAAATCGCGGGGTCTGCCAGGTGTCGGCGATGGCGCGGACGAAGGCGGCGCCCTGGGCGGTGGCCTCGAGCCGGCGTTCGCGCGACGGCTGGGAGGCGGCGGCGAGTTCGACCACCTCCGCCAGGCGCTCGACGTCGTCGGCGACCGTGGCGCGATGGGCGGCGGCGAGCAGGATCGCGTCGTTGCGCCCCGCACCATGCACCAGCACGTCGCCGAGCCAGGCCGCGAGGCCCGCCGCGGTGGTCACCGCGCCGGCCTCGATCGCCCATTCCAGGCCGTGACTGTAGGAGAAGCCGCCGACCGGAAAGGCCGGCGACAGCCACACCTGCAGGGTCAGGAGATCGTCGACCCCGTCGTCGGTCGCCGCCGATCCGCCGGAATCAGTCATGCCCGGATCCGTGACGATGGGGCGCGCCGTGCTCGTGTCCATGGTCATGCCCATGGTCGTGATCGTGATCGTGATCGTGATCGTGGGAATGGCCGTGATCATGGTCGTGCGGGTCGGCATGGGCATGACCGTGGTCATGGCCGTGGACTTGGGCATGCCCGGGACCGTGCTCATGGTCGTGAGAATGATCGTGCCCGTGGTCGTGGCCATGGTCGTGATCATGGCCGTGATCGTGCCCATGATCGTGATCGTGGCCGCAGCCGGGGCCGTGGACGTGCGGCACCGCTTCGCGCTCCGCCCGCCGCTTGGCCCGTCGCGCCGCCGCCGCGGCGATCGCCGGATCCTCGGCGGCAGCAGGACCGTGATCGTGCCCCGTCGTGGCGCCGTGGCCATAGGCCCCGCCCTCGGGATCGAACGGCGCTTCGACGAAGGCGATCTCGGCGCCGCCGCGCTTCTTGACCATCTCGACCAGGACGTGGTCGTCGCGGATGCGCAGGGCGCCGGCGAGGATCTGGGTCGGCGTGTGGCGATTGCCGAGGTGCCAGGCCAGCCGCACGAAGGCGTCGGGGTCGGCGACCCGGAACTCGACCAGCCGCTCGGTCGCGGCGGCGATCGCCACCAGCCGCCCGTCCTCGAGCTCGAAGGCGTCGCCGTCGGCGAGCGCCGGGGTCTCGGCGAGATCGACCAGGAACTCCACACCGGCCTCGCCCATCACCACCCCGCGCCGCCGCCGGCGGTCGTCGAAGTCGAGGATCACCCGGTCGCGCACGACCTGGGCGGGATAGGAGCCGGCGGGAAGAACGCGGGTGGCACGGATCATCGATCGACCTCGAAAGCAGGGGACGCCGTCCGCGACCGACGGCCGCCCGTGGTGCGGTGGGTGCCGACATTCGCCCCGATCGCCGGCCAGGGCAAGCCCGCGCCGCGCCGCTCGGCGCCCGCGCCGCGCCGGGCGCGGGGTCGCGGCGGTCGGATGGGGCACCGTTAAGCTTTCGTTGACCAAATCATGTCCAGCTGTTCAGGAGCGTAGAACGCGGGGGCCGGCATGTTTCGTTCGATCAAACTGACCACTATAATTTTCGCATCCCTGCTTACGTTGAGTAATGTTGCGGCGCTCGGTTTCCTGATGACCTCGGCAAGCCACAACAAGACGCGGATCGACACGGTGTCGGCCAGCAACGAACTGCTGACCAAGCAGATCGCCCCGCTCGGAGGGCTGATCAAGGACATCCACATCGACGTGATCCAGGTTCAGCAGTTTCTCCAGGACTATTCGGCCACCCGCGGCGAGGACGGTCTCGGCGACGGCCTGGAAGAGGCCGGCAAGTCCGCCGCCAAGTTCCGCGTCGACGTCGCCGCCGCCACCGCCATCGCCGAGGCCATCCACCGCCGCGACCTCGCCGCCAAACTCGCCGAGGCCGCCTCCGCCTTCGGCCCCTATTTCGAGACCGGCCGCCGCATGGCCACCACCTATGCCGAGGGCGGCACCAAGGCCGGCAACGCCATGATGGCCGGCTTCGACGAACGCGCCGACGCCCTCCAGGGCCATGTCGCCGCTCTGCTGGAGATCCGCGACCACTTGCTCGCCGAAGCCTCGGCGACCGTGGCGCGCGAGCTCGACGACCTCGACGCCGGTTTCTCGGCGGCGACCTTCGCCTCCGCCGCCACCGCCGGCATCGTCGTGCTTGTGTCCTTCGCCTGGGCCTTGGTGGCGCTGCGCAACATCGTCCGGCCGATCACCGCCCTCGCCGCGGTGATGGAGGGGCTGGCCGCCGGCCGCCGCGGCCTCGCCGTGCCCTTCACGGGCGCCAGCGGCGAGATCGGCGCCATCGCCCGCGCCACCGACGTGTTCCGCGAGGCGATCGAACAGCGCGAGGCCTTGCAGCACGAACGCGCCGCCGAGGACGAGCGCAATCGCGCCGAGCGTCGCCGCGACCGTCAGACGCTGGCCGACGGCTTCGCCGCCACGATCACCACCGCCGTCGAATCCCTCGACGAAGCCGCCCTGCACATCGGCCGCGACGCCCGGGCGGTCGACACCATCGCCCGCACCGCCGCCACCCGGGCCGGCGAGGCCGCCGCCGCGGTCGGCCGCACCGACGGCAACGTCGCCGCCGTCGCCGCCGCCGCCGACACCCTGTCCGGGGCGATCGGCGAGGTCGAACGCCGCATGCAGCGCGCCGAGGAGATCTCGGGCGTCGCCGGCGCCCAGGCGGGGCGCACCCAGGAGATCGTCCGCGCCCTGTCGGCCAGCACCGCCCGTATCGGCGAGATCGTCGGCCTGATCAACGCCGTCGCCGCGCAGACCAATCTCCTGGCGCTCAACGCCACCATCGAAGCGGCCCGCGCCGGCGAGAGCGGTCGCGGCTTCGCGGTGGTCGCCTCGGAGGTCAAGGCGCTGGCGTCGCAGACCGCGCACGCCACCGAACAGATCGCCGCCCAGATCGGCTCGGTCCAGACCATCACCGGCAGCGCGGTGACGGCGATCGACGAGATCGGCCGCACCGTCGCCGAGATCACCGAGATCACCCGGGCGATCATGGCGGCGGTCGAGGAGCAGGGCGCCGCGACCCGCGAGATCTCCCGCTCGATCGGCGAGGCCAGCCGCGACACCCGCGGCGTCGTCGCCGACATCGCCGCGGTCGACGACAGCACCCACCGCACCACCGCTGCGGTGGTGTCGATGGTCGGCGCCTCCGATCGCCTGACCGCCGTCGCCGGCCGCCTGCGCGAGGACTCCGGCGCCTTCGTCGCCCGCATCCGGGCGTGAGGACCCCTCAGAACAGGAAGTACCGCTGCGCCATCGGCAGGACGTCGGCGGGTTCGCAGGTCAGCAGCTCGCCGTCGGCGCGCACCTCGTAGGTCTCGGGATCGACCTCGATCAACGGCGTCGCGTCGTTCAGCACCATGTCGGCCTTGCCGATCGTCCGGCAGTTCTCCACCGGCAGCACGACGCGGTCGAGGCCGAGCCGGTCGGCGATGCCGCCCTCGAAGGCCGCCTTCGACACGAAGGTGATCGACGACGCCGACAGCGCCTTGCCGAAGGCCCCGAACATCGGCCGGTAGTGGACCGGCTGCGGCGTCGGGATCGAGGCGTTGGGATCGCCCATCGGCGCCGCGGCGATCGTCCCGAGCTTCAGGACGAGGTCCGGCTTGACCCCGAAGAAGGCCGGCGACCACAGCACCAGATCGGCGAACTTGCCGACCTCGACCGAGCCGATGTGCTTCGACAGCCCATGGGCGATCGCCGGATTGATCGTCACCTTGGCGATGTAGCGGCGGACCCGCAGGTTGTCGTTGTCGCCGCTCTCGCCCGGCAGACGGCCGCGCTGGACCTTCATCTTGTGGGCGGTCTGCAGCGTGCGGATGATCACCTCGCCGACCCGGCCCATCGCCTGACTGTCCGACGAGATGATCGAGAAGGCGCCGATGTCGTGCAGGATGTCCTCCGCGGCGATCGTTTCGCGGCGGATGCGGCTCTCGGCGAAGGCCACGTCCTCGGGGATCGAGCCGTCGAGGTGATGGCAGACCATCAGCATGTCGAGATGTTCGTCGAGCGTGTTGCGGGTGTAGGGCCGGGTCGGATTGGTCGACGACGGGATGACGTTGGGCAGGCCGGCGATCCGGATGATGTCCGGGGCATGGCCGCCGCCGGCGCCTTCGGTGTGATAGGCGTGGATCGTCCGCCCCCCGAAGGCGGCGATGGTGTCTTCGACGAAGCCCGATTCGTTGAGCGTGTCGGTGTGGATCGCCACCTGGACGTCGTACTGGTCGGCGACGTCGAGGCAGTTGCGGATCGCCTGCGGTGTCGTCCCCCAGTCTTCGTGCAGCTTGAGCCCGGCCGCCCCGCCGAGCACCTGCTCGACCAGCGCGCCGGGCAGCGCCGCGTTGCCCTTGCCGGTGAAGGCGAGGTTCATCGGGAAGGCTTCCGCCGCCTGCAACATCCGGGCGAGATGCCAGGCGCCGGGGGTGCAGGTGGTCGCCGCGGTGCCGGTCGCCGGTCCCGTGCCGCCGCCGAGCATGGTCGTGACCCCCGACATCAGCGCGTCGTCGATCTGCTGCGGACAGATGAAATGGATGTGGGTGTCGAGCGCCCCGGCGGTGAGGATCTTGCCCTCGCCGGCGATCGCCTCGGTGCCCGGTCCGATGATGATGGTGACGCCCGGCTGGACGTCCGGGTTGCCGGCCTTGCCGATGCCGACGATGCGCCCGTCCTTGAGGCCGACGTCGGCCTTCACGATGCCGAGCTTGGCGTCGATGATCAGGGCGTTGGTGATCACCGTGTCGACCGCCCCTTGCGCCCGGGTGGTCTGGGCCTGCCCCATGCCGTCGCGGATCACCTTGCCGCCGCCGAACTTCACCTCCTCGCCGTAGATGGTGAAGTCCTTCTCCACCTCGACGATCAGATCGGTGTCGGCGAGCCGGACCTTGTCGCCGGTGGTCGGCCCGAACATGTCGGCATAGGCGGCGCGGCTGATCTTGGTGGACATCGAACCCTCATCGACCTCGGGACTTCAGGGAACCGGCGAAAAGGCCGGCAGCAGCAGAGCATCTTCGTCGTAGGTCAGCGTGGTGGTGGCCCCCGCCTCCCTGTCGAGTTCGGCGATCAGGCAATCGGCGAAGTCGCATTTCGCCGTGCGCCAGATCGCCAGCGCCCGCACCACCAGCGATTCCTGCTGGAGGGACAGGCCGTCGGTGGCGAGCAGGTCCTCGATGAAGCCGATCACCTCCGGCTTCGGCCGCCGGAGCTGCTTGGTCAGCACCCACACGGCTTCGACCAGAACCACCAGATTGACCACCACGCCGCCCGCCCAGGCGCCCGCCTCGATATGCGCCACCAGACGCGCGAATTGCACCTCGTCGTCGCGGATCAACAGGCGCAGCAGGACGTTGGTGTCGATCCCGATCATCGGCGCGACCGCGCCTCCTTCTCGCCGACCGCCACGGTGATCGCCGCGTCGATGTCGTCCTGGGTCAAGGGTCGTCCGAGCTCGCGACCGACGTGGGCCATCGATCCCGCCAGCTCGAGCAACGACTTGCTCTTGCGCAGTCGCACCTCGCCGGCGTCGTCGACCGCCAGGGTCAGCTTCGTCCCCGTTTCGATTCCGAGCTTCTGGCGCAGTTCGGCGGGCAGCGTCACCTGCCCCTTCGACGACACCGTCAGAATGAAGTGGTTCATGGCATCTCCTTACCGAACCCGAAGGCTCCTTACGATACCACGAAAGGTAAGGCGATCACAGCGCCCCCTCGACCTCGCCGCGGAAGCCGTGGACGACCCTGAGGCCGCGGAACGGCACCAGCCGCACCGCGCGGGTCTGCCCCGGCTCGAAGCGCACCGCGGTGCCGGCCGGGATGTCGAGGCGCTGGCCGCGCGCCGCCACCCGATCGAAGGCGAGGCCGGGATTGGTCTCGGCGAAGTGATAATGGCTGCCGACCTGGATCGGCCGATCGCCGGTATTGGCGACCTCGAGCTCGGTGACGGCGAGGCCGGCGTTCAGTTCGATGTCGCCGTCGGCGGCGAAGACTTCCCCGGGGATCATCGCTTCCTCCAGATGGGTTCAGGCGGCGCTGCGCGGCGCGCAGCCCTCGGCCTTGACGACGCGCACCGTCGACGGCGGATTCTTGGCGAGTTTGCCCGCCGGCCGCACCGGACGACGCACCAGCTCGCCGCCGCAGTTGGGGCAGACACCTTTCAGCGTGTCGGTGGCGCAGGCCTCGCAATAGGTGCATTCGAACGAGCAGATGAAGGCCCGCGCGCTCGGGGCCAGATCGACGTCGCAGCATTCGCAGTTGGGCCGCAGCTCGAGCACGACGTGCCTCCTTCACCTTATCGGATGATGCACGGTCACGAGCTTGGTGCCGTCGGGAAAGGTCGCCTCGACCTGGATGTCGTAGATCATCTCCGAGATCCCCTCCATCACCTGATCGCGGGTGATCACATGGGCCCCCGCCTCCATCAGGTCGGCGACGGTGCGGCCGTCGCGGGCCCCTTCGACGACGAAATCGGTGATCAGCGCGATCGCTTCCGGGTGGTTGAGCTTGACCCCGCGCTCCAGTCGACGGCGGGCGACGATCGCCGCCATGGCGATCAGCAACTTGTCTTTTTCACGCGGCGTGAGGTTCATCGCGGTCTGTCCCCGAGAGATCCGATCGACCGGTCGGCCGATGCGGCGACGTCGGTATCGGATACGATCCGCCGCAGTCTGTCGAGAAGATCCGCCGTCAGCAAGACCAGACACGCGGCATTTCTGCCTGCCGAATATGCACGACGGTGCGAATCAGCGCGTCACGCAACACCCGCGCCGACGGATCGGCCATCCGCACCAGCAGGAGCCCGTCGAAGGCGCTGGCGCCGGCGCCGCAGGTCTCGGTCTCGAGCACTTCGCGCACCCCGTCGAGCCGCGCCTCGGCGTCGGGCGCGACCATCACGATGGTCGCGAAGGCCCGCGCCCCCGCGCCGGTCGCCGTCCCCGCCAGGATGTCGCGCGCCGCCCCTTCGACCCGAAACGTGTCGGCCCACACCAGCCGCCCGGCGCGACGCAGCCGCCAGCGGTCGACGAGCCGGCAGGCCGTCACCTCCTCGCCCATCGCGCTGCGCCCGAACACCGTCGATTCGACCGCGAGCAGCCGCGCGTCGGCGGCCACGTCGACCTCCAGCCGGCGGGTCAGCGCCGCACCCTCGAACAGAATGGTCTCCTGGGGCAACCACTCGGCTTCGGCGCCGGCGGCCACGGTGATGCGGTTGTCGATCTCGCCGGCCAGCGATCCGTCGGTCTTGGAGGAGCGATAGACCCGCTCGGCCGCCTGGCTGGTCACCACCGCCCGGGTGCCGGGCCCGAAATCGGCGCTCCAGGCGAGCCGGTCGCCGCCGGCGATGCCGCCGCCGGTGTTGATGAACACCGCGGTCGGTGGCACGCCGCCGTGGCTCTTGGGCAGCCGGATCTTGGCCTGGCCCTCCTGGTAGAGCCGATCGAGCCGCGTCACGCCGTCGGTTTGCGCGAAGCCGATCTCGGCGCGACCGCGCGCCCGCTCCAGGACGAGCGGGACGGAAGCGAAGGGCGGGGCGTCGACGGGCGTCATGGCGGGATCTCCGCCGTCATCGCTACACGGTCGCGCCGCGCCGTGCCAAGCCCCCGCCGCGATGTCGACTCATTCTCGAGCAAGGTCGGGCTCGAGCAAGGTCGGGCGCGGACGAAGTCCGCCGCGAAGCCGGGCCGAGCCCGCGCGCACCCCCTTGCGCCGCCGAAGCCGGACTTGGCCTCGCCCCCCGAAATGGGGTATCGAATGACGTCGTCGTCGCGCTGCACCGAAGCCCGACGACCGATCCATCGGAGACAAGCCGGACAGTGACCTCGCAAGCTCCGACCCTGCCGGCCACGCTCGCCGCCCCTTCCGCGGCCCGGACGCCGCGACGCCTCACGGCGCTGGTCGTCCTCGCCGCGCTCCTGCCCTGGATCTCGGCCGTGCCCGCCGCCGCGGCCCCCGCCGCCGGCGCCTATCTGGTGTTCGACGCCCGCACCGGCGAAGTCGTCGCCAACCGCAACGCCGACCAGCGCTGGTATCCGGCCTCGATCACCAAGCTGATGACCGCCTGGGTGACGCTCGAGGCGATCCGTGCCGGGCGTCTCAGCCTGTCGTCGCCGGTGACCATGAGCGCGCGGGCCGCCCGCGAGCCGCCGAGCAAGATGGGTTTCGCCCCCGGGCAGGTGGTGACCGTCGACAACGCCCTGAAGATCATCATGGTGAAGTCGGCCAACGACGTCGCCTGGGCGCTGGGCGAGACGGTCGGCGGCTCCAAGGAGGCCTTCGTCGAGAGGATGAACGCCGAGGCCGCCCGCCTCGGCATGACCCGCACCCATTGGGGCAATCCCAACGGCCTGCCCGATCCGACCCAGGTCACCACCGCCCGCGATCTCGGCCTGTTGGCGCGCGCCCTGTTGCGCAAATACCCCGAAGCCGACGAACTCTGGCATCTGCCGGGCATCCAGTACGGCAACGAAGTCATCCGCAATCACAATCATCTGATCGACCACTACCCCGGCAGCGACGGCATGAAGACCGGCTTCATCTGTTCCTCGGGCTTCAACGTGGTCGCCACGGCGAGCCGCGGCTCGCGGCGGTTGGTGGCGGTGGTGCTCGGCTCGCGCTCCGCCCGCCAACGTGCCGAGCTCGCCGCCGAACTGTTCACCCGTGGCTTCGACCACAGCGGCGGCGGCGGATTGTTCGCCGCCTTTTCGGCACCGGCGACCCTCGATCAGCTGCCCCTCGGCCCCGAGGCGAGCAACCCGGTGCGCGACGTCAAGCAGGAGATCTGCGGCCGCAAGCGCGGCGAGGCGCCCGACGTCGAGGATCTCGGCGACGAGCCCGGCACCGTGCCGGAGGCCCGCAGCGCCGGCCGTGTCGTCCCGCCCGGGGCCGCGCAAGCCGGGGAACGCCGGGTCTCCTGGCTGTCGCCGCGCTTCGACATCGGTCCGCCGGTGCGCATCTGGCTCGGCGGCGTCGAAGCCGCGCCGCCCGATGCCGGCGGCATGTTGGCGCTGGGTCCCGACGCCGCCCCGGCGCCGGCGGTGGTCCCGCCCTTGCCGGCCGGCACCCTGCGCGCCCCCGCCCCCGGCGCGGTCGGCCATCCGCAGAATTTCGCGCTGTTCCGCAGCGATGCCGACGGCGGCGCCCGCGCGATGCCGCCGACCGGTCCGGGCGCCGGGGCCGGCGTCGCCGCCTCCCTGCCCCCCGCCGACGGCGCCCCGATGATCATCGGCGTGCCCGCCGCCGCCGGCATGCCCCC
>NZ_SJFN01000036.1 GCF_004328075.1 Siculibacillus lacustris | reverse complement strand
GACAATACCGTCGCCGACGCCGTGCTCGACCGCCTCGTCCACAACGCCCACCGCATCGAACTGGCCGGCGACAGCATGCGCAAGCAAAGGGCCTCGCCCCTCTTGACCCCCGCCGAAAACGGCGAAACCTATAACCCCTGACGAAAACGAGGCACCCGAGGACCACCCCGTCAAAACTGTCCGGACTTTAGCGGAAACGCTGTCCGGGAATTAGCGGAATGGCTGTCCGGATTCAGCGAAGCGCGCAGTGAAAGTGCCGTCGGGTGCTCTGGAGGTGATCCCTCGCGAAGGACGGTCGAGCATCACGGTGACCAGTCCATCGCAGTCGTTCAAGAGTTTCGGTGGCCGACTGTTCGAGGTTACGGACGCCACGCTGGCGCAACAGGTGGGCTGGGCCTATCCCGGCGGAATCGTCCCGATCGACCCGGCGACGGTCGTCGCCAGTCATCCACCGCTGGTCTATGACGTCCTGCCCGGCCTCGCGGGCGTCGCACAACTGTTGGACCAGGGTGCGCTGGCGCGCAATCCGTCCGGCGAATATCTCATTCGGCGGAAGATTCGCTTCCCGGGCGGCATGTACGGAGCGAACTCCGTGCGCTTTCTGTTGCTGCGCGGGGTTCCGGTTCCCGACGGTGAACTCGGGCATTCCTGCATCGTTTCCGAAGAGACCGGCGAAGCGATCCCCGGCACTGCCGGTTGCCATTGATCCGAGCGATCTGGGCCGGCCGCCGCCGTCGGCGTGATCGAGTTCGTCGACCGCGATGCCGCACGACCTGCGAATTCTGCGACACCCGGGCCGACGCCCGGGTGTTTCATTTTGCGTCGAACGCCGCCTTGGCTGCCTCGATCCGGGCGCGGTTGGCCTCCGCCCAGATCCAGACGCCGCAGAATGCTTCGCCGAGCGTGTGACCGAGGTCGGTCAGCGCATAGTCGACGTGCGGCGGCACCACCGGATGGACGGTGCGCGTGACCAGCCCGCTGCGTTCCATCTCGCGCAGGGTCTTGGTCAGCATCTTCTGGCTGATGTCGCCGACCGCCCGGCCGATCTCGGTGAAGCGCAGGGTGCCGCGCTCCTCGAGGATCTCCAGCACCAGCATCGTCCACTTGTCGGCGACCTGGGCGATGACGTCGCGCACCAGCGCCTCGACGGCCGGATCGATCGCCTCCGCCCGGGGGGCGGTCGGCGAGCAGCCCTCGGCCGGTTCCGCCGCCGCACAGGCGGCACCGACGGTGACGGTGGGTGGCGTGATCCGTTCGGCCGTGTCGGTCATGACACTCTCCCTCAGGTGACTATGGAACTCAACGGTGCCTACTTTCCAAAAGAGAGCATGGGGCCTAACGTCTCTCCACGCAATCCCTCAGGAGTAGACCTCATGGACATGACCGGCAGAACCATTCTCGTCACCGGCGGCGCCACCGGCATCGGCTTCGGTCTGGTGAAGGCGTTTCACGAACGCGGCAATCGGGTGATCATCGCCGGCCGCAGCCGGACCTCGCTCGCCGCCGCCACCGCCGCCCTCCCGGGCCTGGTGGCGCTGGAACTCGACATCGCCGATCCCGCTTCGATCGCCGCTTTCGCCGAGCGGATCCTCGCCGACCATCCCGACCTCGACACCGTGCTCCACAATGCCGGGATGATGAGCGACGAGAGCTTCCTCGCCGGCCCGACATGGCTCGCCGACGCCGAGGCGACGATCGCGACCAATCTGCTCGGACCGCTCCGGCTGACCGCGGCCCTGCTGCCGCACCTGCTCACGCGACCGAAGGCCACGATCCTCACCGTGACCTCCGGGCTCGCCTTCGTTCCGAAGCTGTCGACGCCGACCTATTGTGCGACCAAGGCGGCGCTGCATTCCTGGACCCTGTGCCTGCGGCGCCAGCTCCGCGACACCTCGGTCGAGGTGATCGAGATCGCCCCGCCCTATGTCCAGACCACGCTCCAGGGCGAACGTCAGGCGTCCGACCCCCGCGCCATGCCGCTCGCAGACTTCCTCGCCGAGGTGGTGGCCCTGCTCGGCCGCGTGCCGACCCCGCCGGAGATCATCGTCGAGCGCTGCCGGCCGATGCGCTTCGCCGCGGAGAACGGCAAGGTCGAGGAGATCTTCGAGGTGCTCGCCGAGTTGTGAGGGACGCAGCGGCGACGGAGCCGGCGATTTCGGGATCGGGGCCGGTCGAAACGCCTCGGCTCCGGTTTCTGCGAGTGCGCGACGGCCCGGGCGATCGACGCCCGGGCCTTCCCTTTTTCGCCACGAGGACGGTGCAGGAGAGGAGGGATCGACGGGCACGCCCAGGCGTGGCATCTCGTGATCCCGGGCAGAAGTCGGAGAATCGTTTCGATGAAGACTAAGGTGCAGATCCTCTTCGTGACCGCTCTCGCCGTCCTCGCCGCGGTCCCGGCTCTCGCCCAACCGGTGGTGCCCGAATCCCGCGCCCAGGTCGCGCTGTCCTTCGCGCCGGTGGTGCGTCAGGTCGCGCCGGCGGTCGTCAACGTCTATGCCAGCCGCAAGGTCGAGGCCCAGGTCAATCCGCTGTTCGCCGACCCCCTGTTCCGCCAGTTCTTCGGCGGGCGCGGTGTGCCGCCGGCGCGGATGGAATCCTCGCTCGGCTCGGGCACGATCATCGACCGCACCGGTCTGATCGTCACCAACCACCACGTCATCAAGGACGCAACGGACGTCAAGGTGGCGCTCGCCGACCGCCGCGAGTTCGAAGCCGACGTGGTGCTGAAGGACGAGCGCACCGACCTCGCGGTGATCAAGATCCGCGAGAAGGGCGACTACCCGGTCGCCGAAATCGGCGACAGCGAGACCCTTCAGGTCGGCGATCTGGTGCTGGCGATCGGCAATCCCTTCGGCGTCGGCCAGACGGTGACGCAGGGCATCGTCTCGGCGCTGGCCCGCACCCAGGTCGGGGTTGCCGACTACCAGTTCTTCATCCAGACCGATGCGGCGATCAATCCCGGCAATTCCGGCGGCGCCCTGGTCGATCTCCAGGGCCGTCTGGTCGGCGTGCCCTCGGCGATCTATTCGCGCTCCGGCGGCTCGATCGGCATCGGCTTCGCGATCCCCGCGACCATCGTCAAATTCGTCGTCGAACAGGCCAAGACCGGCAACGTGGTGCGCCGGCCCTGGCTCGGGGCGACGCTGCAGAACGTCACCGCCGACGTCGCCGAGACCCTCGGCCTCGATCGGCCGCGCGGCGCCCTGATCGCCGGCCTGATCCCCGGCGGCCCGGCCGCCAAGGCGGGATTGAAGATCGGCGATCTGCTGCTGACCATCGACGGCCACGACGTCGACGATCCCGACGGCTTCGGTTTCCGCTTCGGCACCCGCCCGCTCGGCGGCACCGCCAAGGTGACGATCCGCCGCGGTAAGGCGACGCAACAGATCGAGATCGCCGCGCTCGCCGCCCCCGAGACGGTGCCGCGCGACGAGCGGGTGATCGAGGGCGCCTCGCCCTTCGCCGGGACCACGGTCGTCAATTTGTCGCCGGCGGTCGCCGAGGAACTGCGCCTGCCCTTCGACGCCGAGGGCGTGGTGGTGCGCGACGTCGCCCCCGGTTCACCGGCCGCCCGCGTCGGCTTCCAGAAGGGCGACTTCGTGGTCGAGATCAATGGCACCCGCATCGACCGTACGGCGACGCTGGCCCGCGTCGCCCAGAGCGATCCCGGTCTGTGGCGTCTGGTGGTCAAGCGCGACGGCCAACTGGTGCGCCTGGCGTTCCGTGGGTGAGGAGCGGTCGGCGCAGCCGAGCCGACGCTCCGGTGGAGCGTCGGCAGCGACGAACGCCCGGAGCGTCAGCGCAGGGCCGGAGGAGGAGCGGTCGGCATAGCCGAGCCGACGCTCCCGGAAAGCATGCCGACGACGGGCGCCCGGAACCCGCGCGGCCGGCCGGCCGCCCGCATCCGACCGGCGCCGACGTTCGAATCGGTTCACCAATCGACGCACCCACCGGAAAGCGGCCTTGAAACCCGCGGCCGGGCGCACGACACTCCGCAGCGTCGGGTGTGCGCCTTTCCGGGCCGCGCCTGCCGTCCGGACCCGCCCGAAGCCCCGAGTCATTCCGAAAAGTCATGACGTCATGACAAATCGTCGCTTCTGCCCGGGCGGATCGGGCCGACCGTCCACGACCCACCCGACGCCGCGGCCGAACCGGTGACGGGAGCGGCCATCATCATCACGTGAGGACCCCCCATGCCCGCCGTCCATCCGACGCTCGCCGCCGAGGTTCGTGAACTCCTCGGCTCGCTCGGCGTCGACGCCGCCCTCCACACCGGTGGTTCGCTTCCCGTCACCTCGCCGATCACCGGCGAGGAGATCGGCCGGGTGGTCGAGCACGAGACGGAAGAGGCGGAAGCCGCGATCGAACGGGCGCATGCCGCCTTCAAGATCTGGCGGACGGTGCCGCCGCCCAAGCGCGGCGAACTGGTGCGTCTGCTCGGCGAGGAACTCCGGGCCGCCAAGCCGGCGCTCGGCCGGCTGGTGACCCTCGAGGTCGGCAAGATCGCCTCCGAGGGCCAGGGCGAGGTCCAGGAGATGATCGACATCTGCGACTTCGCCGTCGGCCTGTCGCGCCAGCTCTACGGCCTGACCATCGCCACCGAACGCCCCGGCCACCGCATGATGGAGACCTGGCATCCGCTCGGGGTCACCGGGATCATCTCGGCCTTCAATTTCCCCGTGGCGGTGTGGTCGTGGAACGCCGCGCTGGCCTTCGTCTGCGGCAATTCGGTGGTGTGGAAGCCCTCGGAGAAGACCCCGCTGACCGCGCTGGCGGTCTCGGCTCTCGTCGCGCGCGCCGTCGCCCGTTTCCGCGCCGGCGGCGGCGAAGCGCCCGACGGCCTGCTGGAGTTGGTGATCGGCGCCCGCCAGATCGGCGAGATCCTGGTCTCCGACGAGCGCGTCCCGGTGGTCTCGGCGACCGGCTCGACGGCGATGGGCCGGGTGGTCGGCCCCAAGCTCGCCCGCCGCTTCGCCCGCGCGATTCTCGAACTCGGTGGCAACAACGCGGCGATCGTCTGCCCCTCGGCCGATTTCGATCTGGCCCTGCGCGCCATCGCCTTTTCGGCGATCGGTACCGCCGGCCAGCGCTGCACCTCGCTGCGCCGCCTGTTCGTCCACGATTCGATCTATGACACCCTGGTCACCCGCCTGCGCCGCGCCTATGGCTCGGTGACCATCGGCGACCCGTCGAAACCCGACACCCTGGTCGGTCCGCTGATCGACAAGGCGGCCTTCGACGCCATGCAGCGCGCCCTCCAGGCCGCCCGCGACGCCGGCGGCACGGTCACCGGCGGCGGCCGGGTCAACGTGCCGGGCTGCGAGGGCGGCTTCTACGTCGCCCCGGCCCTGGTCGAGATGCCGAGCCAAGCCGGCCCGGTGGTCGAGGAGACCTTCGCGCCGATCCTCTACGTGATGCGCTACACCAAGTTCGAAGTGGCGCTGAAGCTCAACAACGCCGTGCCCCAGGGCCTGTCGTCGTCGGTGTTCACCAACGACCTCAGCGAGGCCGAACTGTTCGTCTCGGCGGTCGGCTCCGACTGCGGCATCGCCAACGTCAACATCGGCCCTTCGGGCGCCGAGATCGGCGGCGCCTTCGGCGGCGAGAAGGAGACCGGCGGCGGCCGCGAGGCGGGTTCGGATTCGTGGAAGGCCTACATGCGCCGCGCCACCAACACCATCAACTACTCGAAGTCGCTGCCGCTCGCCCAAGGCGTACGGTTCGACGTCGAGAGCTGACCGGCGGGGAGGCCGGGAGGCAACGAGAACACGAAGTTTCTGGGAGGAGACGACATGACCGGTGGGCGCCACGCGAAACCGGAGGGCGGCGGATCGTTCCGATGGGACGACCCCTTCCTCTTCGACGATCAACTGACCGAGGACGAGCGGCTGATCGCCGCCACCGCCCGCGCCTATGCCCAGGATCGGCTCGCCCCGCGCGTCGCCGACGCCTATCTCGCCGAGACCACCGACCGCTCGATCTTCACCGAGATGGGTGAACTCGGTCTGCTCGGCGTCACCGTCGCCGAGGACTTCGGCGGCGCCGGCGCCGGCTATGTCGCCTATGGTCTGGTCGCCCGCGAGATCGAACGGGTCGATTCCGGCTACCGCTCGATGATGAGTGTGCAGTCGTCCTTGGTGATGTACCCGATCGAGGCCTACGGGTCGGACGCGCAGAAGGCCAAGTATCTGCCGAAACTCGCCTCCGGCGAATGGGTCGGCTGCTTCGGCCTGACCGAGCCCGATGCCGGCTCCGATCCCGGCTCGCTCACCACCCGCGCCGAGAAGGTCGCCGACGGCTATCGGCTGACCGGCACCAAGATGTGGATCTCCAACGCGCCGATCGCCGACGTCTTCGTGGTCTGGGCGAAATCCGCCGCCCATGACGGGGCGATCCGCGGCTTCGTGCTGGACAAGGGCCTGAAGGGCCTCTCGGCGCCGAAGATCGGCGGCAAGCTCAGCTTGCGCGCCTCGATCACCGGCGAGATCGTCATGGACGGCGTGGTCGTTCCCGACGACGCGCTGCTGCCCCACGTCTCGGGGCTCAAGGGTCCGTTCGGCTGCCTCAACCGCGCCCGCTACGGCATCTCCTGGGGGGTGATGGGGGCGGCCGAGGACTGCTGGCACCGCGCCCGGCAATACACCCTCGACCGCAAACAGTTCGGCCGGCCGCTCGCCGCCACCCAGTTGGTCCAGAAGAAGCTCGCCGACATGCAGACCGAGATCGCGCTGGGCCTCCAGGCCTCGCTCCGGGTCGGGCGGCTGTTCGAAGAGGGCCGCATGGCCCCGGAGATGATCTCGTTGGTCAAGCGCAACAACTGCGGCAAGGCCCTCGACATCGCCCGGACCGCCCGCGACATGCACGGCGGCAACGGCATCCAGATCGAATATCATGTGATGCGCCACGCCCAGAACCTGGAGACGGTCAACACCTACGAGGGCACGCACGACGTCCATGCGCTGATCCTCGGTCGCGCCCAGACCGGCATCCAGGCGTTCTTCTGAGGGGAAAAGTCCGATGACCACCGCTCCGCTCGCCGGCCTCAAGGTGCTCGAACTCGCCCGCGTCCTCGCCGGCCCCTGGGTCGGCCAGACGCTCGCCGACCTCGGTGCCGAAGTGATCAAGATCGAACGCCCGGTCACCGGCGACGACACCCGCCACTGGGGCCCTCCCTTCGTCGCCGCCAAGGACGGCGGCGATCTCGGCGCGGCCTATTTCCACGCCTGCAACCGCGGCAAGCACTCGATCGCCGTCGATTTCGAAAAGCCCGAGGGCGCGGCGATCGTCCGCGCGCTCGCCGCCGATGCCGACGTGGTGATCGAGAACTTCAAGGTCGGCGGGCTGGTGAAGTACGGGCTCGACTGGGACACCCTGTCGGCGCTCAATCCCAAGCTGATCTATTGCTCGATCACCGGTTTCGGCCAGACCGGCCCGGATGCGGCGCGCGCCGGCTACGACTTCATGATCCAGGGGCTCGGCGGCTACATGGACCTGACCGGCGCCGCCGACGGCGAGCCGACCAAGGTCGGCGTCGCGGTCGCCGATCTCTTCGCCGGCCTGCACGGGGTGATCGCCATCCAGGCGGCGCTCGCCGCGCGCCAGCGCACCGGCCGCGGCCAGTCGATCGACCTGGCGCTGCTCGACACGATGGTCGCCATGCTCGCCAATCAGGGCATGAACTATCTCGTCTCCGGCACGACCCCGCACCGCATGGGCAATGCCCACCCCAACATCGTGCCCTATCAGGTCTTCCCGGTCGCCGACGGCCACATCGTGGTGGCCACCGGCAACGACCGCCAATGGCGCGACTTCTGCGCCATCCTCGACCTCGAGGACCTCGCCTTCGACCCGCGCTTCGTCCACAACGCCGCCCGCGTCGCCGATCGCGCCGAACTGGTGCCGCTGCTCGAGGAGGCGACCCGCCGCTTCCACCGCGCCGAATTGTTGGGAAAACTCGAGGCGGTGCACGTGCCGGCCGGGCCGATCAACTCGGTCGCCGAGGTCTTCGCCGACCCGCAGGTCGCCGCCCGCGCCCTGAAGATGGACCTCGCCGAGCCCCTTGCCGCGGCCGGATCGATCCCGTCGATCCGCAACCCGATCCGGCTGTCCGACACGCCCCTGGTCCAGGACCGCGCCGCGCCGCGCCTCGGCGCCGACACCGCGGCGATCCTCGCCCGCCTCGGCCACGGCCCCGACGAGATCGAGCGCCTCGCCGCCGCCGGGGTGATCGGCCGCGCGCCGGCGGCGTGAGCCGGGGCGGGGAGGGGGATGGGTTGCCGGGGCCAGTACCTTCGCGCAATGACCCGCTCGGCTCCTGCGACGTGGCGACGATTGCCGGCGCCGAGGGGCACGACGACGCTCTCCGCAGCGTCCTCTCCCTTTCGGGGGGGAGAGACTGAGAGGGGGGCTCGGCCTTTCGTCGTTCACGGCGGTCGTCGGCGCGGGGGGGGCCCCCCCCCCCCCCCCCCCCTCCCTGTCCCTCCCCCTCGAGGGGGAGGGGGACGAGGTGGCAGCGGCCTCGCAAGGCAGCCCGGGTCCGTCAGCCCCGTCCGCGGACCCGATACGCATGGCATTGTCTCGCGGATGCGGCGGCGTCGGACGAAACGCCGACACTGTGGATCACCGGTCCCACCACGACAGGCGCCCCGCGCGCCGGATCGCGCTATATGAGGGGCGAGCGGCGTCGCGCCGCCGATCGAGGGCCTGTCGATGACCGATCTCTTCGCCGCCGCCGGATTGGAGCGCGCCGCGCCGCGCCCGCTCGCCGATCGGCTGCGGCCGCAGAAGCTCGCCGAGGTCGTCGGCCAGGACCATCTCGTCGGCCCCGACGGCGCGATCAGCAGGATGTTGCGCTCCGGCAGCCTCGGAAGTCTGATCTTCTGGGGCCCGCCCGGCACCGGCAAGACCACCGTCGCCCGTCTGTTGGCGGATGAGACCGAGCTCGAGTTCGAACAGGTCTCGGCGATCTTCACCGGCGTCGCCGATCTCAAGAAGGTCTTCGAGGCGGCGCGCGGCCGCCGGGCGATCGGCCGCGGCACGCTGCTGTTCGTCGACGAGATCCATCGCTTCAACCGCGCCCAGCTCGACAGTTTCCTGCCCGTGGTCGAGGACGGCACCATCGTGCTGGTCGGCGCCACCACCGAGAACCCGTCCTTCGAGCTCAACGCCGCGCTCCTGTCGCGCGCCCATGTCCTGGTGTTCAAGTCGCTCGACGAGGCGGCGATCGCCCGGCTGGTCGAGCGCGCCGAGGCCGATCTCGGCCGGCCGCTGCCGCTCGACGCCGAGGCCCGCGCCATGCTGGTGCGGATGGCCGACGGCGACGGCCGCGCCGCGCTGACGCTGGCCGAAGACGTCATCCGCGCCGCCGCCCCCGGCGAGACCTTCGACGGCACGACGCTCCAGGAGATCGTCCAGCGGCGCGCGCCGATCTACGACAAGACCCAGGACGGCCACTACAATCTGATCTCGGCCCTGCACAAGTCGGTGCGCGGCTCCGATCCCGACGCGGCGCTCTACTGGTTCGCGCGCATGCTCGACGCCGGCGAGAACGGCCTGTTCCTCGCCCGCCGCATCGTCCGCATGGCGGTCGAGGACGTCGGCCTCGCCGACCCCCAGGCCCTGGTGATCGCCAATGCCGCCAAGGACGCCTACGACTTCCTCGGCAGCCCGGAGGGCGAATTGGCGATCGCCCAGGCGCTGGTCTATGTCGCCACAGCGCCCAAGTCGAACGCCGTCTATACCGCCTACAAGGCGGCGATGCGGGTCGCCAAGGACGGCGGCTCGCTGCCGCCGCCGAAGCACATCCTCAACGCGCCGACCAAGCTGATGAAGGCCGAGGGCTATTCCGAGGGCTATCTCTACGACCACGATCAGCCCGACGCCTTCTCCGGCCAGGACTATTTCCCGGAGAAACTCGGCCGCCACAGCTTCTACCACCCGCCCGAACGCGGCTTCGAGCGCGAGGTCAAGAAGCGGCTCGACTGGTGGGCGAAGCTCCGCCGCGAGCGCGGCGGGGCGTGAGGGCGAGCGCGGTCAGGGCGCGCCGTCACTCGGAGGCGACGAACCGCAGCACGCCGGCGACGCGCGGACCGGACGACGTGTCCGACGGATGATTGACGCCGTCCATCACCACGACTTCGGGGAAGTCGAAGGGGCCGTGTCCTTCGAGACAGGCGACGTTGATTCCGAACAGCTTGGGGTTCGATCGGCGCTGGTGGTGAGTGTAGATGCCACAGGTCCGGCAGAAATAGTGTTTCGCCGTTCCGGTATTGAATTGATAGAGCGACAGATTGTCTTCGCCGGCGACGAACGCGACGTCGTCACGCTGCGCGGAGACGGCGATCGCGCCTCGCATCCGGCAATAGCTGCAGGTACAGCGGCGGATCGTGTCGAACCCGGCCAGGCGAACCCTGAACCGCACCCGGCCGCAGTGACAGGCGGCGTCATGGATCTTCGCTTCTTCGTTCATGGCTGAACTCCTTGCGCCGCGGCCTCAGCGCCGGTCCAGCCGATAGGCGTCGCCGACCTTGAGCGTCACCAGGGCCGCGATCACCGCCTTGACGATGTCGCCGGGGATGAAGGCGAGCGAGCCGTAGAAGGCCTTGGCGAGGCCGATCTTGGCGGCGAAGGCCAGCCAGACGATGCCGAAGGCGTAGTCCACCACCACGCCGCCGATCAACGCCGCGGCGATCAGACCGAGCAGCCGCGACACGGTGCCGGTGCCGCCTCGGGCGAGAGGCCGGGTCAGCGCGTTGAGGCGCACCGCCGAGAGGGCACGGACCAGCGCCGGCGTGCCGTCGCGATCGAGCCGCATCGCCAGCAGGCCGGCGACGAAGGCGGCCGGCACCCAGCCGATCAGGAATCCCGCGGTCGGCCCGGCGAACACCACCAGCCCGCCGCGCCCGCCGGCCAGCACCGGCAGGCCGATCGCCACCAGGGCGATCACCACCAGCGGCGCCGCGGCGCCACGCTTCGGCCCGAGCACCAGACCGGCGAGCATCACCCCCAGTGACTGCAGGGTGATCGGCACCGGCAGGACGGCGAGCGGGAAGGCCGGCACGGCGCCGAGCGCGACGATCACGGCGGCGAACAGGGCGACGAGGCCGATGTCACGGGTGGTCATGGGGAAGATCCTCGGACGGCACGGCAGGGGAGGGCGCGGCGCGGTCGGCGAGTATGCCGGGGCCGCGCGGCGGAGGAAAGCCGCGGGCGTCGATCGCGTCGGCGATCTCTTCGGCGCGCACCAGAATGCGGACGATCAGCGGCACCGCCAGCGCCACCGGATGGCCGGCGAGCCCCCGCACCGCCTGGGCCTCGCGGATCGCCGCGATCTCGGCGCCGATCAGCGGCACGAAGCGGATCGCCAGCGTCAGGGTCAGCGCCACGCGCGGCGCATCGAGCAGCCCGAGCCGATCGAAGGGCACGAGCGCCCGCTCCAGGGTGTCGGCGAGTTCGCCGGTCGAGGTGGTCAGCGTCACCGCCTGGGCGAAGAACAGGAGCGCTGCGAGCCGCAGCACCGCGACGAGCGCCGTCGCGGCATCGACCAGGAGCACGTCGGCGAGCCCGACCAGGACAACCGCCAGCCCCGGCAGGGCGAGGTCGCGGGCGAGCCGCGCCGGCGCCCGCCCGGTCGACAGCATCGCCGCCCCGCCGATCACCGCCGCGATCGCCAGGACCGCCGGCACGTCCACGAAGAACAACGCCGTGGCGATCACCGCCAGCCCCGCGAGCTTCGACCCGGCCGGCAGGCGATGGAGCGGGCTCGCGCCGTCGGCCCCGATCCCGCCGATCATGCCGAGCGCTCCCGGTAGAGGGCGAGCGCGCGGCTCGGCCGGTCGTCGGCGACGATCCGCCCGGCGTCGATCACCAGGACCCGGTCGAAGTCGTCGAGCAGCTCGAGGTCGTGGGCGACCACCACCGCCTGTTCGGGCATCGCCGCCAGCACGGCGCGGAAGCGGTTGCGGTTGTGCAGATCGAGCTGCGACGTCGGCTCGTCGAACAGCACGGTCTTCGGCCCCAGTGCCAGGACACCGGCGAGCGCCACCAGCTGTTTCTCGCCGCCCGACAATTCGTGGATGCGCCGACGCCCGAGCGCGCGAATGTCCAGCCGATCGAGCGCCGCGTCGACCCGCGCCGCGGTCTGGGCTCGGTCGAAGCCGTGGTTCTTCAGGCCGAAGGCGAGATCTTCGGCGACGATCGGAAAGACGATCTGGTTGTCGGGGTTCTGGAACAGGAAACCGGTCACCGCGCGGATCGCCCGCGCGTCGGTGATGCTGTCGCGCCCGTCGACGATGATCGTGCCTTCGGTCGGCGCCACCAGCCCGATCAGGCTCTTCAGGAGCGTCGATTTGCCCGAGCCGTTGCGCCCGACGATGCCGATCCGCCGCTCGGTGAGCGTGAGGGAAAGGCCGTCGAGCACGGTCCGGCCTTCGCGAACGACGGAGACGGCGTCGAAGACGATGGTCTGCCGGCGCTCGGTGCTCGGGCTCGCCGCCGTGGGTCTCGGTCCGCCTTCGGATCGGTCCGTGTGGTTCATCGTCGACCTGCTTCCCACCGGTCCGGCCGCCGCCCCGGTTCGATGCTGTGTGTGGGCGAACCCCGGGCCTGTCAAGCGGGGAGGGCCGGCGCGCGCAGCGCAGCGTTTCGGCCCTCCACCCGACCCGGGCGACCCGCCACCCGCCAGGGCGCGACCTGCGGGTCACGCGCCGCCGCCGCGGTCGTCCCTTCTCCCCTGGTGGGAGAAGGTGCCCCGCAGGGGCGGATGAGGGGGCTGTGCGCGGGCGGTGAACGGGCGGACTCGCGAATCCGGCGGTCGGGGAGGGGCCCGCCCCCTCATCCGGCCTTCGGCCACCTTCTCCCGCGAGGGGAGAAGGGAAGGGGCCGCGGCGCGATCGTGCCCGCCGATCTCGGACGGCCGGCGTGGCCGACGACCCGAGCCCCGGACCACACCCCGGGCCACACCCGGCCACACCCCGCCACACGTCGCCACACGTCGCCACACGTCGCCGGCGCCGCGAGGGCCCCCCGTTCCCGCCGCGATCGCGGCTCCCGTGACGATTCGGCGGCGCTCGGATCGTGACAATCGCGCCGCTGCGGTGCATTGAAATGTCTCCACCGCGCGCCGCCCACCCCAGAGTCCGCCATGCCGATCTCGCTCGCCACCCAGCTCCAGTTCCTGTGCCTCGTCTTCGTCGGCGGCGGTATCGGTGCGGTCGCCCGCTACGGCGTGTCGCTCGCCGCGCTCTCCGCCTTCGGGCCGCATTTCCCCTGGGGGACGCTGGCGATCAACGTGATCGGCTCGCTGGTGATGGGGGTCTTCGCCGGCTGGCTGATGACCCGTCAGGCCGGATCCGGCTCGGACGCCTTCCGCCTGTTCTTCATGACCGGCATCCTCGGTGGCTTCACCACCTTCTCGGCCTTCTCGCTCGACGCCGTGGTGCTGTGGCAGCGCGGCGCGACCCTGGCCGCGACCGGCTACGTCGCCGCCTCGGTCGCCGTGTCGATCCTCGCCCTGGTCGCCGCCCTCGCCGCCACCCGGGCGATGTTCGCCTCCTGAGACCCACGCCGCCGGCGCTCCTCCGAGCGGCCCCCCTTACCGTCGACCCCCGCGAACCGCCGAAATTGCCGCAAATCGGCGCGATCCGAGGGTCCGAGCGGCCCGCCGGGTCACGCCGTGCTTGCGTGCGGCCCCGCTTTCCGCCATCACGGGGGCCACACGAGGAACTCCATGGCGATCGTCGAAACCATCACCGTCGGCGAGGACGAGGCCGGTATGCGCCTCGACCGCTGGTTCAAGGCTCATTATCCCGGTCTCGCCTTCGGCGCGCTGCAGAAGCTCGCGCGGACCGGACAGGTACGCATCGACGGCAAGCGCGTCGAAACCTCGGCCCGCGTCATGCCGGGTCAGATGGTACGCGTGCCGCCGCTGCCGACCGATCTCAAGGAGAGCGCCCGGCCCCAGTCGGACAAGCAGCCGGCGCAGGAGGGCGACGCCGCCTTCCTGAAGTCGCGCATCTTGTTCGAAGACGCCGACGTCATCGTCCTGAACAAGCCCGCCGGCCTGTCGGTCCAGGGCGGATCGGGCGTCACCCGCCACGTCGACGCGATGCTGGAGAGCCTGATCGACTCCAAGGGTCAGGTGCCGCGTCTGGTCCATCGGCTCGACAAGGACACCGCCGGCTGTCTGGTGATCGCCAAGCGCCGGTCGATCGCCGCGGCCTTGGCCGCGACCTTCCGCTCGCGCTCGGCGCGCAAGATCTATTGGGCGCTGGTCGCCGGCGTGCCCCATCCCCGACAGGGCAAGATCTCGACCTGGCTCGCCAAGGACGAGGAGAACGACGGCGAGAAGATGCGCGTCGCCCGCCACGGCGAACAGGGAGCGGCCCATGCGCTGACCCACTATTCCGTGGTCGATCAGGCCGCTCAGAGCCTGTCGTGGCTGAGCCTCAAGCCGACCACCGGCCGCACCCATCAATTGCGCGCCCATACCGCCCACATCGGCCACCCGATCGTCGGCGACCCCAAATACTTCGACAAGAAGGATTGGGAACTGCCGGGCGGCATGCAGAACAAGCTGCATCTGCTCGCCCGTCGCATCGTCGTGCCCCATCCCGGCGGACGCGGAATCATCGACGTCACCGCGCCCTTGCCGCCGCACATGAAGCAGTCGTGGAACCTGCTCGGCTTCGACACCTCGGCCTACGATCCCGAGATCGAGGAGGCGATCGAGGACTGACCCTCGGTCGACCGCCCATGGAACGCACCGTCCACGTCAGCGAGAAGGGCATGCGCCTCGATCGCTTCCTGCGCATCCATCGCCCCGAACTCGCCCATGGCGCCGCCGCCGGGCTGTTGAAGTCCGGGCGCCTGACCGTCGACGGTCGGCCCTTCCGCCTCGCCGATCCGCTCGCCGCCGGTCAGGTCGTCCGCCTCGCCGAGCGCCCCGCCGGCGCGTCCGCCGTCGCTGCGACTCCGGCGATCGATCCGGCGGCCCGCGCCGCGATCGAGGCGCGGCTCGCGGCGATGACCATCTGGTCCGACGACGATCTGATCGTCTTCGACAAGCCCTCGGGCCTGCCGGTGCACGGCGGTACCCGCTCGGGCGAGGACCTCGACGGCCTGCTCGCCCAGCTCGTCGACGCCCGCGGCAAACGGCCGCTGCTCGTCCATCGCCTCGACCGCGACACCTCCGGCGTGCTGGTCGCCGCTCGCAGCCGCGCCGTCGCCGCCCGCCTCGGCCGGGCCTTCGCCGCCCGCACCGTCGCCAAGACCTATATGGCGGTGGTCGCCGGCGTCCCCGATCCTGCCGCGGGAACCATCGCTCTCGCGCTGGCCAAGCGCGAGACGCCGCAGGGCGGGCGGATGGTGGCGGTCGCCGCCGACGATCCCGCCGGGCTTTCCGCGGTCACCGAATATGAAGTGGTGGGCACCTCTCCCGATGGCCGCTCGGCCCTGGTACGGCTCGAGCCCGCCACCGGACGCCAGCACCAGTTGCGGGCGCACCTGGCGGCGATCGGTCACCCGATCCTCGGCGATCGACTCTATGGCCGCGCCGCCGCGGCACCCCGCCTCATGTTGCACGCTCTGCGCCTCGGGTTTTCGCGACCCGACGGCCGGCGGATCGAGGTCTCGGCCGCGCTGCCACCCGTATTTTTATCGATGTTTCCTACAACCGATACCCGAGGGTTGTGACATTTATGACGGATCTGTTTCAGTTTCGTCACGCAAGTGTCATCACTTATGACGAAAGTGCCCCCCGACGGAGGCCGGTCATCGGTTCCGTCCGCGCGCTCGGCGCGCGCAACCGATACGGGGATTCATCATGCTCAATGCGTTCGCTCAGAAGCGTCGCCTCACGCTGGCCCTGACCACCCTCGGCTTCGTCGCCTCGATGGGTGTTGCTCAGGCCACCGACTTCACCGGCGCCGGCGCCACCTTCCCGGCGCCCGCCTACACCGCCTGGAGCGCCGACTACAAGGCCAAGACCGGATCGAGCCTGAACTATCAGGCGATCGGTTCGGGCGGTGGTCAGAAGCAGATCCTGGCCCGCACCGTCGATTTCGGCGCTTCCGACGCGCCGATGGAGTCCAAGCAGCTCGCCGACGGCAAGCTCCTCCAGTTCCCGGCGGTGATCGGCTCGGTCGTGCTGATCGTCAATCTCGACGGCGTCAAGCCCAACGAGATCAAGCTCGACGGCGCCACCCTCGGCGACATCTATCTCGGCAAGATCGCCAAGTGGAACGACCCGGCGATCGTCAAGCTGAACCCCGACATCAAGCTGCCCGACCTGGCCATCCAGCCGGTCTACCGCTCGGATGGCTCGGGCACCACCTACGTCTACACCACCTATCTCGCCGACGTTTCGGCGGATTGGAAGGGCAAGGTCGGCGCCGCGACGTCGGTGTCGTGGCCGGCCGGTACCGGTGCCAAGGGCAACGACGGTGTCGCCGGCGCGGTCAAGAACGCCAAGGGCGCGATCGGCTACGTCGAATACGTCTACGCCGCCGCCAACGGCCTGACCACGACGCAGCTCGGCAACAAGGCCGGCAAGTTCGTGCCGCCGACCGTCCCGGCCTTCCAGGCAGCCGCCGCCAACGCCGATTGGAAGGGCGCCAAGGACTTCGCCGCGTCGATGATCAACACCGCCGGCGACACCACCTGGCCGATCGTCTCGGCGACCTTCATCCTGCTCCCCAAGGACCCGAAGGACACCGCCGCTTCGCTCGAAGTGATGAAGTTCTTCGACTGGGCGTTCAAGGACGGCGGTGCCGTCGCCGAGAAGCTCCACTACATTCCGCTGCCGGCCGCCGTGCAGGACGACGTCCGCAAGGCCTGGAAGGCGGAAATCAAGGACGGATCGGGCGCGCCCGTCTACAAGTGATGTCGAGCCTCGGCGCGGGACCTGCCGGTCCCGCGCCTCGGCGTGTCCGACGCGCCGTCGATCCGTCCGCCGCCCCCGCGGGGCGACCGTCGTCCAGAACGAGGTGACCTTCGTGTCCGATCAAACCCTCGCCGTGTCCGCCGACCCCTCCTTCGAGAAGCGGCCGTCGATCTTCGCCGGTGGCGGCCAGACGATCGACCACGTGTTCCGGGCCGGCCTGATCGCCTCCGGCGCCCTCGTCCTGGTGGTCCTCGGGGCCATTCTGTTCCAACTCTTCATCGGCGGCTGGCCGATCATCGCGGCCGACGGTCTGAGCTTCTTCACCTCCTCCGACTGGAACCCGGTGACCGACCGCTACGGCGCCGTGGTGATGCTCTACGGCACGGTGGTGACCGCGGTGATCGCCGTGGTGATCGGCGTGCCGGTGTCCTTCGGCATCACCTTCTTCCTGACCGAGGTGGCGCCGGTCGGCGCCCGCCGGACCATCGGCACGGCGATCCAGCTGCTCGCCGCGGTGCCCTCGATCATCTTCGGCATGTGGGGCTTCTTCGTCGTCGCGCCGCTGATGGCCGAATGGGTCGAGCCGGTCCTCGGCGCGGTGCTCGGCCCGATCCCGGTCCTCGGCATCCTGTTCTCCGGCGCCCCGATGGGCACCGGCGTGCTCACCGCCGGCCTGATCCTGGCGCTGATGATCGTCCCCTTCATGTCGGCGATGTTCGTCGAGATCATCGAATCGGTGCCGCCGGTGCTCAAGGAAGCCGCCTACGGCGTCGGCTCGACCACCTCGGAAGTGTTCCGCCACATCTCGATGCCCTACGGCCGCACCGCCCTGGTCGGCGGCATGATGCTCGGCCTCGGCCGGGCGCTCGGCGAGACCATGGCGGTGACCTTCGTCATCGGCAACGCCAACCGCATCAAGGCCTCGCTGTTCGCCCCGGGCGCCTCGATCGCCTCGACCATCGCCAACGAGTTCCCCGAGGCCGGCCCCGGCAGCCTCAAGCTCAACGCGCTGCTCGAACTCGGCTTCGCGCTGTTCGTGATCTCTTTCCTCGTTCTCGCCCTGGCCCGTTGGCTGGTGCGCAGCCGTCTCGATTGAGGGCGCCCGCATGAACCTGTTCAATCGCCGCATGGCGCAGGACGCCGTCCTCAAGGTGGTGGCCTCGGGCCTCGCCCTGATGGTCCTGGTGCTGCTCGCCTGGATCCTGTGGACGCTGTTCATCCGCGGCCTGTCGGCCCTGTCGTTCAGCGTCTTCACCCAACCGACCCTGCCGCCGGGCCGCGGTGGCGGCCTCGCCAACGCCATCATCGGGACCCTGATCCAGGTGATCATCGCGGTGGTGATCGCCGCGCCGATCGGCGTCATGGCCGGCACCTATCTCGCCGAACTCGGCGCCAAGTCGAAGATCGCCGGCACCGTCCGCTTCATCAACGACGTGCTCCTGTCGGCGCCGTCGATCCTGATCGGTCTGTTCGTCTATCAGGCGATCGTCCTGCCCTTCGGCGGCTTCTCCGCCTGGGCCGGGGCGGTGGCCCTGGCCGTGGTCATCCTGCCGGTGGTGGTCCGCGCCACCGAGGACATGATGCGGCTGGTGCCGGGCTCGCTGCGCGAGGCCGCCTTCGCCCTCGGCGCTCCCCATTGGCGGGTGGTCACCTCGGTGATGTGGCGTGCGGCGCGCGCCGGCATCGTCACCGGCATCCTGCTGGCGATCGCCCGCGCCGCCGGCGAGACCGCGCCGCTCCTGTTCACCTCCCTCGGCAATCTGTCCTGGTCCTTCGACATGACGAAGCCCATGGCCAGCCTGCCGCTGGCGATCTATCAATATGCCGGAAGTCCCTACGACGAATGGGTGGCGCTCGCCTGGGCCGGCGCATTGCTCATCACCGTCGGGGTGCTCACCCTCAACATCGTGTCCCGCCTGGTGCTCGCGGGCGTCAAGAGGTCCTGACCCATGAACATGTCCGCGACCGAAATGGGCAAGATGGTGCTCGCCACCGGCCGCCCGGCCCTGGATCTCGACGCCGAACCGAAGATCCGCATCCAGGATCTCAACTTCTTCTACGGTGACAATCAGGCGCTCCACGCCATCAACATGGACGTGCCCGACCGTCGCGTGACCGCGATGATCGGCCCCTCCGGCTGCGGCAAGTCGACCCTGCTGCGCGTCATCAACCGCATGTACGACCTCTATCCGGGTCAGCGGGCGGTCGGCAAGGTGCTGCTCGACGGCGAGAATCTGATCGATCCCAAGGCCAAGTCGACGGTGGTGCGCACCCGCGTCGGCATGGTGTTCCAGAAGCCGACGCCGTTCCCGATGACCATCTGGGACAACATCGCCTACGGCATCCGGCTGCACGAGCGGATGTCCAAGGCCGATCTCGAGAACCGCATCGAATGGTGCCTGACCAAGTCGGCGATCTGGGGCGAGGTCAAGGACCGGCTCCACACCTCCGCCCTCGGTCTGTCCGGCGGCCAGCAGCAGCGTCTGTGCATCGCCCGCACCATCGCCGTGAAGCCGGAAGTGATCCTGCTCGACGAGCCGACCTCGGCCCTCGACCCGATCTCGACCGCCCGCATCGAGGAACTGGTCGACGAGCTGAAGAGCGAGTTCACCATCGTCATCGTCACCCACAACATGCAGCAGGCGGCCCGCTGTTCCGATCAGACCGCCTTCTTCCTGCTCGGCAAGCTGCTCGAATATGGTCCGACCTCGGAAATGTTCGTTGCGCCCAAGGACCAGAAGACCCAGGACTACATCACCGGCCGCTTCGGCTGATCGGTCCGGTGTCGTTTCCGTTCGTTTGCGAGGCCGGTGGATCTTCCGCCGGCCTCGTCGGTCTTTCCGTCCACCCCGAGGGTCGTACCCGGTGAAGCATCTCCTCCTCTTCGACGTCGACGGCACGCTGATCGACAGCCAGCACATGATCGTCGACGCCATGGCCGCCGCCTTCGCCGCCCATGGTGTGCCGCCGCCGCCGCGCGTCGCGGTGCTGGAGATCGTCGGACTGTCGCTCGACCGCGCCGTCGCCCACCTGCTCGGCGACGCCGAAGTCTCGGTGTCGGCGGTGTGCGGCTCCTACAAGACCGCCTTCGCCGACCTGCGCGCCGGCGGCGGCCGCCACGAGCCGCTCTATCCGGGCGCGCGCGCCGCCCTCGACGCCTTCGCCGCGCGTGACGACGTCATCCTCGGCCTCGCCACCGGCAAGTCGCGCCGCGGCGTCGCCAACGTCCTCGATCTCCACCGTCTCCACGGTCGCTTCGTCACCATCCAGACCGCCGACGACCATCCCTCCAAGCCCCATCCGGCGATGATCCGCGCCGCGCTCGCCGAAACCGGCATCGCTCCCGGGCGGGCGATGATGCTCGGCGACACCAATTGGGACATCGAGATGGGGGTGGCCGCCGGAATCGTTGCGGTCGGCGTCGCTTGGGGCTACCAGACGAAGTTGGCGCTCGCCGCCGCCGGCGCCGCCGCGATCCTCGCGGATTTCGCGGAACTCGAGCCGACCTTCGATCGGATCTTCGCCGTTTCCCGCGGGGCCTGATCGCGGCAGACCGCAGCAGGACACGAGACCATGCGCGACCTCCTCTGGTTCGATCCCGACGCCGAAGCCCCCGCCTTCGAACCCGATCCGGTGAAGCGGGCGCGCACCGCCATGAACACCGAACTGCCGCGCCGGTTCTGGAAGGACGTCGCGGTCGAGGGCCTCGGTGCGGATGCCTTCCGCATCCTGCTCGACGGCCGCCCGGTCAAGACCCCGGCCAAGCGTGATCTGGTCCTGCCCCGCCATGATCTCGCCGAGGCGGTCGCCGCCGAATGGCGCGCCCAGACCACCCATCTCGCGCCCTCGACCATGCCCCACACGCGGCTGGCCAATGCGGTGATCGACGGCGTCGCCGACCGCGCCGCGGAGGTCGCCGCCGACGCCCTGCGCTATGCCGGCTCCGATCTCCTGTGCTACCGCGCCACCTCACCGGTCCGCCTGATCGATCGTCAGGCCGCCGCCTGGGATCCGCTGCTCGATTGGGCCGACGAGACCTGGGGCGCGCGCCTGTTGGTCGGCGAAGGTGTCATGCATGTGGCGCAGGACAGCGATGCGATCGATGCACTGGGGGCAGGGGTCCGAGCCCTCGATCCGTGGCGGCTCGCCGGGCTCCACGCCATGACCACTCTGTCGGGCTCGCTGGTGATCGCGCTCGCGGTGGTCGCCGGCCGGCTCGATCGCGACGCCGCCTGGGCCGCCGCCCATGTCGACGAGCATTGGAGCGCCGAACTGTGGGGCCGCGACGACGAGGCCGAGGCCCGTCTCGCCCGCCGCCGCCGCGATTTCGACGTCGCCGCGGCCTTCGCCGGGCGCTGACCCGGCGGGGCCCCACGAACCTACGGAAAGCCGCCGTCGGCCGCGCGCCCGCGCCGCTGAGATGCCGGCTCAGACGTTCGGCTACGTACCGCGACGAGACGTCGCGTGTTAATCACCGGCCCGTTCATTCCTTTCGACTTCAGGAGCGGGGCCCGTCCCATGAAAGAGATTATCGCGGAACTCCAGCGTCGACGCGACGAGGCCTGGATGGGCGGCGGCCAGAAGCGGATCGACGCTCAGCACGCCCGCGGCAAACTCACCGCCCGCGAACGCATCGAGGTCCTGCTCGATGCCGACAGCTTCGAAGAGATCGACATCTACGTCGAGCACCGCTGCATCGACTTCGGCATGGAGCAGACGCGGATCCCCGGCGACGGCGTGGTGATCGGCTCCGGCACCATCAACGGCCGCACCGTCTATCTGTTCGCCAAGGACTTCACGGTGTTCGGCGGCTCGCTGTCGGAAGCCCACGCCGCCAAGATCGTCAAGCTCCAGGAAATGGCGCTGAAGAACCGCGCGCCGATCATCGGCCTGTTCGATGCCGGCGGTGCCCGCATCCAGGAGGGCGTCGCGGCGCTCGGCGGCTACGGCGAAGTGTTCCAGCGCAACGTGCTGGCCTCGGGCGTGATCCCGCAGATCTCGGTGATCATGGGCCCCTGCGCCGGCGGCGACGTCTACTCGCCGGCCATGACCGACTTCATCTTCATGGTCCGCGACACCAGCTACATGTTCGTGACCGGTCCGGACGTGGTCAAGACCGTCACCGCCGAGATCGTCACGGCGGAAGAGCTCGGCGGCGCTTCGGTCCACACCACCAAGTCCTCGGTCGCCGACGGCTCCTTCGAGAACGACGTCGAGGCCCTGCTCCAGGTCCGCCGCCTGATCGACTTCCTGCCGATCAACAACACCGCGGAACTGCCCGAGATCCTCAACCACACCAATCCCGACCTGCTCGATCACGGCCTGGACACGCTGATCCCGGACAATCCGAACAAGCCCTACGACATGAAGGAATTGATCCTCAAGACCGTCGACGAGGGTGATTTCTTCGAGATCCAGGAGCGCCACGCGCGCAACATCATCGTCGGCTTCGGCCGCGTCGAGGGCCGCACCGTCGGCCTCGTCGCCAATCAGCCGATGGTCCTGGCCGGCGTGCTCGACATCGACGCCTCCCGCAAGGCGGCGCGCTTCGTCCGCTTCTGCGACTGTTTCAACATCCCGATCATCACCTTCGTCGACGTCCCCGGCTTCCTGCCCGGCACCGCCCAGGAATACGGCGGCCTGATCAAGCACGGCGCCAAGCTGCTGTTCGCCTATGCCGAAGCGACCGTGCCGAAGATCACCGTGATCACCCGCAAGGCCTACGGCGGCGCCTACGACGTCATGGCCTCGAAGCACCTGCGCGGCGACTTCAACTACGCCTGGCCGTCGGCCGAGATTGCGGTGATGGGCGCCAAGGGCGCCGTCGAGATCCTCTATCGCGACGAGCTCGGCGACCCGGCCAAGATCGCCGCCCGCACCGAAGAGTACAAGCGGCGCTTCGCCAACCCCTTCGTGGCGGCCGAACGCGGCTACATCGACGACGTGATCAAGCCGCACTCGACCCGCAACCGCATCGCGCGGGCCCTGCGCATGCTGCGCACCAAGCAGCTCACCAATCCTTGGAAGAAGCACGACAACATTCCGCTGTGACGCGGAAGGAACGCTGCCGAAAATCCGGGGGCGGCGCCTCGCCCTCGGGCCTTCCAATCAGTTCAACCGGACCGGTGCCACAGCCATGTTCAAGAAGATCCTCATCGCCAATCGAGGCGAGATCGCCTGCCGGGTCATCAAGACCGCGCGCAAGATGGGCATCGCCACGGTGGCGGTCTATTCCGACGCCGACCGCGACGCCGTGCACGTCGAGATGGCCGACGAAGCGATCCTGATCGGCCCGCCGCCCGCCGCCCAGTCCTACCTGCTCCCCGAGAAGATCATCGCCGCCTGTCTGGAGACCGGCGCGGAAGCGGTCCACCCCGGCTACGGCTTCCTGTCCGAGCGCGCCTCGTTCCCGACGCTCCTGAAGCAGAACGGCATCGTCTTCATCGGCCCGAATTCGCGGGCCATCGAGGCGATGGGCGACAAGATCGAATCGAAGAAGTTCGCCAACGCCGCCCGCGTCACCACCGTTCCCGGCTTCCTCGGGGTCATCGAGAGCCCCGACCACGCCGTGCAACTGGCCAACGAGATCGGCTACCCGGTGATGATCAAGGCCTCGGCCGGCGGCGGCGGCAAGGGCATGCGCATCGCCTGGAACGACGTCGAATGCCGCGAGGGCTTCCAGCTCTCCAAGAACGAAGCCGCCGCCTCCTTCGGCGACGATCGCGTCTTCGTCGAGAAGTTCATCGTCGATCCCCGCCACATCGAGATCCAGGTGCTCGGCGACAAGCACGGCAACGTGATCTATCTCGGCGAGCGCGAATGCTCGATTCAGCGCCGCAACCAGAAGGTCATCGAAGAGGCGCCGTCGCCGCTCCTCGACGAGGCGACCCGCCGCAAGATGGGCGAACAGGCGGTGGCCTTGGCCAAGGCCGTCGACTACGACAGCGCCGGCACCGTCGAATTCGTCGCCGACCAGAACAAGAACTTCTACTTCCTCGAGATGAACACCCGCCTCCAGGTCGAACACCCGGTCACCGAACTGGTCACCGGCATCGATCTGGTCGAGCAGATGATCCGCGTCGCCGCCGGCGAGCCGCTGAGCCTGAAGCAGTCCGAGGTGACGCTCACCGGCTGGGCGGTCGAGAGCCGCATCTATGCCGAGGACCCGCTCCGCAGCTTCCTGCCGTCGATCGGCCGCCTGGTGCGCTACCGGCCGCCGGAAGAGGGCTCGGACGGCGACATCACGGTCCGCAACGACACCGGCGTCGTCGAGGGCTCCGAGATCTCGATGTACTACGATCCGATGATCGCCAAGCTGGTGACCCACGCGCCGACCCGCCTCGAGGCGATCGACGCCCAGGCCGACGCCCTCGACGCCTTCGTCATAGACGGCATCCAGCACAACATCCCGTTCCTCACCGCCCTGCACCAGCATCCGCGCTGGCGCGAGGCGCGGCTGTCGACCGGCTTCATCAAGGAAGAGTTCCCCGACGGCTTCCACCCGCTGACCCCGGCGCCGGAAGACCGCCGCATCCTGGCGCTGGTGGCGCTCGCCGTCGAGATCCTGCGCCGGGATCGCCTCGACAACCTGCCCGGTCGCCTGCGGCCCCACAACGGCGTCCTGCGCGAGGACTGGGTGGTCCGGCTGGAGGGTGAATACATCCACATCAAGGTGCCCTCGGGCTTCGTCGGCGTGCCGGTCGAGTTCTCGGCGATCCTCGACGGTGAGAGCGTCGAGACCACGGTGTCGTCGCGCTGGTTCCCCGGCGATCTGCTGTGGGTCGGCGAGATCGGCGAGACCCCGGTCACCGTCCAGGTCCGCCCGGTGCTCAACGGCGTCGAACTGCGCTACCGCGGCGCCACCACCATCGCCAAGGTGCTGATGCCCAAGACCGCCGCGCTGGACGCCCTGATGCCGATCAAGGCGCCGCCGGACATGTCGAAGTACCTGCTCTGCCCGATGCCCGGACAGATCGTGTCGATCGACGTCGTCGACGGCGAGGACGTCAAGGCCGGCCAGACCCTGGCGGTGGTCGAAGCGATGAAGATGCAGAACGTCCTGCGCGCCGAGCGTGACTGCAAGGTCAAGGCCTGTCGGGCCAAGGCCGGCGACAGCCTCGCGGTCGACGCGGTGATCATCGAGTTCGAATGACCGACCCCACCCCGCGGACCGCGGTGGCGCTTCCCGACCGGATCGCCACCGTGCTGTTCGATCTCGACGGCACCCTGACCGATCCCGCGGTCGGGATCGTCACGGCGATCCGCCATGCCATGGCCACGCTCGGACGCCCCCTCGGTGCCGAGGTGCCGCTCGGCTGGTGCATCGGCCCGCCGCTGCGCGAGGTCTTCCTGCGCCTCCTCGACGGCGACGCCGGGTCGGTCGAGCCGGCGATCGCCGCCTATCGCGCCTATTACGGCACCGTCGGCCTGTTCGAGAACGTCGTCTATCCCGGCATCCCGCACTTGCTCGAGGACCTGCGGGCGCGGGGCGTGACGCTGATCCTCGCCACCTCCAAGCCGCACCTCTACGCGGCGCGCATCCTCGAGCGATTCGGCCTCGCCCCGGCCTTCCGGGCGGTGCACGGCGCCGAGTTCGACGGCACCCGCGCGGTCAAGACCGAGCTCGTCCCGTGGATCGTCGCGACCGAAGCCCTCGATCCGACGGCGACGGTGATGGTCGGCGACCGCGAACACGACGTGATCGGCGCGCGCGCCGCCGGTGTCGCCTGCATCGGCGTCGCCTGGGGTTATGGCGCCCCCGGCGAGCTGGAGGCGGCCGGAGCGGCCGCGGTGGTGGGAAGCGTCGACGCTCTCGCGGCGATCCTCGAGCGCCGTCGGTGAGCCTCCGGCGGCGCGCAATCGCCACCGGTGGGTAAGGGGGATCGCTCCTCAGGGTTTCTCCGGGTGGCGCGACCGCGTCGGACTTCGTTAGACTTGCCTCGACTGCGGCCGTTTGCCGCGAGGGGGTAGCGTGGTCGCATTCCGTATCGTCATGTCGGGTCGCGTGCAGGGAGTGGGATTCCGCGCGTGGTTGGAACGCCGGGCGCGGGAGCGTGGCCTGTCGGGCTGGGTGCGCAATCTGCGCGACGGCACCGTCGAGGCGGTGTTCGCCGGCCCCGCCGGGCCGGTCGACGCGATCATCGACCTGTGCCGCTCCGGTCCGCCGCATGCCCGGGTCGAAGTGATCGAGCGCTACGAGACCGAGCCGCCGGCGATCCCCGGCTTCCAGATTCGCCCCAGCGACTGAGCCCGGCGCCTCACCCGGCGACGCCGCTGCCCGAATCGGCGATCCCCACGGTGGGACCGAAGGTCTCCTCGAAACACTGCCGCAGCACGACGTCGACGTCGGTCATGGTCACCGGCAGCCCGAGGTCGACCAGACTGGTGACCCCGTGGCCGCGGATGCCGCAGGGCACGATCCCGGCATAGTGGCCGAGGTCGGGCTCGACGTTGAGCGCGATGCCGTGGAAGCTCACCCACTTGCGCAGGCGGATGCCGATCGCCGCGATCTTGTCCTCGGCGACCACCCCCGGCGCGAGCTCGGGCTTGTCCGGCCGCCGCACCCACACCCCGACCCGATCCTCGCGGCGTTCGCCGACGACGCCGTGCGCCGCCAGCGTGGCGATGATCCAGGCCTCCAGCGCCGCCACGAAGGCCCGCACGTCGCGCCGCCGCCGGCCGAGGTCGAGCATCACATAGGCCACCCGCTGGCCGGGCCCGTGGTAGGTGTATTCGCCGCCCCGTCCGGTCGCATGAACCGGGAATCGCGTGGCCTCGAGCAGGTCCTCCGGCCGCGCGCTGGTGCCGGCGGTGTAGAGCGGCGGATGCTCGACCAGCCAGACGAGTTCGGCGGCGCGCCCCTCGGCGATCGCCGCGGCCCGGGCCTCCATCGCCGCCACCGCCGATTCGTAGTCGACCAGACCCTCGGCGATTCGCCATTCGACCGGCGGCGCATCGGGGCTCGCGAAGAATTCGATCGCCCCGCCGAGATCGTCGCGGCTCGGGCGGACTTCGGGGGCGACCACGTCGTTTCGGGACATTGTGTTTACCATTCGCTAACCAAGCTCCGGCATGGTCGGTTCATCGCAAGGGCGCGACCGAGGAAACCACTGCATGACCCCGTTCGACAACATCGGCGTCGACATCTCCGTCGTCCTCGGCACGACCCTGGTCCCGATCCACCAGTTGCTGCGGATGGGCCGCGGCGCGGTGATCGAACTCGACGCCCGCGAGAGCGACGACGTCAAGATCCTCGCCAACGACATTCCGGTCGCCCATGGTCAGGTCGTGCTGCGCGGCGACCGCATCGGCATCACCATCACCGAAGTGCTGTTCCGGGCGCCGGCCCATCGGCCGCGCGAAACCGTACGCCGGATGTGATCGCCGCGGCAGGGCAGGGGACCCTTGCACACGTTTTTCATGCTTCGCGCTTGAACCCAGAAAAGCGATGGGGTACATGGGCTCCACTTCGGGGTCACCCCGAGGCTTTCCCGTTGCGGCCGTGGCGGAATTGGTAGACGCGCTAGCTTGAGGTGCTAGTCCGGAGACGGGTGGAGGTTCGAGTCCTCTCGGCCGCACCAACGGGATCGATGAAGGACCCTGGTACCGGAAACGGGCCGGGGTCTTTTCGTATCCGGATCCCGGAGCCGCCGCCGCGTTCAGCCGGCCGGCACCAGATGGACGATGCGGAAACCGCGGGCCTTCAGTTCGCGCAGGAGCTGCGGCACCATCGCCGCGGTGTGCGGCTGCAGATCGTGCAGGAGCAGGATGCCGCGCCGCCGCGCCTCGATGCGCTCCAGGACGCGCGCCAGCAGGGCCTCCGGCGTCGACGGGTTCCAGTCGGAGCCCCAGAAGTCCGCCCCGAACACCGCCACCCGCTCGGCCTTCAGCCAGTCTTCCAGGGGGCGCGTCGCCGCGAAGCCGGGGAAGCGGAAGAACGGCGTCGCCGGCCGCGCCCGCGCCGTGCCGGTCAGGATCCGATCGACGGTCTGCCAGCCGCGGGTGACGTCGGCGCGCGCCGCCGAGTCGGAGAGCGTGGTGAGGATGGTGTGGGTCATCGAATGATGGCCGATGGTGTGGCCGGCGGCGGCGATGCGGCGCAACTGGTCCGGCCGCTGGGCCGCCATCTGCCCGACCACGAAGAAGGTCGCCTGGACGCATTCGGCGGCCAGCGCCGCCAGCACCGAATCGGTGGTGCGCCCCGCCGGCCCGTCGTCGAAGGTCAGGACCACCTCGCCGTCTTCGAGCGCCAACGTACCGGGATAGTTCTTGGTGCCGACGAACAGCCCTTCGGGGCCGACCGTCACCGACAGGATCCGCGCCGTGCCGAGCGCATCGGGGCGGGGGCAGACCGCGGCGCGACTCGCGCCGGCGGTGCCGAGCGCCGCCGCGAGAATCGCCAAGGCCGAGGCGAGGGCGTGGCCGAGACGCCCGACGAGGGTCGGGCGTGCGCCGTTCACCACAGACCGACCGCGGTCGCCAGTCCGCGGAACGACGCGGCGGTCGAGGAGAACCAGCCCGGCTCGGTCGCGGCCGGCTTGGGCGTCGGAGCCGGCACCACCGGCGGCGGCAGCGAACCGGTGGCCGTCGGATCGGCGGCGCGGGCCGGCACCGGCGGCAGCGACGGCCGCGCCGGGGTCGTGAGCGGCGCCGTCACCACTGTGGCGGAACGGCCCGGCGTGACGGGAAGCGGCGCCACGGCGGCGGCAGGAACCGCCGGAGCGGTCGGAACCACGGTCGCGGCCGGCGTGCCGGTCGCGCTGCCGGCGGGCGGCGGCGCATAGGCCGGCAGCGGCGCCGTGGAGGGCTGTCCGGCGTGGCCGGCGCCCTGCTGGGCCATCTGCTTGGTCAGGTCGTAGCCGTCGATGCCGCGCTCGGCGACCGGCACCCAGGTCTCGGCGACGGTCGGCATCACCCCGGCGATCGGCCCGGAGACCAGCTTCGGCGCCGGGGTCTTCGGCACGATGTGGACGATCTTGAAGCCGCGCGCCTTCAACTCGCGCAGCAGCGGCGCGACGATCGACGACGAGGAATCCTTGATGTCGTGCAGCAGCAGGATGCCGCCCTGGCGATCCTCGAGTTCCTTCAGCGCCCGGTTCATCACGTTGGGCCCGTCGGCCAGCGTGATGTAGCCCTTCAGCCAGTCGTTGCCGGCGGCGTCGATGGCGAACACCCCCATGCCGAGGCCGTTGAACCAGGCGTTGATGGCGCGCGAGTTGAACAGGCCGGGATAGCGGAAGAACGGCGTCGCCGGACGCTCGCCGACCGTGCCGTAGAGGATCTGGTCGACCGTCTGCCAGCCGCCGCGGATGTTCTCCTGGGCCTTCTCCAGCGGCCATTTCACCATGCCCAGCGGATGGGTCATGGTGTGATAGGCGATGGTGTGGCCGGCCGCCGCGGTCTTGCGCAGGGTCTCGGGATAGGCCTTGGCCATCTGCCCGACGATGAAGAAGCTCGCCTTGGTGCATTCGTGGTCGAGCGCCGCCAGCACCCGGTCGGTGCGGCCGGCCATCGGACCGTCGTCGAAGGTCAGGATGACCTCCTTCGGCTCCAGCGGCATGCGGGTGTGATAGGTCTGGCCGACGTAGAAGCCGCCTTCGGTGTCGACCTTGATCACCTTGGACAGACCGATCGCATCCGGGTTGCCCGGGCAGGTGGTCTTGATGTCCTGGACGATGTGGTGATGGGCCGGCGGCGTCGCCTGACCGGTCATCGCGGCGATCAACGCCGCCCGGCGCGCTTCCGGCGGCACGCCCGGATTGGCGGTCTTCGGCGCCTTGGCGGGCTTCGTCACCGCCGCCGCCTTGGCGGCGGGCTTGGGCACCTTGGGAATCTCGGCGGTCGCGGTCTTGACCCGCGCCTCGCCGGCCGGCGTCGCCGCGGCGGTCTTGATGGTCACGGGTTTGGCCACCGGTCGCGGCTGAACGGCGGCGGTGGACGGCGCGGTGGACGGCACGCCCAGCATCAGGGGCGGCGCCTCCTGGGCTGTGGCGGCTCCGGTGGCGGCACCGAGCCCGGTGGCGCACAGGACGGCGGACACGATCCGCAGGGACGAACGATGCATGACGTACTCCGGTTCGACGAGGGTCCGGACCGAAGCGGTGACCTCGACGTCAGAAGATCTCGTGATCGGAACCGCGACGGAGCCGATACGACCCGATCTCGCGGTTTCCTCCGAGGATGATCCCATGAAAGGAAGGGGATGACGGATGGAATCGGACGACGCAAGACCTTGTTAACCACGTTAACGGCGATTTTCTCGAGATTGCGTTAACGACCGCGGACTGTCGCCGCACATGGTGGCCGTTCGGTGGCGTCATCGGCGGCAATTTCGACGATCGCGCTGCGCGGCGACGTCTGGCCGCGCCGATTTGGCGATGGCCAAGCCCGCCCGGCGCGGGTAGAGAGGTCCGGCCGTTCCCCCGTTCAGGCGAGGCGCCGATGTCCGACCGAGAGACCGTCGATCCGGCCCCCGAGAGCGATGCGCGACCGCCCCCGAGCGGAACCGAGCCCGTTCTGCCCGCGGCGGACGCGCCATCCGACCCGCCCCTCCCGGCCGTGGTGCCGCCGGTTCTGCGCGACGACGACGGCCGCCTCACCGGCGCCTTTCTGGCGGCGGTGCGGGGCACGATCGAAGCCGCCGACGCAGCCGGTCTCGCGGCCCTGGTCGGCGACCTCCACGAGGCGGATCTCGGCGAGATCATCGGAGCCCTCGACGCCGACGAGCGCCCGCTGCTGGTCGGCCTGCTCGGCGACGCCTTCGACTTCTCGACGCTGGTCGAACTCGACGAGAGCGTCCGCGTTCAACTGATCGAGGATCTGCCGCCCGCCACCGTCGCCGAGGGCGTGCGCGACCTCGATTCCGACGACGCGGTCTACATCCTGGAGGACCTCGACGAGGCCGCCCAGGACGCCATCCTCGACACCTTCCCGGCCGCCGAGCGCCTCAGCCTGGAGCGCAGCCTCGACTTTCCCGAGGAATCCGCCGGTCGCCTGATGCAGACCGAGTTCATCGCCGTGGCCCCGACCTGGACGGTCGGCCAGGTGATCGACTACTGCCGCGAGACCGAGGACCTGCCCGAGGACTTCTACGAAATCCACGTCGTCGATCCCGGCTTCCGCCTGCTCGGCACCGTCGCCCTCGACCGCATCCTGCGCGCCAAGCGGATGCAGGCGGTCGGCGAGATCGTCGACGAGGACCGCCGCACGGCGCGCGCCACCGACGACCGCGAGGACGTCGCCCGGATCTTCGAGCGCTACAACCTGATCTCGCTGCCGGTGATCGACGACGAGGATCGCCTGATCGGCGTGATCACCGCCGACGACGTCGTCGACGTGGTGATGGAAGAGGCCGAGGAAGACCTGCGCGCGCTGGCCGGCGTCGGCGACGAAGAGATCTCCGACACCGTCTGGTACACCACCCGCAACCGCTTCCTGTGGCTGCTGGTCAACCTGTTCACCGCCTTCCTCGCCGCCGGAGTGATCGGCCTGTTCGAGGACACCATCGCCAAGATCGTGGCGCTGGCCGCACTCGCGCCGATCGTCGCAGGGCAGGGCGGCAACGCCGCCACCCAGACCATGACCGTCGCGGTGCGCGCCATCGCCACCCGCGAGGTCGGCCGCTTCAACATCGCCCGCTTCGTCAATCGCGAGATCATGGTCAGCTTCCTCAACGGCGCCGCCTTCGCGCTGCTGGTCGGGCTGGCGGTGTGGGGCTGGTACGGCGAACGCCAACTCGGCGCGGTGATCGGCGGCGCGATGATCGTCAATCTGATCGCCGGCGGCCTCGCCGGGGTGGCGATCCCGCTCGCCGTCGACAAGCTGAACGGCGACCCGGCGGTGATCTCCGGCGTCTTCGTCACCACCGTCACCGATTGCGTCGGCTTCTTCGCGGTGCTCGGGCTCGCCACCTGGTGGTACGGCATCGTCTGACGCGCCCGCGGCGACGCCGAGTCGCACCGTCCCTTGCGCCACGTCATGGCCGGTGCGGCGACTCGGGTGCAGTCTGCGCCGCCGGGCCTTCCACGCCGACCGTCGCCGAGGAGGTATTCCATGCGCGCTGCGTCCGCCCTCGCGATCCTCGCCCTCGCCGCTGCTGCCGTCGTGTCCCCCGCCGCGGCCGGCTCCCTCGCCACCGAGGCCCAGGCCCGCGCCGCGGCGGTCGCGGTGCTGAAGGGCGACCCTTACGGCGATACCGATGCGGCGGTGCTGCGCAACCTGCGCGAGGTCGTCCGCACCACCCGCGGCGCCACCCTGTGCGGCGGCGGCTCGGCACCGGTGTGGTCGATCCGGGTGGTGGTCGCCGCGCCCCACGGCGACCCGGGCGCGCCGATCGACGGCCGCCTCGTCCTCGATGCCCGCACCGGCGCGATCGTCTGCGCCGGCCTGCCGTTCCTCGATTGATCGGCCTCGGGCGCCGCGGGTGCCCGGACCCACGACGGAGCCTCGCCCCATGCCCGCGCCCATCGTCTCTCGCTTCGCCGCAGCGCTCTTCGTCGCCGCCGGCCTCGCTGCGCCGCCGCCGGCCGCCGCCGATCCCGGCGATCCCGCCGGCTGGTCGCTGGTCGGCGACGCCCGCGGTCGCGGCTTCCTGGTGTGGACACCCCAGGCCGATGCGCCGCGCCGCCTGATGCTCGGCTGTCTGCGCGACGTCGATCTGGTCACCGTCACCGCCCGCCTGCCCGGCCTCGTCGCCGACGCCCGCCCGCATCGCCTGGAGCTCGCCGCCGGGTCCGCTCGCCACGGCTTCGACGGCGCGGTCGCCGACGAGCCGGACGATGGCGGTGTCGCCTTCCGCGCCGAGATCGACGTGGACGCCGCCGGGCGGCGCGCCCTGGAGGCGGGCTTGCGTCCGATCCTCGAAGGCCCGGGACCGCTCGGCCTCACCGTCGAGTCGGTCGCCGCCACCGTGCCGGTCGCCGGCCTTGCCGCCCCCGCCCGACGCTTCCGGGCGATCTGCTTCGGCCCCCGCAAATGACCCCCACGGGCGCCCCGAACGCCCCTGCGGCGCGCCCGCGATCGCCATGGTGAACGCCTGATCGGCCAACTCCGTCAAGGGGATGACCGCGGCGGCGGCGAACCTCGCGGCGCCCCCGGGGGCGGGGGACGCAGGAGTTGCGCGACCGGGGTCGACAGGCCGGTTGCGGATCACTACATCTAGGGTGACCCATGATCCGCCCCTCCCCATCCTCCCCCACCGAGTTCCTGGATACCGCCATGATCAAAAGTCCCAAGACCTACTGGATCACTCGCCTCGACGAGGAGGAGGAGGAAGAGGAGAAGACCAAGACTCCGCAGTCTCTCCCGGTCGACAAACACCTCTTCGACGCCCGCACCGTGCTGATCACCGGTTCGATCACCCAGGAACTGGCGCGCGACGTCACCGGCCGCCTGCTGGCGCTGTCCCACGTCTCCCAGGAGCCGATCAACGTCATCGTCTGTTCGCCCGGCGGCCACGTCGAGAGCGGCGACATGATCCACGACGTGATCCGCTTCGTGCCGGCCCCGGTGCGCATGATCGGCGTCGGTTGGGTCGCCTCGGCCGGCGCCCTGATCTACATCTCGGTACCGCGCGAGCGTCGCTTCTGCCTGCCCAACACCCGCTTCCTGCTGCATCAGCCGTCGGGCGGCGCCGGTGGCCCGGCCACCGACATCGAGATCCAGGCCCGCGAGATCCTCAAGATGCGCGACCGGCTGAACGTCATGTTCTCGGTCGCCACCGGCCAGCCGCTGGCCCGCATCGAGAAGGACACCGACCGCGACTTCTGGATGGGCCCCGACGAGGCGCTCGCCTACGGGCTGGTCGGCAAGGTCGTCGAGAAGACCACCGACGTCGCCTGATCCGACGCCACCTCATACGCCGAGAAACTGGAGGGGCCCCGTTCGGGGCCCCTTTCGCGTATTCGGCGGGGTCAGGGGCGGGAGATCGGTCGTTTCGCGGCGGCCTCGTCGAGCAGCGCGGCGCGCGCCCGCGACAGATATTGCCGGCGCATCAGCACGCCGAGGATGAAGGTCGTCGAGGCCAGGAACACCCAGGCGTTGACGAACCAGCCGAAGAAGCCGACCGAGAAGAACAGCGCCCGGAGCCCCGAATGGAAATGGTGGCCGGCGTCGATCTGCATGTCGGCGGCCCGGTCGGTGGCCCGCTCCATCTCGGCGGGATCGGCCTCGTCGGGCTCGGGCACCGCACCGATCAGGATCGCCGAATAGTTGAACAGCCGATACGACCAGCCGAATTTGAAGAAGGCGAAGGCGTAGATCGCCGCCAGCCCGAGGATCTTGGCCTCCAGAACGGTCTTGGCCGAGGCGACGTGGAACGGCAGGTCGTGGAAGATCTCGACCATCCGGTCGGTCTGGTTGAGCAGGGCGAAACTGCCGCCGAGCGCGATCAGCGACGACGAGGCGAAGAACGCCGTGCCGTTCTGCAGGCTGGCCATGATCGCCGTATCGACCATGCGCAGGTTGCGCGCCCGCATCACGTCCATCCAGCGCCGCCGGTGGGCGTCCATCAACATGGTCAGCGACGGCCCGCCCCAGCGCATGCGGTCGACGACCGGGTCGACGCCGTGCCAGGCGACGACGAACCACAGGCAGGCCACGAGATCGAGGAGCAGCTGATCGGTCATCCGCGAGAGATACGCCGAACCGCCGCTCCTCGGAAACGGCTACGATCGATCAACCCGGGTGACCGCATGTGGATTTCCGCGAATCCCGCGTCCTCCCGATCGATCGCATCTTGCCCCTGCCGTCGTCCCCGGCGAGCCCGAAGGGCGAGGGAAGGGGATCCGGAGCCCCCCGGAAAACGCCGAGGGCTCACCGGCCTGGGCCCCTGGATCCCCTTCCCCTCCGCCGACGGCCCGGCTCCGGCCGGGGATGACGGCCCAGGGTCGGGCAGGTTCATGGGCGATGGCTACGATCGATCAACCCGCCTGAACCACCCCATCAACCGAATCGGTTGGACGCCCGGCCGCCCCGGTGCGAGCGTCGGGCCAATCGCAACCGCCGTCCCATGGCCGGCCGCAGGGGAGCCCGCACATGTCCGTTCCGACACTGGTGATCGCCAACAAGCGTTATTCGTCCTGGTCGCTGCGCCCCTGGTTGGTCGCCACCCATTTCGGCATCGCCTTCGACGAGGTCGGCGTACTGCTCGACAAGCCCGACACCAAGGCGACGATCCTGCGTTGGTCGCCGTCGGGGCGGGTGCCCTGCCTGATCGACGGCGACGTGCGGGTGTGGGAGACCCTGGCGATCATCGAATGGCTCGCCGAGCGCCACCCCGAGCACGCGGTCTGGCCGCGCGATCCGGCGGCGCGCGCCCACGCCCGGGCGATCTCCAGCGAGATGCACGCCGGCTTCACCGGCCTGCGCTCGGCCTGTCCGATGAACCTCGGCCGGCGCTTTTCCTGGGCGCCGCGCGGCGGGGCCGCGGCGGCGGTCGACGTCGCCCGCATCGTCGAATTGTGGCGCGACGCCCGCGCCCGCTTCGGCGCCGCCGGACCGTTCCTCTATGGCGCCTTCAGCGCCGCCGACGCGATGTATGCGCCGGTCGTCACCCGCCTCGACACCTATGCCTGGCCGCTCGATCCCGACATCCGCGCCTACGTCGACGCGGTCCTGACCCTGCCGGCCTTCCTCGCCTGGAAGGCGGCCGCCGACCTCGAGACCGAGGTGGTGCCGAGCGACGAAGTCGATTGACACCGCGCGGGGCGGGGGAGAGCAGGGGAGATCCGCCCCCGCCCTCTCGCCCCGGCCGGGGCGAGCGGTTAGGATCGCCGACGCCCCGCGTTCCCGAGGATCTCCCGCCGCCCATGGCCCTGCATCTGATCAAGCTCTGTGTCGGCTGTGACGGCATCGACGATCTCGTCGCCTGGATCGACGCCCGCCTCGCCGAGCGCCGGCGCCGCGGCGAGGAGGAGGTCCACGTCCACCGCACCCGCATGAGCCCCAAGCGCGTCGAGGAGATCCTCGACGGCGGTTCGCTCTATTGGGTGATCAAGGGCCAGATCCGGGTGCGCGAGGCGATCCGCGACCTGCGCGCCACCGTCGACGGCTCGGGCGTACCCCATTGCGACATCGTCCTGTCGGGCGAGGTGATCGAGGTCGAGGCGCGGCCGTGCCGGCCGTTCCAGGGCTGGCGCTACCTCGCCGCCGAGGCCGCCCCCCGCGACCTGCGCGGCGCCGACGTCGCCGATCTGCCGGTCGAATTCTTACGCGAACTGGCCGGCCTCGGCCTGTTGTGATCGCCGGCCCCTCCGCTTCGCCGTGACAGCGCCGCACCGGCTCGCTAGAACGGGGGCATCGCCGATCGGTGTCGCGCCGATCGTCCCTCTCGGAGGCGTCCCATGCCGATCCGTCCGACCGTTCCGCGTCTCGCTCTGCCGGCCCTGCTCCTCGCCGCGGCCTTCGCCCTTCCGGCCGCTGCGGAAGACTGTGTGCCCGGAACCGCGACGCCGGCCAACCCGGCCTTCGCCACGCAGCATGCCTGCCCGCCGCGCAAGGCCAAGCCCGTGGCCTCCACCACCACCCGGACCACCACCACGCCCCAGGGCGGCACGCTCTACCAGTTCGGCGACACCTCGGTCGCGGTCTCCGGTTACGTCCGGGCCGACACCGGTGTGCGCAGCGGTTCGCTCGGTCGCTGAGCCCGCGCCGGCGGCCGCCGACGGCACCTCAGCGGGTCGCGTAGAGCGCGTCGAAGGCTGCGGCCAACGCCAGATCCTTGTCGGTGACCCGCCCGGCGTCGTGGGTCGACAGCCGCACGGTCAGCCGGTTCCACACGTTGGTCCAGTCGGGATGGTGGTTCGCCGCCTCGCAGCGGAACGACGCCGCCACCATGAAGGCGATCGCCGCCGGGAAATCGACGAAGCGATACTCCCGCTCGATCGCCGTGGCGTCGCCCGACCAGCCCTCGGGCGGTCGGAAATTCGGGTCTTTCGTGGTCATGGCGTCTTCTCCTCCGGGTCACACCGCGATGTTGTCGATCAGCCGGGTGCGGCCGAGCCACACCGCGGCGAGCAGCCGCCGTTCGGTGGTGGCGTCGTCGACCGGCCCGAGGGTCGCCGCGTCGCGCAGCACCAGATAGTCGACGGCGTGGAAGCCGCGCTCGAGGAGATCGCTCCGCGCCGCGGCCAACGCCGCCGCGACGTCGCCGCCGGTCCGCGCCACCTCGGCGATGGTGGTGAGCGCGGCGTGGAGGCGCGGCGCGATCGCCCGCTCCGCAGGCGAGAGATAGGCATTGCGCGACGACAGGGCGAGCCCGTCGGCCTCGCGCACGGTCTCGCCGCCGACGATGGTCACCGGCAGGGCGAGGTCGGTCGCCAGCCGCCGCACCACCGCCAGCTGCTGGAAGTCCTTCTCGCCGAAGATCGCCACATCGGGAGTGCAGGCGATCAGCAGTTTGGCCACCACGGTGGCGACGCCGGCGAAGAAATGCGGGCGGAAATCGGTCTCGAGCCCGGCCGCCGGCCCGCCGATCTCGATTCGGGTGGCGTCGCCCGGCGGATAGATCTCGCTCGGCGCCGGCGCGAACACCAGATCGGTGGCGAGCGTCGAAAGCAGCGCCAGATCCTGCGCCTCGGTGCGCGGATAGGTCTGGAAGTCCTCGTGCGGGGCGAACTGGGTCGGATTGACGAAGATCGACACCACCACACGCGCCGCCCGGCGTCGGCCCTCGGCGACCAGCGACAGATGGCCGGCGTGCAGCGCCCCCATGGTCGGCACCATCGCGATGGTCTCGCCGGCGGCCCGCCAGGCGGCGACCCGGGCGCGCAACTCGGCGATGGTGCGCACCACCTCCGGCCGGTCGTCCGGAGGAACGGGGCGGGCGGGCGGCAGATCGGTCGAGGCGTCGTTCATGGTGGATCTCTGCGCGGGAAGGCGCGGGGATAGCCCCGGGCCGGGGCGCGGATCATGTCGGAAGCGACGCTGCGACGCCAGCCGTTTCGCCGGGCGAGGGGAGGCGGCGTGTCCGCCTCCCGCACGAGGGGGATGGGCGCGGCGCGCCGGCGATGCTATTGCCTCGGGGACGGGCCGGCCACCGGGTGCCCGCCCGCCGCGAGGAGACCCATGGGTCGCGACAGTTCCGACGGCGTTCCCGAACGCCGGTCGGCGACGGCGGTGCCGACAGACGGCCGCTCGTCGCCGGACGAGATCACCGCCTTCCTGGCGGCGACCTCCACCGAGGCGCGCCACGCCGCCCGCGGCCGCCTGATCTTCGCCCTCGACGCCACGGCCAGCCGCCAGCCGACCTGGGACCGCGCCGCCAAGCTCCAGGCCGCGATGTTCCGCGAGGCGGCGCGCATCGGCGGGCTCGAGGTGCAACTGGTCTATTATCGCGGCGGCGGCGAATGCCGGGCCAGCCGCTGGCTCGCCGACGCCACCGCCCTCGGCGATCTGATGGGGGGCTTGCGCTGCCGCGCCGGGCCGACCGAGATCGGCCGCGTGCTGACCCATGTCGCCGCCGAGGCGCGGCGCCGGCCGGTCGCAGCCCTCGCCTTCGTCGGCGACGCCTGCGAGGAATCGGCCGACGAGTTGCGCGCCGCCGCTGCGGAAGTGGCGCTCGCCGGCGTCGCCTGCTTCCTGTTCCAGGAGGGCGACGACCCGGTCGCCGCGGCGATCTTCGCCGACGTCGCCCGTCTCACCCGCGGCGCCCACGTGCCCTTCGACGCCGGTGCCGCCGACCGGCTGGCGGAACTGCTCGCTGCGGTCGCGGCCTATGCCGCCGGTGGCACGGCGGGGCTGCGCGCCCTCGCCGACCGTCCCGACGGCGCCGAGGCCCGCCGGCTGATCGGGAAGATGGCGACATGAGCGGCGCTGCGACCGCCTTCGATCGGGAGATCGCGCGATGAACACGGTGTTTCTCGGCGTCGCCGCGCTGGTCGGCCTGATGGTGCTGATTCAGGGTTTCGTGTCGACCAATCCGGCGACGCTCGCCGTGGTGTTCCGCCGCGCCGGCGCCGCGGCGCTGATGGCGCTGGCCGGCGTGATGCTGATGACCGGCCGGGTCATCGTGGCGGTGCCGATCTTCCTCTTCGCGCTGTCGCTGGCCGGCCCCACGGCCGGCGGCTACGCGCGCTGGCTGAAACCCTTTCTCGGGCCGTTCGGCGGGCTGTTCGGGGCCTTCGGGGCCAAGCCGACCCCCGGTCGGCGCTCGACGGTGCGCTCCGCGGCGCTGGAGATGCAACTCGACCACGACAGCGGCACCCTGTCGGGGCGCGTCCTCGCCGGTCGCTTCGAAGGTTTCGAACTGGCGCGCCTGTCGGTGACCGATCTCGTCGATCTGTGGCGCGAAGTGGGCTCCGATCCGGAGAGCCGGTCACTGCTGGAGGCGTATCTCGACCGCCGAGCACCCCTGTGGCGTGACGACGCGAAGGAGGGTCCGACAGCGCGGCAGGGCAGCGCGGCGCGACCGGGCGCGATGACCGACGAGGAGGCCCATCAGATTCTCGGCCTTGGCCCAGGCGCCACCGAGGCGGAAGTTCGCCAGGCCCACCGGCGTCTCATGAAGGCGGTACATCCCGACATGGGAGGATCCACCTTTCTGGCGGCCAAGATCAACGAGGCCAAGGATCGTCTGGTCGGTCGACATGGCACGCGCTCCAATCACTGACGCAGAGCAAGACACGCGAAGTCCTTCCGCTTGAGGGCCTTGCACACGCCCTCCGCGGCCTTCTGATCCTTCAGTCCGGCGAAGCGGGCGCGCCACAGGCGACCCGCGCCGCTGGTGACCCCTTCGGTGACGTCCTCGACCCGGCCGAGCACCCCGCCCAACCGGTCGCGGGCCTTGGCCAACGCCGCCTTGGCCGCGTCTTCGCGGTCGTAGGCGCCGATCTGGACCAGCCAGCCGTGGACTTCCGAGCGCACCGTGGCCGGCGGGCTCGCCGGTTCCTCGGCCTTGCGCCGGGCGATCGAGGCGGTGGCGATCTCCGCCGCTTCGCGACCGGTCAGCGTCGCCACGGCGAGCGACCGCGGCGGAGCCGGCGGCGCCTTGACCTCGTCGACCTTGGCGGCGACGGGCGCGGCATTGGTGACGATCGGCGTCACCGAGATCGAGGCGGTGCGCACCGGCATCGGCGTATCGGAGCGGGCGATCGGGCGGCCGGTGTCGGGCAGCAGGATCGCCTTGGCCATCGCCACCGCCGCACCGCGGTCGGTGGAGACGCGGCTCTCGACCTCGGCCCGCGGCAGCGGCACCTGATCGGAGGAGGCGATGCGCGGCAGATTGCCGCCGCGCGGACCGGCGGTGCGGGCCGGCTCGTAAGGGGCGTCGGTTTCGACCGCGACCAGGGCGAGCGGCGCGGTGGACGCGGGCGTGGGCGCCGGCAGCGAGGCGATCGCCGGACGGGCCGGGGCCGGGGCGGCGGGGGGCGTCGGGGCCGGAGCGCGGGCGACCACCGTCGCCGGCGCCTCGGTCTCGTCGGTGTCGGCGGCGTCGGCGCTGCGGTTCTCGGCGAACACCGACGAGGTCTTGGCGCCGGTGCTGGCCTCACCGAGATGTTCGGCGAGCAGCTTGGCCATGTGGTCGTCGCGCGAGCGGCCGCTCGATCCGCCCATCACGGCGGCCACCAGATGGCGGTTGTCGCGGCGCAGCGAGCTGACCAGATTGAAGCCCGAGGCCTCGGTGTAGCCGGTCTTGATGCCGTCGATGCCCTCGATGCGGAACAGGAGCTTGTTGTGGTTGGCGTGGACGGCATTGCCCCAGGCGAAGCTGCGCGTCGAGAAATAGCGGTAGTAGGTCGGGAAGCGCTCCTGCAGCGCGCGGCCGAGCGTCACCATGTCGTGGGCGGTGGTGTACTGGGCGGCGTTGGGCAGGCCCGAGGCGTTGTAGAAGGTCGAGCCGGTCATGCCGATCCGCCGCGAGGTCGCGGTCATGCGGCGGGCGAAGGCCTCTTCCGAGCCGCCGATGTTCTCGGCGACGGTGACCGCGACGTCGTTGGCCGACTTGGTCACCAGGGCGCGGATGGCGTCTTCGACGGCGATCGTCTGGCCCGGCCGGAAACCGAGCTTGGAGGGGGCCTGATTGGCGGCGTGCTGGGACACGGTGAACCGCGTCTCCATCGTCACGCGGCCTTTGCGCAGGTCCTCGAACAGCAGGTAGAGGGTCATCATCTTGGTCAGCGACGCGGGATGGCGCGGCGCATCGGCGTTCTTGGAAAACAGCACCCGCCCGGTCTTGTCGTCGACCACATAGGCGGCGTAGCGCGAGGACGAGGAGCCGACGTCGTCGTCACCGCCGCCGCCGCCGCGTTGAACCTTGGCGGTCGCATGGTGGCGATGGCGCCGCGCCGCATCTGCCGACGAGACCGTCGCGAGGCACACGGCCAACCCCACCAGAACCGCCTTGGCGAGGCGGCCCGGTTCGAACATACGCGCATTCTGCACTGCCAAATCCTCGAAGCCGTCGCCCGCCGCATCCGCCGGACGCCTCGATCCCCAGTCGTCACGTCGTCCGAAGCGCGCAACCTGCCTCGGCGTCGGCGACCTGCCGCGAGCGGCGGGCCGGACGTGTGACGTGTCGTCCACAGCCGAGACAATGCCGCCGGCGAGGTTGATGATCGGTTAATTCAAAAGGTAAACAAATCAATACCTTGATGGGTGACGCTCCGCAAAGGGCGGTTTTGTGCGGGAAAATTCGCCCCGCATCGGTCGTCGCCGGGGGCGATCTCGTCGATCGCACGCCGGCTCGGCCTACGACCTTTTTCCCAATGCTGCAGTGCAATATGACCCTTGACCGCAACGCGAGAGAGGGCAATATTGCACTGCAACATGGACGGCGCGAGCGGATGCCGTCCCGTGGACCGAACGAGGGCGCTCGCCGAGCGTACCCGATCCAGAGGATGCCCGAGATGACCACCGTCGACGAAATGCAGAAGCTCGCCAAGGACAACGCCGAGAACGCCACCAAGGCCTTCGGCACCCTCTCCAAGGGCCTCCAGGCGATCGCCGTGGAGATCACCGACTTCTCCAAGAAGTCCTTCGAGGACAGCGCCTCGACCCTCGAGCAGCTGGCCGGCGCCAAGACCCTCGACAAGGTCGTGGAGATCCAGGCCGACTACGCCAAGAAGGCCTACGAGGCCCTGGTCGCCCAGACCACCAAGGTCGGCGAGCTCTACGTCGATCTCGCCAAGGAAGTGGCCAAGCCCTTCGAGGCGCTGATCCCCAAGGCGCCGAAGTGATCGAACGACGGTCGGGGCCTCGTCTCCCGCCGTCGTGACGCATCCTCCGAGAATTCGCGAGGCCCGGTCGGCGACGACCGGGCCTTTTCGCGTCGCGGTTTTCCGCCGTCGCGAGCGGCCGTCGAGCCCTGCGCTGCGCGAATGGCCGCTGCCGCGCATTGCGAGCGGCGAACATTGCCCTACAATATCGAGCGAAGCATCCCCACATGCACCGAAGCGGTCGCCCCGCTTTCGGGAGGGGCGGCGTTCCAAGGACTCTCGCCGGGCCTCGCGCCCCCGATCAACGCCAAGCGTGCTGACCAGCGCCGGTGCTCACGAAGTAGATCCATGCGTGTCGATGTGACGACCATGAGCCAGGATCCCCGCCGCCCCGGACCCGACGATCCGGACCAGGGCGTGGTGACCCGGACGCGACCGAAGTTGAAGCGACCGAGCCTCTATCGGGTGCTGCTGCTCAACGACGACTACACGCCGATGGAATTCGTCGTGCACGTCGTCGAGCGGTTCTTCAACAAGGGTCGCGAGGAAGCGACGCGGATCATGCTGCACGTCCACCACCACGGTGTCGGCGAATGCGGCGTGTTCACCTACGAGGTGGCCGAGACCAAGGTCACCCAGGTCATGGATTTCGCTCGGAAGAACCAGCATCCGCTGCAGTGCGTGATGGAAAAGCAGTGAGGTCTTCGACGTGCCGTCCTTTTCTCGCAGTCTCGAGAAGGCGCTCCACCAGGCGCTGCACCTCGCCAACGAACGTCACCAGGAATACGCCACCCTCGAACACCTCCTCCTCGCCCTCCTCGACGACGGCGACGCGACCGCGGTGATGCGCGCCTGCAACGTCGACCTCGACGTTCTGAAGCGCAACCTGATCGAATATGTCGACACCGAATTGGAGAACCTGGTCTCCGACGGCGACGACGACGCCAAGCCCACCGCCGGTTTCCAGCGGGTGATCCAGCGGGCGGTGATCCACGTGCAATCCTCTGGTCGCGAAGAAGTGACCGGCGCCAACGTTCTCGTCGCGATTTTCGCGGAACGGGAATCCCATGCGGCCTATTTCCTGCAAGAGCAGGACATGACCCGGTACGACGCGGTCAACTACATCAGCCACGGCATCGCCAAACGGGCCGGCATGTCGGAGGCTCGGCCCCCTCGCGGAGCGGAGGAAGACATGTCGACCACGGAGACCACCGCCGAGACCAAGAAGAAGTCCGACGCCCTCGAGGCCTATTGCGTCAACCTCAACGACAAGGCGCTGAAGGGCAAGATCGACCCGCTGATCGGCCGCGATGCCGAGATTTCGCGCACCATCCAGGTGCTGTGCCGTCGCTCCAAGAACAATCCGCTCTACGTCGGTGATCCCGGCGTCGGCAAGACCGCCATCGCCGAGGGCCTGGCCCGGCGCATCGTCGAAGGCGACGTGCCGGAAGTGCTGATCGGATCGACGGTCTTCGCCCTCGACATGGGCGCGCTGCTCGCCGGCACCCGCTACCGCGGCGACTTCGAAGAGCGGCTGAAGCAGGTCGTCAAGGAGATCGAGGACTACCCCAAGGCGATCATGTTCATCGACGAGATCCACACGGTGATCGGTGCCGGTGCGACCTCCGGCGGCGCCATGGATGCCTCCAATCTGCTCAAGCCTGCCCTCGCATCGGGCAATGTCCGCTGCATCGGCTCGACCACCTACAAGGAATATCGGCAGTTCTTCGAGAAGGACCGGGCGCTCGTCCGGCGTTTCCAGAAGATCGACGTCAACGAGCCGAGCGTTCCCGACGCCATCGAGATCCTCAAGGGCCTCAAGCCCTATTTCGAGGAGCATCACAAGGTCCGCTACACCAACGACGCGATCAAGGCGGCGGTGGAACTGGCGGTGCGCTACATCTCCGACCGCAAGCTCCCCGACAAGGCGATCGACGTCATCGACGAGAGCGGCGCCGCCCAGATGTTGGTCTCCGAGTCCAAGCGCCGCAAGGTGATCGGGGTCAAGGAGATCGAGGACACCATCGCCACCATGGCGCGGATCCCGCCCAAGTCGGTCTCCAAGGACGATGCGGTGGTGCTCGAGCACCTCGACACCAACCTCAAGCGCGTCGTCTACGGTCAGGACAAGGCGATCGAGACCCTCGCCGCGGCGATCAAGCTGGCCCGCGCGGGCTTGCGCGAACCGGAGAAGCCGATCGGCTCCTACCTGTTCGCCGGTCCGACCGGCGTCGGCAAGACCGAGGTCGCCCGTCAGCTCGCCAAGCTGCTCGGCGTCGAGATCCTGCGCTTCGACATGTCGGAGTACATGGAGCGTCACACCGTCAGCCGCCTGATCGGCGCGCCTCCGGGCTACGTCGGCTTCGACCAGGGCGGCCTGCTCACCGACGGCGTCGACCAGCATCCTCACTGTGTGCTGCTGCTCGACGAGATCGAGAAGGCCCATCCCGACCTGTTCAACATCCTGTTGCAGGTCATGGACCACGGCAAGCTGACCGACCACAACGGCAAGCAGGTCGACTTCCGCAACGTCATCCTGATCATGACGACCAATGCGGGTGCCGCCGACATGGCCAAGGCGCCGATCGGCTTCAACCGCTCCAAGCGCGAGGGCGACGACACCGAGGCGATCAACCGGCTGTTCACGCCGGAGTTCCGCAACCGCCTCGACGCCGTGGTGACCTTCCAGAACCTGCCGCCGGAAGTGATCCGTCTGGTCGTGACCAAGTTCGTGATGCAGCTCGAGGCCCAGTTGGCCGACCGCAACGTCACCTTCGAGCTCGACGACGCGGCGATCGACTGGCTGGCGGTCAACGGCTACGACCGCCAGATGGGCGCCCGACCGCTCGGACGGGTCATCCAGGAGCACATCAAGAAGCCGCTCGCCGACGAGGTCCTGTTCGGCAAGCTGAAGAAGGGTGGCGTGGTCAAGGTCACGGTGGCCAAGGACGAGGACGGGCACGACGCCCTGAAGCTCGAGACCCTGGCGGCGGTGGCGGCGGTGGCGACGCCGAAGCCCGAGCCCGAGGTCAAGGCCGACAAGCCGGCCAAGGCCAAACGCGCCGCGCCCAAGAGCGGCCTGCCGGTCCCGGCGCGCCCGCGCGCGGTGGTCAAGAAGGTTCCGACCGAAGGGTGAAGCCCCGAGGTTCGGTGGAAGGCTCGGCCCGGCGCGGGAAACCGCTCCGGGCCGATTTTCGTTTCGGGGGGAGGGGCGGCGCGTTCGGGCAGTGAGGTGCGTAGAGACGCGCCGATCGGGACGCCGCGAGGACCGCCGATGTCGACGCCGCCGATGGGACGATCGCCCCGGCCACAGCGTCCTCTCCCCCCTCGAGGGGGAGAGACAGAGAGGGGGGTCTCTAAGAACCAACCATTTGTGATATCGATGTAATTCGCCCTCGATTGGTGCTGCATACCCCCCTCCCTGTCCCTCCCCCTCGAGGGGGGAGGGGACGCGTGGGGCCGACGCCTTCGCAGAATGACGCTCGGCTTTTTCGACGCCGCCATGCCCTGTGCCGCGGCTCTCCACTTGCCGAAGTTCGCATTTTGTTCTATTCATCTGACGCTGCGTCCGCGTTCGCGCGGGTTTCGAGAGGAAACATCGCCATGCTCGATCACATCGGATTGCCGGTCGCCGATCTCGCGCGCTCCCGCGCCTTCTACGAGGCCGCCCTCGAGCCGCTCGGCTATTCCGTGGTGATGGAAGTGTCGCCCGAAGAGACCGGCGGCGCCGGCCACGTCGGCCTCGGCGCCGGCGCCAAACCGGACTTCTGGCTGTCGTCGGGCGGGGCGCTGGGCGGCCGCCTGCACGTCGCCTTCGCCGCGCCGAGCCGCGCCGTGGTCGATGCCTTCCATGCCGCGGCGCTGGTCGCCGGCGGCACCGACAACGGCGCCCCCGGCCTGCGCGTCCACTATCATCCCAACTATTGGGCCGCCTTCGTGCTCGATCCCGACGGCCACAACGTCGAAGCGGTGTGCCACATCCCCGACATCGCCGACTGTTGATTTCCGCGGAGAACTGACCCAGGCTTTCCACTGAGAACTGACCCGCCTTGATGATGGTCGGTTGGTCAGTTGGCGGTCAAGTTCCTCGTCTTCTCCCTGGTTGGTTTGGCCGTTTTCGCCGAACTGTTCTTGAAGCGGAAGCTGTCGTTCCCTGTCTCCAGGATGTGGCAGTGGTGGGTGAGCCGGTCGAGCAACGCGGTCGTCATCTTGGCATCGCCGAAGACGGTCGCCCATTCACTG
>NZ_SJFN01000035.1 GCF_004328075.1 Siculibacillus lacustris | reverse complement strand
AACCGAGGCTCGACGCTGTCGGACCGCAGGTACTTGCGGACCGTGTTCCTCGAAAGCCCGGTGCGCCGGGAAATCTCTCGGATCGAGAAATGATCCCGATAGTGCCAGCGCCGGATGACGCTCAATAACTCCATGTCGATCACTCCGCTGTCCCCCGCACCAGTGGCGAGGGAGGAGGTTCAAACATGGGTCAATTCTCGATGGAAAAATCCCTGCCGCCTGGGTCAGTTCTCCGCGGAAATCAACACGCCGACGTCTGAGCGGCGCGCCTCAGCGCGTCATCCGCCCGATCAGCGACACCAGAACCAGGAGGATCACCGCGCCGATCGTCGCGTGGAAGATCTCGCGGAAGAAACCGCCGCCGACCTGAACGCCGAGCCGCGGCAGCACCCAACCGGCCACCGCCGCGCCGACGATGCCGACCACCACGTTGGTCAGGAAGCCGAAGCCGCCGCCCCGCACCATCAGGCCGGCGAGCCAGCCGGCGATCGCCCCGACGACGATCCACAGCAACAGTCCCATCGATGCGTCTCCCTGCTGCGCCGGTTCGGCCGGCGGATCCGAATGCACTGCCGCCCCGCCCGGACGGCACGAAGCGATGGTCCGAGGCACCGGCGGACGAAGGCCGGAACCGGTGTTCGCCCCTCGACCGCCCCGCCCGGACGGCGCGAAGCGATGGTCCGAAGTTCCGGCGGACGAAGGCCGGAACCGGTGTTCGCCCCTCGGCCGCCCCGCCCGGACGGCGCGGAGCGATGGCCCGAAGTTCCGGCGGAGGAGCGCCGGAACCGGTGTCTGCCCCTCCGTCGCCTCGCGCGGATCTGCGAAATCCGATCCGACAGTCGTCCGAAGCGGCGTTCGACCCGAGCGACCTCTCCCGAGCGACCCGGCCCATGCGCCTCTCCCGAGCGACCCGGCGACGGGCCGCCCCGACGTGGACCGGCCCCCGATGATCGGCCCGCAACCCTTCGCCGACGCCGTCAGCGCGTCGCCAGCGCCGCGCGGATCGCTTCGGCGTGGGCGGCGAGGATCTTCGGGTCGGCGAAGGGCCGCGGCAGCGGCCGCACCCGGTCGGCCGACTGGCGCGGCAGAATGTGGAAATGGAGGTGGAACACCTCCTGACCGCCGGCGGTCTCGTTGAACTGCTGGATCGTCGCGCCGTCGGCGATGAACGCGGTGCGCGCCGCCACCGCGACCATCTGCACCACCGAAATCACCCGGGCGAGATCGGCCGGGCGCACGTCGAAGATGTTGCGCGCCTTGGCCTTGGGGATCACCAGGGTGTGGCCGTCGACCGCCGGCATCACATCCATGAAGGCGAGCGTGTGGTCGTCCTCCCACACCACATGGGCGGGGATCTCGCCCCGCAGGATCTTGGCGAAGACGTTGGCATCGTCATAGGCGGGGGTCATCGGTGGGTCTTCCCGTTCGTTGTCTCGGGCTCGGACTGTCGTCCGCCCCCGCGCCCCGGTCAAGCGTCCGCGAGAGCCGCCGCGTCGCCCGCGCCGCGGCGCCGATCGGCGTAGGGCGTGGCGGCGATCAACTCGCCGTCGCCGGCCGCCAGCGCCGCCGTCTCCTCGCCGAGGAAGCGCTCGACCGCGGCGCGGAAGCCGGGGTCGACGATCAGATGGGCCGAGCGGGTGGCGACCGGCAGGTAGCCGCGCGCCAGCTTGTGTTCGCCCTGGGCCCCGGCCTCGACCCGCGACAGGCCCCGGGCGATCGCCCAATCGATCGCCGCGTAGTAGCAGGCCTCGAAATGCAGGAACGGCCGGTCGTCGACGGTGCCCCACCAGCGCCCGTAGAGGGCGTCGCGGCCGATGAAGTTGAGCGCCCCGCCGATCCGCCGCCCCTCGTGGCGGGCGACCATCAGCAGCAGCCGATCGGCCATGCTCTCGCCGATCATCGAGAAGAACCGGCGGTTGAGATAGGGCCGGCCCCATTTGCGCGCGCCGGTATCCATGTAGAAGGCGAAGAAGGCGTCCCAGTCGGCTTCGCCGATCGCCGCGCCGGTCAGCGCCGCCATCTCGATGCCGCCGGCCACCGCCTCGCGCCGCTCGCGCAGGATCTGCTTGCGCTTGCGCCCGAGCAGGGTGGCGAGGAAATCGTCGAAGTCGCGATAGCCGCGGTTCGGCCAATGATACTGGCGATCCTCGCGCATCGACCATCCGGCGTCCGCAAAGGCCGCCGCGTCGCTCGGGGCGAGGAAGGTGGCGTGGGCCGAGGACAGTTTTCCTTGCGTCGTGAGGGTCTCGAGCCCGGCGATCAGCGTTCGGCGCACCAGCGCCCGCTCCGCCGCCGCACCTGGCGCCACCAGGAGGCGCGGACCGGTCACCGGGGTGAACGGTACCGACACCTGGAGCTTCGGGTAATAGCGCCCGCCCGCCCGCTGCCAGGCCTGGGCCCAGCCGTGGTCGAAGACGTATTCGCCCTGGCTGTGGGTCTTGGCATAGGCCGGCACGATGCCGATCGGTCGCCCGTCGGCGCCGTCGACCACCAGATGGCGCGGATGCCAGCCGGTGGCGGGCGAGGCCGAACCGGACTCTTCGAGGGCGACGAAGAAGGCGTGTTGGAGAAACGGATCGGCCGGGCGCCCGTCGTCGAGCGTACCGTCACCGCCGGCGCAGCGATCCCACTCCGCGGCCGAGAGCTCGGCGGCCGCCGTGATCACCCGCACCGTCGCGGCTTCGTCGGTCGGTCTCACCATCCGCTCTCCTCCCCGCGACGGCCGGCACGCTCACCGGCGGTCTGGGCAAGGATAGGGTGGCGGCGGCGCCGGGCCAAGTCGGCGGGGGCGCCGATCAGCGGCAGACGCGGCGGAAGTGCACGTCGCCCCAATTGTCGCGCCACTCTTCGCGCCAGCAGCGACGCGGCTGGACGATCTCTTCTTCCTCGATGATCCGCGCCGGACGGCGGCGCACCACGACTTCGTCCTCGTCGACGTAGCGCGGCTGCGCCGACTGGGCGATCGCCCCGCCGAGGATCATGCCACCGACCAGACCGGCGGCGCCGGCGGCCACCGCCGCCCCCGGGTCGTGGGCTTCGGCCGGAGCCGTCGCGCCGAAGCCGGCGACGGAGAGGAAGGCGGCGAGGCCGAAGGCGACGGAGAGTTTCGCGAACGTCATGAGATGGAGTCCTTCACCGAGTGGCGAAGCCGCCCGCGGGCTTCGAACGAGGAGCGCTCCGCCCGCCGACCGAACCGGTCGACGTCGGATTCGAACTCAGGGTGATCCGCGCTTCGGGCGAAATCAGGGCAGCCGCTCAGGCCGTGGGCAGGGGCACGAACGGCGTGGCGTCCGGGTCGAACCCTTCGAAGATGATCTGATCGGCCGAGGCCAGCGCCCGCGCCCGGTCTTCGGCGTTGCGCACCGTCCAGGACACCACCGGCAGGCCGAAGATCTTGCGCGCCACCCAGGGGCCGGGGGCCGGCAGATCGCGGACGCAATAGGAGATGAACTTCGGCCGGGTCCGCGGCGCGTGCAGGAGATGGCGCAGGATGAATCGCTCGACCCGGCCGGAATGGCCGTAATAGTCGAGGTCCGAGGCGTCGTCGGCGACGATGCCGTGAGCGATGCCGGGCATCAGACGATTGCAGGCGGCGAGCACTTCCGGGTCGAAGGACTTGGTGACCACCGGCCCGGCGTAGCGGTCGAGCAGCGCCGCGACCCGCTCCGACAGACGGTCGTCGGGTCGCCGCGGGAAGAAGCTCTTCAGCTCGATGCACAGACCGACCCGGCCGGCGACCAGATCGAGCAGTTCCTCGAGGGTCGGGATGCGGGCGTCCGACCCCTTGAGATGGGTCGCCCTGAGCTGCGCCATGGTCTTGTCGGCGACCCGCCCGTAGCCGTGGGTGAGGCGCTCCAGCGTCTCGTCGTGGCACACCACGACCTCGCCGTCGGCCGACAGCACGACGTCGCATTCGATGGAGAAGTCGCGGGCGATCGCCGCCTCCGCCGCCGGAAGGGTGTTCTCGACGATGCCGGCGGCCTGGTCGTGGAGGCCACGGTGGGCGATCGGGCGGCGGGTCAGCCAAGAAAAGTCCATGGTCGCAGTCCTCGGGCAGCACGGTTCCGGGCAGCAGGGAGCAGGAGGGTCGCTCACGCGACCTCGAAGATGCCTTCGATCTCGACCGCCACACCGAACGGCAGGCCGGCGACGCCGACCGCGGAGCGGGCGTGGCGGCCCTTGTCGCCGAACACCTCGACGAGGAAGTCGGAGGCGCCGTTGACCACCTTGGGCTGGTCGCCGAAGTCGGCGGCGGAATTGACGAAGCCGGTCAGCTTGACCACCCGCACCAGTCCGTCGAGATCGCCGATCGCCGCCCGCACCTGGGCGATCAGGTTGATCGCGCAGAGCTTGGCCGCGGCCCGGCCGGTTTCGACGTCGGTGTCGAGGCCGAGCTTGCCGACGAATTGGATCCCCGATGGGCCGACCGGGATCTGGCCGGAGACGAAGAGCAGGCTGCCGCTGCGCACGAAGGGCACATAGTTGGCGGCCGGCGCCGCCGGCGTCGGCAGGGTCACGCCGAGGTCGGTGAGACGGGCTTCGATCGAGCTCATGGAGATCTCCGGTAGGCGATGGGTCCGCGGACGGCGTCGGCGACGCGCCGCCTCTTTCTAGTCCGAAAGTCGACGCGGCCGCAATCGTTCCACAATGTTCTGCCGCAGTGCCGAATTGCGGCCACCGCATCCGTGATCACCGATTGAATTCGCCGCCGAACCGTTCCAAAAGAAAGGGGGGCATCGTCGCCGATCGCCTCGGAATCCCACCCTCCCGCGCGGGGGGCTTCATCGAGGTCGTTCATGCCGTCCACCCGCGCCCGCGGCCTCCTCGCCGCCGCGTCACTTCTGGTCGTCTTCGCCGCGCCGTCCCCGGGTCGTGCCGCCGACGTGTTGGCCGGCCTCGCCCCCCATCGGGCGGTCTACGAGATGCGCCTCGAGAAGCGCAACGAGCGCGCCGAAGTGGTCGCCGTCGACGGGCGTCTGGTCTACGAATTCACCGGCTCGGTCTGCGACGGCTTCGCCAGCCAGTATCGCCTGGTCACCCGCCTGCAGAACCAGGACGGCACCTCGCGCGTCTCCGACATGCGCACGTCGTCCTTCGAGGACGGCGAGGGTCGCAGCTTCGACTTCCTCAACCAGAATTTCGTCGATCAGCGCCAGATCGAGGACACCAAGGGCGTCGCCCGCCACGAGACCGATGCGGTCCGCGTCCATCTGGTCCGGCCGGCCTCCAAGTCGCTCGACGTCACCGCGCGCGCCAAGTTCCCGACCCAGCATCTCGCCGCGATCATCGAGGCCGCCACCGCCGGGCGCACCCTGCAGGAGATCGAGCTGTTCGACGGCTCGGAGAACGGCGAGCGCACCTATCGCACTACCGTGGTGATCGGTCGCGAGAAGACCGGCGACGATGCGGATGCCGACGAGCCGGCCGCCGCGTCGCCGCTGCTCGCCGGCCATCGCCGCTGGCCGGTCGGCATCTCCTATTTCGCCCTCGACAAGGTCGGCGGCGGCGAGGAGACGCCAGAATATCAGATGAACTTCGTGCTCTACGACAACGGCATCAGCCGCCGCATGCGCCTCGACTACGGCGATTTCTCGCTGGCCGGCACGCTGACCTCGCTGACCGCCCTCGACACCGCGACCGCCTGCCGGCGCTGACCGGCCCGGCCGATCAGGCCTCCGATTCGCCCTCGTCTCCGATGTCCGTCTCCGGCGCCGCGCGCGCCCGTGGCTCGGCCCGCGGCCGCGACGCGAACACTCGCCCCGGCTCGACCACGTCGGTGCCGAATCGCTGCCGCAGCGCATCGATCGCCGCTTCCGCCCGGGCGCGTTTGCCGGCCCCTTCGTCGATCAGATCGGGCGGGTCGCAGCGGTCGATCGGCACCAGATCGGCGACGCCGATGCCGATCAGCCGGAAGCGCCGTCCGTCGACCTCGCGTTTGAGGAGGTCCTGGCCGGTGCGGAAGATCCGATCGGCCAGCGCCGTCGGATCGGCCAGCCGCCGGTTGCGGCCGTGCGACTTGAAGTCAGGGGTCTTGAGCTTCAGCTGCACCGTCGATCCGCCGATGCCCGCCGCCTTCAGCCGCCGCGACACCTTGGTCGCCAGGCGGAACAGGATCGCCTCCAGCGTCGCATAGTCGGCGACGTCGGTGTCGAGCGTCAGCTCGTTGGAGACGCTCTTGATCTCGCGGTCGGGCTCGACGTGGCGCCGGTCCTGGCCCACCGCCAGTTCCTTGAGCCGCCGCCCGAGCACCCCGAAGCGGCGGAACAGCCGCGATTCGTCGGCGCCGCGCAGGTCACCGACGGTGCGGATGCCCTCGGCGTGCAGCGCCTCGGCGGTCGCCTTGCCGACGCCCCAGATGGTGGTGACCGGCCGCGGCGCCAGAAACGCCAGGGTCTCGGCCGCGCCGATCACCGAATAGCCACGCGGCTTGTCGAGATCGGAGGCGATCTTGGCGAGAAACTTGTTGTGGCTGAGGCCGACCGACAGGGTGACGCCGATCTCGCGCTCGACCCGGGCGGCGAAGCGCGCCAGCGTCAGCGCCGGCGAGGCGTGATGGAGGAGTTCGGTGCCGCCGAGATCGAGAAAGGCCTCGTCGATCGACAAGGGCTCGACCAGCGGCGTCAACTCGCGCATCAGGGTGCGGATCTCGTGGCCGACGCGAGTGTATTTCTCCATGTTCGGGCGGATCACCACCGCGTCGGGACAGGCCTCCAGCGCCTTCCACATCGGCATCGCCGACTTCACGCCGGAGATCCGCGCGACGTAGCAGGCGGTCGACACCACGCCGCGCCGGCCGCCGCCGATGATCACCGGCTTGTCGGCCAGCGACGGGTCGTCGCGCTTTTCGACCGAGGCATAGAAGGCGTCGCAGTCGACATGGGCGATCGACAGTCGGTCGAGTTCGTCGTGGGCGACGATGCGCGGGCCGCCGCATTTCGGGCAGCGGGTCGCGGTCGGCTTCACCGGCGTGAAGCAGTCGCGGCAGAAGGCCTTCGGCCTGAGGACCGGAGGCGAGGGCGGAACGACCGGGCCTGACATCGTGCGCGATCATACCGCCGCAGCCGCCCGGCGCGAAGCGCCACGGCGCCCCGAAGTGCCTGGCGCGGCGCCGATCGCCGAGCCTCAGCCGCAGGAGCGGCGCGCCCGCGGCTCGGCGTCGTGCGCGCTGGATGCGCGCTCGTCGTCGACGATGTAGTCGCGCACGATCGGCACCGCGTCGATCTGTTTGGCGAGCTGGATCTGGAACACGTAGAGCCCGCCCCAGCGGAACGACGCCTCGGAGGCCGCCAGATAGAACTCCCACATCCGCGCGAAGCGCTCGTCGTAGAGCGCCACCGCCGCCTCCCGCCGCGCCGCGAAGCGCTGCCGCCAGGCCTTCAGCGTCTCGGCATAGTGCAGCCGCAGGGTTTCGACGTCGCAGATCCACAGGCCCGAGGCCTCGACCGCCGCCACCACCTCCGACAGCGCCGGAATGTAGCCGCCGGGGAAGATGTGCGAGGTGATCCAGGCATTGGTGGTGCCCGGCCCGTCGGCCCGCCCGATGGCATGGATCAGCGCCACCCCGCGCTCGTCGAGCAGCGAGGCGATCTTGGTGAAATAGGCCTTCAGATGCACCGAGCCGACGTGCTCGAGCATGCCGACCGAGACGATTCGGTCGAAGGTCCCCTCGACGGTCCGATAATCGGAGATCTCGAACCGCGCCCGCTCGGCCAAGCCCGCCTCACGCGCCCGCCGCGTCGACACCGCGTGTTGCCCGAGCGACAGCGTCACCCCGGTGACGTCGCATCCGGCGCGCGCCAGATGCAGGCCGAGACCGCCCCAGCCCGAGCCGACGTCGAGCACCCGGAGCCCCGGCTCCAGGCACAGCTTGGCGGCGATGTGGCGCATCTTGGCGCGCTGGGCCTCGTCGAGCCCGGTCTGCGGGGTCGGGAAATAGGCGCAGGAATATTGCCGCTCGGGATCGAGGAACAGATCGAAGAGGGCGTCGGAGAGATCGTAGTGGGCGCGCACCCGCCGCGTCGCGGCGCCGATCGGATTGTAGTGGACGGCGAAGCGGAACGCCCGCCGGAGCCCGCCGAGGAGCCGCGCGGCGAGGCCGAACGGCGGATCGAGCCCGGCGTCGGCGGTGAGCAGGGTCAGGAGGTCGTAGATCGACCCTTCCTCGACCACCACCGTGCCGTCCATGTAGCCCTCGCCGAGCTGGACCTGCGGATCGATCAGCAACTTGAGCAGCGTGAGACGATCGGTGATGCGCAGCACGACGCGAGGGGACGTGCCGTCGCCGAAACGGACCGGGCGGGTCGAACCGGGGGTCACCAGAACGAGGGTGCCGCGGCGGACGAGGCGGCTCAGAAGAGCGTGAAATCGTGCGATCATGGCGGTCACCAAACTCCCTGAGGTTTTTTGGTAACCTGTAATTCTTGGGCGACGGCCTCGCGCGATCAAGACGCAGGAGCGTCGCACGCCCCTGTCGCAGGCTTCACATTCGCGCGATCGGCGAGGTATCGGGCGACCTCAGCCGGAAGGGGCGAACGCCCGCGCCTCGGCTTCGATGCGGGCGGCCACCTCGTCCCACGATCGGGTCTTCAGCCACACGCCCGGCACCTCCGGCGCCATGCGGAAGAAACGCTCGTCGTCGACGAACTGCACCAGGCGGGCGCCGGGCACCCGGTCGCGCACCGAGGCGAGATGGATCGGCCCGTCGTCGACGAAGATCACCCGCTCGGCGCCCCGTTCCGCGGCCAGCGCCGCCACCGCCGGCCCCTTGGGCCCTTCGTTGACCCGGAGCGGCGCGGCGATGCCGAGTTCGGCGAGCCGCCGGGCCCGCGCCTCGCCGTGACGGCCGGGCAGATTGGACAGCAGCACGATGTCGCAGGCGGCCGACAGCCGCGCCAGCGCCGCCACCGCGCCGTCGACCGGCGGTTGGCTCGCGACCCGCGCCGCATAGAAGCCCTCGATCAGATCGTGCACCGCCTCGGCCGGGATCGGCCGGGTCGATCCCGCCTTGAGGACGTTGCCGGTGATCGCGAAGGCGACCGGGGCGAGCCGGTGGCCGGTGCTCTCCAGGTAGCGCTCCAGCGGCTCGACGAAGCGCAGGATCACTTCGTCGACGTCGACCACCACCAGCGGTCGCCCCGTCGCGGTGCCGGCCGGGAGGCTGTCCGCGGCGCTCATCCCTGGTCGGCCAGCGGATCGAGGGCGTGGCGGGCGGCGGCGATCATCGTCGGCCGCAGCCGCTGGCGCTCCGCGAACACCAGGAGTTGCGACTCGTCGCCCATCAGATACTCCAGCACCGCCGCCAGGAAGCCGGGCTGCGACGCCGCGGCGCGCAGCGTCTCCGGTCCGAGCCCGGTGGCGGTGAGGAAACGGCCGAGCACCTCGGGATCTTCGGCGAGATGGGCGAGGGCCGCGATCGCCACCTCTTCGGCGCGTTCGCGCGACAGGCCCGACCGGTGCTCGATGCCTCGGGGATCCATGATCGGCGTCCTTTTCTGTTCCGTAAGGAATCGATGTTACTGTGCAATACGACGGAAAGACACGGAAGCGACGTTCATCGGACCGGCCACGGGACGTGGTCGAGGGAGCGGCAGATGCCCAAGACGGTCCTCATCGTGGAGGACAACGAGCTGAACATGAAGCTCTTCCACGATCTTCTCGAAGCCCATGGCTATCGGACGTTGCAGAGCCGCAACGGGTTCGACGCCATGGAGATCGCCCGGTCCGATCGGCCCGATCTGATCCTGATGGACATCCAGCTGCCCGAGGTGTCCGGCCTCGAAGTCACCAAATGGCTGAAGGAAGACGACGAACTCAAGGCGATCCCGGTCATCGCGGTGACCGCCTTCGCCATGAAGGGCGACGAAGAGCGGATCCGCCAGGGCGGTTGCGAGGCCTACATCTCCAAGCCGATCTCGGTGGCCAAGTTCCTCGAGACGGTTCGATCCTATCTCGGCGATGCGTGAGTAGCGAGTGAGAGAGCCATGACGGGACGGATCCTGGTCGTCGACGACATCCCCGCCAACGTCAAGCTGCTCGAAGCGCGGCTGACCGCCGAATATTTCGACGTGTCGACCGCGCTGTCGGGCGAAGCGGCGTTGGAGGCCTGCCGTCGCGCGGTGCCCGACCTGGTGCTGCTCGACGTGATGATGCCCGGCCTCGACGGGTTCGAGGTCTGCCGCCGGCTCAAGGCCGACCCGCGCACCGTCCACGTGCCGGTGGTGATGGTCACCGCTCTCGATCAGATCGGCGACCGCATCAAGGGCCTGGAGGCCGGCGCCGACGATTTTCTGACCAAGCCGGTCAACGATCTCGCCCTGGTCACCCGGGTCAAGAGCCTGATCCGCCTCAAGACGCTCACCGACGAGTTGCGCCTGCGCGCCCAGACCGGCCGCGACATGGGCCTCGACGACGGCCTCGATCCCCTGCTGAGCACCGAGGTGCCGCGCGGGCGGATCCTGGTGGTCGACGACCGTCGCTCGTCCTTCGAACGCATCACCGCCGCGCTCGCCGTCCAGCACGAGCCCTGCGTCGAGACCGACCCGCAGCAGGCGCTGTTCCACGCCACCGAGGGCGACTTCGATCTGGTGATCATCAATCTCGGCCTGTCCAATTTCGATGGTCTGCGCCTCGTCTCGCAGCTGCGTTCGCTCGAACGCACCCGCCAGCTGCCGATCCTGCTGATCGCCGCGCCCGACGACCGCACCCGGCTGCTGCGTGGCCTGGAGATGGGCGTCAACGACTATCTGGTCCGCCCGGTCGACCGGCACGAGCTCCAGGCCCGGGTCAAGACCCAGATCCGCCGCAAGCACTATGCCGACCGTCTCCGCGACAGCCTCCAGGCGACCATGGAGATGGCGATCACCGACGCGCTGACCGGCCTGCACAACCGCCGCTTCCTGACCACCCACCTCGAGCAGACGCTGGAGACGGCGCAGACCGAGGATCGGGCGCTGGCGGTGCTGATCGCCGACATGGACCACTTCAAGCGCGTCAACGACACCTACGGCCACGACGGCGGCGACGCGGTGCTGAAGGAACTGGCGTTGCGCATGACCCAGAGCGTCCGCGGGGTCGATCTGGTGTGCCGCTACGGCGGCGAGGAATTCGTGGTGATCCTGCCCGACACCGATCTCGAACAGGCCGGGGTGGTGGCCGAACGGATCCGCACCCGGGTCGGCTCCGAGCCCTTCGTGCTGCCCGACGGAACCACGCTGGTCGCCACCGTGTCGGTCGGCGTCGGCGCTCTGCAGAGCGGCGGAGACACCGTCGAGACGATCATGAAACGCGCCGACGGCGGTCTCTACGAGGCCAAGCAGAACGGCCGCAACCGCGTCGTCGCCCGCGCCGCGTGATCGCGGCGGGAGGCCTCGGCGGCGCACCCCGGCCCACCGGAAGGCCGCGCCGCCCGGATCTCGCGGGTCTGCCCACTCCGGTCGCGTCGCCGCGGCGGTTAAGGTTGACGATTCACGAACATCGGAGATCGGGGGCGCCGCGCTGCACGTGGCGCTTTGCCACGTCGGGTGGCGTCGCTAGGGTCGTGTCGAGGCTCCGTTCACGCATCGCTCCCCCCCTCCGGCCGCTCCGGACGGGAAGGGCGAGAACGGAGGCCGCGGATGCCCGGCACGTCGGGTCCGCCGCAAATCCTCGATGTGCCCGGGTCGTGTCGATCGGGCGGCGATCCCGGGTGGCCTCCCCGTCGGATCTCGCCCGGTCGACCATCCGCGCGGCCTCAGGGGCGGGCGCGGCGGCACCGATCCCGAAGATCCCGAAACGTCCGACTCACAGCCAGCGGCGCTCGAGCAGGCGCGGGGACGTGGCACCCTTGGGGGTGCGCGGGGCCGATTCGGCGGGGGCTTCGATCGCGCGGGCGCGGGTCGGGCGGCGGATCACCGGCCGGCCGGAGGGCGCCGCAGGCGCGTCGCCGTCGCGGGCCTGGATCCGTTCGACGAGGGAACGGAACCCCTGGGGGCTGTCTTCTGAAGGCATTCTGTCGATCCGATCGGGCCCTCGCGAGGGGGCCGCGGCGCAGGAGAGTCGTTTCCGGGAGGACGGCAGGGGACGGCCCTCAGACGCAAAAGCCGCCCTTGAACGGCGGCTTTCGGGTCTTTCCCGGACCGGAACCGACGAATCGGCTCACTTGATCTTGGCTTCCTTGAACTCGACGTGCTTGCGCGCGACGGGATCGTACTTCTTGGCCGCGAACTTCTCGGTCATGGTCCGGGAGTTCTTCTTGGTCACGTAGAAATACCCGGTGTCCGCGGTCGACACGAGCTTGATCTTGATGGTGGTCGCCTTGGCCATGGCCGCAGTCCCTCTGCAATGGTCTCTGAAAGCGAAGGCCCGCGTGAGGTCCACACGGGCCGCGCTTCGGTGTCGGAGTGGCGCGCAAAGTGACCGAAGGCGCCGGCCTTGTCAAGTTTGGCGCCGCCGTGCGACCGCCAGAACCGCGAGATGGGCGACGAAGAAGCCGGCGATCGCCACCGGCAGGCCGAAGTACGGCGCGAGGTCGAGCCCGCGGCCGATCGCCAGCGGCCCGACCACCATCCCGAGCCCGTACATCAGCACGAAGGCGGCATTGGCCCCGGCGAGATCGGCGCCGGCCCGCCGCGCCCCGAGCACCGCAAGCCCGACCGTGTAGAGCCCGGTGCCGAAACCGCCCCACACGAACAGCAGCGCCATCGTCACCGCGAAGTCGCCGACCACGAAGGGCAGGGCGGCCGCGCCGATCGCCCCGACCACCGAGGCGGCGGCGAGCAGGCGGATCCGGTCGACCCGGTCGGCGAGCAGCCCCAGCGGGATCTGCAGCGCCACCGTGCCGAGCCCGATCGCCGTCAACAGGAGCGCCGAACGGGCCTCGCCGAGCCCCACCCCGAGCCCCCACAGCGGCAGGATCGACAGCCCCCCGGCTTCGACCGCGCCGAACACGAAGGCGCCGGCCATCGCCTCCGGAGCCGCCCGGACGTGGTCCATGACCGACAGCGCCGAGGCGTGTTCGAGCACCGGCTCGACGTGGCGGGCGGCGATCAGCGGCACCAGGGCGATGCCGAGCAGCGCCGTGCCGATCGCGAAGGGCGCCGGCCCGGTCGAGCCGACCAGCCCGAGCACCGTCGGCCCGATCGACAGGCCGAGCGAGAAGGCGGTGCCGTAGAGGCCGATCGACAGCCCGCGCCGGTCGGGCGGAGCCAGACTGACGATCCAGAACTCCGACATCACGAAGGTGCCGGTCAGTCCGGCGTGGAACACCACGCGCAGGGCGAACCAGCCGGCGGTCGATTCGACGAGCGGGAAGGCGGCGAAGGTCGCGACCGCCGCGCCGAGCGAGGCGATCAGCAGCCGGCTCGGGCCGATCCGGCGGGCGAGCGGCGTCACCAGGGGCGTCGCGGCCAGCGCCGCGAGGCCGCCGACCGCGGTGTTGAGGCCGATCCAACTCGCCGAATGGCCGCGCGCCTGCATCACCATGGCGAGCAGCGGCAGGCCGAGGCTGAGCCCGGTCGCCACCGCTGCGGCCGCGGCGATCACCGCCGCGAGGGCGAGCAGACGGGTCCGGGATTGCAGCGGCGGGGCGGCGGTCATGGGCCTCGATCGGCAGGGGGGCGGGGCCGCGACCATGCCCGAGCCGGTCCCGCGGCGCAACGACCGCCGCGGGACGGCGGCGATGCGTCCGCCGCGGGGCCCGCCGATCAGCTGCGGGCGGCGATCGTCACCGCCGCGCCGCCCATCGCCACCGCACCGATCCGCCGGGTCAGGCGCAGCGCCCGCGGCGAGGCGAGCCAGCCGCGAGCCCGCGCCGCCGCCGCCATCCAGGCGAGGTCGCAGGCCGCCATCACCGCGATCTGCACCGCCGTCAGCTCCGCCCAGTCGATCACCCCGAGGGTCGGCAGGTCGACCAGCGACGGCAGCAGGGCGAGATAGAACACCATGATCTTGGGATTGCCGAGGGTCAGCGCCAGCCCGGTGGCGAACAGCCGCGCCGCGCCGCCGACCGGCGGGGCGAGGCCGGCGTCGTCGGCCGGCGTCCGCCACATCGCCACCGCCAGATGGACGAGATAGGCGATGCCGGCCCATTTGATCGCGACGAACAGCAGATGCAGCTCGCTCGCCAGCACCGACAGGCCGGCGACCGCGAGCCCCAGCCACGCCGCCTCGCCGATCCACATCGCCGCCACGAAGGGCAGCACCGGCCGGGCGCCGCGGTTCAGCACCTGGGCGACCAGTGCGGCGATGCTCGGTCCGGGCGTGCCGGCGTTGAGGAACAGGGCGCCTGCGAAGATCAACACCGTCGTGACGGTCATGACGCCGATTCTCCCGTGATCTCCTCGCGCACGAAGCGATCGCGCGCCCAACGATAAAACGGTACCGGAGCGGCGCCGTCGAGTCCCGGATCGACCGCCAGACGGCGCTCCAGCTCGTCGAGCACCGCGCGGGTGATCGGTGCCAGATCGACATGGGCGCGGGCTTCCGCCAGCGTCACGAAGGCCACCTCCTCGAGCTCGCCCGACGGACCGAGCCCGTCGGCGCTGCGTCCGGCGATCGCCGAGGCCGGCACTGCCAGGAAGCGCGTGTCGAAGCGCCGCGGCCGCCCCGGCGGGGTGATCGCCCGGGCGATGAAGCGCATCGGCGTCAGCGACGGCCGCAGCTGCCGCGCCGCGAACACCGCGAAGGCGTCGTGCGGATCGGGCGGCGGGGCGTCTGGGAGGGGCACCGCCGCGGCCCCGAGCGGCGCGGCGCTTCCCGCGGCGGCCGTGCCGATCAGCACCCCGGTCTCCTCCCAGGTCTCGCGGATCGCCGCGACCGCGAAGGCCCGCGTCCGCGCCGCTGTCTTCGGCCCGTGCATCGCCACCCGGAGGGCGGCGAGCACCCGCGGGTCATAGTCGTCGGCGAGCCGCACCCGGCTGTCGCCGGGATCGACCCGGCCGCCCGGAAACACCAGCGCTCCGGGCATGAAGCGATGGCGCAGGTGGCGCCGGCCCATCAGCACCTTGAGGTCGTCGCCCGCGCCGTCGATCACGATCAGCGTCGCCGCGTCGCGCGGGCGGTAGGGCGGCGCCTTGCGCGAACGGTCGAGGGCGTTGAGCTCGTCGAGGATCTCCGCGTCACTCCTCATGACGCCGGCCTCGGCGGTTCCTCCCGCGGGACGGTTGCCGCCCGGCCGAAACCGTGCATCGCCAGCGCCCATTGCAGGGCGACCACCGCCCCCTTGATCGGGCGCAGCAGCGCGAGCCCGAGGATCGCCGTCACCGGCAGCCAGATCACCGTCTCCAGCCACACCGGCGGTACGAACATCCGGTCGGTGATCAGCAGGCCGGTGACCACAACGTGGCCGACCACCATGATCGTCAGATAGGGCGGCAGATCATCGGCGCGGTGGTGGTGGAAGGCCTCGCCGCAGACGCTGCAGGCCGGCACCACGGTGAGATAGCCGGCGAACAGCCGACCCTCGCCGCAGTTCGGGCAACGGCAGCGCCAGCCGCGCCACAGGGCGGGTCCGAGCGGCCGGTTCGACCGCGGCGGCGGGGTGGGGGCAGGGCGTCCCCCCGGGCCGCCGTCGTCGAAGGTGATGCGCAATCCTCGTCCTCCCGGAATTCGCCGATGGGCCGGCGCGGCGATCGCCGCGCCCGCGCCGAGCCTCACGACAGGCCGATCGCCACAGCCGTCGGCCAGGTCGGCCGGGTCTGGAGGCGCCGATACCAGTCGGCGAGATGGGGATGGTCGGGCCGCTCGATGGCGAGTTCCATCCACACGTAGGCGAAGGGGCCGAGCACGATGTCGGCGATGCCGAAGGCCGGGCCGGACAGCCACGGCGTGGTCGCCAGCGCCGCGTCGGCGATGCCGAACAGCCGGGCGACGGCGACGCGGCCGCCTTCGATCGCCGCGAGATTGCGCTTCTCCGGCGGGGTGCGCAGCAGGCCGAAGATCACCTCGCGGAACGGCGCGGCGAACTGATGGCTCCAGTCCATCCACTTCTCGGCTTCCGCCCGCGCGCCCGGATCGGCGATCCACAGGGTGCCGGCGCCGTAGCGGGCGGCGAGGTAGCGCACGATGGTGTTGGATTCCCACAGCGTCAGGTCGCCGTCCTCGAGCAGCGGCACCAGCCCGTTGGGGTTGCGGGCCAGATAGTCGGGCGTCGAGACGATCCCGAAGGCGCCGCCGGCATCGATCTGCTCGTAGGGCAGGCCGAGTTCCTCGGCGGCCCACAGCACCTTCTTGACGTTGGCGGAATTGCGCCGTCCCCAGATCTTGATCGTCACGTGGTCTCTCCCGGTGTGGTCTTCGTGTTTGTCGTTCAGGACCGCCGCGGCGGTCCGACCCGGCCGCGCTTGGGCGCGCCGCGGATCTGGCGGGCCTGGGCGGCGGCCAGCCGCTTGCGGCCCATGACCTTGTCGTAGCTGCCTTCCGAGAGGATCTCGAAACGCAGCGCGCCGGCGAAGGGCTGGGCTTCGACCAGCTTGACCTCGACCACGTCGCCGAGCCGATGGGTCTCGCCGGTGCGGCTGCCGATCATCGCGTGGGTCACCTGATCGTAGACGTAGTAGTCGTCGCCGAGGGTCGCCGCCGGCACGAAACCGTCCGCCCCGGTCTCGTCGAGACGCACGAACAGGCCCGACTTGGTGACGCCGGAGATCTTGGCGGCGAAGCTGGCGCCGATCCGGTCCATCAGCCAGCGGGCGATCAAGCGGTCGATGGTCTCCCGTTCGGCCGCCATGGCGCGGCGTTCGCAGGCCGAGATCTCGGCGCCGATCGCCTCCAGCTTGGCGTCCATCGCCTCCGGCAGGCCGTCGTCGCCCATCTTCAGCGCCCGGATCAGCGCCCGGTGGACGATCAGGTCGGCGTAACGGCGGATCGGCGAGGTGAAATGGGCGTAGCGCCGCAGGTTCAGGCCGAAATGGCCGAGGTTGGCCGGATTGTATTCCGCCTGGGCCTGGGAGCGCAGCACCACCTCGTTGACGAGCCCCGCCTTGGGCGTGTCGGCGACCTTGGCGAGGATGGCGTTGAAGTTCGACGGGCGCAGACCGCCGCGGGCGGCGAGCTTGATGTCGAGGGTCGACAGGAACTCCTTCAGCGCCGTCACCTTCTCCTCCGACGGGATGTCGTGGATCCGGTAGAGCAGCGGCACGCGATGGGCCTCCAGGGTCTCCGCCGCCGCGACGTTGGCCTGGATCATGAACTCCTCGATCAGCTTGTGGGCGTCGAGGCGCTCCGGCACGATCACCCGGTCGACGGTGCCGTCGGGCTTGAGCAGAATCTTGCGTTCCGGCAGGTCGAGGTCGAGCGGTTCGCGCGCCGCCCGGCCCTTCTTGAGGACCTCGTAGGCCGCCCACAACGGCTTCAGGACGCCCTCGACCAGCACGTCGGTCTTGTCGTCGACGCGGCCGTCGATCGCCGCCTGCGCCTGGGCATAGGCGAGCTTGGCGGCCGAGCGCATCAGGATGCGGTGGAAGCTGTGGCGCAATTTGCGCCCGCCGGCGGCGAACACCATCCGCACCGCCAAGGCCGGCCGGTCTTCCTTCTCGCGCAGCGAGCACAGATCGGTGGAGATCCGCTCGGGCAGCATCGGCACCACCCGATCGGGGAAATAGACCGAGTTGCCGCGATGCAGCGCCTCGCGGTCGAGCGCCGAGCCGGTCTGGACGTAATGGGCGACGTCGGCGATCGCCACGGTCACCACCACGCCGCCGGGATTGGCCGGATCGTCGTCGGCGACCGCATGGACGGCGTCGTCGTGGTCCTTGGCGTCGTGCGGATCGATGGTGATCAGCGGCAGGTGGCGCCAGTCCTCGCGGCCCTTGCCGGTCACCGGCCGGCAGGCCTCGGCCTCGACCAGCACCGAGGCCGGGAACACGTGGGGGATCTTGTGGACGTGCAGGGCGATCTCCGAGACCGCCCGCTCCGAGGCCATCGAGCCGACCACCGAGCGCACCTTGGCCCGCGACAGGCCGAGCCGGCCGCCCGAGCGCAACAGGTCGACCGCCACCAGATCGCCGTCCTGGGCGTCGCCGAGATCGCCGCTGCCGACGATCAACTCGCGCGACTTCTTGTCGATCGGCACGATCCGGGCGCCGCCGTCGGGCTCGAGGCGGACGATGCCGAGCGCCGCCGCCGGCTGGCGTTCGAGCACGCGGACGATGCGGGCGGCGTGAGTGACGCCTTCCGGCAACTCGACCTCGGCCTCCGACAGGCGCAGCAGCAGGCGATCGCCGACCCCGGCGGCCGGCGGCTTGGGGCCGGCCCGGCGGACCCGCGGTTCGGCGAGCACCAGCACCAGCGGCGCCGGTCCGCGTTCGTCCTCGTCCCATTCGTCGGGCACCGCCAAGAGCTCGCCGTCGGGATCGCGGCGGGTGACGTCGGCGACGAAGACCTGGGCGAGCATGCCGGTCGGGGCGAGGCGCTTGCGCCGCTTCTCGACGACGCCCTCGCTCTCGAGGTCGCGCAGCAGGTGCTTGAGGGCGATCTTGGCCGAGCCGGTGATGCCGAAGGCGCGGGCGATGTCGCGTTTTCCCGCCGCTCCGGGGTTGCGGGCGAGCCAGGCGAGGAGGTCCTCGCGCGACGGCAACGCGTCGCCGAGCCGCGGCGGGGCGGAGGCGCGGGTCGGAGCGTCGGCGGAAGACTTGGGGGGGCGCGGCAAGGTCGGTGGATCCCGGGTCCGTGAAAGGACGCACAGGATAGACCTTCGCGACGTCGCTGTCGCCCGCGACGCGCGTCGCGTCGGGATCACCCGGTCGGGAAAGCCCCGGCGGTCACAGCCAGCGCACGGCCTGGAGCTGTTCGCCCGATTCGCGGCGGTCGATGTCGTCGCGCAGACGGGTCAGGCGGGCGGCGTCGCCGAGATCGACGTCGTCCTGGTCGACCACGCGGTTGCGGCCGGCGGCCTTGGCGACGTAGAGCGCCTTGTCGGCGCGGCCGTAGAGGGCGGAGAAGCCGCGCGGGACCTCGCTGCGGGCGATGCCGATCGAGATCGTCGGGGCGATCGTGCCGGCCTCCGACGGGATGCGGATCGCGGCGATGCGCCGGCGCAGCTCCTCGGCGAAGGTCGCGACATGATTGCGCGCCATCTCCGGATCCCCGAAGGGACAGTCGATCGCCGCGGCGAATTCCTCGCCGCCCATCCGGCCGATCACCGCGCCGTCGCCGAACAGGGCGCGCATCTCGGCACCGACCCGGGCGATCACCTCGTCGCCGGACTGATGGCCGTGGAGGTCGTTGACCGCCTTGAAGCGGTCGAGGTCGCCGAGCACAAGGGCGATGCGCCGGCCGAGCGCCAGACGTTCTTCCACCGCTTCGATGAAGCTGCGGTTGTTGTAGAGGCCGGTCTGCTGATCGGTGCGGGCGAGATCGCGCAGCGACTGGGTCGCGTCCCACAGATCGAGATACATCCGGCCGAATTCCCAGGTGATCGGCAGCGACAGCAGCGCCGCCGCGGTGCCCGAGCCCAGCAGCGCCCACAGCATGCGTTCCGGGCTCGCGGCCCAGGTCTGGCTGATGCTGATCAGCGACGCCATGATGACGATGTAGATGGTCATCCGCGCGACGTAGAGGCACAGATCGGACCTCGAGCGGATGCTCCGGCGCGATGCCAGCTGCAAGAGTCCTCTGAACCCGCCCACCGCGCCGTCCTCCCGTTCCGCGTGCGGCCTGTCCCGAGAGCATCCGCAGCGATACGGACGTACCTTACGGCAACAGTTGCGCAGTTCGGCTTTGCAAATTGCTTCGAATTTTATCGATCACCGGGAATCCCGGCGGATAACCGCCGATCGCCGGCATCCGAGACGCCACCGCCGCCCGGAGGATCCCTCGGGCGGCGGCGGTTCGGTCGCGCGAAGGTGCGACGGCGGGGCGCTCAGGCGCCGCCGCTGCGCTTGGTCGTGGTCTTGGCGGGGCTCGCCTTGGTGCCGGCCTTGGCCGGCGCCTTGGCCTTGGCCGTCGCAGCATTGGGGGCGGCGGCGGATTTGCCGGCGGCGGCCTTGGCGCGGGCGATGGTCCGGGTCGCCCCGTCCTCCGCCGCCTCGGGCGGGAACGGCGAGGTCTCGGTTACCGTGCCGCCGGTGCGCCGGGCGGTCGACGGCGCCTTGGGCGTCGCGGCCTTGGTCGCGGTGCTCTTCGGTCGCGCGGCGGCGCGGGTCGGCTTGGTCGGGCTCTTGGCGGCGCGCTCGGCGAGCAGCGCCACGGCGATCTCCGGCGTCACCGTCAGGGGATCCATGCCCTTGGGCAAGGTGGCGTTGGTCTTGTCGTGGTTGACGTAGGGGCCGTATTTGCCGTCGCGCACCGTGACCGGGCCGCCCAGCGTCGGATGGGCGCCGAGGTCCTTCAGCGCCGCCGCCGCCGACCGGCCGCGTCCCGATCGGCCCGCCTGTTTCTCGGCGATCAGCGCGACCGCCCGGTTGATGCCGACCTCGAACACCTCCTCGGCGCTCGGCAGATTGGCATAGGTGCCGTCGTGCAGCACGAAGGGGCCGAACCGACCGAGGCCGGCGGTGATCGGCTTGCCCGATTCCGGATGCACCCCGACCTCGCGCGGCAGCGACAGGAGCCTGAGCGCCTTTTCGAGATCGATGGTCGCCGGCGTCCAGGTCTTCGGCAGCGACGAGCGCTTGGGCTTCTCGCCCTCGCCGAGCTGCACATAGGGGCCGAAGCGGCCGTTGCGCAGCGACACTTCCAGGCCGGTCACCGGATCGGTGCCGAGCACCTTGGTGCCGTCGCCGTTCGGTCCCTCGACGCCCTCGCCCTCGGCGCCCGAGGCGATCATCTGGCGGGTGAAGCGGCACTCGGGATAGTTCGAGCAGCCGATGAACGAGCCGAACTTGCCGAGCTTGAGGCTCAGCCGGCCGTCGCCGCACGACGGGCAGGCGCGCGGATCGCCGCCGTCGGCCTTGGCCGGGAAGACGTGGGCGGCGAGCAGCTCGTTCAGCGCTTCCAGCACGTCGGTGACGCGCAGCTCCTTGGTCTGGTCGATCGCCTTGGAGAATTCCTCCCAGAACGCCCGCAGCACGTCCTTCCACGGGGTCTCGGCGGCCGAGACCTTGTCGAGGCTCTCTTCGAGATCGGCGGTGAAGTCGTATTCGACGTAGCGCCGGAAGAAGCTCTCGAGGAAGGCGATCACCAGCCGGCCCTTGTCGGCCGGGATCAGGCGGCGCTTGTCGAGCGTCACGTATTCGCGGTCGCGCAGCACCTGCAGCGTCGCGGCATAGGTCGAGGGCCGGCCGATGCCGAGCTCTTCCATCTTCTTGACCAGCGTCGCTTCGGTGAAGCGCGGCGGCGGCTCGGTGAAGTGCTGGTCGACGGTGATCTTGCGCCGGTCGAGAGCCTCGTTCGCGGCGATCACCGGCAGACGCTTGGACTCCTCGTCCTCCTCGTCGTCGCGGCCTTCCGAATAGAGCCGCAGGAACCCGTCGAACTTGACCACCGAGCCGGTGGCGCGCAGGTCGCAGCGCTCCGAACCGGCCAGCGCGGCGATGTCGACGGTGGTGCGATCGAGCACCGCCGATTCCATCTGGCTCGCCACGGTGCGCTTCCAGATCAGCTCGTAGAGCTTGAGCTGTTCGGCATCGAGGTGGCGGGCGACGTCCTGCGGCCGCCGGGCGAGATCGGTCGGGCGGATCGCCTCGTGGGCTTCCTGGGCGTTCTTGGCCTTGGCGGTGTAGTGGCGCGGCTTCTCCGGCAGATAGGCGTCGCCGAATCCGGTGAGGATCGCCGTGCGGATCGAGGCGATGCCTTCCGGCGCGATGTCGACGCCGTCGGTTCGCATGTAGGTGATCAGACCGACCGTCTCGCCGCCGATCTCGACGCCCTCGTAGAGGCGCTGGGCCACCTGCATGGTGCGCGCCGCGCTCAGCCCCAGGGCATAGGACGCGGACTGCTGCAGCGTCGAGGTGGTGAAGGGCGGGAACGGATGCCGGCGCACCGGCTTCGATTCGACTGAGGCGACCGAGATCGTCGACCGCTCCAGGTGCTCGCGGATGCGCGTCGCCTCGCCGCCGGTCGCCACGTCGAGGCGCCCGAGTTTCTTGCCCGAGAAGCCGACCACCCGGGCGTCGAACTCGTCGCCGCGCGGCGTCGCGAGCCGTGCCAGGATCGACCAGTATTCCTGGGCGACGAAGGTCTCGATCTCGTGCTCGCGGTCGCAGACGATGCGCAGCGCCACCGACTGGACGCGGCCGGCCGAGCGGGCGCCCGGCAGCTTGCGCCACAGCACCGGCGACAGGTTGAAGCCCACCAGATAGTCGAGCGCCCGGCGCGCCAGATAGGCGTCGACCAGGGCCTCGTCGATCTGACGCGGCTTCTTCATCGCCTCCAGCACCGAATTGCGGGTGATCGCGTTGAACACCACGCGTTCGACCGGCTGCGCCTTCAGCGCCTTCTTCTCGCGCAGGAACTGCAGCACGTGCCAGGAGATCGCTTCGCCCTCGCGATCCGGGTCGGTGGCGAGGATGACGCGGTCGGAGGCCTTGACCGCCCGGACGATCTCGGCGAGCCGCTTGGCCGACTTAGCGTCGACCTCCCAGTCCATCGCGAAGTCGTCGTCGGGGCGGACCGAGCCGTCCTTGGCCGGCAGGTCGCGGACATGGCCGTAGGACGCCAGGACCTCGAAGCCGGGGCCGAGATATTTGTTGATGGTCTTCGCCTTGGCGGGCGATTCGACGATGACGACCTGCATGGGTTCCGCCGCTCCGGTTTTCCGTCGGTCGGGCGGCGGCCGCCTTCGGACATCGGGTTGGTATCGACCGCGACAGCGGAACGGCGGGGCGTGGCAGCCTTCGCGTTCCGCGGACACGGGCATTCCGAAGGGTCGTCGGACCAGCCGCGACCATTTCGCCATTGTAGAGGATCGGACGAGAGAGGATACTCGTCATGGGTCGCCCTCAACTGCGCGCAACCCAGAAGTGCCGTCCTCGCCGAGCCCGCTCGCCTCGGCACCCTTGAATGAAGCCGAGCGGGGCACCGGTCAAGCCCTCGCCCGTCCGGCCCGCCGACGGTGCCGACCCGCCTCCCTCTTCGGGAGGGACGACGAAAATACAACCCATAGTAGATAGACGAAAATAATACAAGAAATAGGATAGGGCTTGCGTCGTGTGCCGGCACGGCGCGGGAGACTGTCGAAGCGCCCGATCGCCGGGCCGTTTCGGATGCCGGCCCCGCTGCGGGGGCGCGGGGTATACGGCATCCGACGGTCTGGGGCGCGACTCGTCGGCCCCTCTGTGCCCTCGCATCTGCTCGTCGGCATGTCCGAAGGCTGTTGTTGCGAGGCTTCCCATGAATTCCGCGGTCCGACCCGTCTCCCGACCGACCGACACCGCCGCCTACATCGAACAGGCGACGGCCGAACTGCGCGACCTCGCCACCCGGGCCGGTTTCGACTTTCTCGCCTATCTGATCGACATGGCGCGGCTGGAGGCTGCCACGCTGACCATCGCCAAACCCGGCTCCGCCCGCCCCGCCGATCGCCCGGGGTCGAGCCCCTGAGCGACCCGGGGTCGCGGAATCGAGGCACCCGAGCGACCCGAAGTCGCAGGCCGGATCCCCTCGGCGACCCGGGGTCGCAAGAACGACGCCCGAGCGACCCGTGGTCGCAGGCTCGCATTTCGCCGGGCAACCCGCAGGGTGGCGCCCGCGCTCAGCCTTCCGGGAAGGCGTAGTCGACGATCCCGCGGGCATCGAACCGCCCGTCGAGCATGCCGAAGCTCGCCCGCCACGGCCCTTCCAGGCGGGTGTCGGTGAAGGCCTCGGTGATCACCCGCGGCGCGAAGCGGTGGAGCGCCGCAGCGGCCGCTGCCAGCGCCACCTGTTCGATCAGGATCCGCGCCGAGCCCTGATCGGCGACGCAGGCCTCGGCCGCCGAGCGGATCAGATCGGCCGAGGCGGCGCTCGACTGGCGATCGAGATCGACGGCGATCTCGCCGATCGCCGCGGCGAAACCGTCGGGGCTCTCCTCGACGAAGCGCAGCACGTCGAGCGCCAGGGTGTTGCCGGCGCCGCCGGTGAGCCCCGGCAGCAGCGCGTCGCGGTGGTAGCGCGCCAATTCGTGGTCTTCGACGAAGCCGTTGCCGCCCAGGCATTCGATCGCTTCCGCGGTCACCGCGCTCGCCGTCTTGGCGATCCAGTAGCGCGCCGCCGGGATCACTAGCCGCGCATAGGCCGCCTCGCCCTCGTCGACCTCGGCCCGGTCGAGGGCATGGGCGAGCCGGATGGTCAGTGCGGTCGCCGCCGCCGTGTCGAGGGTGGCGTCGGCCAGCACGCGGGCCATCAGCGGCTGATCGATCAGCGCCTCGCCGGCGATGCGGCGATGGCGGACGTGATGGACGCCGCGGGCCAGCGCCCCGCGGGCGATCCCGGCGGCGATGGTCGCCGCGTCGAAGCGCAGCGCCTGCAGGCAGCGCGCGACGAGATCGCCGGCGGTCTCGGCCGTGCCGACCGCCACCGCTTCGCAATCGATCAGGCTCGCCTCGGCGATCGCCTCGCCGCGCACCCCGAGGGTGGTCTTCAGCCGCTCCAGCCGCAGGCCGTTGACGTGACCGTCGCTGCGGTGGCGCGACACCAGGAACAGCGCCGGACCGTCGGCGGTGCGCGCCGCGGTCAGGAAGGCGTCGTTCATCGGTGCCTGCAGGAACCAGGCATGGCCGTCGAGATGGACGGCGCCGTCGCCGTCGACCCGCGCCCGCGTCTCCGGCATCGACGCCGGATAGCTCGCGCCGCGCTCGACCAACGACAGTCCCAGCGTCACCCCCGATTTGGCGGCGACTGGCAGGAAGCGGTGGTCGAAGCGCCGGCTGACCGTCCGCGCCAGCCATTCGTCGCCGATTCCGCCGGCGGCGATCAGCGTCGCCAACACCGCCGAGGAGGTGGTCGCCACGCCGAGATGGGCGCTGTCGGTCTGCGCGGTCATCAGCACGCGGGCGGCGCGCAGCGCATGGCGATGGCCGCGCTCGGCGTCGTCCTCGTCCCAGGCCGAGACCGCGAGGCCGGACTCGATCGAGCGGCGCACCAGGGCATGGCGGGCGGGATGATATTCGACGCCGTCGAGCCGTTCGCCGAAGGGGTCGCGGTCGACGAGGTGCGGCGGATGGGTCTCGGCGAGCCGGACCAGCTCGCGTACCTCGCTCGATCCCCAATAGGCGCCGTGTTCGGCGAGCCCCCGTTCGGCCTCCGGCCCGAGCATTCCCTCGAGGGCGCCGATCAGGATGGCGTCGGACTCGAACGCGTTGCGCGGTGTGAACGATGGGATCCGGCCCGTGCCCCTGGTCTCCGCCGCGCCGCCCATGCTCGCCCCCGATTCGCCGATCGGGGAAGTGTAGCCGGGAAGGGCCTGCACAAGGAGGGGAGGGCATTGTCGCGCCGAAGGTTTCGCCGTGGCGAATGCGGCCCGGCGGGTGGCTCCACGGGCAGAGACCTCTTCCTCCCTTCTCCCCTCGCGGGAGAAGGTGGCCGAAGGCCGGATGAGGGGATGGACCGCTCCTCGAGGCACGAAGCCGGAGGGGCCGACGGTTGCGCGCCGGCGCGCGCGCCCTCATCCGCCCCTCCGGGGCACCTTCTCCCGCGAGGGGAGAAGGGAAGGGGCTCCGGCAACCCCTTCCCGGCGCCACGGCTCCCGGGCGATGGCCGCCCAGCTTTGAAACTTACCCGTGGACGACCGCGGCCGAGGCCCCGAGCGCCCTTGCTCCCGCCCCGTCGTAGCCCTATCAACTCATCTTCGATGACCAGAGCCCCATCGACCCCCCCGACGCCGGCCTTCCCGCACCGACATCTGCTCGGCATCGAAGGCCTGTCGCCGCAGGAGATCCTGGCGCTTCTCGACAAGGCCGACGAGGAGGTGCTCGTCTCCCGCCAGGTCGAGAAGAAGAAGAACGTCCTGCGCGGCCGCACCCAGATCAATCTGTTCTTCGAGGCCTCGACCCGGACCCAGTCGTCCTTCGAGATCGCGGGGAAACGCCTCGGCGCCGACGTCATGAACATGTCGGTCGCCTCCTCCTCGGTGAAGAAGGGCGAGACCCTGATCGACACCGCGGCGACGCTGAACGCCATGCGCCCCGACATCCTGGTGGTGCGCCACCATGCCGCCGGCGCGGTCCATCTGCTCGCCCGCAAGGTCTCGTGCTCGGTGATCAACGCCGGCGACGGGGCGCACGAACACCCGACCCAGGCGCTGCTCGACGCCCTGACCATCCGCCGCCACAAGGGCACCATCGAAGGCCTGACGGTGGCGATCTGCGGCGACATCGTCCATTCCCGCGTCGCCCGCTCCAACATCCTGCTGCTCAATGCGCTCGGCGCCCGGGTCAAGCTGGTCGGCCCCTCGACCCTGATGCCCGCCGGCGTCGACCGGCTCGGGGTCGAAACCTTCACCGACATGCGGGTCGGCATCGCCGGCGCCGACATCGTGATGATGCTGCGCCTCCAGCGCGAGCGCATGAACGGCTCCTTCGTGCCGTCGGTGCGCGAATATTTCCACTATTGGGGCCTCGACCAGGAGAAGCTCGACCACGCCGCCCCGGATGCGTTGGTCATGCATCCCGGGCCGATGAACCGCGGTGTCGAGATCGATCCCGAAGTCGCCGACGGTCCGCAGTCGCTGATCGCCGAACAGGTCGAAATGGGCGTCGCCGTCCGCATGGCGGTGCTCGAGGCGCTCGCCGAACATCTCCCGAACTTCTGAGGGCCGCCGCATGACCTCGACCGTCCCGCTCGCGCGACCGCGTGACCGCCGCCCCCACGATGCGCGCCCGACCGTCTTCGCCGGCGCCCGCATCGTCGATCCGGCCCGCGGCCTCGACGCGGTCGGCTCGGTGATCGTCGCGGAAGGGCGGATCCTCGCCGCCGGCCCCGAGGTCCTGAACCAGGGCGCGCCGGAAGGCTGGGAGATCGTCGACGCCCGCGGCAAGGTCATCGTCCCCGGCTTCGTCGACATGCGGGTGTTCCTCGGCGAACCCGGCCACGAACACCGCGAGACCTTCGCCTCCGCCTCGCGCGCCGCCGCTGCCGGCGGGGTCACCACCATCGTCACCATGCCCGACACCGATCCGGTGATCGACGACCCGGCGCTGGTCGATTTCGTCCTGCGCCGCGCCCGCGAACAGGCCGAGGTCCGCGTCCATCCCATGGCCGCGCTGACCAAGGGGCTGGCCGGCCAGGAGACCACCGAGTTCGGCCTGCTCACCGAAGCCGGCGCGGTCGCCTTCACCGACGGCCGCAAGTCGGTCGCCTCGGCCCTGGTGATGCGCCGGGCGCTGACCTATGCCCGCGATTTCTCTGCCCTGATCGTCCATCACGTCGAAGAGCCGACGCTGGCCGGCGCCGGCGTCGCCACCGAGGGCGAATACGCCTCGCGGCTCGGCCTGCCCGGCATCCCGCGCGAGGCCGAGGCGATCATGCTCGAGCGCGACATGCGCCTCGTCGCCCTGACCGGCGGCCGCTACCACGCCGCCCAGGTGTCGACCGCCGATTCCGTCGAGATCCTGCGCGCCGCCAAGGCCCGCGGCCTCGACGTCACCGCCGCGGTGTCGATCAACCATCTGTCGCTCAACGAGCTCGACATCGGCACCTACCGCTCGTTCCTGAAGTTCTCGCCGCCTCTGCGGGCCGAGGCCGACCGTCAGGCGGTGATCGAGGGGCTGGCCGAGGGGATCATCGACATCGTCGTGTCGAGCCACGACCCGCAGGACGTCGAGATGAAGCGCCATCCCTTCGCCGAAGCGGCGGAAGGGGCGATCGGCCTCGAAACCCTGCTGCCGGCCGCGCTCCGCCTCGTCCACGACGGCCGCGTCTCCTGGACCCGGCTGGTCGAGGCGCTGTCGCTGCGCCCGGCCGACCGCCTGGGGCTCGAGGCCGGGCGGCTGACGCCGGGCTCGCGCGCCGATCTGGCGCTGATCGATCCCGAGGTGCCCTGGGTGCTCGATCGCCACGAACTGCGTTCGCGCTCCAAGAACTCGCCCTTCGAGGATTCCCGTTTCGTCGGCCGGGTGATCCGCACCCTGGTCGACGGCCGCACCATCCATTCCCTCAGCTCCTGACCGTCGCCCGCGAGGCCCCGAGATGCCGTCCCTCCTCGTCGCAACCCTGTTCGGCTATCTCCTCGGATCGATCCCCTTCGGGCTGGTGATCTGCCGGCTGGCCGGGCTCGGCGACATCCGCGCCATCGGCTCCGGCAACATCGGCGCCACCAACGTGCTGCGCACCGGCCGCAAGGGCCTGGCGCTCGCCACTTTCCTCGGCGACGCGTTGAAGGGCACCGTGGCGATCCTGATCGCCCGCCATTTCGCCGGCGAAGGCGCGGCGATGGCCGCCGCGGTCGGCGCCTTCCTTGGCCACGTCTTCCCCGTCTGGCTGCGCTTCAAGGGCGGCAAGGGGGTGGCGACCTACATCGGCTGCCTGCTCGGCCTGTGGTGGCCGGCGGCCTTCGCCTTCGGCGCGGTGTGGCTGGCGATGGCCTTCGTGTTCCGCATCTCTTCGCTCGCCGCCCTGACTGCCAGCGCGGTGGTGCCGGTCGGCCTGTGGCTCGGCGGTTGGGCCTCGGGCACGCTGGCCCTGGTGCTGGTCGCGCTCGCTCTGCTGGTGTGGATCCGCCACGAGCCCAATTTGCGCCGCCTCGTCGCCGGAACCGAGCCGAAGATCGGCGGCGGCAAGAAGAAGGACGCGGCCTGAATCGCTCGGCGGCGATACGTCGCTCGGGCGGTGCGACCCATATTCAGGGTTGTGGATTCGCGCGCTCGGCCCGATAGTGGCTCGCGGGCCTGCCGCACGGGGCTCGCGATCGCTGCCCGAGGACTGGCGACGGTGAGACGCTCCGCCTTCGACGACCGCGCCGACGACGACACCGAGCCCGGACGGCCGCCGCTGTCGAACGCCACCCGCGCCGCCTGGCTGCGCCTGATCCGCTCCGAGAACGTCGGCCCGGTCACCTTCCGCCAACTGGTCGATCATTTCGGCTCGGCCGTCGCCGCCCTCGAGGCGCTGCCCGATCTCGCCCGCCGCGGCGGCGCCCGCGCCCGCATCCGCGTCGCCTCCGAAGCCGAGGTCGCCGAGGAACTGGCGACGGCGCGCGCCCTCGGCGCCCACTTCGTGGCGATGGGCGAGCCCGATTATCCCGTCCGCCTCGCCGTGATCGAAGGACCGCCGCCGATCCTCGCGGTCAAGGGTGGGTCGGGCGTCTGCCGCCGCCCGGCGGTGGCGATCGTCGGTGCCCGCAACGCCTCGCTCGCGGGACGGAAGTTCGCCGGCCAGATGGCCCGCGGCCTCGGCCTCGCCGGCTTCGTGGTGGCCTCGGGGCTCGCCCGCGGCATCGACGCCGCCGCCCACGAAGCGAGCCTCGACACCGGCACCATCGCCGTCTTCGCCGGCGGCCTCGACCGGCTCTATCCGCCCGAGAACGAAAATCTCGCCGCCCGCATCGTCGCCACCGGCGGGGCGCTGGTCTCGGAAATGCCCTTCGGCTGGGAGCCGCGCGCCCGCGACTTTCCCCGCCGCAACCGGCTGATCTCGGGTCTGGCGCTCGGCGTCGTGGTGATCGAGGCGGCGGCCCGCTCCGGCTCGCTCCACACCGCCCGCTTCGCCGCCGAACAGGGCCGCGAGGTCTTCGCCGTGCCCGGCAGTCCCCTCGACCCGCGCACCGAAGGCACCAACGACCTGATCCGCAACGGCGCCACCCTGGTCGCCGCGCCCGAGCACGTCATTGAAGCGCTGGCGCCGATCCTCGGGCAGGCGCCGCCCCCGTCCCAGGTCTCCGAGGGCGCGGGCGACGACCTCGACCGCCCGACCGACGCCTCCGATCTCGCCCGCCGGGTGGTGCTCGAGGCGCTCGGCCCGACCCCGGTCGGGGTCGACGAGATCCTCCGGGCGACCGGGGTGCGGACCGGCGAGCTGCAGCTGATCCTGATGGAACTGGCGATCGCCGGCCGCCTCGAACGCCATGCCGGCGGCCGCGTCAGCCTGCTGCCGTGACCGCCCGCCGACGCCGGGGCCGATCTCACGGCCAGACGTGGCTGGTCAGGACGTAGTACTCCTGGCGTGAGGCGAAGCCGTTGAGCCCGCCGTTGATCGCCCGGGTGATGCCGCGGATGTCGTCGAGATCGGCGAGTTCGTTGCACGACTTGCCCCGATAGCCGCTCGCCGCCCATTCGGCCGCGGCGATCTTCAGCGACCACTGCGCCGAGGTGGCGAGGTCGGGCTGGGTGGCGAGCGGAATGCCCAGCACCTTGCCGTATTTCTCGTAAGATTCGCGCCCGGTGATCTGCAGCAGGCCATGGCCGATGAAGGCCCAGCCGTCGCCGGAGCCTTCCGGGCCGTTGCCCATCCGCCCGCCATAGGCGCGTTCGGCGATCTCCCGCGGCTTGTGGGCATAGGCCGTGGCCTGCGCCGGGGTGAAGTGGCTGGGGAAGATCTCCAGTAGCCGCGGCGCGGAATAGTTCATGTTCTCGGTGAAGATCGTCAACTCGCCGCTCTCGTGCAGCACCTGCGCCATGAAATGCGCCACCCGCAGCTTGTTGGCGTTGATGCCGAAAGGCGCGAGATCGGCGTCGGCGGTGGCGAAGGCGGCGAGGTAGTTGGTGCGGGCGTTGGGGGCGAGCTTGCGGAGCTGATCCGCGGTGATCGGAACGGTCATGTCTCTCTCCTCGACGACGTCGGGCGGAAGGCCCGTCGGCGCGGCGCCACCGAGTATCGCGGCGTCGCGCCCGGCGTGGACGAGAGTGCGGGAAATCCCCGTCGATCACAATCAAAAAGAGAAAAAAGAAGAAACACAACCGAAGTGGACCGCGCGGCCGGGCGTCGTCCGCCCGCGTCGCTCAGTACAGGCGGTCGTCGCGCGGCGCCGCGGCGCGGGCCATCGCCTGCATCCGGTCGAGGGCGCCCTGGAGGATGAACCCGGCGGCCATCTTGTCGACCACCTCGGCGCGCCGCGCCCGCGAGGCATCGGCCTCGAGCAGGGTGCGGGTCACCGCGGTGGTCGACAGGCGCTCGTCCCACAGCGCGATCGGCAGGGGCGTGAGCGGCACCAGCATCCGCACGAAGGCCCGCGTCGCCTGGACCCGCGGCCCTTCCGAACCGTCCATGTTGAGCGGCAGGCCGATCACCATCGCCGCCACCGCGTGCCGCTCGCAGATCGCCAGGAGATCGGCGACGTCGAGCGCGAACTTGCGCCGACGGATCGTCTCCATCGGCGTGGCGATGCGCCGGCCGAGGTCGGACAGCGCCAGGCCGATGGTCTTGGTCCCGAGATCGAGGCCGATCAGCCGCGCCGCCGGCGGCAGGCGTTGGGCGAGGTCGGAAAGCGAGAGGGTCGGATCGGGTGCGGCCATGGAATCCATCGGGCTGCGGCCGCCACGACGGGGCCGTCGGTCGAGATCGGGCGGAGCGGGCGGCCGGGCGTCAGAAGCCGATCCGGCCGTCGATGCCGGCGAGCGCCCCGGGCTGCAGCTCGAGCGCCATCACATATTCGGCGGGAATGCCGTTGGTGTTGACGACGCCGAAGTCGGTACTCGGGCGGAAGCCGAAGCGGCCATAATAGGCGGGGTCGCCGACCAGCACCACCGACTCGAAGCCCGCCGCCCTGCCGCGGTCGAGCGCCGCGCGCAGCAACTGCGACCCGATGCGACGGGAGCGCCGGTCGAGCACCACCGCCAGCGGCGCCACCAGCAGGGTCTCGCGATCGCCCGTCGCCGTGGCGATCGGCATCCGCGTCAGCATCACGTGACCGACGATCGTCGCGTCCTCGACGGCGACCAGCGCGAGATCGGGGAGGTAACGGTGGGGCGCGGCACGCAATTCGTCGACGAAGTCCTGCTCCTTGCCGTTGCTGACCTTGGCGGTGAGGAACGCGGTCTTCACCAGATCGTAGATCGTCGCATGATCGCTCGGGCGCTCCGGGCGGATCTCGATCGTCGCGGGAATGGTCATCTCAGCCTCTCGTTCGGGGCCGGGCGGCCCCCTCGCTCAACCCTTCGGCTCGACCTCGGGGACCCGGACCAACAGGTCGGTCACCCCGACGTCGACCCCGGCCTGAGTCAAGAGCGTCGTCGTCTGGCCGCGATGGTGGGTCTGGTGATTGAAGAAGTGGAGAAGCGTCGGCCGGACCGGCTTGGTGTGGGCTTCGCCGTTGAACCGCCGATAGGTCAGCGGGGTGTCGAGATCGGCCGCGGCGAGACCGCCGATCCACGCGACGATCAGCCCGTCGAGCAGGTCGCGCCGCGCCCGCATCTCGGCCAGCGTCCCGAACTGCCGCTGATCGAGGGCGGTCGGCGTGACGATCGCGTCGATCGCCGCGAGCCCCGCCCCGGCCGGATGGCTGCGGAAACGCTTCAGCCACAGCGTGTCGGCGACCACCAGGTGTTCGAGCGTCCCGTGGATCGAGCCGAAGAAGGCGCCGCGATCGCGGTCGACCTCGCCGGGGGGAAGCTGCGCCGCCGCGTCGTAGAGCTTGCCGTTCATCCACCTGTTGTAGTCGGCGAGCATCGGGAACAGATCGGTCTGCATCGCGTCACCCCTCGAGTCGTGCGCCGAGCCGTCCGGCGAGATCCTGCACATATTGCCAAGCGGTGCGGCCCGAGCGCGAGCCCCGCGTCGTCGCCCATTCCAGACTGTCGCGTACCATCTCGGCGTCGTCGACGCTCAGGCCGAAATGAGCGACATAGCCGCGCACCATCGCCAGATAATCGTCCTGGCTGCACTTGTGGAAGCCCAGCCACAGGCCGAAGCGGTCGGACAACGACACTTTTTCTTCCGTCCCCTCGGACGGGTTGATCGCCGTCGAGCGCTCGTTGTCGATCATGTCGCGCGGCAGCAGGTGGCGGCGGTTGGAAGTGGCGTAGAACAGCACGTTGTCGGGCCGCCCTTCGATGCCGCCCTCCAGCACCGCCTTCAGCGACTTGTACGAGGTGTCGCCGGCGTCGAAGGACAGATCGTCGCAGAACACCAGGAAGCGGAACGGCGCCTTCGCCACCAGCCCGAGCAGGGTCGGCAGGCTCTCGATGTCCTCGCGGTGGATCTCCACCAGCTTCAGCGCCGGCAGGCCGGCCGCGACGAGCCCCGCCACCACGGTGGCATGCGCCGCCTTGACCAGGGACGACTTGCCCATGCCGCGCGCCCCCCACAGCAGCGCATTGTTGGCCGGCAGACCGCGGGCGAAGCGCTCGGTGTTGGCGAGCAACTGGTCGCGCGCCCGGTCGATGCCCTGCAGCAGCGTCATTTCGACCCGGTTGACCCGCGTCACCGGTGCGGCTCGGACCTCCCGGGCGACCCACACGAAGGCGTCGGCCGCGGCGAAATCGGCCGGCGGCGGCGCCGGCGGCACGGCCCGGGCGATGAGTGCGGCGATGCCGTCGAGCTTGGCGGCGATCTCGGCGAGGGCATATGCGGTGGGTTCGGCCACGGGCGGGCAACTCCTGAGACGAGGAGGCGCGAGGGTAGGGGAGGCGGCGGCGGAAGGCAAAGCCCCGCCGCACCCGTCACGCCCGTCTCCCGTCGGTATCCCCGGTCGAGGCCGGCGCCACCCTCAGTGGAGCGTCGCCACCGCCGCGTCGTAGGACCGTTTGATCGCCGCCTCCAGCGACTTGCGCACGAAGAACTGGGTGATCGGCAGGTTGACCAGCCCGGCGGTGGCGATCTTGCCGACCGCACCGGCCCAGACCTCGACATAGGCTTTCTTGAAGCCCCACTCGACGGCGACCACCAGCGCCCGGGCGAACTGCTGTTCCGACGCCTGGTAGAGTTCGACGTCGCTCTCGTCGAGGGAGATCGACTTCATCAGGCGCGCCATCTGGGCGTTGGAGAGCACCGAATTGAGGCCCATCAGGCCGCCGATGGCCCATTCCGCGGTCGAGACGGTGCCGTCCCAGTTGCCGTCGCGGGGGTCGTGCAGCGGGATGATCACCCCGACCACCCCGTCCTGGATGGCATAGAGCGCCTCGGCCTTGTTGAAGGTTTCGTTCTGCCGGATCTTCCAGATCAGATTGCCCATGAGGGGATCTCCCTTCCGCAGACGATCGCGAGGGCCGCGACCCGTCAGCAATTGCGTCGCCGTCGCGGGGCCACCTTCGATCGGTCGCGATCCTACGCCTCGGGCGCGGGTTGCGGACCGCGACCCAAGCGCGCGTCGAGGCCCGCGCGCCGCCGCCGCACTTGCGGCCGCGCCGTGGCAGGGCGATGCTTCCCCGTTCCCCGAGGCCCTCGTCCGGAGCCCGCCCAGCCGGAGCCCACCATGTCCGCCGCCCTCGTTGCGATTCTCCCCGACGATCCCGCCTTCACCGCCGCGCTCGCCGCCGAAGGCCTGCCGACCGCCGACCTCGGCGAGGCCGATCGCCGATTCTTCGCCCTGTCCGACGGCGCCGCCCCGCGCGCCTGGATCGGCATCGAAGGCTCCGGCGAGGATCGCCTGCTGCGCTCCCTGGTGGTGCCGCCGCAGGGCCGTCGCAGCGGGGCCGCCCGCGCCGCGGTCGCCGCCGCCGAACGCCTCGCCGCCGCCGACGGGGCGCGGCGCCTGTGGCTCCTGACCACCACCGCGGCCGCAGTCTTCGACCGACTCGGTTGGGTTCGCCGCCCGCGCGCCGAGGCGCCGGCGTCGATCGCCGCCACCGGCCAGTTCGCCACCCTCTGCCCGGCCTCGGCGGTACTGATGAGTCGCGAGCTCGCGCCCTGACGGCCGTGCCGGGCGATATCGGCGCCGGTCTCGGTCCCCGTTCCGGGCCCCGGCGGCGCCGCGGCGCCCGCTCGCGACCCGCGTGATTTGCAAAGACCGGCGCGCTCGCTATAGTCCCGCCGCATCGCGGACGGCACTTTCCGTCGCGCGACCCGTTCTCGTGTCCAGGGGAAGCGATCCTCCCCGGCGCGCCCGTCGATCCGAGGAGATCTCGATGTTCGTGACCCCCGCCTACGCTCAGAGCGTCGGTGCCGCCGGCGGCGCCGGAGACATTCTGATGTCGCTGGTGCCCTTCGCCTTCATTCTCGTCATCATGTGGGTGATGGTCATCCGCCCGCAGCGCCAGCGTCAGAAGGCCCACGAGGAACTCGTCAAGAACCTGCGCCGCGGCGACATCGTCGTGGCCGCCGGCGGGATCATCGCCAAGGTCTCCAAGGTCGTCGGCGACGCCGAAGTCGAGGTCGAGATCGCCGAAGGCGTCAAGATCCGGGTCGTGCGCTCCACCGTGACCGAGGTCCGCGCCAAGGGCGAACCGGCCAAGGCCAAGCCGGAAGCCGCCAACGAGTGATGCGCCGGCGGGGGAGCGATCCCCCGCGAAGGCCCCCGCCGAGCGGCGGCCGGTCGGTGCCCGCAATCCCCGAGGACGAGGTTCGATGCTTCATTTCCCACGCTGGAAGATCTGGCTGATCGTCGCGTCCTGCGTCGCGTCGCTGCTGTTCCTGGTCCCGAACTTCGTCGGCCGCGACACCCTGGCGAGCATGCCCGGGTGGCTGCCGCACCGCCAGTTGACCCTCGGTCTCGACCTGCAGGGCGGCGCCCATCTGATGCTCGAGGTCGACACCCAGGCGATGATCAAGGAGCGCCTCGAGGTGCTCCGTGACGACGTCCGCCGGGTGCTGCGCGAAGATCGCGTCGGCTACACCGGCATCGGCATTCAGGGCACCACCGTCCAGGTCCGCATCCCCGATCAGGCCCAGATCGAGAAGGCGGCGACCAAGCTCGCCACCATTCCGCAGTCGCTGAGCGACACGGTGTTCTCCGGCGCCCGCATCGTCGACGTCGAGATCGCCCGCGACGAGGGCGGCCTGTTCCGCCTGTCGCTGACCAAGCCCGGCCTCGACTACCGCACCCGCCGCGTCGTCGAACAGTCGATGGAGGTGGTCCGCCGCCGCGTCGACCAGCTCGGCACCACCGAACCGATCATCGCCCGTCAGGGCGGCACCCGCCTGCTGGTCCAGGTCCCCGGTCTCCAGGACATCGAGCGCCTGAAGGACCTCCTGCGCCAGACCGCCCGCCTGACCTTCCACATGGTCGAAGGCGTCGGCCCGCAGGCGCTGGGCGAGAACCGCTCCTCCGACACCGACGTGCTCTACACCCGCGACAATCCGCCGGTGCCGGTCCTGATCCAGAAGCGTGCCATGTTGACCGGTGAAGAACTGGTCGACGCCCAGGCGAGCTTCTCGTCGCAGTCGAGCGAGCCCGTCGTCTCCTTCCGCTTCAACACCTCCGGCGCTCAGAAGTTCGCCCAGGTCACCCAGCAGGCGGTCGGCCGGCCCTTCGCCATCGTCCTCGACAAGGATGTGATCAGCTATCCGGTGATCCGCGAGCCGATTCTCGGTGGCTCCGGCCAGATCTCCGGCAGCTTCTCGGTGCAGTCGGCCAACGATCTCGCCCTGCTGCTGCGCGCCGGCGCGCTGCCTGCCGACCTGACCATCGTCGAAGAACGCACCGTCGGCCCCGGCCTCGGCGCCGATTCGATCGCCGCCGGCAAGCTCGCCGCCGGCGTCGGCACGGTGCTGGTGGTGCTCTACATGATCGGCAACTACGGCCTGCTCGGCATCTTCGCCGACATCGCGGTGGTCATCAACATCATGATGCTGATGGCCATCCTCAGCGTGCTGCAGGCGACCCTGACGCTGCCCGGCATCGCCGGCATCGTGCTCACCATCGGCATGGCGGTCGACGCCAACGTGCTGATCTACGAGCGCATTCGTGAGGAGCAGAAGCTCGGACGTTCGCCGATTTCGTCGATCGACGCCGGCTTCTCGCGGGCGCTGGGCACCATCATCGACTCCAACCTGACCACGCTGATCGCCGCGGTCGTGATGTTCCTGCTCGGGTCCGGCCCGATCAAGGGCTTCGCCGTGACGCTCGGCATCGGCATCCTGACGACGCTGTTCACCGCGATCACCGTGACCCGTCTGATGGTGGCGATGTGGTTGAAGCGCTTCCGTCCGACCCGGATTCCGATCTGATCCCCGTCCTCGCCCGCGCCTCCACGGCGCACCCGACGGCTCATCGACAAGGCTGAGAGATGCGGCTCATCAAGCTCATTCCGGAAGACACCAAGATCCCCTTCATGGGGGCGCGCCTCGTCACCTTTCCGATCTCGATGGTCCTGGTGGCGACTTCGCTCATCCTGATGGCGGTCTTCGGTCTCAACTACGGCATCGACTTCGCCGGCGGCACCGTCGTCGAGGTGCGCTCCCACGTCTCGCCGGCCGACCTCCACGACATCCGCAGCCGCCTGTCGGCGATCGGCCTCGGCGAGATGCAGGTCCAGGGCTTCGGCACGCCCGACGACGTGCTGATCCGCTTCGGCGAACAGCCGGGCGGCGAACTCGCCCAGCAGGCCGCCGTCGCCAAGGTCAAGGCGACCCTCGGCGAGGCCTTCGACTATCGCCGCGTCGAAGTGGTCGGCCCCCGCGTCTCCGCCGACCTGCGCCGCGACGGTGCCATCGCGGTGGTCGTGGCGCTGGCCCTGGTGCTGGTCTATCTGTGGTTCCGCTTCGAGTGGCAATTCGCGGTCGGTGCGGTGCTCACCACCATCCACGACATCGTACTGACGCTGGGGTTGTTGTCGGCGACCCAGATCAGTTTCGACCTGACGGCCATCGCGGCGATCCTGACGATCGTCGGCTACAGCCTCAACGACACCGTCGTGATCTACGACCGAATTCGTGAGAACTTACGCAAATACAAGAAGATGCCGCTGCCGGAGCTGATCGACGGCGCCATCAACCAGACCCTGACGCGGACCATCCGCACCTCGACCACCACCTTCCTGGCGGTGTCGGCGCTGCTGATCTTCGGCGGCGAGGCGCTGCGCGGTTTCAACTTCACCATGCTCTGCGGCATCGTCATCGGCACCTATTCGTCGATCATCATCTCCGCGCCGCTGCTGATCTTCCTGCGTCTGCGCACCGGTGGCGGTGCCCCCGGCGAGGACAAGGGCGACGCCGAGAAGACCGGTCCGGCCAAGCCCGGCGCGCCGCGCAAGCCCGCCGGCGCCTCGGCCTGAACGCAGACCCCGCGCGCCGGTTTCGCGGCGCGCGCCATTCGCGAGGTCACGCCGTGGACGAGCCGTCGAGCGATGCCCATCTGCCGAACCCGGTGCCGATCGAGGGCTACGGCCGCGGCGGCTTCCGCTTCGGCGAGATGAGCCATACCGGCTCGATCCTGTGCCTGCCCTCCGGCATCTGGCGCTGGTCGGCGGCGACCGTCGCCGACATCGACGTCGCTTCGCTCGACCGCGTGTTCGCCGAAAGCGCCCGCATCGACATGTTGCTGGTCGGCACCGGTCGCACCCTGGTGCCGCTGCCGGAAGCCTTGCGCTGGCGCCTGCGCGACGTGGCGATCGGCGTCGAATGCATGGCCACCGGCGTGGCGATTCCCACCTGGAACCTGCTCCTGGGCGAAGGCCGGCGCGTCGCCGCCGCCCTCCTCGCCGTGGACTGAGGCGACGCGCGCCCTATGTCCGAGGCCATGACGATCCTCTCCGACCCGAGCGACGACACCCGCCTCGCGGACGCCTATGCGGCGGCCGGGGACACCGTCGCGCGCCTCGACAAGGACCGCTGGCTCGCCGCCCTCTACGCGCCGGCGAGCCATCGCCGCCATCTCCACGCGCTGTGGGCCTTCTCCGCCGAGATCGCCCGCATCCGCGACACGGTGTCCGATCCCTTGCCCGGCGAGGTCCGCGCCCGCTGGTGGGCCGACATGCTGGCCGGCCGGCGCGGCGGCGAGGGCGAGGCCCATCCGGTCGCCTGCTGCCTGCTCGACACCATCCGCCGCTTTGCGCTGCCCCTCGACGCCTTCGACCGGCTGATCGAAGCGCGGATCTTCGATCTCTACGACGACCCGATGGGTTCGACCGCCGAGCTCGAGGCCTATTGCGGCGACACCTCGTCGGCGCTGATCCGCCTCGGCAGCCTGGTGCTCGCCGACGGCCGCGATCCCGGCGGCGCCGAGGTCGCCGGTCACGCCGGCGTCGCCCTGGCGCTGACCGGCCTGCTCCGGGCCTTTCCCTTCCACGCCTCGCGCGGCCAGATCTTCGTGCCGGCCGAGATCCTCGAGCGCCACCGCGTCGACCCCGCGACGATCCTCGCCGGTCGCACCACGCCCGGGCTGCTCGCCGCGCTCGCGGACGTGCGCGCCCGCGCCCGCGAGGCGCTGGCCGAGACGCGGCGGCTGGCGGCGACCATTCCGCGCAGCGCCGTGCCGCTGTTCCTGCCGGTGGCCCTGGTCGAACCCTGGCTCGACCGCATGGACCGGCCCGGCTACGACCCGTTCCGCTCCGTGGTCGAGCTGCCGCAGTGGCGCCGGCAATGGCGGATGTGGCGCGCCGCCCGTCGCGCCGAGACGTGCGCCGCGCCCGGCTGAGCCGCGCGCCGCCCGCGATCAGGCCTCCGGCAGCGGATCGGCCGCCGCCCAGGCGGCGAGATCGACTCGCGCCCGCGCCGCCATCGCCCGCTTCTTCACCTGGGTCTTCTCGGTGCCCTTGTAGCGGCGTCCGTCGGCGTCGACCTTCGGCGCGACGATCGGCGGAAACAGCCCGAAATTGACGTTCATCGGCTGAAACGCCCGCGGCTTGCCCGGTTCGATCTCGGCCTCGCCTTCCGCCACATGGCCACCGGTGATGTGGCCGAGCAGCGCCCCCATGGCGGTGGTCGGCGGCGGCGGCAGCGGCGTGCGCCCGAGTCGTTCGGCGGCGGCGAAACGGCCGGCGAGATGGCCGATCGCCGCGCTCTCGACATAGCCCTCGCAGCCGGTGATCTGGCCGGCGAAGCGCAGGCTCGGCCGGCTGCGCAGGGCGAGCGTCGCGTCGAGGAGCTTGGGCGAATCGAGATAGGTGTTGCGATGCAGCCCGCCGAGCCGAGCGAACTCGGCCTTCTCCAGCCCCGGGATCATCCGGAACACCCGGACCTGTTCGCCGTGCTTGAGCTTGGTCTGGAAGCCGACCAGATTCCACAGCGTGCCGAAGGCATTGTCCTGGCGCAGCTGGACGATGGCATGGGACTTGACGTCCGGGTGATGCGGATCGGTCAGCCCGACCGGCTTCATCGGCCCGTGGCGCAGCGTCTCGCGGCCGCGCTCGGCCATCACCTCGATCGGCAGGCAGCCGTCGAAATAGGGCGTGGTCGCTTCCCATTCCTTGAACGACACCTTGTCGCCGGCGATCAGCGCATCGACGAAGGCCTCGTATTCCTCGCGGTTCATCGGGCAGTTGAGGTAGTCGGCGCCGGTACCGCCGGGGCCGGCCTTGTCGTAGCGCGACTGCATCCAGGCGCGGCTCATGTCGATCGAATCGAAATGCACGATCGGTGCGATCGCGTCGAAGAAGGCGAGGCCGGCGGCGCCGGTCAGGCGGCCGATCTCCTCGGCCAGCGCCGAAGAGGTGAGGGGGCCGGTGGCGACGATGGTGCTGGTCCAACTCGGATCGTCGAGCCCGACGACTTCGCCGCGGCGGATCTCGATGCCGGGATGGGCCTCGAGCGCCGCGGTCACCATCGCCGCGAAGGCGTCGCGATCGACCGCCAGGGCGCCGCCGGCCGGCACCTGATTGGCGTCGGCGGCGCGCATCACCAGCGAGCCGCAGGCGCGCAACTCGGCGTGCAGCACGCCGACCGCGTTGGTGTCGGGATCGTCGGAGCGCAGCGAATTGGAACACACCAGTTCGGCGAGCCGATCGGTCTGGTGGGCTTCGGTGCCGCGGATGGGGCGCATCTCGTGCAGCACCACCGGTACGCCGGCGCGCGCCAGCACCCAGGCGGCTTCGGCGCCGGCGAGGCCGCCGCCGATCACATGGACGGGGTCGATGTCGGTACGGGTCTCTGTCATGGCCGACGACCTAGCACTTCGCGGCGGTCGGGCCTAGAGCCCGCGCCGCCCCGAGCCACGGCGGACCGCCCGGCGGCGGAGGTGGACCGATCGTCGCGGGCCTTCCGGTCGTGGCGATCGGCAAATATTGCCTGTGGTGGAGCCGAGAGGAAGCCATGTAATTGGAAGTCGAAACGCTGCGATTCGAACAGTGATTCGTCGAGGAGGCATGATGCGAGCGCTGGTCCTGGCTGCCCTGGTCGTCCTCGCCGCCGCGCTCGGCGGTTGCAAGAGCGACGGCACCGACAAGCCGAAGCTGGCGCTCGTCGACACCCCCGATCCGATCACCACCGGCAGTGTGCCGATGGCCTTCTCGGTCGAGCCCGGGGTCGAGGCCTGGTACCGCGAGCGCGGATCGGTGGTGCCGCTCGGGTCGCGGCCCGCCTATTGCCACGGCTTCGGCTGCGAATTCCGCGCCGTGATCCCGCTGGACGACGACGACGAAGCGGCGCTCGCCCGGATCTTCCAGGCTCATGGCGGCTCGCCGGCCGCCGAGCGCGTCGCCGTCGATCTCGCCGACCAATGGTGGGAGAAGCGCGCCGACCGCGAAATCGGCGCGCCCCCCGACAAGCGCGGCTCGGACCTCGCCGATGCCCATCACGCGGGCCAGACCGACTGCATCGACGAGGCGACCAACACCACGACGCTGCTGCTCCACCTCGAACAGCGTGGATTGTTGCGTTTCCACCACGTCCAGCGCCCGGAATCCCGCGGCGCCTTCCTCTACGCCCACGCCACCGCGGTGATGCGCGACCGGACCACCGGTACCGACTGGATCGCCGACAGCTGGATGCGCGACTCCGGCGATCCGATCGACGTGATGCCGCTCGAAGAGTGGTTCTCCCGCGCCTACGTCGATCCGGTGTCGTGAAATCTGCCGAGGGGTGTCCCGAGAATCGAGACGCCCGCCGGTGGGAGGAGGATGCCGGCGGGCGCTCGAGGGTCCGACCCGTACCGGGAGGAGGCACGGTCGGCCGAACGGATCGCGCGCTGTGGGAGGAGGAGTGCGGCAGCGACCCGAAGAGATGTGTCGGGGACGTCCGCGATGCAGGGCCGGGGCTCGGCGATCGTGGCGGGTCCGGCGCGCGAGGCGTTGGACCGACCGTCCATGGGTCTATTGGTAGGACAACCGGGCTGACATATTAAAGTCACACCTTCGCATGCCGCTCATGCGCTGAGTTCATGGCCGTCTGGCCCGCTCTGCGCTCTGCGGTGGGCCGGGCTCCGGTGGCGCTGCATGACCCGCGTATGGGGCGGGCGCGCCGCTGTGTGCAGACCCGGGGTAGGGGTCGTCCGCCTCACCCGCGCGTGCGGAGGCCGCCCAGGCGGATCGCCATGGCGCCGCATGACCCCCGCGCGCGCGGAGCGCACGGCGTTCCGCGCGCACCGACCGCCGTCCTGTGCGTGAGGTGCGCGAAAGCGGCCGTCAGCCGGATCACCGCGGTCGCGAATGACCCGAGCGTGCGTGCAGCGCGCTGCGCGCGCGGCGGACCGGCCTTGCCGCGAACGCGCCGCCCGCCCCCGAGCCGGCGCCCCACCCCTCGAGGCCGCAGCTGCGCGCGATCCGCCCGGCGACCTAGCGCGTCCGCTTGCCGTCGCTCCCCCACCCCGGTCGCGGGGCAGGGTGCCGACGGTCAGCGCTTGCCGCCGGCGCGCAACGGCCGTCGATCGAGCAGCTCGGCGAGGAAGCGGCCGGTGTGCGAGCGCGGATTCTCGGCGACGTCTTCGGGCCGCCCGACCGCGACGATCTCGCCGCCGCCGTCGCCGCCCTCCGGACCGAGATCGACCAGCCAGTCGGCGGTCTTGATCACTTCCAGATTGTGCTCGATCACCACCACGGTGTTGCCCTGATCGACCAGCTCGTGCAGCACCTCGAGCAGCTTGGCGACGTCGTGGAAATGCAGGCCGGTGGTCGGTTCGTCGAGGATGTAGAGGGTGCGGCCGGTCGATTTGCGGGCCAGTTCCTTGGACAATTTGACCCGCTGCGCCTCGCCCCCCGACAGGGTCGTCGCCTGCTGGCCGATGTGGATGTAGCCGAGCCCGACCCGCGACAGGGTCTCGAGCTTGTCGCGGATCGCCGGGACCGCCGCGAAGAACTCGACCCCTTCGTCGACGGTCAGATCGAGGACGTCGGCGATCGATCGGCCCTTGAAGGTCACCTCCAGGGTCTCGCGGTTGTAGCGCTTGCCCTTGCAGGTGTCGCAGGTGACGTAGACGTCCGGCAGGAAGTGCATCTCGATCTTGATCACGCCGTCGCCCTGGCAGGCCTCGCAGCGCCCGCCCTTGACGTTGAACGAGAAGCGCCCCGGCCCGTAGCCGCGCACCTTGGCCTCCGGCAGGCCGGTGAACCATTCACGGATCGGCGTGAAGGCGCCGGTATAGGTGGCGGGATTGGAGCGCGGCGTCCGGCCGATCGGCGACTGATCGATGTCGATCACCTTGTCGATCGCCTCGAGCCCTTCGATCCGGTCGTACGGGGCCGGATTGTCCTTCGATCCGTTGAGCTTGCGCGCCACCGCGCGGAACAGCGTGTCGATCAGGAAGGTCGACTTGCCGCCCCCCGACACGCCGGTGACCGCGGTGAACACCCCGAGCGGAATCTCGGCGGTGACGTTCTTGAGATTGTTGCCGCGGGCCCCGACCACCTTGATCGAGCGGCCGGGATCGATCCGCCGGCGTTTGCCCGGCACCTTCACGGTGAGGTCGCCGCTGAGATAGCGCCCGGTCAGCGAGTTCGGATCGGCGATGATCTCGGCCGGCGTGCCGCGCGCCACGATGTGGCCGCCGTGGATGCCGGCCCCTGGACCCACGTCGACGACATAGTCGGCCGAGCGGATCGCGTCCTCGTCGTGTTCGACGACGATCACCGTGTTGCCGAGGTCGCGCAGGTGCTTCAGCGTGTCGAGCAGGCGGGCGTTGTCGCGCTGGTGCAGGCCGATCGACGGTTCGTCGAGCACGTAGAGCACGCCGGTCAGTCCCGAGCCGATCTGCGAGGCGAGCCGGATGCGCTGGCTCTCGCCGCCCGACAGGGTGCCGGAATTGCGGGCGAGCGTCAGATATTCGAGGCCGACGTCGTCGAGGAACTGCAGCCGCTCGCGGATCTCCTTGAGGATCCGCACGGCGATCTCGTTGTGCTTGTCGGACAGCCGCGCCGGCAATTCGCGAAACCACGGCAAGGCCTTGCGGATCGACATCTCGGCGACTTCGCCGATGTGCAACCCACCGATCTTGACCGCCAGCGCCTCGGGCTTCAGGCGATGGCCGCCGCAGTCGCGACACGGCCGGGTCGCGAAATAGCGCTCGATCTCCTCGCGCGACCATTCCGATTCGGTCTCCCGCCAGCGCCGTTCGAAGTTCGGGATCAGCCCCTCGAAGGTCTTGCGGGTCTTGTGGTTCCTGAGCCCGTCGTCGTAGGCGAATTCCACGGTGGTGCGGCCGGTGCCGTGGAGGATCGCCTGCCGGCCCTCCTCGGGCAGATCGCGCCACGGCTGGGTCATCGAGAATCCGTAGTGGCGGGCCAGCGCCTCCAGCGTCTGGGCGTAGAACGGCGAACTCGACTTGGCCCAGGGCGCCACCGCCCCCTTGGCCAGCGACAGCGACGGGTCGGGCACCACCAGATCGGGGTCGACCTTCTGCTCCGAGCCGAGACCGCCGCAGGTCGGGCAGGCGCCGAAGGGATTGTTGAACGAGAACAGCCGCGGCTCGATCTCGGCGATGGTGAAGCCCGACACCGGACAGGCGAAGCGCTCGGAGAACACCATCCGCCGCGGCGTGCCGTCGGCCTCGGTCGCGTCGGCGAAATCGGCGAAGGCGATGCCGTCGGCGAGGCCCAGGGCAGTCTGGAAACTGTCGGCGAGGCGGGTGGCGAGATCGCCACGCACCACGAGGCGGTCGACCACCACGTCGATGTCGTGCTTCAGTTTCTTGTCGAGCACCGGCGCCTCGCCGATCTCGTGGAAGGTGCCGTCGATCTTGACGCGTTGGAAGCCCTTCTTCTGGAAGTCGGCGAGTTCCTTGCGATATTCGCCCTTGCGGCCGCGCACCACCGGCGCCAGCAGGAACAGGCGGGTGCCCTCCGGCAGCGCCAGCACCTTGTCGACCATCTGGCTGACCGTCTGGCTCTCGATCGGCAGGCCGGTCGCCGGCGAATAGGGCACGCCGATGCGGGCGAACAACAGGCGCATGTAGTCGTAGATCTCGGTGACCGTGCCGACCGTCGAACGGGGGTTCTTCGAGGTCGTCTTCTGCTCGATCGAGATCGCCGGCGACAGTCCGTCGATCTGGTCGACGTCCGGTTTCTGCATCATCTCGAGGAATTGCCGGGCATAGGCCGAGAGACTCTCGACGTAGCGGCGTTGGCCTTCGGCATAGATCGTATCGAAGGCCAGCGACGACTTGCCAGAGCCCGACAGGCCGGTCATCACCACCAGGCTGTCGCGCGGCAGGTCGAGATCGACGTTCTTCAGATTGTGTTCGCGCGCACCGCGGATCGAGATGCACTTCTGCGCATGCTGGAACAGTTGCCGCGTGGCGATCGCCGCCGCTTCGCCGTCGCCGCGCACCTCGAGGGGGGATCGCTTCTCGACCATGTCGTCTCCAACGCTGCGCCGGACCCGCGTCGCCGCGTGCCGCTCGGGTCCGCCGCCACCGGGGCCCCGGCGACCGTCGAAGGCCCGTGATGAAATCCCGCTTGCGCGACCGTTGCGACTTCGATAGAACACAACAGGAACAAATGCAAGGGCTCGTCGCGGCTCTCGGCCGCCCCGCCAGTCTAACCGAAGCCCGCCCGCTCCGGCATCGCCGCGTCCGGGACCGGCGGTCTGTGGACAGGCTTGTGGATAAGTCGGTCGCGCGCGGGCGCTGGCAAGCCCTGCGGTCGCATCCGCGGGCGCGAGGGACTAGACGGGGGGGCGGCGGTCTGCGGTGCGGCGCCCGTCGGCGATCCGAGGGCGCGAGGAACGCGCGCGACGTACCGGTCGCGGTGCCGCAGGAACCGAACCCGAGGAGGGTGTCATGTCCGGAAGTGTGAACAAGGTCATTCTCGTCGGCAATCTCGGGGCCGATCCGGAGATCCGCCGGACCCAGGACGGCCGGCCGATCGTCAACCTGCGCATCGCCACCTCCGAGAACTGGCGCGACCGCGCCACCGGCGAGAAGCGCGAGCGCACCGAATGGCACCGGGTGGTGATCTTTTCCGAAGGCCTCGCCAAGGTCGCCGAACAGTATCTGAAGAAGGGCGCCAAGGTCTATCTCGAGGGTCAGCTCCAGACCCGCGAGTGGGAAGACCAGTCGGGCCAGAAGCGCTATTCGACCGAAGTGGTGCTCCAGGGCTTCAACTCGACGCTGACCATGCTCGACGGTCCCGGCGGCCGCGGCGGTGGCGGCGGCGGCGGGTCGGCCGGCGGTGACGACTTCGGCGGCGGCGACGACTTCGGTGGCGGCCCGGCCGGCGGCGGCTACGGCGGTGGCGGTGGCGGCCGTTCGGCGGGCGGCCGCGGCGGCTAC